>JAYZQT010000072.1:0-11200 GCA_036136335.1 Pseudomonadota bacterium
TCGTTAACGCGCGGCATTACGGCCGACGCCATCAGTTCCATGGACCGCCTGTCTGCGGGCGGGTCCATCCAGTCATGCCCGGTGTACAACAAAGTACCGAAATCTCCGATCTCCTCACGAAAGGCTAAAATCTGATCGACGACAGAATCCACATCGCCTGCAATCACCTGTGTATCCAGCGACTGTTCCAAAGTTACTTCTTCATCCGGTTGGTCCGGCCGCACCCGAAATAGTTCAGGTCGGCCATTCCCGACCAGCTTGGTCATGATATTGCGAAAATAAAACCCGTATGGGCCTTCGGGCGATTTGGCATATTTCAGGGCTTTGCCATGATCGTCGGCAACGAATATCGATTTTGCCACACGCCAGCCTGATCCGTTTTCCGGCCGCCCCGCCTGCTCCAGGCCCTCCAAATACTTAGGCAGGTGCGTCGCGACCCAATGCGCCTGAACATAATTTGACGTTATTGGGTCCCAGCCGCGGGCGGCAGCGGCGGTAATACCCCGCGAATAAGGGGTGATCGATGTGACGACAATCGGTGGATGGGGCTTTTGCAAAGGCGTTGAGATTATTCCCTGTCCTATTGCCTCATTCAGCGTGCGTTCCGTGGTCGTCTGCCAGTAGTCGTTTTTCAGCTTATATGGCGGCTCATTGGCCCAGATTTGCAGGATCATTTCGATTGATTGCAACATTTTGTCGCTGCGATCGATATCCATGTTCTCGAAGACCTCGGCGTCCGATAGCAACCCTCCCGGACCTATCCCGAATATGAATCGGCCGTCAGTCATATGATCGATCATCGCCACATGACCTGCGACCATTGCCGGGTGGTATGACGGCAATGTCACCGCGGCACTACCAAATGTAATTTTCTTCGCGTCATGACAGAGGGATGCGATAAACATCAGGTTTGACGTGATCGGCTCGGCGCGGTCTGTGATGTGTTCGCCTAAAAAGGCTTCAATATAACCAAGTTTGTCCGCCAACAGGATTGCTTCGCGATCCTCTTTCAAAACCCGGCGATAGTCTTTTAATGGCGGGTGTACCGGCTGGGTGAAAAAGCCTAGACGCATGTCGGGACTATAGCAGTGGCGAACGTTCCACGATAGAAACGACGGATAGTCGAGGCGCTCAAAAATGTATGAAAATCACACGACGCTGCAGGTCATTGGGCAAATCGTCATTGCTGTCTATTTCATCTGTATGGGCGTCAAGAACATCCGTTTGTGGGACATGAACATTCAACGCATCGCGGTCCAAAATCTGCCCGCCGCTCCATGTTTGCTGTTCGGATTCGCAATCCAGTTTATTGGTGCTTTTCTGCTCTTATTTGATTGGCATGCCAAATACGGCGCGATATTGCTTATCGCATTCACAATCCTGGCAAGTACGCTTCATCACCGGTTCTGGGAAATGGAGGACCCGATGATTCGCACTTATCATTTCCTGCTTATCACCAACAATATGGCGATTATCGCCGGATTGCTGCTTCTGATCTGACGCTATTTCGCCGGCACAACGGGCAGCTTGAGGCAAGACGCGTTTTTCGCATTGTGCCAGAACGTGTCAGACCCGACCTTGTAGTAAAGATACTGATGGGTAAACAGCGAATCCGTCAGCGGTGAATCTCCATTCAGGATTTCGAGCCGAACACGGTGGCCTTTCTTAAAGCGGTGGGCGCACGGCATCACCTCAATCTCGTAGGTATAAATCTCCCCGGGTTCGATGGGCTGGGGGTTCGAATGGGTGTAAATAGGCCGTAATTTGGTGCTGTTCTTATTATCCTTTTCCCGGTGGGAAGCGCGCAGCCACCCTTTGGAAACAACCGCGGATGCCGGTTGGAGACCTGCCTCCCGTTCCTTTTTCGATTGCGGGTGCTGGTCGGACAATTTGACGATGAAATCCGTATCGGTGTTGGTCGACGATGCCTGTAGTTCCAGGATGATCGGCCCGGCTATCTCCATGTCTTTCTTCAACGGCTCGGTTGTAAACGTCACACAGTTCCGGACGGGATCGGGGCCCTGAGGGCCAAACCCGACCGTCCCCAATTTCCATCCGCCCTGGGGGTATTCCCACGTTGTGGAACCCCCGTTTGCCCTCGGTTTCGTCGTGCTTAGAGAACCATCATTCAAAGAGGACAGGCTGTTGGATTTTTTACCGTTCAAATAGAAGGAAGTGTATTTGGCATTTTTCGGCGGCCAGACAGGATCTTCCCTCCATTCGTTCCGACCGCCCACATGTAATCGAACTTTCGGTCGCTTTTTCCAACCGTTATTTTTCTTTCCCTTCAAGTGATAGTCGTAGAACGGAAGCAATTCCTGTTCGTGGTACCAGATGTGATCAAACTGGTCATGCGCCTCGAAAACATCCTTGGCGCCGGTGACAACAAGGTTTTTCTCGGATTTCACCTTTTCGTATCCAAGAATATTGCCACGCAGGTGAAGTCCCATCTTCCCCCAGTGGCCAATAGACAAAACCGGTACCTTGATCTCTTCAAGCCGTTCCCAGGCGCACCGTTCGCGCCACCAGTCGTCGTATGTTTGGTGCTTCGCCATTTCTCCAGCGAGGTCGAAGGGCATGTATTGCCCGCCCGGCCCATTCGCCGCGCGGTGCAGATTGTTGACCCGCACCATCTGATACCACCAGGGCATGAAGTCGCAATAAATGCCGCCGTGATAGGCCGTCCCGCGATACATATCGACGGAGCCATCATACGGAGCGATGCATTGCAGGCTGGGCGGATTAACGATGCCCATGAACCATTGCGACCAAGCATAATAGGATTGGCCCAGTCCACCGACCTTACCGGTACACCATTCCTGCCGCGCGACCCATTCAATGCATTCGTAGTAATCCTGCTGTTCTTCCTTATCCAGCAGGTTGTAATCACCGCCGGACTGACCGGACCCACGCACATCCATGTGGACATACACATACCCCTGGTCCCGCACGTACCATTCCACTGGCCCGACCTCCCGCCAAAGGAAAAGGGTGGAATGCGGCAGATCGTCGGTTTCGTACTGGTAGGGGGAAGCGGCGAAGAGCGCCGGGAACTCTCCGGGTCCATCGGGTCGATAAATCCTAAGTGCGATACGTACGCCATCCCGCATCGTCACGTAGACCGGCGATTCGACCTTCATGCCATACCGCTTTTTCTTCGCGGCCGCTTTCTTCGCCATTTTCCCGTCTCCAATCAGCTTAGTGTGTTTGATAGCGTTCCAACGCCTTCGAGTTCGACTTCGATGCTGTCGCCCGAATGCATAAACACGTGTGGATCGCGACCGATACCCACGCCGGATGGCGAGCCCGTGGTCACGATGTCCCCAGGATGGAAGCGGTACCATTGCGAGTAGTAGGAAATGATCTCCGGCAACTTGAAGATCAGATCGTCCGTTTTGGTGTCCTGCATCACCTCTCCATTCAGTCTGGTCTGAAGATGCAAATCATGCGGGTCGGTTATTTCATCTTTCGTTACGATCACGGGGCCGCAAGGCGTGAAGCCCGGCAAGTTTTTCCCCATGATGTTTCGTTCCCACCCGTGAATAGGACCAAAGGGCGGCTCCCCTTTCTTGATATCGGGTATCCAGTCTCTCGCAGAGACATCATTAGCAATCGTGTACCCCGCAACGTAGTCCATTGCTTCTGCCTCACTCACCCGATGGCACTCACGGCCAAACACGAAGCAGAATTCCCCTTCATAATCGATCATGTCGGGACACTGGGTCGGAACAGATATTGCTTTACCTGACCCAAGAAGCGAATCCCGTGTTTTTATAAATCCTGCCGGATGCGGTGGAGGGGGCGTATTGCTCATCTCCGCCAAGTGCCGTCCATAGTTCATCCCAACCGAAAAAATCAGCCAGGGATCGGGAATTGGCGGGGCCAGTGACGTTTGATCGAACGAAGTGACCGCGCCATCACATTCGTCTATCGAACTTTCGGCTGCATCGGCGGTGCATCGAATGCGATCGAGCCCCTCATCTCCGTGCTCCAAAATCTCCCTAACACTATTTGGTCTCCACCCGTCCGTAAGGACAGTCACAGGTGCCTGGGCCAGGTTAAGAACCTGACCGTCACCCAAAATAATACCGGGCTCACCGCTACCCTGATCGATCGTCAATAGTTTCACGGAATCTCCCCCGCTCAGATGTTTATTGTTAGCGGGCGGAGATAACTTCGGGTCACCGCCCGGGAAGGCAACAGCGCTACTTTTTCTTTTTCCGCGGATTTTTCGGGGTATTCGCGATTTTCCAGGTCTTGTCGACCAGATCGCGCGATGTCTTGAAATACCCGGCAAAAAGCGCCTCGACTTTGGCTCCCGTCATCGGCTGGAACTGCACTCCGATCCGTTTCTTTGCGCTCTCGATCAGTGCGGGATCTTTCATCGTCTCATCGAAGGCTATCCGCAACGCGGCGACCCGATCTTTTGGCGTCCCAGGCGGTGCCGCCAGAGGCCGCGTCACCGAAAACGGTTCAAACAGCAAACGTGCCATCGCTCGGTGTTCATCACTTTTCAACTCTTTGTATACTTGGGTGGCATGTTCCCCGAAGAACTCAACTTTCTTGTCGAGGCCGATCTGCATGAAGAGATTTAGGTTTCCGCTTTTCACGTCAGAACGGAACGGTCCACGGACAGACGATTCAAACAGGCCGCACGACCCGTGGATTTCGCCCCGTTTCATGGCCAGTGTTGTCGCTTTGGTACCCCTATAACCATGGATAACCTTAACCTTGGCCCCAAAAACATTTTTCAGGAACGTAGGATACTGGCTCATTGGAGAGGCGGGTGACGAAGACCCAAAAATGACCGGCCGCTTCGCCTTTATCAGGTCATGCAGGCTTTTGATTCCCTGACCTGCGCCCTTCCACACACCGCACGACATAATATCTGTATGGATATTTCCAATAAATTCAAATCGCGCCGTATCGAACTTCGCCTTTCGTTTCCCATAAAGTGGCACGAGGTAAATCGACGAAGACATCATGCCAAGATGAAGCCCATCTTTAGGCGAAGCATTATAAAGCTTATTCGCAAGCTTCATGCTGCCGCCACCGGGAACATTCTGCACGATAACAGAAGGATTTCCGGGAATATGCTTACCGAAGTGCTGCGCGAATATGCGGGCAGTTGTGTCAAAGCCGCCGCCGGCCCCAAAACCAACCTGAATGCTCAGTTGTTTTCCCTTATAAAAATTCGTAACAGCGTCGGCGCTGACATTCAGCGGAAAGAAGCCAAGAGCCATGGTGGCGGCCGCGGCTAGTTTTTTTCTTGCATCGCTTTTCATATCTTTTTCCCTTCGGTTTCTTCTTTCGCCGGCAAAGCCGTAGCCAGTTCCGGCGGGACATTTCAGCATTAAGAGGACAAACATCGTCGCGATAAACGGCACACCCCCGGAGAGGGCGCCCTCAATGGAGAACCGCTCAGACACGTTGATTTCATAGCAATGCCGTTGCAAGTTCGGGCAACGCGATTACGAGCAGTAAGACAATCAGCATTGTAATAGCGAAGGGCACAGCCCCCCAAAAAACATCCTCAATACCGATGCGATCATCTTGGAGATTGTTATGGATAACAAAACAAGCCAAACCGAGAGGTGGTGTAAGCAAACCAATTTCTACGGCAATTATCGTAACAATCCCGAACCAGATTAAATCTATTTCGAAAGGTGCGAGGGCAGGGATCGCAAGCGGTACAGTAATTAACATTATTGAACCAGCATCCAGGATCGTACCCATCAATATGATGGCGATGACATAAATAGTTATCAGACCCGCCACCCCAAGACCCGAGGCCATAACCCAATCTTCCATCAAGCCGGGAATACCCGTAAGTGCAATCATTCGAGAATAAATATGAGCAGAAAGAAGAAGGAAACAGATAGAAGCGGTAACATGACCAGTATCTCTAAGGGCCTCCCAAAGAGCAGCTCTTGAAAGTTTTCCTTTCAAAAAAGTAAGTATCAGAGCACCAAAGGCGCCAACCCCACCGGCCTCCGTAGCGGTAAATAGACCTCCGTAAATACCCCCTAGAACCAAGATTATAAGTAGAACGATAGGTAAACTCTTTTGAGCTGCCTCGAGAGGCGGCATTAGTCTTGGGCGGTCGGTTTTAAGAGCCTCGGGTGAGCCTACTTTATCGGGAAACCTGCGAGCCATTATCCAAATCAGGATACAGTAGGCTCCCGCCAAAACGATACCGGGGACTATGCCCGCCATGAAAAGATCGCCGATCGACTGCTCAGCGATAATTCCGAATATGATCAATAGAAGACTTGGTGGAATGAGCATTCCTAGCACGGAACTTCCGGCAACTACTCCGACTGAAAAGCGAGGCTTATAACCGAGCCTCAACATTTCCGGAACGGCCACACGGGTGAATACTGAAGCGGAAGCAATACTAGTACCAGTTACTGCCGCAAATACCGCGTTTGCACCAACCGTGGCCGTACCAAGCCCACCTCTTAGTTTTCGAAAAAGATTATTGGCAACGTCGTAGGTATCTCTACCTATACCGGAAATACTGACGAGAAGTCCCATAAGCACAAATAACGGAATAACGCCAAATTCGTATTGCTGCATGCTTTCACCGGCAGAAAGCGCGAGCAAACGCCCACCAATATCTATATCCCTAATCGCCCACACACAAACAAACGAGATCAGAGCCAGCGCTACACCTACGTGAACTCCCACGTAAACAAAAAACAAAACAAAGAATATTGATATGACGCCGATGCCGGCAGAACTGATTTCGGAATAAGTAGCCAATAACCAAATTGCAATACAGGCGGCGCCGAAGGTAATCGAAATGAAAAAAATTCGCTGAAATTTAAACTCATTTTCTGATTTCAATCTTGCGATCAGACGCACACCATCCAGGAACGCCCGCCAAAATTGTATTGCGCAGAAAATGGCGCCGACAAGAACAAGGAGTTTGAATGGCCACGTAGGAAGGGCAAAATCCCCCTCCAGGCCATCATAAGTGTTTCTCTCCCAAACCTTGAAAAATACGGGAAGCGTGTACCAAAACACGATGATCATTAAGAACACGCCAAGACAATCGTATACTGCCTTGAGGGGCAACCCGACTGATGGATTTTTTCTGAGCAAGCGCGCGAGAAGTACATCGGATCTTGTTAAACGGTCTGCACGTATCGCAGACGGCAATTGCATAAAAACAATGACCAGCATCGACATTTCAATTAGTAGCGGGATGCCCTTAATCGGGGCATTAAATGCCGCCCTGCAGACAACATCAGTCGTTAGCAGGAGCATCATTATGAAAATCCAGCCACTACCAGCCGCGTTAAATGCGGCCACAAGCTTATCAAATGCGCGAACTACGACGGTCATGAAGGCCCAGACTGCCGGCTACAAGAGATTATAAATCAGAAGCTTAAAGGATGGTTTTACTTATCCCATTGCCGCGAAATAACGATATTTCTCGACCTTAGCTCATCCATATAAGTCTTTAGCAATTTATTTCCGGGGAGCCCCTTTTTCTCCAATCTGCCAGCCCACTCTTTTGCAATATTGGGCATAGCGGCTGCCCATTTTGCCCGTTCCGCCGCGGACAAGGCACTGTATTTCGCACCCTTCTTTTTCATAATGGCTTTAAATTTTGCCCGTTTTTTATTGTCGATCATATTTTGGTAACCGGGCCACTTAGCTGACTCCTCTCGGATAATGTTCTGCATATATGAGGGGAGACCCTTCCAAGTTGAGAGATTAAACGTGATCGCGGAACTCGTTGTTGCTCCGAAATCAACCTCCGTCACATAGGGGGCTACCGAATATGTTTTGTAGATAAACCCAAGAATATAGCCAATCGGATATCCTTCGTAGACACCATTTTTTATATTTGTGTAGGAACTGCTCATTGCAGAACTCACGGTTGTCGAACCGGTGCCCCGAAGCCACTGACCAAATGAGCCACTTGCCCCTAATTTTCGGCCTTTTAAATCTTCCATTTTTACAACAGGAAATTTAGTCATCAGTTGCATGGAGTCATTAATGCCGCTCTGGATATGTATTTGATTATGCTTGGTATAGGCCGCATTTAATTCAGGGATAGTCTTCCTTAAATTATTATCAATGTCGGTCAATTGCACGCGCGTCGTCTTAACGAAAGGCGTGTAAACAGCATAGGCTTCCATTGCCAAGTTAGAAGGTTCGAAGTTCTTAAGAATCAATCCCCCGCCTGCAATGCCCTCTTCCACTGCCTCAAAAAGCTCATGAAATTTTGCAAGTGACTGGGTATAAGCGTGTGTCCATTTTATTTGGTCACCTTTCCCAGCTGCCTTGAGACGAGCATTAATTTTCTTAGAAACGATATTTTTGAAAGCAGCCACGAAAGTCACCATCGGCGGCGGCGCTGCCGCCATGGTGATTTCATAAGTTTTTGCTTGAATAGAACCGGTAGTCATAAATGCTGCTGCAATCACAGCAGATGTGAGTGTCAAACGAAAAGTCCCAGGCATCTTGTCGTCCTCCCGATTATGTTCGTTAAATTATTATTCCCGATATGTTCGTTAAATTATTACTTAGAATGCTAGCATTCGAACGTCACACTAAGCAATGCGTTGCAACCGCGCTGTGGGATGATCAAAATCGCCTTCTATGGGTATAAATAGAAATTGCAGGAAATATCCGAGACGTGACCCAAGACTACGCAACGATGCATGAAATCATCGTCGCGGCGCGCAATAACGTGCCTCGATCAATTTGGAACTATGTTACTGGCGCGGCTGAGACGGAAACGACGCTTCGACGAAACCGGGGGTGTCTGGACGCCCTGGCACTCCGTCCCAGAATTCTCCGTGATGTAAGGGAGATCAATACAAGCACGACGTTCCTAGGACATGAACTCCGCATCCCCTGCCTTCTGGCCCCGATCGGCTCGTTGCAGACGATAACGCCGGAGGGTGGAATTGCCGTCGCAAAGGCAGCGCAGGAATTCGGCACCATAAATTTTGTCAGCACGGTCACGGAACCGACACTGGAAGAAATTGCAGCCAGTACAGATCACACCAAAATCTTCCAGATTTACATCCGCGGAGACGAGATCTGGGTTGACGATATAATCGACCGCGCCCGGGAAGCAGGGTATGCCGCGCTGTGTCTCACTGTAGACTCTGCTTATTACGGACGACGCGAAAGGCAATTGATAGCCGGTTGGCGCCCACCGAGTATAAAACGCTATGGGGAAGAAGCCCGCATCCATCAGGCCGGTCTGACATGGGATTGGATGGAGCGAATGCGCGAACGCGGTGGTCTTCCCTTCATTCTGAAAGGTGTCCAGACAGCAGAGGATGCGGAAATCGCCCTACAGCACGGCGTCGACGTGATTTACGTTTCGAACCATGGCGGCAGACAACTGGATCATGGCGACGGCACGATCGAAATCCTGAAGGAGGTTGTCGACGTCGCTGAAGGCAAAGCCGAAATCGTTGTGGACGGGGGGATTGTAAGGGGAACCGACGTCCTAAAAGCGCTATCAATCGGTGCTAGCACTGTCGCGCTGGGCCGTTTCCAAGCGTGGGCACTGGCGGCAGGCGGCCAACCTGCGCTGGTCCGCGCCCTGGAAATCATGGAAGCCGAAATTCGAAACGCAATGGGGCTCGTTGGCGTTTCGTCATTAGATCAATTGGATCGGGGTTTCGTTAAAGAAGCCAGAGCAATCGATCGTTCCAATGAACTGTCAGCGTTTCCGTTCCTGCCGGACGAGATACGCGGACCGAATTAAGTTGCTTGTGGCGATCCCCTTGTTGAAATCAAACAATTTTATGGCGCGTAGAGAATTGAAAAACGCATGAAGGCAACCGACACCAAAAGCTATCAGTCCTACCTAAATTCTCCCTATTCGAGCATCAAGCACTCCTCCTATTTCCAGATTTATGACCGCTATTTTTCACCCTATGTCGGCAAAGAAATTACGTTTGTGGAAATAGGTGTACTAAACGGCGGTTCACTTTTCATGTGGCGCGATTTTTTCGGTGAGGGTGCCCGCATCATCGGTATAGAGCTGAATCCGGATGCGAAAAAATGGGAAAAAGACGGCTTTGAAATTCACATTGGAAGCCAGTCAGACCCAAAATTTTGGGAGGGTTTTTTTTCAAAAACCGGTGACGTCGATATCGTTCTAGACGATGGGGGTCACACGTTCGAACAGCAAATCATTACTGCGGAATGTTGTGTACCCCATATCAAATCGGGGGGATTACTGGTCACAGAAGACGTCCATACGAGCTATATGAGCCACTTTGGCGGTCCGTCAGCCAACTCGTTCATCAGCTACGCAAAGAACAAGATCGACGGCATCAATTACCGATTTGGCGATTTCGCGGCATCCAAGGAATACGAACAACACGTCTCTAGCATTTCATTCAGCGAGTCGTTTGTAATTTTCGAGATAGACCGGGAGGACTGCTTCGTCAGCGAGCCGACAGACAATGACGGCGAAGGCGGTGCAGCCAGAGATTACCGTTTTCGTGACTGGGGCAAACTATCTGACTTTGCAGACAGGCCTGTTTGGAAAAAGCTTCTCTCAATACCTTTGCTCGGCGCCTTTTTTGCCACCATCGGAAAGATCGTCACTAAAAAAGGACTAAAACTGCGACACAACGTTGCGAAGTCCCGCTTGCAAAAATTCTTCCGGTACTAAGGTAAATTATATTACCTCAGGTCGTAGGGCACCTGGTTTGGCCCCGGAAACCGGACCTTTCCACCATCGTCCAGATATCTGTACTGTTCAAACGTGCCGGACCGCTGACTACGAACGATAACCGCTATCGATTTCTCGTCGCCGGCATATTCCGAATGAATTTCCCAGGGTGGAACGACATCCACGTCCCCTGGGCGACACATTACGGCATGTTCCTCCTCGAAACCGACCTCACCGTCGTCTTTCTTTATTTCGCGATAACGGACAACGCGCTCTTCACCGGCAAGGACACCATAGATTGTCCACGCCTTTCCATGGTCATGGATCATCGCGCGTCCGCCGGGGTTCTTGATCAAACCGTTGATGACAAACCCATGGTCGGGATCCTCGTAGAAAAGGAGATTATCGACCTTTTTCCCATCAAATCCGCCGACCGGCCAGTCTTTTGCATGTTTCTGTAGCTCGCTGTCGGCCAATAACTTACCCAACAATTGCCGACATCGGCCCCATTTTTCATCGCTATTAATTTCGGCAAACACA
>JAYZQT010000073.1:0-48658 GCA_036136335.1 Pseudomonadota bacterium
AATTAAATAATCATTATCGAGATCATCAACGACGGATTTAATCTGCATGATATTATCCCAACTGCACCATAAAACGAAACGGCAGGAGCTAGACGAATTTGCCGGCCATACAGCATTCCGTCAATACGCCTTTCGGAAAAGTGGGAATGCACGAACCCTGTGAAGAGCGTCTTGCAGAGCACCTGCCGCCGGGAGGCGCTCGCAAACGGAGAGAAAGCTTCCAATTACAATTCTGTCGCCATGGCTCGACAAAATAGTCTGGCCCTTGTGTCGGGAGGAATTGTCTATATTAAAATTCAGCCAACAGGGTTCAAGCCGCCACCGTTCTGTGGCCTCGCATGACCTACCGCTTGACCAAAACCAAATCTAGCGGCAGCTGAACTATTTCGTAAGTTTGCGCCCGGCGATAGCTGATCTTCAATGCCATATAACTCAGAAACACGTCTAGGCCGATAAAGCCGCGCGGTGGCCAAGGTCCAACCAGCACGAGGCCCAGACCAAACACGAAACTGACTGTAGCAATGGCCGTCGTCACCCACAAAACACGAAGCGCCTCACAAAAATGTCTTCCCAGAACCGTGGTTGGCAGCTAGGCGTAAAAACCAAGACAAATAAACACAGGTCCTTGAACTTAGTAGGTGGGTTTAGATTACATTTCCACCCCTTCCACTGTGCACGCGTCACCGTTACAAATATACCCATGCGTGCCACCATGCCCATCAAGGATGTCGACGAGTTCTTTCGCCGCCTCTCAGACGTGAACCCGGCGCCCAAAGGAGAGTTACATTATACCAACGAATTCACGTTGACCGTTGCCGTGGTTTTGTCCGCTCAAGCCACCGACACCGGTGTTAATAAAGCAACTGAGCGGCTTTTTAAGATTGCTGATACACCAGAAAAGATGCTTGCGCTTGGCGAGCGCGCCATACGCGACCATATCAAAAGTATCGGACTGTACCGGAACAAGGCCAAGAATGTGACAGCCCTTTGTGAGATTTTGATTGCAGAGTTTGGAGGCACAATCCCGCGGACTCGTGACGAGCTTGTTATGCTACCCGGCGTTGGCCGCAAAACCGCTAATGTGGTGCTCAACATTGCTTTTGGGCACCCGACAATGGCTGTCGACACCCATATTTTCCGACTTGGCAACCGCACTGGCATGGCGCCGGGCAAAACCGTTAACCAAGTGGAAGACAAGCTGGTCAAGCGTATTCCAAAACACTGGATGTTGCATGCGCACCATTGGCTCATTTTGCATGGCCGATATGTCTGTAAGGCTCGCAAACCCGAGTGCCCGCGTTGTAGCGTGCAGGAATTATGCCGCTACAAGGCTAAAACGTTAGGATAGAGGCCTTGGCCGGTGTGACCGGACGATCACTCTGATCTGAAGGTGTTAGGCTTTACTTGCCCGGCGTCGCCCTAGGCGGCAAACCGTTAGTACAGGGGAAGTTTGATATATGTTTCTCGCGCGCCATGGGCAAACGATTTTCAATGTGGTGTTCGGTCAAACCAGAAAGGACCCTGGTATTGAGGACCCTCCGTTAACAGAGGAAGGTTTCCGCCAAGCCTGTAGTTTGGCGGAAAAACTCGAAGCTTTAGAAATAGAGCGGCTAATCTCAAGCCCGTATACCAGAGCGCTGCAGACTGCTTGGGCCGTTGGCAGTCGTTTGAACCTCGGAGTAACTGTCGAAGCAAACGTCCGCGAACGCACCGCGTATATATGCGATATTGGAGCCTCAGCAAGTACACTTGCGGATGCCTGGCCCGGCCTTGATCTATCTAACTTAGACGAGATCTGGTGGACCCCTGAAGGAGAATCCATCCCCGCGTTTCACGAACGGTGCGCCGCGTTCCGCCGATCAATGGCACACAGTGTGGATTGGCCGCACACGGCCGTAATCACCCATTGGGGCGTCATTCGATCCATGACGGGTAGCCTTGCCAAGAATGCAGAATTGTTACAGTGCAATCCGGAGGAGCCGCACCCAGATATAGGGCGCGCCTGGCCCTAACCATTGCTTTATTGCAAACAGTGTTATTGTTTCCTTTGCGTGTTCGTGATAGCCACGATGCAAACTAAACCCGGAGTAAATGATGGCCGAAAATCCCGATATACCGATGGAAAATGGCGCAAACGGCGCGGACGAACACGATATTGACAGCGTTCCGTTCATGATCGGCGCCCAGTTTATAAAGGACCTGTCCTTCGAAAATCCGCGCGGGATTGAGACGCTTTCCGTTATCGACAAACATCCGGAAGTGGATGTCGACGTTAGCACAAACGCGCAGCCTATTAGCGACGAGGGGATATACGAAGTGTCAGTATTCATTCGTGCGGAAGCAACCATTGATGATAGTCCTGTCTTTATCGTGGAACTCACCTATGCAGGCATAATTCAAATTGCAGGGCTCCCAGAAGAAGAAATTAAGCCCGTTGTGTTAACGGAGGGTCCGCGCCATTTGTTTCCGTTTGCCCGATCGATCGTATCCAACGCTGTCCGTGACGGTGGATTCCCTCCCCTGATGATCAACCCAATTGATTTTGGTGCTCTTTACGTTGAACAGCATGTCGATTCGGAGGGTTCCGATATATAGGACAAAGTATAAAAAGCGATTTATGTAACGCAGCTCTATGGACTGGTCTCTCCTCTCGCATAACATACTAATTGGATGTTTGTAGCGTTTGGTCCTCACACCCTGCTGTTTGACCGTTCAGCGCAGGTTGCACTGATTAAAACACACACCCCAATCCGCCTGATTTTGTTATGTGAAAAAACGCATTGTCCGGCATCTTGGGGGTTTTCGACGACTTGTTATCCATTTAACAACCGAAAAATGGGGCAATGCTCAAATCAATGTTCACTTGGCGCCAGCCAAATACACTACTGACTTGTCCAACAATATAATCAGATTCCGTTGGTCCATTGGCGCTGCCGTATCGGTATAATCGAATATATAATTATTTACATCCTCGATAATTTGTTTCGCATAACATGCGTTCTAAAAATGCCTGAACCCACAATTTCTGAGATGAGATAACTGTTCAATCAAATTTCATCCAAAGATCATCGCTTTTGTTTTCTCCTCAAAAATTTTTGAGCCGCCGGATGTAATTTGGGGAGGACTCTTCCGTCCGGTAAATTTACCGCATGTACTGAAGTCCCCATCATGCCCACCCAATTGAACTGATTCATTGTTTGTCCAAATACTGTGCGCCATTGCTCGGAGTACTCGCAGTCACCAATTTCTGGATGGGAGGGGGTTCCCATCGTATAGTGCACAATTTTTGCGTCACTTCTGGGTGCATCATACCCAACAGTGTGATTCCACTCGGACGGAAAACTTCCTATTAATTGGTCTTTGTTAGAACCCAGCCAATCAAAGGAAAGGGGGTTCCCACTGCTTTGGGGGTCATTTAACGATTCCGGTGTCATTTTGATGTTAGCGGAATGTTCACAATTGAAAAGCATAACACTGGCCCATTCGAACGGTTCAATGGTTTTATTTACCATCAGGGCATAGCGATCATCGGCCAAGTCAAAAAGCTTTGCAATATCGTCAGTGACAATGGTGTCGTTATCCATAAAAAGCCCCCAGCCTTTGTAATCGCATAACCAAGGGGTTAGAAACCGACTGTAGGTAAAAGGCGTCAGGCCAGACCGCTCAATCGGTAGGGCGGACAGAACAAGCGGAGTAATGGAGACTGGTTTTGAACAAGTATTTAATATGCTTTGTATAAGAACGGATGACGCCGGAATTTGTCGTTCGTCAAACCCCACAAAAATTTTCAAGGGCAACATTTTTTACTCATTATTTTGCTGGCACTGGTGTTCGGGGTTTTAACACCCAAGCGTAAATTAGGCACGCAAATGTTTTCTACACAAAAAATATCTTGGAGAGGTTTTATTAATTCGCGATCGGATCGATCGATTTCACGCTTTTTGTTTAATCAATTTATCCTTTTTTCAGCGCCTTATTTTACATGAGCACTCGGAAGAAGCTTCAACCGAACCTTCTGACTAAAACATACCGTTAAATGGCCCTGCCCCCATAATCGAAGTGCTTTAGCTGTTTATGGAAAATGCCTTTAGTGATCGAGACACTTCATCTAATACACTGGCCCAATCACCGTGTTGTTTTTGTCTAAACAAACGCATTGTCGGGTACCATAGTGAATTATTACGGGCTAACAGCCATCTAAACTCGGGTGTAAAAGGAAGTAATGCCCATACTTCCGTACCTATCGCTCCAGCAAAGTGCACTGTTGAATTATCAATTGAGATTACAAGATCAAGCGCTCCAATTTGAGTGATGAAATCATCTAACTTCACCAATGGGTTTACGTCATCCCATTGGTGAAGCCGTATGCCCGTCTGTGCTTCTAGTTTGTTGATTGATCCGGAATGATCACCGTACTGAAGGTTTATAAAGTGCGCTTCAGATTGAAGAATGGGGCCCCAGTGACGTAAATCGATAGATCTGGTTTTTTTAAGTTTTTCGTTTCCTCCGCCACTCCATGATATTCCTATCTTTAGGCCCTCTCCAAGGCCATCAAATCGATTTTTCCATTTGCCTTGAAGGGCCGCATTCGGGAGTAAATATGATTTGGTTGTCGGAAAATCACCAGGGCTTTGTCTCAGAAGCCCCGGCAGGCTGCCGACAGAAATCTGGAAGTCTATGTTGCCTATCTCACTTATCCAATCGATCTCATCCCTTTCCTTCCGATTGATGGTTTCTACCTGTTGGAATGATCGCTCGAATAGTGGGGTTAGACGAGAATCACATTCGACAATAATTCGATTGGGAGCCATACGGATTAGATCTGGGATACAGGACGCAAACATTACCTCGTCGCCAACACCCTGTTCCGCTGTAATAAGAATGGTTTTGTCCTTTAAAGAACCCCCTTCCCATAATTTATACCTAGAACGCGTTACCCTTCTGTTAGTGTGTTTTATTTGTTTCCCATATTCGTACTCTCTCCAGCCGTCCTTTAAATTCCCGTTAAGCAGGAGTGCCAATGACAGATTCCAACGAGCCTCAGCATAATCTGGCTTAAGACGGATTGCTTCGCTGAAACTAACTAGGGCATCCTCCAGCTTTCCTAGTTCTTTTTGTGCATTGCCGCGGTTATGGTAGGCCTCAGCATAATCTGGCTTGAGCTTGATGGCCCTGTCGCAACTATCAATGGCATTTTCAAGTTGCCCGAGTTCTGTGAATACACTTCCGATGTTGTTGTGAACGAATGGGTCGTCGGGCCATTCTTTTAACGCGGTCCTGTAACACTCTAGCGCCTCTTGATATCGTCCCAATGCCTCTAATGCATTACCCAAATTATTGTGAGCCTCACTACGAGACGGGTCTATTCGGAGTGTCTTTTTATAGCAGCTGATTGCTTCATTTGGCCTCTCGAGTGTTTTGAATGCCACGCCGAGATTGTAGTGAGCGTCAGCATAGAGAGGTTCAATTTTCAACGCTTTTTTATAACATTCGGTTGCTGCATTATAATTCCCGCTTTCACACAAGGCATTGCCGTGATTATTGTGTCCCTCTGCAAACAGGGGGTTTATTTCTACACATTTCGCGAAAAACTCCGCCGCCTGGTCAAACTTGTTCAACCCAGAATTCACAATTCCAAGAAAGTTGAGAACGTCGATTGAGTTAGGATGCATTTTTGCTAACGCCTCGCCCTGCGTTAGCGCTTCTTTTAATTTGCCTTGGTTGTATAGAGATGCCAAGGAGCTTAGTTGGCCCCGCGGTAACGCTCGACGACTCAACTCAACAAGGGAATTAAGGCCGGATAGCGCCCGTTTATTATTTGGAAATTTTTCCAAAACAAGCCGGTACAGTTTCTCCGACTGTTCAACCTCCCCCTTCCGGGCGAGAAGGGCCGCTTTTCTGATAAGCCTATCAATCGTAAAGGTCATCACTTCCATTTATTCCAAATTCATGGCGTCAGATTGAATGTACCAACAGCGCCAAAGCTATTTTTATTGTGTTTTGGTCATAAACCTTTGTCGAAACTTAGGGTGGCGCAATGCGATGAATGGTCAATAGAAAACATGATTCTGGTTTTCCTGTTTTTACTTTCATTTTCTGCACATGTTCGTATGTATTGGTCACACATTTGCAAAGGAAGGCGCTCGCGCGAGTAGGGTGGAAATAAAGCAAAAGAAGCCTTTTATGTAACACCCTCTTAAGGCGGGTATATAGAAAGAACAGCCAAGCCAACGACCACTATAATTTGTTCCATAGCGGCTTGTTCAGCGTTTCAATAAAAGATTTGTGAGCGGAGTGTTCCTCCGGTGTTAAGGAATGAGCGCGTGGGGGTCGGGCCACTCGCTGGATCGTCCGCAACCGATGGCTCTCCCCCGTCTGCGGCAAGCCCTCGGATTCAGTGGGCGCGAAGGTGAGGTCGGGTTCACGACCGCCACGCAATTCAAGATATACATCAGCAAGAAGCTCAGCATCCAGAAGGGCGCCGTGGTTGGTTCGCGCGGAGTTATCTATTCCGTAACGGCGGCACAATGCATCGAGCGACGCTGGGGCGCCTGGAAAAACGCGCCGAGCCATCAACACCGTATCCACTGTTTGGCTCCCTGGAATAATAGGCTTGCCCGCCCGTTTCAGCTCTGCGTTCAAAAACCCCAAGTCAAACTTGGCGTTATGAATAATCAGCGGGTCCTCGCCGATAAACTCGATAAATGTATTGGCTATTTCAGGAAACACCGGAAAACCCGATAAAAAACTTTCGCTGAGGCCATGCACATCAAATGCTCCGGCTGGCATATCCCGCTCTGGATTAATGTACTGGTGATAGGTTTTGCCAGTGCAGAGATGATTAATAAGTTCGATGCAACCTATTTCAACCAACCGATGGCCGTCTGTGGGATCAAGCCCGGTGGTTTCGGTGTCTAAGACGATTTCGCGCATGTTTACTCCAGCGGTTAGCAATTCGTTCGGCAAACGGATCAGGCGGCCAGTGGGTTGGTTTCATGTTTTGTACGATTTTCACTATATCCGATAAACAGCGCAACGTTTCTGCTTTTCCCCTGTTGCTGGGAACCACAAAATCAGCCCGTCGGCACTTTTCCAGATCTGGCATTTGCCGGCCAAGAATTCCGGCAAACTTTTCACGCGTCATCGCTGGTCGGGCAAGGACCCTTGCCTCTTGGATAAAGGCCGGCGCCGTTATAACGACCGATGCATCGCATCGAGCATCTAACTTAACCTCAAAGAGCAGAGGAATATCTAAGACCGCCAGCGGTGTGCGACGCGCAGCACAGCGTTTAAGAAACCCGTCCTGTACTTTTCTAACTAGCGGATGAACAATTTCTTCAAGACTACGGAGCGCCACCTCATCGCGAAACACCTGTTCTCCCAGCGCCTGTCGGTCGACAGTGCCGTCTTTGACTACGCTGGGAAATTTTGCTTCAATCGGACCGACTGCAGAACCGCCCCTTTTAAGTACCTGGTGTACCGAATCATCAGAATCATAAACCGGCACACCCATCCTTCGAAACATTGCTGCCGCGGTTGATTTTCCCATTCCGATGGATCCGGTAAGGCCTACGATGACCATGGCCCATTGTCCTTCATCAAATCCGCCAGAACGTGGTCTCGTAATTCCTGGTCTACTGCCGGATCAACACCAAACCATTGGCGAAATCCGGGACGCGCCTGATGAAGCAACATGCCCAATCCATCGACAACTATATGGCCGAGAGCCCGTGCAGCGGCAAGAAGGGGCGTTTCAAGCGGTGTGTATACAATATCACAAACCACGGTGACGTTATGAACGGCCTCTAAACTTAAATTTAGTGGCGCCTGTCCTCTCATCCCAAGGGATGTGGTGTTAATTACTAGGGCGGCATCCTTAAGTGCAGCTGAGCGGCTCTCCCAAGGCACCGCTAGAGTTGCGTTCCCGAACTCCTCGCAGAGGGCCGTTGCCCGGCTGTGCGTCCGGTTTGCAATCCGGATCTCACTCACGCCTTCGTCTTGCAGGCCGGCAACGATAGCTCGGGCCGCCCCCCCAGCACCAAGAATTACAGCAGGTCCTGTGCTCGATCGCCAGGTTGGATGTGCCTCTCGGAGCGCTTCCAAAAACCCATAGGCGTCGGTATTTGTACCATAGAGCAAGCCATCACGCACGACGACAGTGTTGACTGCTTTCAGCCGTTGCGTCCAATTGTCAACTTCATCCATTGCACGAAAGGCCGTTTCCTTGTGGGGCACAGTAATATTTAGCCCTGAAATCCCCAGCGCAGGCAGCGAGCGGATGGCGTCAAGTGCGCCATCAGGTGAAATTGCTAACGGCACGTAAACACCGTCAATACCATATTTCCGCAACCAATAGTTTTGAATTAGGGGGGACCGCGAATGTTCAACTGGCCAGCCGGCCACACCAGCCACTACAGCGGCGCCCGTGAAGTTCATACTCTAAGAACCCCGTTCTTGCGCAGATAGTCTAGCAGGGGAAGCAAGGGAAGCCCAAGAATGGTAAAGTGACTGCCGTCTATTCGAGAGAATAGCTGGGCGCCGCGCGCTTCAACCCTATAACCGCCGGGGCCCTGTAACGCCTCGGTGCCGACGGTTGACAGATACTCGTCAAGAAACCCGTCGCTTGCGTTTTTGCGTACCACTAGCTTTGCGGTGTCCTCAGCCACCCAAATCTTTATACCCTCGCAGACGATTGCTGCGCACGATATCAGCTTGTGTGTTTTGCCACGCAATAGCCTTAACTGCCGTAGCGCGTCATTCCGGTCAACCGGCTTATCAAGGGTTTCTCCGCCGCATTGAAGCACTTGATCGGCCCCAAGTACCATTGCGGAAGAATATTTGCTGGAAACAGACATAGCTTTTGCAATCGCCAGGGCTTTCGCTATCTCTAGCCCGCTCGTATTCCGCGCTCGCAGAACGCTCTTGATTTCGCATTCATCAACTTCCGGTGAATCAACAATATGGGGCACCCCAGCCGCAGTGAGAATGTTATGTCGGGTGGTGCTTGCTGATGCCAGTACGATTCGGTTGTCTGGCAGGTCGATCATTTTTGGTGTGTGCCGTGTCAACGGCTTCATGAGATCACGGGTCTGTGTTCCTCCTCAAACCGAATATAGAGTTGGTAGATAGCGGCTGCAGTTTCTTCTATTGACCGCCGGGTGACATCAATGACTGGCCACGAGTTTCTGGAAAATAATTTTCTAGCCTCTCCTATCTCTCCCTTGACGGCTTCGGCATGTACATAGTCTGTTAGAGGTTCTTGATTTAACATTAGAAGGCGGTTTCGCCGAATTTGGACGAGCCTGCCTGCCGAAGCCGTAAGACCAATCATTAGCGTGTGTTTAAGTTCAAAAAGGCTTTTTGGCAAAGGTGTGCCAGGCACGAATGGCACGTTTGCCGTCTTTAGCCCGTAATGGTTGGCTAGATAAATTGACGTGGGGGTTTTTGAGGTGCGTGATACACCAATGAGGATGAGGTCCGCTTGGGTGACTGTTTGCGCGGCCTGACCATCATCGTGAGCCATTACGTAATTCAGGGCCTCAATTCGATCAAAATATTCCGCGTTAAGGATGTGCTGGCCGCCTGGGCGGTTGACTGTCTTTCTGTCGAAGAAGGGTGCAAGGGCCTCTATGACCGGATCAAGCACAGAAATACACGGTACATTTAGTCTGGCGCACTCTTCTGCCAAGAGCTGGCGCATTCGTGACGAAACCAATGTAAAAATTGCTGGGCCGGGGTTTTTCCGAACTCCTTCAACAACCTGGTTCATTTGAACCGTAGACCGAACCATTGGCCATATGTGTTCTTGGGCATAGATGTCTTCAAATTGAGCAATTGTCGCCTTTAAAACACCTTGCGTCGTTTCGCCTGTAGAATCTGAAATTAAGTGGATGTGAAATGTGTTCAGCACGTCATTTTCTCGAAACGATTCGGGTAAATGTTTTTGGGCTGCTTGTAGAAATGTGCATAAGTGCCATTTTTTCTGCGCCGCTGTATCTTTATACCCATTAAAACAGAATTTATCAGATGGTTTACTCGGGTTTCAAAGCCTCTCTAGCTGCCCGGGATAACAGGGTTTGTCCACAGCGTTCGTTTTTTTTAGGGCTTCATAGCTGCCCAGGGGTTATTTGGGTTAGCCACATTCTAGTGCTGGGTATCCCCAAACAGTACACAGTCAAACACCCCTGTTAACGATTCTGTGGACATCCGTTAATCCCCGAAACTCACAGGCCCTACTAACTACTACTACCTGTTTGTTATTAGTAAATAACAGTTTATCTCTTCGTATTGAAGATCGATCATGAGATATTGATGTCATTATGACGAACGTTTCAAAACCACTGATCGAGGCATTGCGAGGAAAGCGCATCGACCCGCCCCCAATATGGCTAATGCGGCAAGCTGGTCGCTATTTGCCTGAATACCGGAGAATTCGAGAAAGTGCCGGTGGCTTCCTTAACCTGTGCTACAATTCAGAGAAAGCAACAGAAGTGACGTTGCAACCAATTCGGCGGTTTGGCCTAGATGCCGCGATATTGTTTTCAGATATATTGGTGGTTCCTCATGCGCTTGGTCAGCATGTCACTTTCGAGATCGGGGTAGGCCCCAAGTTAAAACCCATAAGAGATACCAAAAGCCTCTCAGCCCTTAGTTTAGATGGCCTGCATGACGGCCTAGGACAGGTCTATGCGACGGTAGAGAAGGTAGCACAGCAGTTACCAGATCGGGTGGCACTGATAGGGTTTGCCGGAGCGCCATGGACAGTCGCTACGTACATGATAGAAGGCGGCGCGAGCCGGGACTTTCAAAACGCAAAGGGCTGGGCGCTTGCTAACCCGGATAAATTTCAATCGTTGATAGATTTGTTAACGGTTGCCACGAGTGCCTATTTGATCCGTCAAGCGGACGCGGGGGCAGATGCGATTCAGTTGTTTGATACTTGGGCGGGCGTTCTACCGACCTACGCATTTCGACGGTTTTGTGCGGACCCTATTCGAGAAATTGCACGGCAGGTAAAAAAGTTTCATCCAAACATACCGATCATAGCATTTCCCAAGGGAGTCCCGCTGAGCCTGCCCGATCTGGTTAAAACCCCGGAGGTTGATGCTATTGGGATTGACTATTCGATCGATCCGGCTTGGGCTGCGCGTGAGTTGCAGCCCCATGCTGTCATCCAAGGAAACTTTGATCCGACCCTGCTTTTGGCAGGGGGGCGCGAGCTGGAAAGGGGGGCGAAAGACATCGTTCATACGTTTTCGAAAGGACCACATATTTTTAATTTAGGCCATGGGATACTGCCTCAAACGCCGGTGAAACACGTAGAACAATTAATCGCAACGGTTAGGGCTTAGGTCGAGCATGAGTAAGACGGCGGTTGTTATCTATAATCTTGGTGGGCCGGATAGCCTAGAAGCTGTGCGACCATTTTTGCAAAACCTTTTTTCCGATCCTCAAATTCTCAGGGTACCCGGTTTATTGAGGGTGGCGTTGGCTTGGTTTATAGCATGGCGTCGGACGTCAGCTGCTCGTCAAATTTACCAACAAATTGGTGGAAGGTCGCCCATTCTACCGGAAACAAATAAGCAGGCGGCAGCCCTGCAGAGTTTGTTGGGAGAGAGCTATAGAGTTTTTATTGCCATGCGTTACTGGCATCCGCTTGTTGATAGTGTAGTGTCGAGCATAAAGGATTGGAGCCCCGATCAAGTAGTTTTGGTACCATTGTTTCCCCAGTTTTCAACGACAACCACAGGGTCGTTTATGAGGGTTTGGCAGTCCGCTACTAAAAAGGCGGGATTGTTTTTACCCACCGCACAAGCCTGCTGTTGGCCAGAGGCCGAGGGCTTTGTGGGCGCAATAGCCCGTTTGACTGACCAAGCTATCGCCACAGTTCCCGACAACACGCCCTGTCGAATCTTGTTTTCAGCTCACGGCCTGCCCGAAAGATTCATTGTTGCTGGTGATCCATACGCAGCCCAAGTGGAAAGAACCGTAGCCTCTGTTTGCGCGCGCCTTAAAAATCCCTCAGTGGACCATGTTGTTTGCTATCAGAGCCGGGTTGGACCGTTAGAGTGGCTGCGCCCATATACGGAGGACGAAATTAGGAGGGCCGGTGAGGAGGGCGTGTCAGTAGTCCTCGTGCCTGTAGCTTTTGTAAGTGAGCACTCCGAAACATTGGTTGAGCTAGACATAGAGTATCGAGAGCTAGCGAGAAAAGCCGGTGTCTTTAAATACCTGCGTGTACCAACGGTCAACACAGACAATAAATTTATAGAGAGCCTGGCTGCTATGGTCCGGTCCATGCCTAAAACGGGAATTGTCCCGGGTGGTTCTGCTTGTAATGGTGGTTTCGTAGACTGTCCCTGCGCCAACACAGCTGCTTGACATGGCGGACTACTACCTTTGGCTTAAAGCGCTTCATATCTTTGCAGTGACGTCTTGGATGGCCGGCATGCTTTATTTGCCACGTTTGTTTGTTTATCACGCGGATGCGGACCCCGGCTCCGCGCAGTCCGAAACCTTTAAGGTGATGGAGGGGCGGTTGTTGGGAACAATTATTCACCCCTCAATGATAGTGGTGGTTCTTTCCGGTGGGTTTTTGTTGTTCTCGTCGGAAGGGGGCGTCGATTGGGAGGAGGGCTGGGCTTGGGTTAAGGGCTCGATGGTTGTCGGCTTGTTGTTGTTTCACTGCCTATTGTTTTGCTGGTCAAGGGGGTTTAGGGCTGACCGAAACGCCCACTCAGCAAAGTTTTACAGAATGTGGAACGAAGTCCCGGCGATCCTGCTTGCTGTGATTGTGATAATGGTTGTTGTTAGGCCGGTTTGAACGAGCAATTTTTCCCGATGAATTTTAGGAGTTCGGTGACTGAGTGTTTCCGAACTCCTTTGGTGTTGGCTGGTGTAAATGTTTTCCATTATTTGTCCCATTTGCTGAACACGATGATTGGGACCAACGGCGAACAGTCCCTGTCCCTGAATCATCAATTGACTTGCAGGTGGAGATTATTTATCTAACTGTGTAAGTCTGAGGCGGCGGCCTGCCGGTTCCCTCGGTAAGTTCCCGAAACAAACCGCCAAATACAGTATAAACCATCCGCGCGATCATAACCCGGCCGTAGCGTCTTTATCGAACACCCCGATCTGGGAGGGCACCCCAGTCTAAAATCGGTGGGAGATGCCATGAAACTCAAAGAGCTGAAATTAAAAACACCCCAAGAACTTCTTGCATTTGCCGAGGAATTGGAGGTTGAAAACGCCTCGAGCCTGAGAAAGCAGGACATCATGTTCGCCATTCTCAAGCAACTGGCCGGCAATGATGTATCGATCTTCGGTGACGGTGTGCTGGAAATTCTCCAAGATGGTTTCGGCTTTCTCCGGTCGCCTGAGGCGAACTATCTGCCAGGGCCAGATGACATTTATGTTTCACCAAGCCAGATTCGCCGATTTAGTTTGCGAACAGGAGACACCGTGGATGGGGAGATTCGCGCCCCCAAAGACGGTGAGCGTTATTTTGCGCTGCTGAAGGTGGGGCAGATTAACTTTGATGAGCCTGACAATGTTCGCCATCGAATTAATTTTGATAATTTGACGCCACTCTATCCAGAGGACAAGCTCAATCTTGACATCGGTGATCCTACAGCAACCGATATGACCCCCCGGATTGTTGATTTAATTACTCCTTTGGGCAAGGGTCAGCGAGGCCTGATCGTTGCGCCGCCGCGCACGGGCAAGACCATGATGCTGCAATCAATCGCCGCTTCAATCACCGCCGCGCACCCAGAAGTATATCTGATTGTACTGTTGATTGATGAGCGCCCGGAGGAGGTAACCGACATGCAGCGGTCAGTAAACGGGGAGGTCATTTCGTCGACTTTCGATGAGCCTGCTTCGCGTCATGTCGCCGTGTCGGAAATGGTAATTGAAAAAGCCAAACGGCTGGTGGAACATAAACACGACGTCGTCATTTTACTCGACTCCATAACCCGTCTGGCGAGGGCCTATAATACTGTCGTTCCGTCCTCGGGAAAGGTGCTGACGGGCGGTGTAGACGCTAATGCGCTTCAGCGGCCCAAGCGCTTCTTCGGGGCTGCGCGAAACATCGAGGAGGGCGGATCGATGACTATAATAGGCACCGCTTTGATCGATACTGGCTCACGGATGGATGAGGTAATTTTCGAGGAATTCAAGGGGACAGGTAATTCGGAAATCATCCTTGATCGTAAATTAGCCGACAAGCGAACCTTCCCGGCGATGGATATAACCAAGTCCGGCACGCGCAAAGAAGAACTGCTCGTTGACAAAGGGGTGCTCGCTAAAATGTGGGTATTGCGCCGAATCCTGACGCCGATGGGCGTGGTCGATGCCATGGAGTTTTTGTTAGAAAAACTCAAAGGCACAAAATCTAATGACGATTTCTTTGATTCAATGAACCAATAAACACTGGTGTTGGGACAAAGAAGCTTAGCAAGCTTCCGCACTTGCAGTTCTTTGTCGTCTGTTTAATCAAGGTTCAAGCACAATGGAACCAGTAGTTTTGCGCGCCGCCAAATCTCGGTGCGCTCGCGTCGCCTCGCGCAGGGAATATTTATGGTTTACTTCTATCTTTACCGCCCCGGCTTTTATAACTTTGATGACCTCGGCGGCCATCTTTCGCATGCGGTCTGGTGTGTCCGCGAAATGAAACAGGGTGGGTCGGGTCATCACTAGTGAACCCTTTTGCGCCAAAATGGCAGGCTCCATGGGCGGTATTGGCCCGGAGGAATTTCCAAAGGTGACAAATAGACCATGTTTTTGGAGGCAGTCCAGAGAGGCAGGCCAAGTGGCCTTGCCGATGGAATCGTAGACGACAGGAACCATTTCCCCTTTAGTGATTTTGCGCACCCGATCTACGAAATTTTCGCGACTGTAGATGATCGGATAATCGCAGCCATGAGCTTTCGCAAGGCGCGCCTTGCCAGGGGATCCGACAGTGCCGATGACTGTTGCACCAAGGTGTTTTGCCCATTGACACAGAATCAGTCCGACACCGCCTGCTGCAGCATGCACCAGGATCGTATCTCCCTTTGTTACCTTGTATACTTGGCGTATCAAGAATTGCACGGTCATACCCTGCAGCATCATGGCGGCCGCTGTGTCGCTAGGTATTTCGCGCGGCACCTTGACAAGTTTCCCAACTTCTAGGTTACAGACTTCGGCGTAGCAGCCGGAACCAGCGGTGCCGGTCGCGACCCTATCGCCAATCTTAAAGCCACTTACTCCGGGGCCTACGGCCTCGATCTCCCCGCACATCTCGCCACCTGGGGTAAATGGCACTGGCATTGGGTATAGTCCTGATCGCTGATAAATATCGATGAAGTTCACCCCGATTGCCTTTGCACGGACGGTTACTTCTCCCTTGGCAGGCCTTACGATCTCAATATCGCGCCACTTTAGCGCCGAGGCGGATCCAGGCTCCTGAACAACAATAGCTTTAGGCATAAGGTCTTCCTTCTCTGAATATCGTGTAGGCCGGCGGAACTACAGTTCGGATGCTAGCACAGGAAACGGGGGCCCATTTTTTCTTAGGCCCAACTTAAATCGCTGGTGTCAGCAGCACCTGTTACACAATATGCGGAGAAGGTGCTGTTCCCATCGGCGGCCTCAATCGGGATATCGGGCATTCAGGTGCTTTCGAGTGGCAGGGTTTCAAGTTGATAAATTCGGTCTCGTTCAAATTAGAATAGCGCCAGTGGACAGAAAAGTCACCGCCAGAAGGGTTGTTTGGTTTGCAAACCAAGCAAACGTGCTTTGCGGATATATCTATATTTATCTGCCAACCGCGCCAACCGCGCGCGGTTCTTGAATGGTGGCTTGTCTTGGCAAGGCCCATATCTGAAGGCCGGCTGTGGTCAGGCGTTGAGAGCGGAGACAGAGTTGTAGTCCGCCAAAAACGAGGTCGTGATTTAACAGTGGTTGTCGGTTCACAGTTTCTTAAATGGGCGGCCAGAGACGGTTGATAATTTTTAAAGCCTGCTGGTGGAATGCAAGGCCCAACACGCTATGCTGTCAAGGATGACGGGCTCGTATATTGATCTTTATTGTGAACGCACCGGGCCGGAATATTGGTCTGAGCCGGTCAATGCGTTAACCAATATCGGATTTCTTATCAGTGCAATCGCGGTCACTCGGATTATATATAAGGTTTCAAGAACGCGTTCATTTGATGGCGTTCACTGGTTATTTAACGGCTTGATTTATGTGATTGGGATTGGGAGCTGGCTGTTTCATACTCATGCGACCCGTTGGGCCATGCTTTCCGACATCATACCCATTGCAATTTTTATTCTACTTTACGTGTGGTTTGCCCTCCGCCGTTTTGCGGCCGCACCACGACTGGTGTGTCTGGGCTGCGGCGCTGCGGTGCTTGGCGTCGCGACGGCGGTCCCGGCACTGACGGGGTATGGCGGTGGTGCTTATATTGCGGCGCTTGTCTTCATGATCGCAACCGGTGGGTACCTATGCTTCAAGAGGACCAATCCCGGCGGCTCTGCGCTGTTGTGGGCGGCAGCAGTATTTTCTGCGTCCCTTCTTTTTCGCACCTTGGATATACCGGTATGCACAATATTGGGGACGGGCACACATTTTGTATGGCACTTGCTTAATGCTGTTGTGTTGTTTTTGGTGGTTCGTGCGTTGATTCTCCATGGCAAGCGCACGTAATTTATCTGTCTTTTTGTGAGGAGACAGAACCCTTGCTGGTGGAGAGAAATTCTGTGCTAACCCAAACCAAAAACTGTTCGCCGCTCCTGCCCCTTTGTTTGAGGGTCTTTTAAATGGTCTCAGGTGATACCATTTTTGCGCTGGCGACCGCGGTGGGCCGTGCGGGAATCGCCGTCTTTCGTTTGTCCGGGCCCGAGGCCGGCAACGCTTTGCTAGCTATGACGGGCGCCATAAGGGTACCCGAAGCCAGAAAAGCAATACGGTACCGTATGGTCAGCCCAGACACCGACGAGACGCTGGATGATGGTATGATAATCTGGTTCCCTGGTCCAAAGAGCCTGACAGGCGAAGATGTGGCGGAACTGCATATCCACGGAGGCACGGCTACCGTGGATGCTATTGCGCGAGCCCTTTCGGCGCTGCCGGGTCTGCGGCCTGCCGAGCCTGGGGAATTCACGAAGCGTGCGTTTTTAGGGGGTAAAATTGATCTAACAGCAGCGGAAGCGCTGGTGGACCTAGTTGATGCGGAAACAGAGGCACAGCGCAGGCAAGCGATAAACCAAATGGGTGGCGGTCTTTTCGACCGACTAGAAGCCTGGCGGGCAACTCTTATAGACATATTGGCTCGGACCGAGGCCTGCATAGATTTTCCAGATGAAGACCTCCCGGTTGAGCCGGTTGAATTGGCGCTGGCGGAAGTGGGGCTCCTTGCAGATGAGGTGTGTGATTTTCTGGCTGACAGCCACAGGGGAGAAAGGCTGCGCAATGGTTTGAAGGTAGCCATTATTGGCGCACCGAACGCGGGTAAATCGACACTACTTAACGCCCTCTCTGCCCGCGAGGTTGCTATCGTGTCAGACACAGCGGGGACAACCCGGGACGTGATTGAGGTGCATCTCGACCTCGCGGGATGGCCAGTTACATTGGCGGATACGGCGGGCCTCAGGGAGGCCGGTGACATGATAGAGAATGAAGGCGTGCGTCGAGCGCTTGCACGGGCGGCGGACGCGGATCTCCGCTTGATTGTTTTTGATGGAACAAAACCACCCGATGCGGCAAGCATAAAACAATTGACGGAATTCAACGCAATAGCGGTCCTCAACAAGTCGGATCTGGGCGGGTTCCATCCGGACCTACCGGAGCCTGTAAGCGCGGTGCGAGTTTCAGCGAAAACGGGGCACTGCATCGAAGATCTGTTATTATTGATCCAGAAGAGTGCGATTGCACAGCTTCAGGGTGCGACAGCACCGCTAACCCGAATGCGCCACCGACAGGCTTTGGAAGAATGTGCGGAATGCCTCGCCCGGGCCCAACGCGCCAAAAGAAGTGAACTGATAGTCGAGGATCTGCGGTTGGCGGTGCGGGCGCTCGGCCGTGTTACCGGCCGGGTGGACGTGGAGGAGATACTGGACGCGGTGTTCGGTGAATTTTGTATCGGCAAATAATTAAAGCATGCGTGGCGTCGCCCACTAGATAAAATGTTTCACGTGAAACATGAGGTAAAACAACACGGGTTCTCGCTTTACGAGACGGGATGCTGGTCCTATATTTTGTGTTATGCACGACACCGAACGAAAATTTGATGTGATTGTTGTGGGTGGTGGGCACGCAGGCTGTGAGGCGGCAGCTTCGGCTGCGCGTATGGGCGCGCGGGCACTCCTCGTTACACATCGGGTTAATACCATAGGGGAAATGTCCTGCAATCCCGCGATCGGCGGGTTGGGCAAGGGCCATCTCGTGCGGGAAATCGATGCGCTTGATGGCCTGATGGGTGCAGTGGCTGATGAATCGGGGATACAATTTCGAGTTCTAAATCGTCGCAAGGGCCCCGCTGTCCAAGGCCCGCGCGCACAAGCGGATCGCAGCCTTTATCGGACGGCAATGCAGCGGATGCTGTATGAGGAGCCCGGGTTGCAAATTTGCGAAGGATCCGTAGAAGACCTGATCATTACCGGAACGGGGAGTGAACGGAAGGCCGGCGGTGTTGTGCTGGCTGACGGGTCCCGGTATATCGGGCCTCGGGTAATATTGACTACAGGCACTTTTCTGCGCGGCCTTATTCACATGGGCAAAAACAAAATTGCCGCTGGCCGGGTCGGCGAAAAGCCAGCTCTCGGGCTTGCGCTGGCGATACAAAAATGTGGGTTCAGGCTTGGGCGACTCAAGACCGGAACACCGCCCCGGCTGGATCGGAAGACAATAGACTATTCGGCGTTGGAAGTTCAAGAAGGCGATGATCCTCCTGTACCATTTTCGACATTAACAGGCCGAATACTAACGCGCCAAGTGCCCTGCCACATCACCTATACAACGCCAGGGGTCCATCAGATTATCCGCGATAATATCCACCGTTCGCCTATGTATTCCGGCGAAATAGAGAGCGCTGGTCCGAGATATTGCCCCTCAATTGAGGACAAAGTTGTTCGGTTCGCCGATAAATCGCGACACCAGATCTTTTTGGAACCAGAAGGCTTGAGCGACGACACCGTCTACCCCAACGGAATATCAACCTCTCTGCCCCTAGAAACTCAAAAAGCATTCCTTGCGGCAATACCGGGTCTTGAGAAAGCTCGCGTGCTCCAACCAGGTTATGCGATCGAGTATGATTTTATCGATCCCCGTGAATTGCGCCCGACGCTTGAAACCCGGCGCATCCCCGGACTTTATCTTGCGGGCCAGATCAATGGAACCACTGGCTACGAAGAAGCTGCGGCGCAGGGGTTAATGGCAGGCGTGAATGCCGCCAAGGCCTCAGCTGGGGACATTGCACCGTTCATACTTGATCGCGCTGAAGCATATATTGGCGTCATGATCGACGATCTGGTCACGCGTGGGGCTACAGAACCATATCGAATGTTTACTTCGCGAGCAGAGTATCGGCTGTCACTTCGCGCGGACAATGCCGATCAGCGCTTAACCACAGTCGGTGCGGCCGTCGGGTGTGTCCGATCGATTCGCGCAACGGCGTTCAACACAAAGTCCACGGCATTGTTAAACGCCCGCAAGTCCCTGTCTGCACTGTCTGCGCTTCCGAATGAACTGTTTGCGTACAATATACGGGTTTCCAATGACGGTGTGCCACGAACGGCCATTAAGCTTCTCGCCCAGGCTAATGCTGGTATAGCCGCTGTGCAGCGCGTATGGCCAGAAACCAAGGCAATTGACCGGGAGATCTTTCAGCAGGTTGCCAACGATTCACTCTACGAAGGGTATCTTGGACGCCAAAAGGCCGATATTGCTGCGTACCGAAAGGACGAAACACTGTCCCTGCCCGAAAATATTGAATATGAAAACATTGCTGGCCTTTCCGGCGAGGTGCTGGAAAAGCTAATAGCGGCCCGTCCAGCCACTCTAGGTGCGGCAGGCCGCATCCCGGGCGTCACTCCTGCTGCTTTGACCGCTTTGTTGCGTTATGCTCGACGTCCCGCTGCCTAATTTTTGGGGCAAAAGGCTGGCGTTCACCCCGAAACAATTTGCAGTAGCCGCAAATGTTTCACGTGAAACATTAGGCAGGCTCAAGGCCTATGCAGACTGTCTGGAACAACAGCAGCGCATTCAGAATTTGGTTTCACGAAACACCCTCCCGGACTTGTGGTATCGCCATATGCTCGATTCAATTCAGCTCGTCGAGCACATTCCGAGAAACGCCCACTCCATAACCGATCTGGGGAGTGGCGCCGGGTTCCCTGGGCTGGTTCTTGCTATTGCAACGGGGATTCCAACCCGTTTAATTGACTCCAATCAGCGGAAGTGTGAATTTCTTCGTCACGTGATTGACGTTACCGGCGCGCCGGCGACCGTTTCCGCCGAGCGCATAGAAGCGCGAACGGGCGAATCGGGCAAATTTCCTGTGGATATTTTGACCGCGCGCGCCGTTGCGCCCCTTGCCAAGCTTTGTGAAATGGCAGATTTTCTGAGGGCGGGGACGTCCCTTCTCATGAAGGGGGCAAGCTGGCAAGAAGAATTGACCGGCGTGAAAAAACGCTGGAAAATGTCTCTAGAGACTTTTGAAAGCCGGACATCGCAGGAGGGGCGTATTTTGAGAATTCGCGACCTCAAATCCATTTAACCTCAATATCTGGCTGAAACGGGGCGGTTTGATCTGTAAGCTAACGGTATGGGTTCATGTATCAAGAAACAGCGGCAATCTGTGATTAGCGGTTTTGAAACACACAATGCACGTGTCATTGCTATTGCGAACCAAAAGGGCGGCGTGGGGAAAACAACCACCGCCATTAATCTCGCGACGGCTCTAGCGGCAGTTGGGCGGCAGGTGTTGGTAATTGATCTGGATCCCCAAGGCAATGCATCTACGTGCCTCGGGATTGCGAACGCCCGACGGACGGCCGGGACATATGATCTGTTGGTTGGGAAAACCCCCCTAGACGGCGCATTGTTTAAAACAGAAGTTCCGGGCCTTTTCGTATTGCCGTCGACCATGGACCTTTTGGCCGCTGAGCTTGAGCTTGTCGACCTTGAGTACAGAGAGGGCCTGCTGCGTGCCGCCATAAAGCCTGCGAACGAAACCTTTGACTACGTACTCATAGATTGTCCGCCGGCCTTGGGCTTGCTGACCCTGAATGGGTTGGTCGCCGCCGGCTCTGTATTTGTGCCCTTGCAGTGCGAATTTCTGGCCCTGGAAGGCCTGAGTCAGCTTGTTAATACGATAGATCGGGTAAAACAAAAATACAACCCAGGGTTGTATCTGGACGGTATAATTCTAACGATGCACGACGTGCGTAACAAACTGTCAACCCTGGTTGAAGAAGACGTGCGTGATTTTTTTGGCGACAAGGTATATCAGACGATCGTTCCCCGGAATGTACGGGTCTCGGAAGCCCCGTCACATGGCAAACCGGTTCTGCTTTATGATCTGGCGTGTGCCGGGTCACAAGCCTACGTGCAGCTTGCAGGTGAGATGTTGCGCCGACATGCGGCGTCGATGTCTGATCCGGGTGTAGTCAGTGGCCGTAGTATCAAAATAGCGGGAGATACAGCATGAGTGAGGAAAATAGTCGCCCCCGCCAACTCGGGCGCGGGCTTGAGGCTCTTTTTGGCGATAACCGGGCGGAAAAATTAAATAATTTTACCGAGTCCCCGGAAAAAAATGAGGACCCGCGGGCTGAATTTCGTAGTCTGCCGGTCGAGAGATTACAACCTAATCCGCGACAGCCTCGTTGCGATTTCGACGACGCAGCACTCGAAGAGTTAACACAATCGATCGCCGAGCACGGCATACTGCAACCACTTATAGTTCGGCCTTTGAGCGTTGAAAGCAAAATGTTCGAGATCGTCGCTGGCGAGCGGCGGTGGCGAGCGGCGCAGCGCGCCCAAGTGCATGAGGCGCCCGTCATCGTGGGTAATTTTTCGGATGCTGAGGCCCTCGCTGTGGCGTTGGTTGAAAACATTCAGCGCAACGAGCTGTCACCGCTAGAGGAAGCGGAAGCCTACGCCCGTCTTGGGTCCGATTTTAACAAGACCCAAGCGCAGGTCGCTAAGATTGTTGGCAAGAGCCGATCCCACGTTGCAAATATGATGCGCCTGCTGGAACTCCCAGAGGATGTCCGGGCTATGGTGAGTGCCGGACAGCTCTCTGCCGGACACGCGCGCGCTATTCTGCGCGCGGCCGATCCGGGAGCCTTGGCAGGAATTATAGTGGAGGGGGGGCTCAGCGTCCGGGACGCTGAGCAACTGGCTAAATCGGGACCCGGCAAGAAAAGCCCGCGCCGCCCGTCGCCACCTAAGGATGCAGATACCTTGGCCCTGGAACGTGAACTGACCAACGGGCTTGGCGCAAAGGTTGAAATTTCCTTTAACGGGTCGGGCGGATACGTCCGCGTCAATTACCGTTCGCTTGAACAGCTTGATGACCTCGTCGAGCGTCTCATGGCGTAACACCCGGAGGCTGTTGATGCGGGGTCTCATGGATTGCCTGACGTATTAAGCATGACGATTATAGCGGGAAGGTACGTGGTCAATAAGGAGAGGCGCCAACCAACCCCTAGTGTATAAAAACCAAAGCAACGGCCGGAGGAGCCTGTTGGCTTCTTAAAGCATGTCCCCACACCCAGCTCGCGAAGCCCAATATTCCCAAGCCCTGTAAAACTCCTTACCGTCTGGATCCATTTGTTGGCGCAGGGACACCTCGGCTTTGGACAGGGCTTTAACACCTCCGAACTGGAGCGCGGTTGTCAGGACCCGGGCATTGCGCGGCAGCATAACTGAAACCCGAACAACCTCTGATAGAGAGCGGCCCGTTGCAGAAAAGCCATGACCGCGCATTAACACGACTCGATCTTTCATCAAATTGGCCGCTAGGTCGCGCCCTTGGTCCATATTGACTACAAGTAGTGTTGTGTCTCCAAATTTGTCGGCTATATCCCATACGGGGGCCACTGGTCCCATCAAGCCCGCCGAGTGGATCACTGGCATGAGCTTCTGGGCAGAAATGGTGAAGGGGAGAACCTCTTCGGCGTGGCTGTGAACAACAGCTATTGTTTCGGGGTTACTCTCATAAGCGGCCCCGTGAATAAACCGCTCCAGGTAGGCGGCGCGCCGATCATCCCCAACCGGCGACCCGTCGAGCCTGAATTCCATTATATCGCTACGCTGAACCAGTTCTGGGCTCCGAGAACAAGACATTAAATAATGATCGGGATTTTCCGGGTGCCTAACGCTTACATGGCCGTAGGCGTCGACAACACGTTCGTTGGCGAGGATGCGATTCGCAACAACCAAATCGCGGAAAATGTTTTCTAGATTGGTCATTTTTTACTCCGTGTGGTTTGCAAGAAACTAAATATTTCTGGGAGCAAAGAGGATGAGTTTTTGATCGTTGGTTACCAGTCAAACGACTGGTATCTGGGACTCTAGTGCGGGACCTTCGCTCCCGCCATTGCAGCAACTCTCATTAAGACCCGCTCGCAGACAGCCGCCTCCGGCCCTCTCCCCGACTTGCATTCCATCTCGGCTTGAATCAATTCATTTCGGGCTCGGTTAAGGCTTTTTTGTCGCCACTTCGTCAATTGTTTTAGAAAATCCCGGCGTTGCCTGAAGAAAACGGGCGGTCTCAGGTTTTTCATGACTTGGTCCGCTGGCACTCCCAATGTTATTTCCGCGCACGCCTCCTCTAGCCTGAACAGGTGTCGGCTGGTGGCACGCAAAATGGTGATCGCGGTGATACCTTCAAAACGCGCCCGTGCCAGGGAGAGAATAAGATTTTTAAGGTCTCCACCCGCCGCGGCGACAACAACGTCGTCTATCGTTATTGCGGCTGTATCACCTATGATGTCTTGGGCGTCTTTCAGGGAAACCGTAGACTGCCCCATTGCGTACAGGGCCATTTTTTCGAGTTCCATCCGGGTGACCATCCGGTCGGCACCCAGATTGGACGTAATCCATGAAACAACGACCGGTTCGGCGGACAGCCCTCGATGCGCCAGTGTTTCACGCACCAAGGACTCCAAAGCCGCACCCTCGTCCGCATAGCAAGGAATCGCCGCGACACCTAAAGGCTTTTCGAACAGACCCCGCAGTTTTGACCGCGGCGACAGTTCGCCGGCTTCAACGATAATCAGCGCCGATACGTTGGCGGCGATTGCGTCTTTGATCGCCCCCGCGACCACGTCGGTAGTATCGCGCAGTCGGATGACGCGCCGTCCGCCGGTCATTGACAACGTACACGCTTCGTCGGTCAGTCGCGCTGGATCATCGCGCAGCACAGCCGGTGTGAGCTCCACTACGTTAAATGGATCTGAAAGGGTTCCCGAGACCGCTTTAGTGGCGGTTTCGGCCCGTTCACGGACAAGGCCCAAGTCGGGCCCATAAATCAGAATGGCGGAGATGTCATTTGGCGGTGCGAGAAGAAAACCCCCGGCTTTTGCAGCGGATATTTTCACCGGGGAACAGATCCATCGTTCGTCTGAAGTAGCCATACGGATATTCTTTCCCGAATATCGAAGGCGAGTTGACGGACGGCTCGTCGGCGGGCATCCCCAAGCGCACTCAGTGTAGCGAAATCGGAGGTTAGGATGTCGTAACTATTCACGGAGCGCGCCCGCCCAGAATATAGCGGCCTGCCATTTTTCCGGTCCGTGACAGTGAACTCAGCATTCAGAATAAGATTCGCGCGTGTCGCGACGGCGTCTTTTTGGATGGCAAGTTCCTGGAGCACTTCCTTCAGGCTAACGAGAAGCGTAAAGCGCGCCGGTCTTGCCGGACCACGCGGCTGCATCTTCTGCAGCAATTCGTTCCGCAGCATCTGGCCTGTGCGATTCGGGATCAGGCCTATGTCGACTGTTGACAACACCGCGATTGATGCTTGCGACCGTTCGCTGTGAACGGCGTAAAAGCCGCATCCCGACAAACATAACAAAAAACAAAACACCAGCACAAAACCCCGGGGCGGGCTGACGCGGCTGTGTTTAGTTGATGACATTAATAATCCGGTTTGGCACGTAAATGATTTTTTTAGCGTCTTTGCCGGCGAGGGCTGCCGTGACGGTGGACAATGAAAGAGCGGCGGCTTCCGCGATACTTTGGTCGGCATCGCGGGCGATTTCTATTGTTCCACGTAATTTACCGCAAACCTGAACAGCAATTTCTACCGTATCCTGAGTAAGAAACGCCCTGTCTGCAATGGGCCAAGAGTTTTCCGCCACAAGGGTGTCGTGGCCCAACAAAGCCCATAACTCTTCGGCTAGGTGAGGCATCATTGGTCCTATTAAAAGTGCAATGGATTCAAGTCCCTCTCGCAGGTCTGCGCCACACACGCCAGGTTTTGCATCTGATATAATATTGACAAGCCCGTATATGCGCGCGACGGCCCGGTTAAAGTGAAAACCTTCCAAATCGTTGGTTACCCCGGCGATGGCTTGGTGTACAGATTGTCGCAAATCGGACTGATCGCCTGCTTCCGGTCCTTGGCCAATGGGAGGCAGGGAGCTTGCGCGGGAAGCAACTAGGCGCCAGAGTCGGTTGGTAAACCGCCACGAGCCAGAGATGCCCGCGGCTGTCCAATCGAGATCACGATCTGGTGGACTGTCGGACAACATGAACCAGCGAGCTGTGTCGGCGCCGTAGGCGTTTATGATATCTTCCGGATCCACGACGTTCTTTCTTGACTTCGACATCTTTTCTGACCGGCCGACGGTTATTTTTTCTCCTGTTTCAACGTGGATCGGATCGTTGCCGTCACCCTCTATAACTTCTGACGGCTCTATCCAGTCGCCATTTTCTTTGCGATAGGTTTCGTGGCATACCATTCCCTGAGTGAAGAGCCCAGCAAAGGGCTCGGCAAGGTTACCATGTCCGGCTTCGCGCATTGCCCGTGTAAAGAAACGAGAATAAAGTAGATGGAGAATTGCGTGCTCTACACCACCAATATATTGATCGACGGGCAACCAGTAATCTGATGCTTCGCCATCCGTGGGCGTCTCTGCCCGCGGCGCGCAGAACCGGAAAAAGTACCAGGAAGAATCGACAAAGGTATCAAATGTATCCGTCTCACGTTCTGCCGATTTTCCACAGGATGGGCAGTCGACGGTTCGCCAAATATCGTGTCGAACCAAGGGATTCCCCGGCTGGTCGAACGAGACATCTTTCGGCAAAATTACTGGCAAATCAGCCGCCGGTACTGGCACGGCCCCACAATCCGCGCAATGTATTATTGGTATCGGGCAGCCCCAATAGCGCTGTCGGGAAATACCCCAATCGCGAAGCCGAAAGTTGATCTCGCGGCGACCATAGCCTCCGGCCTCGCTTCGTCGAGCAAACTCCTCCTTCGCCGCTTCAACGCTCAAGCCATTGAGAAACTCAGAATTGGCAATACGGCCCGGCCCGGTATACGCCGTATCATGTATTCTAAAATCGTCCGTGTTTTCGGGCAGGACGACGGGCAATACGCCAAGTCCGTATTTGCGGGCAAAATCGAGGTCGCGCTGATCATGTGCGGGGCATCCGAAAATCGCGCCGGTACCGTAATCCATGAGAATAAAATTTGCCACGTAGACTGGCAGGACTTTGCCGCGGATACAAGGATGCTTTACCTTCAGCCCGGTATCAAATCCGGTTTTTTCTGCCCGTTCGATTTCTGCCTGAGATGTACCAAGGCGACCGCATTCCCGAATAAAAGCCGCCAGTTCCGGCGTGTCTTCCGCGAGACTGCCAGCAAGAGGGTGCTCGGGCGAAACCGCGCAGAACGTAGCACCAAAAATGGTGTCGGGTCGAGTGGTGTAAACTTCCAGATCCCCGGTTCGCCCCACCATCTCGAATTTGATCCGAAGACCTTCAGACCTGCCGATCCAGTTAGCCTGCATCAGTCGAACCTTTTCCGGCCAGCGGTCCAGGGTATCAAGGGATTCAAGCAGGTCCGCCGCATAATCGGTGATTTTGAAAAACCATTGTGAAAGGCGGCGTTTCTCAACCAGTTCGCCCGAACGCCATCCTCGGCCGTCAATAACCTGTTCGTTTGCAAGCACAGTCTTATCCACAGGATCCCAATTTACCCAGCTTTCGCGACGGTCAATCAGGCCAGCGGAATGAAAATCCAGAAACATCTGCTGTTCATGGTGGTAATATTCTGGATCGCATGTCGCAATTTCACGGCTCCAGTCTATTGACAGTCCCATCATTTTGAGTTGTCGGCGCATCGTTTCTATATTGGTTTGTGTCCATTCCGCTGGATGAACTTTTTGCTCCATGGCAGCGTTTTCGGCCGGCATTCCGAAAGCATCCCAACCCATGGGATGCAGGACGTTATAGCCTTGGGCGCGTTTAAACCGGGCAACAACGTCACCCATCGTATAATTGCGGACATGCCCCATATGGATCCTGCCAGATGGATAGGGAAACATTTCAAGAACATAGTATTTTTTGCGCTTGGTATCCTCCGATGCACGAAAGCATTCGTTTTCATCCCAAGTCTGCTGCCAGCGTGTTTCAGCTTCCTTGAATGGGTACCGATCAATATTCATATCTGGGGGCACAGTGCTGAAAATTTTTACTTTGATTATGTGTAGGCGGCGACAATATGGGAATTAACCCGGTCTTAGTTTAAGGATGATTCTCGCTATAGTTGTAATAACGCTATACAACATTGTTGTTTATTTCGAGAATCGTTGTGCAGCGATTCGAAGCTGCCGGGCCCGAACGAGTATTTGATTCTCCAGGTTAACGCTGGTTTCTTTCTGTACCGTCGCCTCGACCCATGAACCGCTCGACTTTGTCTGCCGAAATACTGCGACTTTTACTGATTCCGAGGACAGGGTCTGGTCAAGAATATAAACATTTAATTTCAAGCGATCATTCGGTGTTTCTTGCGGGGCGTACCAGTCGGTAATTATAACACCACCGAATGGATCAGCCGAAATGAGCGGCAGAAATGAAAGAGTATCGAGGGTGGCCCGCCATACGTAGGCATTTACGCCTATACCATTTCCCGCGCCCCCTGATGGGCGGGTTTTGCCGGCACCAAATAGGCTGTTGATGTCAAGTCCACCAGGCCCGCCCAGTATGGAACCCTCTACGGGCATCTTGCCGTCCGAACTTGGGGGTAGGGTGTCGGGGTCGTCATCTGGGCTGATCCAGCTCGGATTACCGCAGCCTGCCAGTATGCTGACCAAAAAGATGGCGCTGGTTAGATGATGGTTAAATGAGCGCATTATGGGTCAGCACCTTTCTCCCTCCATTTATAATTTTTTGAACAATAACTCAAATTAATATCGGGCGCTCTAATTTTACGACTTCATGCACAGTGACAAAATTGCAACAATCGTGATAATATTGTCATCCTGAGCCCGAGAAACCTTGTAATCTATGGCCCTGGAGGACTATGAAGGCCTTGTGGAGTGTGACTTGTTTTGGCATCGATTCTCATCAGTGCCGAAACTCGGAACGCCACAACATATATAAAACTGAAAGCTATAGGAAATACCATGAAAAAACATCTTCTAGTTACTGTCCCGGCAGTAGCGCTTGGCCTAGCGCTTAGTGCTCCTGCTGGAGCGATCAAGCTGAAGGTTGGCGGCTTTATCGACAAGCACGTAGGTGTCAGTGATAACGACAGCGCCTATGAGGCTGGCGCCACCAACGCGCAGATTTCCTGGGACGTCAAGGACGATTCAGAAATTCAATTCACCGCGAGTGGAAAACTAAATAATGGTCTGACAGTCAAAGGCCGTATGGAGCTCGAAGGCGGAACACACATCGCCTCAGATGCTGTTGATGAAACCTGGCTTTCGCTCTCCGGCTCGTTTGGTCAGATCATCATGGGGACCCACGATCTTGCTGGCAAGCGCCTGACTGCTGGTACACAGGGTGCATTCCTCATGGGTGCTGGACCAGCTCTTCCCTATAACCACGGCAACTGGATTTCAAAGCCGTCTGGTATTTCGACGGAAGTAACGGGCCATGTTGAAACCAGTAGTGATGGCGATGGCATCAGCTACATGTCACCGCGGATCAGCGGTCTGCAGTTTGGTATCGGCTACGCGGCAATGTCCACACAGGACTCGAACTCCGTGGCGGTTAAGTCTGGCGATCACGAGCACATCTCTGGTGGCGTCAACTACTCGACCAAGGCGGGTGGCATGAGCATCAAGGTCGGTCTTGGTATCGCGACAGCGAAATCTGGTACGGCTGCGTCTGGTGATGATCCCATGGAAGTCGGTTATGGCATCAAAGTAAAGTCCGGGCCGATCGAGGTTGCGGCTTCGATGCATGATAAGGCCGAGCGTGCCGTTGCGTCGGGAGCAGGTACTGCCGGTGCTGCCGGTGGTGACACCGCTGAGTTTGGTATTCGTTACACGATGGGATCGAGCAAGATCGCGTTTGTGATGGCCAATTCCGATAACAATGGTACCCATAATACCGCTGCCAAGGACGACAGCTCCACCACGTATGGACTGTCCATGAGCCGCTCCCTCGGTAAGGGTGCAACCTGGCATGCAACCTACTTCTATGCTGATCATGATGAGGGAACATCCGGTTCTGCTTCTTCGAATAGCAATTCTGGTTATGCCCTTGTTACGGGTGTGAAAATTAAATTCTAATCCCGTTACAGTGATTTGAGTACTGGAGGGCGGCCCTTGGGCCGCCCTCTTTTTTCAGTCAATTGTTTGTCGGGTTGGGTAGGATGCTGATAAGCTCCTGTAACGACCTGCCGAGCGGAAATAAAGTTTTCTGTATGCCGTCTCCTGAAATGACTTTGGAACGACAATCAAGCCAGGCAATTGGTGCCCGGCTTGGTGAAGTTCATCGGAGGATTGGAGCCGCGGCTAAGGAAATTGGCAGAAACGCTGCAGGCGTGTCCCTAATTGCGGTGTCGAAATCGCAGCCCCACAGCTTGGTCCGTGTTGCGTGCGAGGCCGGCCATGCAAAGTTTGGTGAAAACCGGGTGCAGGAGGCTAAAACCAAGTGGGTGAACTTACGCGAGGAATTCCCAGACACGGTTCTACATCTAATTGGTCCTTTGCAGACGAATAAATGTCGCGATGCCATAGCGCTTTTTGACGTTATTCACACGGTTGATCGTGGAAAACTGGCACAAACCCTTTCAACAGAGATGGAAAAACAAGGCCTGCGCCCAGAAGTTTTTATTCAGGTAAATACAGGAGAAGAAGCCCAGAAGGCCGGCATTCTGCCCTCTGACGCCGATGGTTTTATTAAGGAGTGTCAGACGTTATACGATCTGCACGTTGTCGGCTTGATGTGTATACCACCTCAAAATGAACACCCCGCACTGCATTTTGGTCTACTTTCCGATATGGCCGAACGCAACGGTTTATCCAGACTGAGCATGGGAATGTCAGCGGATTTTGAGACAGCGGTCCGCCTAGGTGCGACAGAAGTACGTGTGGGCACTGCTATTTTTGGACCACGGGGTTAGACCCAATCACAAGGTAATCTGAAAGCGGGTTCCAAGACTCCAAAATTTCCCGCAGCCCACTCTCCGAAAAAGCAATACAGCCCTCGGTCGGCTCGTAAGTTGGGTGTTTGATCACGTGCAAAAAAATAGCACTACCTGCGCCGGGGATTGTCGGATTAGTGTTATGACTGGTTGTGACGAGGATATCGTAGGCTGGGTCTTTTCTGTAAAGTGGCTCACAGCTCGAATGATACGGTAGGGTTACAAGTGAATTATAGTTGGCATCTTCTGGTGCGTCGCACCAACAATCACCGGGAGTAATTTGTGCCGTATCGAGGTCGGTTTGAGGCGGTGAAACTCGGTCAGCACGGAAAAACACCCTGCAAAGCCTGAAGGTCCCGGCTGGGGTGGCACCATCGCCCTCGCTTTTGCAATTGGTTATTCCCCTGCGGCCGATCGCGGCCCGGTAAAAATTCCCGCCGAAATATGCACCCCCGCTCGCCAGAATATAAAGTTCCATCGTCCTTTGCGTTTTGGTTTGTCGAGGCAAGGTTACTGACCCCAGCCCATGTTAGCGTAAATAAGAGAAGGCTCACAGATTAATACAGTATATTAAGCGGCAATTTTTGTAGGCTTAATCACAGAGAAATTAGCAACCAAAGAGATTCAGCTTTAGACTGGCATCGAAACATTTAGTTTGATGTCGGACAGAATGCCACAAGGACCACGGGTTAGCGCAAAACAAACGGATTGAATTAGATTGACTGCAAAAAGATTATTGCTGATAGACAAGGATGAAGTGCTACGTGACACGCTTCGTGATCAGCTTCAATTCAACAATGAATTTTTAGTAGAGGGTGTTTCGGCCGCCGAAGAGGGCATCGAAATTGCCCGCACCTTCGGACCAGAACTGGTAATTATTGATATATGTTTGCCAGAGGTGAACGATCGAGAACCTGCGCGAGAATTTCGTCGATTGTATCCAGCGGTGCCAATAATCTTGTTGGGTTACGACCCAGAAGGTACTGGCAAGCATGGAAAACAAAAACACTTGGCGGAATTTTATTTAACAAAACCTTTCAAGTTTTCCGTACTGTTGGAAACGGTAAGGAATTTGCTTCAACCAAACAAATCCCCGGCGTCAGTCAATATTCGTATAGGTCCGTATCGTTTTTCCCCGGCCCTTAATACATTAATCACCCACGCAAACCAGGGAACGAAGATCAGGCTGACCGCGAAGGAAAGCGCGATCCTGAAATATCTATATGATTTCAAGGAAACCCTGGTATCGCGTAAATCGCTGTTGAACGAAGTGTGGGGGTATGATGTCACCGCGACCACACACACCGTCGAAACCCATATTTATCGCCTTCGACAAAAAATTGAGAGGAACCCTTCTGATGCCCAGCTGCTTCGCACGGAATCCGGAGGATACCGTTTAACGCCCTAGCGCCAGCGCCAGAACCGACAATTTTGGCAGTTCCCAGAAAAGTGAATTCTAAAGTGCTTTAATGCCACCCCCGTCAAGTGATAAAACTTGGCCTGTAATGTAGCTGGCACGCTCGCTGGCTAGAAACACGACGGCATCAGCCACTTCTGACGCCTGGCCCATGCGGCCCAGTGGTATGCCCTTGGCTGGATTGGACATCCCGGAATCAATCATTTGTTGCTGACGTTCTGACATGATTGGACCTGGGGAGGAAGCGTTTACCCGAATACCCATCGGCCCGTATTCATTGGCAAGTCCTTTTAGCACTAGGTTAAGGGCCGCGTTTACGCTGCCGCCCGGAAGGTGAATGTTGATCGGCTGCTTCCCGCCGGTGCCAGTGATCGCGACGATTGCCCCGTGTTCCTGTGATATCATTTGGAGCAGCGCGGCTTGGAAGCAATTGATATAGCCAAGATATTTAACTTCCAGAGCGGCGCGAAAAACATTGGCATCAATCTCCAGAAAAGGTCCAAAAGCTGGTACTGCAACGGTAGTGACCAGTATATCTAATTGGCCCATTGTAGCCACAATCATTTTGGCAGCCGCCATTACCGCGTCGGCATCGGTGACGTCGACAGGTACGGCCACCACCCGATCATCGCGTGTATTGCCTAGGGTGCCCCGGATTTCTGCTATCAGCGTGTTCAGCGCTTCCGGCGTGCGGGCAGACACTGCAACCCTGGCGCCTTCTTCGGCGAACCGAAGAGAAACTTCGCGGCCGATAGCACCCGTGGCACCGGTAATCCAGACAACTTTGTTGGCAAGTCCCATTTCCATTCTGTGAATCTCCCGTTTTAATTTATCAAAGAAATTAGACGCTGGCCTAGCGCGCCTCATATAATTGGTTTGCGGTCGGCGCCCGACGTTGCCACCGCCCCGTCTAGTTTGACAGGGCCCGTTCCCCTGAATACACACTCTATGTACCCGGCTTTCTTTCCAATTTTTAAGGTATTTAATCTAAACTGCCGCTTTGACTCCGGGGTTTGGGGCTTAGAGGAAAGAAATTTCACCGACCTTTGGGTCGTCCTCTGGCCGGCATTGATTACAGCCTCAGCCATTTCCATCTAGGCGCACATTACGCAGGCGAAGTGCGTTTCCCACAACTGATAACGACGAAAGGCTCATCGCGGCAGCGGCAACGACCGGGGATAGAAGAATCCCTAAGAACGGGTAAAATATACCCGCCGCTATGGGAACTCCGGCGCCATTGTATACAAACGCAAAGAAAAGGTTTTGATAGATGTTGCGCATCGTTGTGCGGGCAAGGGTTCTGGCCCGAACGATGCCGGCTAGGTTGCCTTTGACTAGGGTGATGCCGGCGCTATCTATGGCCACGTCGGTGCCAGTGCCCATCGCGATACCAACATCCGCGGCGGCAAGGGCAGGCGCATCGTTGATTCCGTCGCCAGCCATGGCAACGGTGGCCCCACCTTGTTTCAAGTCGGAAATCAGTTGAAGCTTGTCGCCAGGCAACAGTTCCGCGTGCACGTGTTCGATACCCAGAACATGGGCAACAGTTCCGGCTGTTATCTGATTGTCGCCAGTTGCCATGATGATGTGGATGCCGTCCGCGCGAAGATTATTTAGCGCCCGCTGGGCCGTCGTTCTGATTGGGTCTTTGATGCGGAGGCTTGCCACAGCAATACCATCAATCATAACAAAAACGACGGTTTCCCCATTGGCTCGATAGTTGTTGGCAGCCCGATCCAAACCCTCGGCATCCACTCCGAGGTCTTCCATCATCACACGGTTGCCCAACGCGACATGTTGACCGTCAACGATCCCTGTAACACCTTTGCCCGGCTGGACCTCAGTGTTTGTTGCACCAAATATAGGTTTTGTCCGCACTTCTGCTGCCTTGAGAATGGCCGCTGAAAGCGGGTGTTCCGAGCCGGCCACTAGGCTCGCTGCGATATGGAGGATTGCCCCCTCTTTTTGCCCTGCGACTGGTTCTATTGCGACAAGGGTGGGATGCCCTTCCGTCAATGTACCAGTCTTGTCAACAATTAGAGTGTCGATGCCGGCCAGTCGCTCCAGCGCTTCCGCGTTGCGGATCAACACCCCTGCCTGGGCACCGCGTCCCATTGCAGTGACAATCGACATCGGCGTTGCAAGGCCCAGAACGCACGGACAGGCAATTATCAAAACCGAAAGGGCTATTAGTACGGCGTGGGCGTTTGCTGGTGCCGGGCCCCAGACGGACCAGCAAACGAATGAAGTCATAGAGACAAGAATAACCGTCGGAACGAAAATTCCGGCCACACGGTCCGCTATTCTCTGCACTGGGGCACGGCTGCGTTGTGCTTCGGCGACCATCTCTAGAATTCGCGCCAATAAGGTGTCTGCGCCAACGCGAATTGCCTCAATTACAATTGGATTGTTTCCGTTTATTGTCGCCCCCGTGACGATATCCCCGGGGGTCTTCCCTATGGGTATTGGCTCCCCGGTTATCATCGATTCGTCGATGGACGACCTACCTTCCAATATCCTTCCGTCAACCGGGATTTTTGCGCCCGGCAAAACGCGAAGGCGGTCACCCGAACGAACGTCTTCGAGACTGATTTCTTGCTCTACGCCTTCGCTATCGAGCCGTAATGCAGTTTTAGAGTTCAGACTGAACAGGGTTTGCAGCGCGCCGCCCGTTTTCTCCCGGGCCCGCAATTCAAGGATCTGGCCAAGCAATACCAGCAATATGATCACCGCGGCAGCCTCGAAATACACGGCGATCATGCCGTCCGAATCGCGAAAACTCGATGGAAACAAATGGGGATCGAATATCGCCGCTGCGCTATACAGGAATGCAGAAAACACCCCAAGAGAAATCAGCGTGTACATATTAAGATGTTTGGTGATCAAAGACTGGACACCGCGTTTTAGGAACGGCCATCCGCACCAGAAGACAACCGGCGTCGTCAGCAAAAATTTAATCCAAATTACCAGCGGCGCACCCAGCCACTCCTTGATTGGGAGTCCAGCCATTGGCCCCATTGCGACAAACATCAAAGGTATCGTAAACAATATGCTGAACCTGAGCCGACGGTTAAGGTCGACCAGTTCGGAGTTTGGCCCTTTCGCGGAAACCGGCAACCCAATCGGTTCGAGCGCCATCCCGCACATCGGGCAATCGTCTGGCCCCGTTTTTACAATTTCCGGGTGCATCGGACAGGTAAATTCAGCATCCGGAGCGCCGCTGTCGCCCGGTAAATGGGAGGCACGGAAGAGAAAATGATTTGGGTCTTCTTTGAACCGCGCAAGACAGGCTTTACTGCAAAAATGAAAAGTCCCGCCTTTAAATTCGTAGCGAAATTTGTCGACGGATGTGTCGATCACCATGCCACAGACCGGGTCGGTTTTGGCCGCCGCCGGAGGGATATCATCACTGCCATGCGGGTCAGGGTTGGCGTTCACTGTAGCGCCCCGGCAAATTGAACCTGTGATGTAACTTGTAACGCCCGGACAAGTGAATCAAACCCGGCCAAGCCGATACCGCTATTCGGCGGCCAAAGAACGGGCGGTGCGTGCCGCGACCCGTTCCCGGCATGCGCTTCCAAAAGCCTGCCAAAGTGCATTGGAAAGCGCATTTTCCCTGAAGCGCCATTCTGCGTGCCATTGGACGCCAACACAGAATGCTTTGGAGTGGGCGTGGCGGATCCCTTCTATCACTCCGTCGATGGATACACATTCTACTTCAAAGCCCGGCGCCACCTTGTCCACGGCCTGCGCATGAAGCGAGTTAACCATTATTTCGCGTTTACCACAAAGACGGTGAAATTCGCCAGTTTCCGACATTACCACTAGGTGACGTTCACCGAACTTGTGCTCGATGTCGCCTTCGCGTGGCATCCGGTGGTCGTTGAAGCCCTCAACCTGATGGACCCGGTAGTGAAGCGTTCCACCCATGGCGACATTTATTTCCTGAATGCCGCGGCATGAACCGAATAGAGGGACGCCCTGCGCTACGCACTCGCGAATTAGCGGCAGCACCGTATTGTCGCGTAAGGGGTCGCGAATTTCATCGTCCGGGAAAGGAGGGCCGCCGTAATGATGGGGCTCCACGTTCGCCCGTCCGCCCGTTAGCATCAGCCCGTCCAGTCGCCCAGCTAAGTCGACGAAATCATAGTCGCCAGCGAGTGCCGGAATTACCACCGGAACCGCACCAGCTCCTGCGAAAACGCCCCGTATGTAACGTTCGCCGGCGCCATGTTGTGCCAGAGAATGGGCTGGAATAAAAATTTGACTCGCCGGAATGCCAACCAACGGTTTCGGAGTTCCAATGACCATGACAAAGGGCTAACACACTGTCACTAATCGAGCAATCCGCCGCTGATGTGTGAGCGAGATTGCCGTATGGTTCAAAACTTGGTTTCGTCGAAAACGAATACAGCACCAGGAATGGCAACATTGAACTCTGCCGCCATCAGCGTGACCGATGTTGAAACGCCCTGGGCGTCTGTAATCGTCCACTTGCGGAGATTCAGAGGATCGTCTGAAAATATCAGCACAAACCGCCCCGTCCCGGGGTGTTTGGTGTGAGCCAGTTCGATGGAGATCGAGCCTGGCTTTCGGTCTAACCCTTTCACTGAAATATCTCCGTTCAGTGCTATTGTGTCGCGTACGAGAAACGTGGCTGGCGTGGCTTTGATCGGTGTGTGCCACACTGCCTCGAGCTCATTGTCTACATGGGTCAACCAGAATCCATTGGCATAAACCTGTATGTGAGATGGTATGGTGTATTCAAGTCGGAGCTTATTTGGTCTGTCGATATAAATCACACCTTCTGCGAAATTTCCGGCAGATATTTGGACAAACCTGCTCCGCAGTGTTTTTAGGCTGTTTAGATAGGCTTCTATCCGTTGGATGTCGGCACTGTCCCTCGCGGACAAATTTAAGGTACCGGAGGCGGATCCAAATGATGCCACCCAAACGAGGGTCACAACCATTAATCTGTAAAGCACCTTCACGTGGCTTTTATGTGTGGACGATAACAAAAACGTTTGCCGCGGGCGGCGCCAGTGTACCAAGCGGGCGTTAGGTAAGCGGGCGTTAGGTGAGCGGGCTTCCCTCTATACAAAAGTTTTTGACCTGTCACGCCATTGTTCCTATGCGTCCGGGTTTTGGATATCTCGTGCAAGAACTTCGCGTTTGCCGGCGTGGTTTGCTTTGCTAATCACACCCTCTACTTCCATTCTTTCGACGATGCGCGCCGCCCGGTTATAGCCAATTTGGAGGTGACGCTGAACAAAACTCGTTGACGCCCTGCGCTCCCGACAAACTACGTTGACCGCCTGATCGTACATTTCATCGTCTCCGGTGCTGCCCCCGACCAATTGTCCGTCGCCATTCGACGGGGGAAGGAACGGGCTATCGTGTTCTCCCTCTGTTACCTCCGACAAATATTCCGGTGCAGCTTGTCTCCGAAGGAAACGGACAACGCGTTCCACTGCTTCATCCGAAACAAATGGTCCATGGACGCGCCCTACCCGTCCTCCGCCCGCCATGTATAGCATGTCCCCCTGGCCTAATAGTTGTTCCGCGCCACCTTCCCCAAGAATCGTACGGCTGTCGATTTTGGAAGTAACCTGAAAAGAAACCCGGGTAGGAAAATTTGCCTTGATTGTCCCAGTGATGACGTCGACTGATGGGCGCTGTGTTGCCATGATTAGATGTATGCCCGCGGCACGCGCCATCTGTGCGAGGCGCTGAACGGCGGCTTCCACCTCTTTGCCCGCAACCAGCATAAGGTCAGCCATCTCGTCAACGATGACGACGATATATGGAAGTGGGTTCATGTCGTAGGCCTGTTCCTCATAGATCGGTTCCCCGCTTGCGGGATCAAAACCGGTTTGGACAGTGCGTGTCAAAGCTTCACCTTTTTTCACAGCATCGGCAATACGGAGGTTAAATCCGTTTATATTACGCACACCCAGATTGGACATGGAGCGATAACGGTCTTCCATTTCTCGAACGGCCCAGCGTAATGCGACTACGGCCTTGGCTGGGTCGGTAACAACTGGCGAAAGTAGGTGCGGGATGTCATCATACACTGACAATTCAAGCATTTTTGGATCGATCATGATGAACCGGCACTCGCTCGGGGTTAGCCGGTACAAGAGCGACAGAATCATTGTATTAACGGCGACGGATTTGCCAGAACCGGTGGTGCCAGCAATCAACAGATGCGGCATGCGAGCTAGGTCAACCATTGTCGGCGCACCACCAATATCTTTCCCGAGCGCCAGTGTCAGCGCTCCCGGGTGTTTTTCGTAGGCTTTGGCTTCAATCAGTTCGCGTAGTGCTACCAACTCCCGGCCTGCATTGGGAAGCTCAATTCCAATGACGTTTTTGCCCGGCACCACAGCTACACGAACGGATACTGCACTCATTGAACGTGCAATATCGTCGGCCAGACCGATTACACGTGCCGATTTCGTCCCCGGTGCAGGTTCTAGTTCATAAAGTGTAACCACCGGTCCAGGGCGAACCTTGACGATTCGCCCGTGCACGCCGAAATCCTCCAGAACCGATTCAAGAAGCCGGGCGTTTTCGGCCAGTGCTTCTTCGTCCTGTCTGTAGTGGTCATTATTTGCCGGCGGTTCATCAAGCGCATCAAGCGGCGGTAGTTCGTATTCGTCGACGTTAAGGTCTAGGGTCTTTTGGTCCGCTTCCGCCGCGCGCTTGCCAGCAGCGGGTTTTTTGCGCCGTGCGGCGACTATCTGTTGCCTCTGTGCCGGCGTTTCTTTGGCGGATGTGCTGGTTCGTCGGCTGGAATTCAGCGTCGGTTCACGGCGGCCATTCTCATAATCGAGAATTCTGTCGTCGCTGTCTTCAACACGCCGTCCCTTGTGCCCTCGCAAATAGGGTTTGGGTGCAATGTGGATTAGCGAGCCGAACAGCCGTCCTGCGTGATGTGCGTTCCGGCCTGTCCATACACCGCCGATTATGCCAGCACGCGCTGTAGCGCGCCCCAGTGTCAGTGTGCGCTTAAATCCAGCGATCCATTCCTGTCGTGAGAAACCGAGCGTCACCGCCAAAGCCGTCGTTGCTAGGATGCCGCCTCCAGCAGCTAAATACCACAGCGGCAGGCCAAGTTCGGCAGCAGGTGTGGCAATGCTGGCCAACAAAAGATTGCCTGTTACACCGCCCAGACCAATTTTTACAGGCCAGTTGTCCGGAGCGCCTATCGCGGCAAAAGTCACCGCTGCAAAAAGAAGCGCGAGCGGCAGGGACATTACTCGGAGCCAAACCCGGCCTATAGATTTGTGAGTGACGATCCGCCAGCCCCAGATTGCTAAGACCATGCCCGGGAAAATAGCCGCCGCTCCGATAGACTGCATGAGAAGGTCGGATATCCAGGCACCGGTCGAACCCAGTGGATTGCTGGCGGCCCAGGAGATTGAATGGTTCCACGATGGGTCCGAGGAATTATATCCAATCACGGAAGTGCTCAGAGCAAGTCCAATGATAAAAAACAGAACACCAATCAGTTCAAGCATTCGGCGTCGCAGGAACAAAACGATCTCTGCGGATAAAAAGCCAGTGGTTCCAGCGTTACGAGTTCGGCTTGCCATGAAAAACCTCGCCTTTACAAAACGTTGGTTATGCGCGTCAGTGCGTCGCGCGTTGTGTTCTGGTCGTGAACAAGCGCTAGGCGGATATAGCCGGCGCCCGGATGAAGGCCCTCTGTTTCGCGGGCAAGATATTCGCCTGGGATGACTCTAATCCCTGCTTCGGACCACAAATGCCGAGCGGCGTCCTCGCCGTTACCCACGTATAGCCAGAGATAGAATCCACCCTCCGGCGTGTAATAGCCATAACGTCCGTCCAATATTTCATTGGCAGTGTCGTATTTTGCCGCATAAAGCGCGCGATTTTTGATCACATGTTCTTCGTCTGACCATAATGCTGCCGCGGTTGCCAAAAGTGGCAAGGGTGGTGGCGCTCCGCCATAATCGCGGAGCCTGGACAATCGTTGAATAAGTTCTGGGTCGCCAGCTACAAAGCCCGATCTCAGCCCTGGAGCGCTTGATCGTTTTGACAGTGAATTCATCACAGCTACATTTTTCAACGTTCCGTCGAGCAGAGCGCATGCTTCCGCAGCGCCAGCGGGTGGATCGCCATAATAAAGCTCGCTGTAGCATTCATCGGAGACGAGAAGGAAGTTGTAGTTTCGGGCGAGCTGGACGAGTTTTTTCATTGTCTCCTTTGTAGCGATGGCACCCTGCGGATTGGCAGGTGAGCAATAGTAGGCGAGGGCTGTGCGGGCGAGGGTCTCTTCCGGGAGTGCGGAAAAGTCTGGCAAAAATCCGCCTTCCCTATCAGCTGGTACCAATACAGGTTCTGCCCCGGCCATCACGGCGGCACCCAGATATACTTGGTAGAACGGGTTTGGCATCAGCACAACAGGCCTCAACCCCCTTTTTGCTTCTGGTACAGCAGCGAGTGCAGTCATGAAAAGCGCCTCGCGAGTGCCAGAAACCGGAATAACCATGGTTTCTGGGTTTACCATTCCATCCGGTAGACCGTATCGTTTTGTCAGCCAGGCCGTGATCGCTGCACGTGCTACATTGGTACCCTTCATCGGTGGGTACTTAGACCATCCGGCTTTTTCGCGAGCAACGATTTCTGCTAGAAAACGAGGTGGTGCATGCTGTGGTTCACCGAGCGACAGTGCGATGGTTTTCTTGCCCTCTGGCGGTTTTAGGTGACCAAGCAAAGCCCGCAAGCGATCAAATGGATAATCTCCAACCGCATCCATGCGGGTGTTCAATTGCATCGAGCCACCCTTTCTATCGGAATCATCGCTGTGACTACTTGAATATCCATAAACTTTCAGTTCCTGCTCCCATGAATGGATGAGAACAAATCATAAAAACCGTTGGGTGCATACCTACGGCAGGTTCGGTCCAGACGCTCAGACTCTACATCATCGTGGGCAGCTAAGATACTGGTCTACAAGGGGTAGCGTGATTCGATTAATTCCGGTATCGAAACGAACATACCGTGAACAAATATCCGGTTTTCGCTTGTTGTTGTCTTTTTTAGGGCTGAAAGTTGTGGTTTTCCAGGAGTTGAGCGGATGACAATGCGACGGTGTAATGACTGCCAGCGATACCGGTCCGCCATACTAGACGCATAAACCCGTATTGGGAGGTTGCGTTCAACGTAAGGGCCTGACAAAAAATCCCTTTGGTTTGCACGGATGCGATATAAAACATCGGCGCTCACACTATTTTTAAACGCAGTCGCTGGAAATGCGAACTCAAAAACCCATCTTTGCCTATATAAAATGCGATAAAATGAGCATACAAATTTTTTGGTGCGTTGATCTGCCGCTGGACAGCCCGCTTTCCGGCGGTCATTTATTGGTGTGATGGATACGGAGGTTTTTGACGTTGCCGTCGTCGGAGGTGGAATGATTGGTTCCAGCTTGGCGGTCGGTCTTGAAGGTGCCGGTGTTCGGACCGCTCTCGTGGAGCGCTCTTCGATGGCAAATCTTGCGACCGCAACATTTGACGGACGTGGATCCGCAATCGCAGCAGGGTCAAAGCAGATACTCGAGGGCGTAGGCCTTTGGGATGCGCTAGCCGCTGATGCGGAGCCAATCCTGGAAATTCGGGTTGCGGAGGGCAGCGCGCCTTTTTTTTTACACTACAATCATCACGATATAGGCGATGGGCCCTTGGGGTGGATTGTCGAGAACGCGGTTATTCGTCGCACGCTAGGAGACGCTATTGCCGACAATAAAATTTCGGTTTTTGACGGTGTGGAGGTTGAAGGCGCCCGTTTCGAACGGGATTACGCCACGCTAAAGCTAGCAAGTGGAGACCAAGTTAATGCACGGCTGGTGGTCGCAGCTGACGGTCGGAATTCACAGCTTCGCGACAACGTCGGTATTGAAACGGTTCGCTGGTCGTATCCACAAACTGGAATTGTGTGTTCTGTCGAGCACGAAATATCGCATCGAGGCATTGCACACGAACATTTTTTCCCCAGTGGCCCCTTCGCGATTCTACCGATGACGCGCAACCGCTCATCCATTGTTTGGACGGAACGGGCTAGCGATGTGCCCCATATTCGCAATATGGATGAAGGTGCATTTGCGACAGAAATTAGCAGTCGGATTGGTAAATTTCTTGGCGAGTTAAAGGTACGACCCGAGCGCTGGTTCTATCCCCTCTCCGTGGTTCATGCCAAACGCTATGGGGCGTGGCGTTTTGTGCTCGCGGGCGATGCCGCTCATGCAATTCACCCGATTGCTGGCCAGGGCTTTAATATTGGAATGCGTGATGTGGCGGTTTTGGCCGAAGTTGTAGTGGATGCACTCCGTCTCGGATTGGACCCAGGCTCTCACGATGTGGTGGACCGATATGAACATTGGCGTAAGCCTGATAACATGTTGATGATCGCAGCCACCGACACATTAAACAGATTGTTCTCAAACGAGGTTCTTCCAATAAAAGTTGCCCGTAATTTTGGATTGTCGGCGGTCAACCGCGCAAAACCGCTAAAGCGATTGCTCATGCGTCGTGCGATGGGGGCGGTTGGACGCTTGCCACGGTTGGCTCGAGGTGAGCCACTATAAAAATTTGTTAGGAATACGCTTTCCTTTTTGATGCCAGCTACCGCGGGATTTAGCCACGCGGGTCCTGTCCAATAAAATGCGTTAGGGGTCTCGGCTCAATCCCTCTGCTTCAATCGCTTCGACATACGAGTTCCAGCGGGCGGATTGTTCCAATCCCAGCAGATAAAGATAACTCCACGAAAAAATCCCCGTATCATGCAAATCGTCAAAATCGATCCGGATGGCGTAATTGCCTACGGTTGCCACATTTGCAATTCCGACATGCCGACGCCCCGAAACCAGTGTCTTTTGTCCTGGCCCGTGACCTTGTACTTCAGCCGAAGGACTTTCGACGCGAAGATATTCTGCGGGTAGGGAAAATTCTTTGTTATCATCAAACACTATTCGGAGCATTTTTTCCGATTTCTGGACCCGAACCTCTGTGGGTCGTGGATTATTAACGATCATCAATCCGTGATCCCATCTTGAGATTTACTGCCAAGTTGCCGAGCTTCGTCAATGAGCATGATCGGGATGCCGTCACGAATTGGATAGGCGAGCCCTGCCTGTTTGCTAACTAGCTCTTGCGCGGCTTGGTCGTAAACGAGTGGTCCCTTGGTAAGCGGGCACACCAGTATCTCCAGAAGTTTAGGATCAATGAGCGATACATTGTTGTTCATAATGTGACACCAGGTCGTTAAAATCAGTTTTTGTGAAGGGTTCCAGGGTGGTCGCTGGCGGCGTGTGACATTTCGAGCAGCGCAACCATAACGTCCGAGCGGTCGTACAGCGTTGAGGCCTCTAACAACGCCTGTTTCTCGCTCGGCTGGAAGGGACACATCATTGCTAGTACGTTTACAAGTCGTTCCGTAGGAGTGTCTTTGATAGCGTCCCAATTCGCGTCGATTTGATTTGCTGCAAAATAATTTTGCAGTGCGCCAAGCATCCGATTTCGATCAATTTCGCCGGTTTTGTCTTCGGCTAGATCAGCCTGATAGGGCCCCCAGTCCGGGATCACTGTTCGGTAGCCCTCCCGTAGGGGCCTTTCGTCGACAATATCAAACCTAGCAATACCGTTTAGTGTTATCAGATACCGGCCATCTTCGGTTTCACTAAACGCCGTTATTCGGCCAGCGCACCCCGTACGGTATATCGCCGGCTGTTCGCCATCACTGTCGTCCTTTGGTTGAATCATACCAACCAAGCGCGTTCCACGTATCGCTGCGGCGATCATGTTGAGATAACGTGGTTCAAAAACATTAAGCGGAAGTTTGCCGTGAGGTAGCAGCAGGACGCCGGTCAGTGGAAAAACCGGCAGCTCTTGAGGCAGGTCGCCAAATTGCGGATTAAAAACACCGGTCATAACTTTCTCTGCTCGCTCAAGAAAACAGAACAGCCGACATCTTGCGCCTGCCCACGACTGTTGCCTCATCTGTTGGGTTCATGGTTGCAAAAAATTGGATCAGTTGTTTTCGAGCGGCCCCGTCATCCCAGCTGTTGTCGATTTTCATACTTTCAATCAGATGATCAACCGCTTTTTCCCGTTGTCCGGTTCCGAATAGTCCGATGGCAAGATTGAGGCGCGCCTGGTGGTTTCTAGGGTCTGCGGTCACCGTGGCTTCGAGGTCCGCAAGATCGCCGATCTCTGCGCTTTGGTTTGCGAGTTCTAACGTTGCACGGGCGGTGGAAACGTCCTCATTTTCAGGAGCATCTGCAGGTATTTTTGCAAGTAATTCTTCGGCATCTTCCAATCGACCCAACCCAACAAATGCTCGCGCTAGCCCGCCGAGAACATCAATATTGTCCGGTGCGTGTTCCAGAGCCTGGCCTAAAATACCGGCAGCAGCTTCGAACTCTTCGGTTTCAAGAAATGCTTTAGCCTGTTCAATTGCATCCGCCAGAGGGTCCTGCTGGGCGGTGCCAGCTGCATCCGCCACTTTCTTGATAAACTCCTTGATTTTGCTTTCTGGCTGGGCACCTTGGAATGCGTCCACAGGGCGGCCCCCTGTAAAGGCATAGACCGTCGGGACCGACTGAATTCGTAGTTGTTGCGCCAGTGATTGATTTTGATCAATATCAATTTTGGCCAGCTTCACCGCTCCTTTTGCATCTAAAACCACCTTTTCGAGTACCGGGGTCAATTGTTTGCAAGGCCCACACCAAGTTGCCCAGAAGTCGACAATGACCGGAGTGGTCATGGATTCTTCAAGAACGTCCTGTTGAAACGTTTCAATTGTAACGTCTTTAATAAGATCGCCAGGCGCCTCGGCGTTGAGTATCTGTTCCATAGCTTCCGACCCACTTTCAAGGCGGTAACATCCGCCGGTTTGCAGTCTGTTCAAGATGGCTCGTGAGTCGTCTGCTGACAAGCCTTAGTGTTCTTTATTTTCACCGTTATATACTGTAGCCCGGTCGAAATTGAGAAGAGCGGGTTTATGACCGCATGCTTCGATAAAGCGAATCAGGTCCTGTGGTGATATTGTGGTGGTGCGATCGTTCACCAGAGGATGGAAGTTCACCATATCTGCGGCCATCACTTCAATATCGAGCGTCACATTAATTTTAGCCGATTGATCGTTGATTAAGGCAAATGGGGTAACAGCGCCAGGTTCAACGCCCAGATGTCTTTGCACCCGTTCTGGCCGAGCAAAACTCAAGCGTGCCGAGCCCATTAAATCAGAAAGAACGCGCATGTTCATTCGTCGGTGTTCTTCGACCACGCAAAGCCAAAGCGCGCCTTTCTTGTCCTTGAAGAAAAGCGTCTTGCAATGCTGGCCGGGAATGGTGCCTCGCAATGTTCGGCTTTCACCAACACTAAATACAGGCGGATGGGTATGCGTCTGTGTCTTTATTCCAAGCTCGTCAAGGCGGCCGAACAAATCGTCCGGTGTAGCCATGCCTGGGGCCGTGCGTGTCGTTTCGATCATTTTTTCAGTTTAGTTCCTAACGCTCTTGCCACCAAATGAGGTGCTTACCTATCCAATCGGCACTTGCCTTTGGATTGCCACCCAAATATATTGCGCCGCTTTCCCCATTTGCGGGTGTAGCTCAGGGGTAGAGCGCAACCTTGCCAAGGTTGAAGTCGTGAGTTCGAATCTCATCACCCGCTCCATTTTTTATAAAAGCCTGATTATTCTCATAGGTTTGCGTGGTCTGCGTTGACTGTGGTCGCGCGCGTGGCTATGAGCTTTAGGCAACACAACAAAAGGCTCGCACCTGATGTGGGAAGCTGTCTCCGTCTCATAGATTGCGAGATATAATGTGCTTCATCACCTCGTTTGTGCCGGCATAGATTCGGTGCACTCGGGCATCCGCCCATGCGCGTGCAATCGGAAATTCCCACATATAGCCGTACCCTCCATGGAGTTGCAGGCATTCGTCCAAAACATGATCCGCGAGCTCTGTGGTTCTTAATTTCGCTTTTGCTGCCAGTTCGGGGCTGACCTCGTTCGCGACGTGGCGTTGGATACATTGATCCATGAAAGGACGCAGTGCCTCAATTTCTGACACCATTTCCGCGAGCTTGAATCTGGTATTTTGAAAGTCAAAGACGGTTTGTCCGAAGGTTTGCCGGTCTTTGACATAAATTAGAGTTTGGTCAATGGCGGCTTCGGCCAGAACCATTGATCGCACGGCTACCACTAAACGTTCTCGGACTAGGCCCTCCATTAAAATTTTCCAACCTTCGTTTTCGCCACCAAGGCGGTCGACGGCCGGCACTCTGACACCATCGAAGAAAAGCTCTGCTGTGTCCTGCGCCTTATTGCCGATTTTTTTGAGATTGCGGCCACGCGATACGCCCTTGGCCTCCATGTTGACCCAGAAAAGTGACACTCCGTTAGCACCGAGTTCAGGGGCGGTTTTTGTCGCCAGCAGTATCCGGTTGGCGATATGTCCGTTAGTAATAAATGTTTTGGCTCCGTCAATCACATATTCGTTACCCTCGAGCCTTGCGGTAGTGCGTAGTTGCTTTAGATCGCTGCCGCCGCCAGGTTCCGTCAAACCGATAGCCGCAATAAATTCTCCGGTTGCCATTTTGGGTAACCAGGCGCGCTTCTGTTCCGCTGTACCGTGATGAAAAAGGAATGGTACAATAATATAGGCGTGCATATCCCACGCCGGCGCAGCAACCGAGTGGCGACCGAGCTCCTCGATAACAATCGCATCAAAGAGAAAGTCGCCGCCCATCCCACCGTATTCTTCCGGTATACTGGTTCCCAGAAGACCGATATCGCCGGCGCGTCGCCAGATTTCCGGCGGTGTGCGGCCTTCCTCTTCCCAAGTCTCGTATTGGGGCAGCACCTCTTCCCTGAGGAAGCGAGCGACGCTATTGCGAAAAATTTCGTGTTCGTCTTCGTAAACGGTGCGTGGGATGTCGAAGTTCATATGTGTCCTACATAGCAGCTGAAATGCAAAAAAGAATGCGGTCTCCCGCACTCAAAACCACTGCCTTATATTTAACGTAGTATTTATGTGAATGGCCACTTATTCCGCCCGTAGAAGCGAATTGACGAATGTGAGTAGTGTCACTGACAGGATGCCGAAAATTACAACGAAGGACAGGTTGGGCCCGAATGCCAACTTTAATCTGGGAACGCGAAACATTGTGCTTGCCGTTGCGGTCGATACTGCGGTGATCCCCACCATGGACGCGAAGCCCCAGCCCATCAATGCCGCTTCCATCAAAACCACATCACTAACACCCGACGCCAAGGGTTTAAAAATCAACAAAACCAAAACCATAAATATTAGTTGGTGTATACCCACTAACGAACCGACGGTGATCGTTCCGATGACCCCGGCGATGACCCCCCACACCGGCAATGTCAAGTTTCAATAAATTCGTTGGGGCCCGCCTCACCGATCGTCGTTTCGAGTACCCGTCCAAGGACCAAAGCCAAGGTGACAACAACTATTTCGTCTCTGACACTTCCACTCCCACGCCAGGTGCCCTTAATTGTATCTGGCACGGACCCGACCCCGGCCTTGAATAGTGACAGGACGGCAAGAATTGGAACTGTCGCTATAAGCGCTTCGAGTGAGCTCAGGCCCGCTAGGCTGGACAACCCAGCGATCATCAATGCACAAAGAATGACCGGCGGTAATATGGGCGCGAACCCGATAAGCGCACGCCTGAGGTCACGCATTCCAACGCCATGAGCAAACATCAGGTGGGGGACAATTGTACCGATTGCCGCCATCGGCAGACCCAGAATCATGATCTCCCACGCGGGTATTCCCGGAATTTTTTGTGCCGTAAATGCTGATGCGACCCAAAACGGTGACCATAGGGGTGCGAGGCACATGCCGCGCTGGCATGCCTCTGCCGCCCTTCGCCGGACATGGGTTCTACTGTCTGGTCTAAGGATGGGTGCCAGTATCGCCATTGCCCCAACGACGAGAATGGACCCCATGAGATGGGCGCCCAACAGAAATGCACCATTGGTTTGTTCTGGTCTAAGTTCCTCGAACACGGTCCGCGTCCGAGTTATTTCGGGACGTCGGTCCGCAATCGCACGCAGGAGAACTATGGAACCAAAAAAACGCCATAAATACAGCGGCGTTCTGGAAGCCCCTGAGGACCGCGTTCCATTGGTCCATATATGTCGCCATCCCAGCAGAAAAAAGGCGCAGCGGTAGGCAAAACACCACCGTACTGGAGCGGAGGCTTCGCAGGGACAGCACCACGTAAAATGCCACCATCCAGGCGGCGACGGTTTGCAGGACGGGTAACACCCAGGCCAGACGAATGAGTTCGGCACCCCACAGAAATAGCAGGATTGTTTCGGGACGGATGACCCGGGTGACAGGTTTCATGTATTTGGCTCGACAGCCAGCGTAGTATGTCAGGCAGGGTCCGATTACATCCCATGCCGTTCAGGTTTTTGCAAGTATTGCTAGTTCTGGAAGACGTTGTAGCGTTCAACCCTGCCGGGACAGTGCACCGCGAAATAAGAAGACTCCCAGACTCCAAAACACCGTTTTCTGTTGCTTGGGCATCAAGGGTTTTTAATTTCTTGAAATACTCTTCGGTTTAAACGAATAAAAT
>JAYZQT010000074.1:0-46181 GCA_036136335.1 Pseudomonadota bacterium
AGGTTTCGAGAACTGGCAAGGCCAGCGGCAGAATGATCAGCATGATGGATATTGAATCAAGGATCATCCCCAGTAAAATTAAAACCAGCACATAGAGAATAAGAAAGCCTGTGAACCCAAGATTTGTCGACCCAATAAAATCGCCCATTTGTTGTGGGAGACCCGACAGGGCCAGCATCCGCGCATAAATATTGGCAGCAAGGATAAGAAACAAGATAGATACAGTTATATGACCTGTCTCAAGCAACACGTCCCAGAGAACCTTCCAGGATAGTTTGCGGCGGATCAGCCCCATAACCAAGGCTCCAAACGCGCCGGCCGCTCCGGCTTCGGTTGGGGTAAATATTCCGCCGTAAATTCCGCCGATCACCAATGCCACCAAGGCGAAAATCGGAAATACCAACAGTAAAGCGGATGCGATTGTCTCCTCGCCGCCCGGGTCGTCGGTCAGACCGACATCACCAATCCACTGTGGGCGCCAGGTAGCCATCGCGAAAATCAATGCTGCGAACGCGAAAGAGAGAATGAGGCCCGGGATGACGGCAGCCACAAAGAGTATTCCCACCGACTGCTCAGCAAGAAAGCCGTATACAATCAATAGCAGGCTAGGTGGTATAAGCATTCCAAGAACCGAGGAACCGGCCACCACTCCCACCGAAAACCTGGCAGTATACCCTTGCGCCATCATTTCTGGGGTAGCCACACGCGTAAAAACCGCTGCCGACGCAATTGAAGATCCGGTTATCGCGGCAAAAACCGCATTGGCTGCGACAGTCGCTATACCCAATCCACCGCGAACCCGTCTCAACGCCCAGCGTGCAACATGAAATGTCTCTCGACCTACGTCGGACGCCGCCACGAGAAGCCCCATAAGAACAAACAACGGAACGACACCAAATAAATAGTTTTTCATGTATTCGGCACCGGCCTGCGGCAACATGCGCTCAGCAATTATAGTATTGCCCTTCATCATCCAGATGCCGCAAAAACCTAGTACTATTAGGGCTATACCAATTGGCATTCCCGCATAAATCAGGATAAGCATGCAGAGGATCGACAGCGTCCCGATCTGGGCATTACTGAGTTCGATGGTAGTGAGAACATAAATAACCACCGCAAAAGCACCGACCGCAACGAGCCAGCCATATCCCCGTTTTGGTTCACTTCCATCCTCACCCACAACACTGAACGTCCGTATCGAACCGGGCAATTCACGCAGAAAACGGAGCAGAAATTCTACTCCCGTCGCCGCTGCGCCAACGACAAGGAGAAGGTAGAATGGCCATGCGAGAAAGGTAATTGTACCTGGGACGCCCGCCATTTCATCCTCAGACCACGCATCAGAAAATTCTTCCCAGAAACCCAGAAACATAATGACAAAAACAACCGCGCCAAACAGGTTGAACGCGGCGTTAAAAAGATGCCCGGCAAGTGGGCGTTTTCTTTCCATCCATTCAATAAGAAGTTCAGCACGCACAAAACGACCAGCATGAAGGGTATTGGCCAGCTGAAGGTAAATTGTTCCGGCAATCGAAAAGGCTATTATTTCCGGAACACCATTCAATGGAAGGTTAAACACATTCCGGGAGAAGATGTCAGCACAGATCAGAAACATCATCCCAAACACCCATAGGGTGCCGATGCTGTTCATCAGGTTTGTAAGACCATTGAACAACCGAACGGGAAGTCCCAGAAATGACTTCCCGTTCGTGGAGTTCTCAGCAGCTACGGGCTTAATCACTGCACCGTACGCTTCCGTTGTTTTGTTAAAGACCCTTGTCCCACGCACGCAGAGGCTCGTCACCTGCCGCGCGCGAGCCCGCTATGAATGCTTTCATGACCTTTGCTCTCGTTGGCGCCTGCTTTTTGTCAGCATTTACCCATTCTTTGGCAATATTCGGGATCATGTTAGCCCATTTCCGGCGTTCGGCGGCTGGAAAAGTAGAAATTATCGCACCCTGTTTAGCCATCAGCTTCATGAAAATTTTTGCTTTTTTGGCGACAATGGCGCCCTGTTTAGCGGAGTATTCGGCCCCAAGTTTTTTAAAAATATCCTGCATGTAGGCCGGCAATGAATTCCAGGTGTCTTTGTTCATTGTAATGGCGCCGGAGATAGGGCCTCCCATATCTACCACAGTAATATATTTACCGACCTCATGAAGCTTGAATGGAAACATTCCGGTTGTGATTACAATTCCGCCGGACGCAACGCCCGTTTTCACCCCATTATAGTAAACCGGGAGTCCACCGTTGACCGCAACCGCTCCGGTGCCGCGGAGCCATTCGGCAACCGCGCCGGGCCCGTAAATCTTCTTACCCTTGAGATCGGCCATAGTCTTCAATGGAAAAGTGGTGAACGTATTATAGGTGTCCGCCACCTGTATCCCCAGGTAAACCTGGTTATGCTTGTCCCAAGCCTTATGCATTTCCGGTATATCTTTATGAAGTTGCTGACCGATTGAAGTCAGTGTTTTTACATTTCCGGTAGCAAATGGTGCATAAAAAGAAACATTCATCAAAGGCATTTTGATCGGCTCCCAGAGGGTTCCCACCCATCCAATATCCGCCAGTCCTTTCTGGACACCTTCAAGTGTGTTTTTAAAGTTATAGAGCGCGCCTGCGTACGCCTGGGTCCACTTGATGCTATCTCCCCTGCCCGCCGCATTAACCTGCGCCATTGACTGGGGAACCACATGATTCTTAATCACCGCAACCCAGGGTACTATCGGAGGGTGACTGGATCCCGCGGTCAACTTGTAAACTTTTGCGGATGTGCCAACCGCACCCAGCGACAGTGCTATGCCAGCAACCGCTGCTGACACAGCCAGCGTCTTGGTAATCCTTTTCATGAACCTCTCCTGTTTGATGTAATACGAGTTTTTATAAATTGATTATCCTTGAATATTTGTGCAATGCCAACCATTTAACCCTATCGTCGAACTTGGTTAGGCGATTTTTATCACGTTGATTATGAGGTAACTGGACAGCGTCCCTCCGTTTCGCCATCCTCCGACACTATGTCTCACCTGATATACTTCCCATCTGACTATCAGTCCGGCCGCGCAGCATTCCGTGCCGCGGCGGGACGTGCCGGCGCAGAACTTTTCACCTACGAGGCTGGATCCAGTGGTCCGGATGGAGAACCGGTTTTCACGGATGTTGCGCTACTCGGACGGGAAAGCGCTCCCCATGTATTGCTCTGTAATTCAGCGACACACGGCGTCGAGGGATTTTGTGGCTCCGGGGTTTTTACGGGGTTCCTTGAATCCGGTATGGGAGCTGATTTACCGCCAAATGTACGTATTGTTCTGGTCCACGCGCTTAATTGTCACGGTTTTGCCTGGTTGCGCCGGGTTACAGAAGAAAATGTAGACCTCAACCGAAACTTTGTTGACCACACCGAACAACATCCGCGAAACAAAGAGTACTCGAGACTTCACCCGATCATACTACCGGAAAACTGGAATGCTGAAACGGTCGCCAAATCGAGAGAAAAACTCGAGCGGTATGCAGCCAAGCACTCCGACTACCGGCTTCAATCGGTCCTGACCGGAGGGCAATACGACCACCCCGATGGCATCTTTTATGGCGGCAGAGAAGCGACAGGTGCACACCGAAGGTTTATCGCTATTGTGGACAACCATGTAATTGGTGCTGAACACGTGCTTTTTCTGGACTGGCATACCGGGCTGGGACCCTACGGGACCGGTGAGCTTCTTGGTATTACCCGACCAGGAAGTGCGCATGGCGACCGGGTAAACAGGTGGTTTATGAACGGACTCGCCACTCCGTCCGAGGGCCAGTCCCTATCCGCACCATTGACCGGTACCATCGGATCCGGACTTCGGCGGCGGCTGTCGAAAACGAAAACTGATGTTACGAGCCTTACTGTCGAATTTGGAACCTATTCTGTCCGGGAGGTTTTGATGCCGCTGGTTGCGGACAACTGGTTGCACGCAAGGGGAAACCCCGACAGCGATCTCGGCCGAAGGATTAAAATGGAAATTCGCAAAGCCCTTTATCCGGACGAGGACGACTGGAAGGAACTGGTCTGGGTCCGGGGTAGACAGATAATTCAACGCGCCATTCGCGGCCTGGGCGAACTACCCGGGTAGAAGCATTCTTCCTTACTCGCAGGAATCTAATGGGTCCAGTTTGTCTGACGATTGAAGTTAAAATTATCAGAATAGGACTTCAGTTTGGTCGTCCGGGATTTTGGCTCAATGAGTTGGTATTCAAGCCCCTGTTTTTCGCAAAATGCCACCGCGTCATCCCTGCTCTCGAAAAGCATGCGAAGCTGGTTACGGGTGTCGCCAGCTCCTGCCCACCCCATTAAATCGTCATTTTTACCACGTGCACAAGGCTCAAACTCAACTATCCAGCATCGAGTGCGTGCCCGGCCAGACTGCATGGGATTCTTGCGAGGTTGATAGACGCGGACAGCTGCCATTCCCGTATATCCTTTTGTTCGTTATTGTTGAATTAGCGATACACCTTGCCGCCGTCAAGTTGCTAAGGTTTCTGCCAAATGTTAACAATCCGAAAAATAAACGTTCGGTTTCGCGACGGGAAGGCCTGTCGTTGCGGCTAGATCAGTTCCATGCAGGCCAGAAGATAGGGAGACAAGATGATTACAGCACGGAGTATCGCACTGGGTGCCCTCGCATTCGGAGCGGCAACCCTTTTGGGCGCTCCTGCCCAATCCCAAGATTTCGATTTTAAAGGCAAACAGGTAAAGCTGGTAATCGGATATGGTTTTGGGGGGACCTATGGAAAATACTCCCGGATGTTTGCCGACTATCTATCAAAACATATCCCTGGCAATCCCAAAGTGATTGTTGATTCACGACCTGGCGCCGGTGGACTAAAGGCGACGAATTATGCCGCAAATGCGATGGTGGCCAATGGTCTGAATTATCTCGTCCCCCCCGACAGCTCTGTTATCGTCCAGCTTATGAGGCCCAAGAAAGCCAAATATGATATGAGCAAATTCACATGGATCGGGTCGGCAAACCAGACGAACGTTATTCTTGTCGTCAGGAGCGACACAGGTGTAAAGAAATGGGAAGACCTCAGAACCATATCGGTACCAATGGGTTCAACAGGACTCGCATCTACTTCAACGATTATGCCGGGTTTGGTTAACCGGATGCTGGGCACCAAGCTGAAGATAGTAACCGGCTATAAGGGCTCATCAAAAACTGGTCTGTCAATCGAGCAGGGTGAAAACAAAGGCTCGGCGTTTAACTGGCTTTTCTGGAAGTCTAAATACGAGCGCTGGTTCCAGGGGGACAAGCCCTACGCCATTGCGCTCCTCCAGCTCGGTCACTTCAAGGACCCGGAACTGCCGAACGTCCCGATGATGAAAGAAGTTGTAAACCCCAAATATAAACCGGTGTTGCGTTTTATCGGCGCTCTGGGACTTATTGGAAGAGGCGTCGCGGCTCCTCCAGGAACACCGAAAGGTGCCATCACCGTTATGCGGACGGCATGGGAGAAAATGATTAAGGATCCCGAATTTGTGGCTGCTTCGAAAAAACGCAAACTCCGGATTATACCGGCAACTGGCGAAACCATTCAAAAAATTGTTAACAATGCCATAGCAAATACCGATCAGGCGGTGGTGAAACAGGCCAAAGAGCTGGCCTACGGCAAAAAAACGAAAAAATAGATAGCATTTAATGAGTTGCATTCGGCCCTTTCCATGCGGAAAGGGCCGTCTTGCTGTATAGAGTAAAAATTATTCAGGATCAGCTGATCAAAAGATGACGGTCTATAAATACAACTCCGCAGACAATCATATCGACCAACGTTGGATCCCGGCAAACCTTTGGCAGGACCGTGTTTCGACAAAGTTCAAACAGGACGCGCCTGAAGTGGTGGAACACGAAGGGAGCTGGGTCTGGAAGTGGGAGGGCCGGGTCTTCAGTGGCCGTGACGGCGGAGCTGCCGACAGCCCTGACAATCGCAAAATCCTTGAAGACTATTTCGGAGAACATGCGAAGGATATTCCGGACGGTGCATTGCCCCCAGCAGATCCCGAAATAATACTGAAGCACATGGATATGGCCGGTATTTGGGCGTACGTGGGCTATGCATCGGTCCGTAAATGGGAGATCCACAACCGCGAACTTCGTCACGAAGTACATCGGGTTTACAACGACTGGATGACCGAATTAAACACTGTACAACCAGACCGGTTGCTGATGTTGCCAATCATGCCCGTCTTTGAACCGGAAGCTGCGTTGGTCGAACTGGAACGCGTTAAAACACTTGGGTGCAAGGCGGTTGAATTTCCGGTTGCCGACATGGCCAGGGAAATCTGGGAAGAATGTTGGGATCCTTTCTGGTCGGCGTGTGAAGATGGTGAAATAACTGTCTGCAGCCACATTGGTGACAGTGCCGGCGCACCATATCCACTGCTGGAGCGCGGTGTTCGCATGGCCTATTTTTCCTGTGTACCCTTTAGTGCCGCCAAACCGATATCACAGCTGGCCTACTCTGGCACGCTCATGCGCCACCCGAAGCTGCGATACAATTACGGCGAATGTCGCGCCGGCTGGGGCCCGATGCTGCTACAGTGGATGGACCGGCAGGCGGTTGAACGACCTGGTCTGTTTGCCGACACTGGCCTCAGGGAAATGCCCAGCGAATACGTGAAACGACAGGTGACGATTACATATGAAGAGGACTATGTTGCCGGTATGTTGCTGCAGCATCCGGAATCTGGAATGGCGGATATACTGATGTGGGGTGCCGATTACCCGCACGGGCAGGGCGTATGGCCCGACGCCGACGCCGTAATGGAAAAAACTTTTGCCGGCGTTGCTCCCGAAATTCGCCGCCGCGTTGTATTTGATCGTTGCCTCGAAATGTTCCATCTTAATGGACCGGAGTCGTCACAGATTTCGGACTGACACTTTGCGCTGGAGAGGAGTACCTGCATGGCCAAACTTCGTCACATAGCACTTTCCGTTAAAGATCCCGAAAAAGTAGCCGATTTCTATTGTGACGCGTTCGACATGAAACGCGTTGGAAAGACGGATTCCCCCCTTGCCAAGGGGTGTTACGTCTCCGATGGGGTGATTACGGTCGCCCTTCTTGCATACAAAACGGATGAGTGGGCCGGATACGTCGAAGGGGAAGACGAGCGCGGAAAGGATTGGGAGGGCATCCACCATATTGGATTCTGGGTGGACGACCTCGAAGAAACCGAAGCCAAAATCGAAAAGGCCGGTGGCAAATATTTTCAGGGCCGTCCCAATGAAAAATCACCCACTACATTCTATGAAATGAAATTTCGGGATCCCAATGGCGTTATCGTTGATTGCACACACCTGGGTTGGGGTGGCTCGATAAAAAATGTCGTAGCCGCGGATGAGACTGAACGCGAAAAGCTTGAAAAACGTGCATACAAAAAAGAGGTTTCCGCGGAAGCGGCTGAGTGAAACCGTATCATCTTGTGTACCTAAAGAGTGCCGGCGTTCTGAAATGCCACCATATCGACCGGGGCGGGTTAGCGGTGTTGGGAATGGTCAAACCGGTATTGACAGCATCGTGTGCACTCTCGGGATGAACAAAGACGCTCATTTATCATGATAGACAAATTTGAATTGATGATGAAAAGGCTGGGCCTCGGCATAGGCCTGATCCTGGCGGCAGTGGCAATTTATGGCGCCGGACCTTTCCCATACATAGAACAGGGCGTGCGACTCGGTGGGGCAATCGGGGCCTCGGTCATGATCATGTTAACGCTTAACCCGCTCGCCAAGGAATTTGGCCGCGGCATCAGGTCCAGGCGTCTATTTCTATGGACGGTCGACATCGTGATACTGATCGGATTCATATACACATTATTGAATTTCTCCGAAGTCTACGAGAGCATGTGGGATGGTGTGATAATCCTCGAGGGCCCCACTTTAGGCGTTGGGTTTTTTGGTATACTGGTGATAATCGAAATGGTTCGAAGGGCCTTCGGACCAATCCTCCCCATTATCTGCATTTTGATGCTTGGTTATGCTCATTATGGAGATCTTCCCGGTATACTGGGTCATAGCGGGTTCACCTTTGAAGAGGTCGTGGAAGTAACCTGGTTCAGTTTCTCTGGTGTCTTTGGACGTCCTACGGACATTGTTTCTTCGATAGTTCTTGTTTTCATAGTCTTTGGTGCAGTTCTCGAGGCAACCGGAGCGACCCACATACTTTTGAAAATGGCAATTGTCGCAACAGCACGCATTCGTGGAGGAACAGCACATTCCGCAATCGTTGCAAGCGCCCTATTTGGAACAATTTCGGGAAGCCCGGTCGCAAACGTCGTTGGAACCGGGGTATTTACGATTCCAATGATTAAAAGACAGGGTTTCAGTAATTCGTTTGCGGGTGCAGTTGAAGCGGCTGCATCGTCCGGCGGCCAGTTTACTCCTCCAATCATGGCGGCAGTGGCATTCATTATGGCCGAGTTAATTGGCCTCCCATACCTTCAGGTTGCAATCTGCGCGGCCATTCCGGCTTTGCTTTATTACGCCAGTCTCTTTGCAAGCGTTTATGCCGAAGCAGTCCGACTGGGTATAGAACCGATGCCACGAAAAGATATCCCGGTTCTTTCTAGCGATGACTGGGTTGAATCTGCTCGCTTCTTAATACCGCTGGTTATCGTGGTTGCGGTTCTGTTTGCCGGACGTTCTGCAGCCCTGGCCGGGTTTGCGGCACTGGTCGCAGCAATACTGACCGGCATCATTATTGACCAGCTTTTTTCTAAAAACAAAGAGCAACCAAAGATGAACGTCGTCCGACTGGCGGAAGCACTGCAGAAAGGTGGTGCACAGTGTGCTCAGATAATGGTTGCCGTTGGGTCGATCGGCATCGTAATTGGAATCGTAAGCCTGACCGGTGTAGCCGGAAACTTTGGCACCCTTGTTTCAGAACTTGCTGAAGGCTCCCTTTTCGTTGCCTTGGTGGTGACCGCTGTCGCATGTCTGCTATTGGGCATGGGGCTGCCAACACTTCCCGCCTACCTCTTTATTGTTCTTTTCGTCGGCCCGGTTATCGGCAAACTCGGCATACCTCCTCTCCTCGTACACATGTTTGTTTTGTATTTTGGGGTCCTGTCGAATGTAACCCCGCCAGTGGCAATTGCCGCGTACGCTGCCGCTCCGATCGCCGGTTCAAATCCAATGTCGACCGGATTTAATGCGCTTAAGTTGTCGGCCGTAGGATTTCTCATTCCGTTCGTACTTATTTATTATCCGTCAATCAGTATCGTCGTTGATTTTTCCTGGGGTGAATTTATATGGATTCTGGCTAGACTCCCCGTCGTCATATGGCTGATCTCGACATCGTTGATTGGGTGCGATGCACGACCACTCACACCATGGGAACGCATATTGCGTGGCGTCTGCGGACTACTTGCTCTGATCGCCGGCGCACAATTGCTTCCGGTTCAGATTGCCGGCTTTGTAATCGGCCTTGGTCTTCTGCTCCATCATCGACTTCGCAAGAAATCGTGATCAGCCCGGGGCTAGAAGGCCACTGCCTTTTTCGAGATGACTGACAATGAATTTTGTGTTCAAATTTAAAGAAAATAACTGCAGAGCGTACAAATTAACCTGTTAGGGAGAACGTCATGCGACCCAGAACAAAATTGAAAACGACTTTGACAATAGCATCCTGCGGAATGGTTTTAGCCGCAGGATTGGTCCAGCCCTCAATTGCTGCTGACAAACGATACACATTGGGCAGCCTTGGACCAGGCACAACGCCCTTTCTTGTAAACACAGCGTTTGCAAAAGCGGTTAACAAATATGTTCCGGGCCACAATATTCAGGTTTCTGCGGTTGGTGCCGCAACCAAACACAACGTGCTTCTGGCAAAAGGCAGAATGGACTTTGCCATGGGTGCGCAAACCTTGTACCGCCTCATGGCTTTTAGCCTGGGTCCGTTCAAGAAAATTAAAAACGGTCTCGCGATGACACAAAAAATGTCCTCAATGTTTTCATATCCGATCGGCGTGTACCACGGTGTGGTCTACGCGAAATCAGGAATAAAATCATACAGGGACATCAAGGGAAAGAAGGTTTTCATAGGCCCACCCGCAGGCGTCGCCACACGAAACATAAGAATGATAATTCACGCGATGACTGGCTATTTACCCGGGCAAGATTACACCCAGGTCAAGATGGGTTGGGGACCGGCTGCACAGGCGTTTCAGGATCGCAAGTATGATGTATGGATCGTTCCCAGCGCAGCGCCTTCGCCTGCGATAAGCCAGCTCACGTTAACCAATAAAATCCGGTTGCTGCCATTGGACGATACAAAATTCAATCATCCATCGTGGAAAAAATATGCGTCACAACCTGCCCGGTTCTTTCACAAAATTGATCCCGCAATTTATGGAAAAAACCTGGTTAACGATAAACCGGTTCTCACAACTGGTGCATACGTCGGCATGAATGTCAGAACAAATATGGACCCCGAGCTCGTATACAAAACAATGAAAGCCTTTTGGGACCACATCGACGAAGCACACGCGATGTCCGTGCAACTGAAAGATACCCTGACGTTGAAGAATGCGGTTGCTGCTCTGGCCGGCAATGTCCACCCCGGAGCCGCGCGTTACTGGAAAGAACGCGGAATAGAAATCAAGAAGCCGCTTAAATTCACCGAAGAACAGGTGAAGAAGTTTAAGGCAAAGCGTGCTGCTGCGAGAGCGAAAAAAAAGAAATAACGAAAGTGATTTGAGAATTCGGCGGGGACGCATGGATGCGGCCCCGCTGAATGTTTTTAAAACGAGAACCAAAAGCCGAATGGAGTGTCCTACTTAAAAATGAACCGATTTCATTTTTTTTATCATTCAGCAGTAACCTTACCCTTAAATCCTGCCTTCTTATAGTCTCTGTCGGACTATTTCCTGCCTGATTTTGTCCGCACGTACTCCATTCAGAGAGGGAACCGTATTATGGAGAATTGGCAAATCGGTGACGTCCAGATACACCGGGTCATTGAGTTTGAAGGCCCTCTCCTTCCGCCGAATGTCTTGCTCCCCCAAGCTGACGAAGAAAGTCTGAAACCTTACAGGGCCTGGCTTGAACCACGGCTACGTGACCCTGTTACAGGCCTGTTAATCATATCCTTCCATTCATTTGTAATAAGAACACCAGGCAATCTAATCCTCGTCGATACATGCGGTGGCAACAACAAGACACGTCCCCAAAAACTCCGTTATCACAAAAAAAACTGGCCGTACCTGGAAAACCTTGCAGCCGCCGGCCTGCGTCCTGAGGAGATTGATTTTGTTCTCTGCACACACCTGCACGTTGATCATGTCGGGTGGAACACCCGCCTCATCAACGGTCGCTGGATTCCAACATTTCCTAACGCAAAATACCTTTTCGCTAAAGAAGAATGGGATTTCTGGAATGCGGAATTAAAAAGCGATCAATTCACCGATGACCCTTTCTATGACGACAGCATACTACCTGTGATTGAGGCCGGGCAGGCCGTTTTGGTTGGAGGTGACCATAGAATTGATGAGCACGTACATCTTGAACCATCGCCTGGCCACACTCCAGGGCATATTTGTGTTCACGTTAGGTCAGGACAATCACACGCTGTCATGAGCGGTGATCTAATGCACCATCCTGTGCAATGCGCTGAACCCGACTGGAGTAGCTGTTTCTGTGTCGACCCGGTCGCTTCCGCAGTAACCAGAAATAACTTTCTGGAGGAATACTCCGGAACTCCGAGCCTTGTCATGCCGGCCCATTTTCCGAGCCCGGGCGCTGGACGCATCATTGAATCCAGTACCGCCTGGCGATTTGACTTTGACGGAGAACATTGAGGAACCAGTCAGATTTTAGAGAAAAAAAGGCTGTCACAGGTTTAGCAGCAAGTGCCGGCAGTCCACTTCTTGCGGTTACGCATTTTCTTCCTGTAGCAGAAAGTTTTGCCTGACAGTCAAACGATCAGGTAGGGTTCATGTTCCCAAACTCCTGCATTATTCGTTCCCGCGAACTTTCAAGAGCAGTCATAACACTGGCACAATTCTCGTAGCATAAATCTGAACCCTGTTTGTGGAACATGCCATCTATCATCACGCTTTCAACGTTACCCGGATTTGCATGCAACACGATAGCACTGGCGGCGTCGCCAAGTGGCCTCATATTCATCCGCCTGTCCAGCAAAACAAGATCGGCCTTTTTTCCAGGTGTTATACTTCCAATTTCCTTGTCCAGTCGCGCCATTCTGGCACCATCAATGGTCGCCCACCTGAGGGCTTCTTTACAGGTTATGGGGATTTCGAAACCAACCGTTCCGTCTTTTTCTATCAACGGCAGATTGTCAAGGTTACGCTGATGCTGCAGCGTAAGACGCATTGTTGCAAACATGTCGCCACTTACGGCGGATTCAATATCGGGACCAATGGAAATTGGAGAACCTCTTCGCCGGAGCCTTCCGGTCAGAGGATTGCCAAACCCCATTTGCAGTTCTGTTTCGGCGGTCACGGTGACCGATACGCCCCTGTCGAGTGCCAAGTCAAGCGTATCGTTGGACAGATTGTTTCCGTGTACAATGTTGGCGCCCTCTAAAAGCAAATCCTCCTGGGCCAGCCGCTCAAACCCGTCCGGGACAACCATGGCGCCGCCGCCGACGTGCATGCTGGCAATTAACCCCAGCTCTTTTGCGAGCATCATGTCTTCTCGCGTTGTCTCATAAGTCGAATATGCGGGCCCAAGAATTGCCAAGCCAAGTGAAAGAGTGTCCCCAGACCCCGAGAATTTTCCATTTCGCAGACGTTTAACTGCTTCCCGCGGCATGGGTATTTCACTGAAGTGTTTCTGGCCATCCCCTGGTGAGGGTTTGGGTGACCCATGCAGGAACAGCGCCCTGATTCCTGATTCCTCCAATCCCGCTATCGCGCCGTCGGTATGATCCGGTGTCGGATTGTTATGACACCAGTCCACAACCGTCGTCGTCCCGCAGTCGATCTGGTTAAGCGCCCCGGCCAGATTGGATATCCGGATGTCTTCTGGGTGAAAGAGGGTTGCGAGTCCCCTGTGCATATTCCTCATATAATTGGGAGCGGTCCAGTCTGTAGCAACTCCCCTCAACAGGGTTTGCCAGAGGTGAATGTGCGAATTCACCAGACCTGGTATCAGAAACTTGCCGGATGCGTCCACTATCACGGTACCTTCCGGGCAATTCAGGTTTACCCCCACAGAAACTATTCGGTCTCCAGTTATCAGAACGTCGCATGCTTTCAGTTCTTCCAGGTCGTCATCCATGGAAATTACGTGTGCGTTTCGTATAAGAGTATTCATTTCAGACTCCAGACCTGTGTGATAAACCGCGATGAAAGCCGTAATTTCCGTTTGTACGGTGAACACCGGATCGCAGTATTGCAAGTGATTTTAGAAAGTACGGAACTCCAGTTTGAAAACCCGCATGGCCCAGATCACGAGGGCACGAGACTTCCCGTCGGCTTATTATGAATGGTGAACCACCATAGTTCACCCCCGCCCAGGCTTTATCAGTACTGGGCCGGGCCAGCAGGGAGACCGAGATGAACGCGCCCGTATAGGCCCAGTACCGCATCATGGTTCACGCTAATGTGCATTGCACCTGCATGAGCATCTCGCCAGAACCGTTGCATACTGCTTGATAGCTGGAGACCCGCTGCACCGTTTGCTTCAAAAATCGTATCCAGCCCCTGTACTGCCAGATTAGCCGCAAACCCAAGGTCCCCTTTGTTTCGCGCCCGTTCTTCTTCAGTCTGAACATTACCACCTGCATATGTATCCATCATCTCTCTCGCGTCCCGGAGAACAAGGAGCTTGGCGGCCTCGATTGACGCGGCCGCCTTGCCAACACGGGTGTGGATAGTGGGCAATTGCGCCATCGGACCCGAACTGGCGAGTGCAGAACCGCGGGTAGCTCTTTTCGCGACCTGTTCCATGAAGCAGTCGTAGGCTCCCTGGGCCATGCCAAGAATTGGCGCGCAAACGCTGAATGATAGCGACTGGAAAGCTGGAATGCGATAGAGGGGAGATGAACTCACCGCTGTACCAGGCGGGTTCCCCGACATCGTGTCCTCCAGGGCCAGATAACGATGCGAGGGAACAATGATATTTTCGCAGTACACCGTCTTTGAACCCGTGCCCGCAAGTCCCGCGACATGCCAGTCGTCCCTGATTTTGAATTCTTCTTTTGGGGCCAGTATATAGCCCCGCTCTATAGGCTCTTCCACACCGTCCTCAATAACCCGAACGGCCATTAAAACCCATGGACAATTATCTACCCCTGAACAGTATGCCCAGCTACCTGAAACACTGTACCCATCGCTGTTTTTCTCCGCGGTACCTGTCGGTATGAAGGATGCAGAAGCGCAGGCATCCTCATTGTCTTTCCAAAGATCGTCCTGGGCCTCCAATGGAAACATTGCAAGGAGGTATTGATACATATTGCATATTGAGTGGACCCATCCGACCGAACCGCAGCCACGTGCAATTTCATATGATACCTCTACGAATGTATCCACTCCATGCTCATAGCCTCCATAACGCCGTGGCATCAGCATTTTAAAAAAACCCTGGTCAAGAATTTTGCGAAACAACGCTTCAGAAACACGTCCATCCCGTTCGGTTTTTTCCTGATTTTCCCTAATCACTCCGATAATTGAACGGGCCCGCCGCACCATTTCTTCCGGAGTGACATAATCATGACCTAGAGATTTTTCTACGCTATCTGGCATGCCACATTCCTTGTTTGGGACCGCAGACCGGTAACAGTCCGGAATTTTGACCAGGAACAAACGATAAATACAATCGATCGTTAATCATGGTCGCTATGTAATGAAGCAGTAACAGGTGTATCGCATTGAGGAAACCTGACTGACGTTATTAATCCTGCAGGAAAATCTGATGTCAGAATGGCTCAAATTCCCTGAGGGAGGGTATGACTTCATCACCGAACAACCGGATAGACCGCATAAGATCTTCTTCCGGCAGGTCTGAAAAATTAAACTCACCCATAAACGTATTGAAAACCCCCTCCGACGCGGCATTGTAAAGTTTTTCCGCAACTGTTTTCGGCGAACCTACAAAAACCAGATCATTTTCAAGGATATAGTCCTGATCAAATATTTGCGCGATCATGTTGGCGGCCGCAACCTCTCCCCTTTTTTCAAACTGTTCACGAAATGCGTCCAGCCGGTTCTCAAAGTTTTCCGTGGGTAACGGCAATATCCCCTCATATGCCCTGCTCGCCCTGAAAAGCGCTACGTCCAGTGCCTTCTCATCAGTTTCATCAACGTATACGGTCGTGGCATAGGCGATGTTCGGTTTTCTCTCCCAGCCAGCCGAATTCCAGTCGTCGAGAAATTTACGATAACGTGGCGCCGCCACTTCTCGGGGAAAGACCAGAAAATTACCAGTGTTGATCCCGTTCTTCGCGAGAAACTCAAGTGTTTCCGGATCCCGACTCATCATCCAGAGCGGCGGATGGGGTTTCTGAACAGGCAACACCGAAAGAAGCGCATCTTTCGTTTGATGGTTTTCACCAGAGAAAGAAAATGGCTGTTTTTCACCATAGGCAGCGCGAAGATATTCGGGGTACTCGAGCGTTGGTGATTTACGAAAATTGTAATCCAGTCCAAATGGTTCAAAATATGATCCCATTATCCCCGGAACCAGGCCCACTTCAAACCGTCCATCAAGCATCTGATCGATGATCGCAATTTCTTCGGCCAACCGGAGGGAACTGTATAACGGAACAATATACCCCATGGGGCCCACCCGCATGTTTTTAGTCCGCGCGCCCGCACCGACGCTGTATAAACTCGGTGCTGACATCCAGCTTTCGTCAGGTGTAAAATGGTGTTCAACGCAAAACCCATAGTCAAAACCGAGCGTGTCACAAAGTTCCAGTTCCGCCCACAACTGCTCATAGCGATCATGGGGAGTCATTCCCGGCTTACCCCAAACATGCGCGAAATGTGCAAATTTCATAGTCTGTTTTACCTTTCCGACCCAAGAAATAATGAGTGGGTCTACGTATACACATAAGGTTGTAATGTAAGAAAACTGAACCTCATAATTGGCAACTACTTTAGAAGTAACCCCCTAAGTTGATAGGTGTTGCCGGGACGTATTCCAAAACGAACAGCCGAGTTCATTCCGACCTGATAGCGAGGGACAGCCTTAATGGAGGCTGAGTCCCGTGAATAACAATTACGTGACAGCCGAAACCTGCTGTTCAACTCCCGGAAACTTAAACTCGGGACGTTTGGCACCAATGTCAGCAATGCAGTCTCGTTTACCACCATCCCTGAACGCTATGATGCGACATAGCCAAATACACTCTCATTGGCCCGTATTGCCGATCGTATGGAATTCGAAGGCCTCGTGCCAGTTGCCCGCTGGAAAGGATGCGGCAGCGATACAAACATGTATCGCCAAAAAATTCGAGGTATATATACTTGCGCCGCAGGATTAGGCGCGCTTACCAAAAACAGATGTGTTCTGGCGACCTCCCATGTACCGACCATGCGCCCGGTGTTGGCAGCCACGCAGTCGACGACGATTGACCACATCACAAACGGACGCTTCGCCCTCAATATCGTTTGCGGCTGTTTTCGTAATGAAATGGAGCTTTTTGGTGGGAGCCTGATGGAGCACGACAAGACATGCGACTACGGTGCCGAGTTGCTTGATGTCATGATCAAACGCTGGACTATCGACGGCGAGCACTTCAACGTCCGGGGTAGGTTCGAGATTACCTAAATGTACTAACCCGTTTTCAATAAACAGGGCACCTGGGGAACGGGGCCGCGCGTTATTTTTCCGGCAAGTACTTGCCTGATAGCTGGGGTGCGAGGGTAGGATTGAATCCTTTTTCCTGCCGTTCCAACCGTGTTTCACGAGACCATGTACGTTTGAGATCATCCCTTACGTTAATTGCGAGATTTCCAACTTTTTCGATCTCTAGTTCCAACCTATCCCCATCCTGAAAGGCATTGAGACCTCGGTGGTTCGTCCCTGTGGCCAATATATCGCCGGGATGTAGAGTGTGAATTGAGCTCACAAACTCTATGCAACGCGGTATTTGGTGGGCCATGTCATCCGTATTGAAGTCCTGCTTCACCTCACCATTCACGGATAGGGTAACATGCAAATTCTGTGGATCTTCTACTTCGTCGGCAGTAACGATGAAGGGACCAATTGGTGCGAAGGTATCACGTGACTTCATCTGGTAAAATGTATTGCCAGCAGGTGGAAGACCCCTGGCCGAACCGTCTATGAAACACGTGTATCCAAAGACAAAATCCATTGCCTCGTCGGCACAAACGTTTGAAGCCAACCTCCCGATAATTACGCCAAGCTCGGCCTCACCCTCGAATACTTTCGCGGGAACGTCCGGGAGTATCATCGTTTCATCATGACCAATTATCGAACTCGGCGACTTGTGAAATGCGTTTATTGGTGCAGGCGCATCCCGTGTTCCGTCCTCCATGTAGTTAACAGCCATGCAGTCAATATTAATCGGTCGTGGTAACGGTGGGCGAATGATCACAGATGACAACGGCATTCCCTTCCCCGTGGAAACTCCGTTCTCAACTAGGGGACGGAAAGAATCAAAATCGGCAATCACCCCGTTTATGAGATCATGCGGGCCTGTATGAGGAATATTTTGCACCAGTTCGGTAATATCAATGACCTCTTTTCCTCGCAGAACCCCGAGACGGAAATCATTAAAATAAAGAATTTTCATGCCGTATCTCCCATAAAATGACAGTGCGGTAATGTCGAATTTCACCTAAACAGGCACAGGATATTGGACCCGTCCCATCGTTTTAACAAATGATGGCCGGATAAGATTTATATTCAATCAGTTATCTGATGGTCCATGCCAATTTCTTTGCCCTTTTCTTGTGGACTGCAGTATTGCCAGAGAGGCTTCCAACGTGGAGCGCACGCTCCGCACCACTAAACACCGTTACAACGCCGTTAAGCACCCCGGTACAGAGCTCGTCCATCACTTCAGCACACAGCTCGGTTGGTGGGTAAAAATTTTTTCAGTTAGTCATCACCGTATATCTCCGGTGCGATCAAGCCACGGTCGTGTTTCACCATGACGCCCACAACAGACAACCCTAAATGTTCCAGCACCAGCCCGCCGGCAGGCCCGTAGACCGGCTTTTGGACTAGACCCCCGTAGGCGCGATCAACTTTCATTGCCAACTCGTCGTGTGACAAGTATGGCATCTGAAGCGCTCGGCGGGCCGCCCCATATCTCGCAAGGTCCTTTGGCAATTCAGTTTTTCCGCGTCATCAGCACAACTGACAACAAATGAAAAAGGGCCATAACGGTAAAATGTTGAGTTCGCGGCAGCACCACAGGCTAATTTTAAAATTCCGGCATACAAACCTTCGGTCGATCGCGCGGGCAATTTGCGGCGATCTCCCAGCGTGAAGCCCCACACCTGTTCCCTGACGTCATTCCAGCTGCGATTAATGCCGGTTGATTGTTTTTTTTTCGTTTCGATGGCCTGCTGAGCCTGCGCAAATCACATTTTACTTGGTGCAGGCCTTAGACACTCGATAATGCGGCACAATTTCAAACAAACATACAACTAGAATGAAAAGAAACCGTTCTAACCCAAGGTTACAAAAGCATACGATAACCATATATTAACGACAGTTGATACGATCTCTAATACTCAGCAATCGTGGGTAAAGGAATGTAAATGGCTACTTACGACAAAACCGCTTTAAGGAATCTTGTCAAACCAGACAGAGTGCATCGCGATTTTTACATACATCCCGAGATTTTCGACCTCGAGATGAAAAACATTTTCAGCCGGGCGTGGCTGTTCATAGGTCATGCCAGCCAGGTACCCAATGCCGGTGACTACATTACCGCAACTATTGCCCGGCAGCCGGTTATTATGAGCCGCGACCGAGACGGTAACGTCCATGTAATGTTCAATCGATGTACCCACCGGGGAGCCGAGGTCTGCCTAGAGCACAGCGGCAATACCAAACGCTTCGAGTGCCCCTACCACGCTTGGGCTTTTCACACCGACGGCAGTTTTGCCGGCGCTCCCTATCCAAAACGGTATCCCGAGGGATTTTTAGAAAACGGAGGGTTTGACCTGGTAAAAATCCCCCGTACAGCGATTTATCGGGGATTTGTTTTCGGCAGCCTAAGCTCTGACGGTCCGGATATTGACCAGTTTCTCGGTCCGATGAAGGGCCATATTGACGCACTTCTCGATCGCGCGCCTGACGGGGAAGTAGAAGCATGTGCCGGTGTATTCCGTTACCGGTTTACTGGTAACTGGAAGCTTCAGATGGAAAACCAGACCGACGTCTACCACATCATGTTCACTCACGTTTCAACGACTGGTGACGACGGCACGCAGTTCCGGCGTGAAGGCGCCGAAGAGGATGAAGCGGGCAAAGTCAGGATACTTTCGGAGAACACGGAACTTAGTGACCAGTGGGAGCAACTACCCCTTGGAGGGCACCGCTATGGACACGTTTATATGAGCAGGTTTGCCATGGACAAGGTTAGTAAAGGCCCGGTTCATGACCGATACAAAGCCGCCATGGAAGCCAGTTATGGAGACCGTTCGGAAGACATAATGAGTGTAAAAACCCACAACAGCATTTTCTATCCGCAGTGGTCCATACAACATTTAACGCAGCATATTCGCGTAATGAATCCAGTGTCAGTTGGGTGCACCGAAAACATTATCATTCCACTAAAACTGAAGGGCGCTCCGGAAGAAATGTGGCGCGCTGCGCTCCGAAGCAACAACAACAGCCATTCGCCCTCAGGAATGGTCATGTCCGACGATATGGAAGTTTGGGCTCGTTGCCAGAGAGGTCTGGCCACACAGAGTACTGACTGGGTTGTTCTTGCACGTGGCATGAACGAAGAAACCAAGACCGACAATAAAGGGTCGTATGAGGCACACGGAACATCCGAATCCGGAGCCCGAAACCAGCAACTCGCCTGGCTCGATTACATGTGCGGCTAAAGCACGGCAATTTTATGACCCGACAAAAAATAGAGAATTTTCTCTACAGGGAGGCTCGCCTCCTTGATGAACGCCGCTTCGAGGAATGGATAGCGCTGTTTACCGAAAATGGGTATTACTGGGTTCCGGCCTATCCTGATCAGGAAGATCCTTATCAGGCTGTATCGATATACTTTGATGACCGTGAAATGATGAAAACGCGGTTGTCCAGACTTGACCACCCCAAGGTCCATGCCCAGAGCCCGGCAAGTCGTACGTGCCACGTTCTTAGCAACATCGAGATTGATCTGGATTACGGGGATCCCGCTGAGGTTCTCGTTCACTCCACACTGATGATGCTGGAATACAGGCTCGACAAGCAGACCAGTTACGGCGGCAGATGCAGGTATTTGCTGCAAGCCGACGGTGACACCTTCAAGCTTGTCTGGAAACGTGTAGACCTGATTAACTGTGACAGTGTACTGCAACCAATGGCAGTACCTTTCTAGGCCTGGAGAACGACAGTGGGACAGTTCGCATTGGGTCAGTCTGTGACCCGGACAGAGGACCCTCGTCTGTTACGTGGCCGAGGCATGTATGTCGACGACATCAGACTACCAAATGAGTGCCACGCTTATATGGTGCGTTCGCCGCATGCCCATGCGCGGATAATCAGTATCGATGTTGAGGAAGCACGCGCCTTGCCCGGGGTTGTCGCGATATATACAGGGGCGGACTGGGTGGCCAGTGGCCATGGCCAGCATTCCATCGACATTGCCCGTATCCGCCGAGATGGCTCACCACAATTCTGTCCAATTCGGCACGCCATTGAGCCTGATGTGGTAAGGGTAACCGGTGATGTCGTTGCAATGGTGGTGGCGGAATCTGTCGACCTCGGCAAGGATGCCGCCAATTTGATCAACGTTCAGTACGACCCGCTGCCAGTCATTACCGAAGGAACGTCGGCGCGCGCAAACGGTGCTCCGGTCCTGCATGAAGGATGCCCCGACAATGAAAGTTACCACCATTCAGGTGGCGACAGGGCGAGTGTCGAAACCGCGCTGGCAGCGGCTTTTCATGTTACCCGCCTACATACCAAAATCAATCGCATCACTGCCAACACCATGGAGCCGCGCGGCTGTATCGGCGTCTATGATAGGCGTTTTGAGCGTTACACCCTCTACTGCGCAACCCAGCTACCCCACCTGATTCGCAGAACCCTTGCATTGGATGTACTTGGCGTGCCGGAAACCGCGCTCAGAGTGATCTCCCCGGACACGGGCGGCAGCTTCGGTATGAAACAGGGTAACGCGCCGGAAAACCATGCCTGTCTCTGGGCGGCCAGAAACCTCGACCGGCCAGTTCGCTGGATCTGCGAACGTAGTGACGGGCATGCAACGGATTACCATGATCGCGATCAGGTCACCGATGCCGAACTCGCGTTGAACGAAAACGGGGAATTTCTCGCGCTCAAGGTCCTCAGCACCTGTAATATCGGCGCGTGGCTCGATCCGTTTGGAACAATTTCTCCGGTCAGCCACCTCGGCGGGCTCGCCGCCACATATAAGACACCCCTGATCTACGTTGAGGCATCCGCCGTTTTTACCAATACAAGCGCCAACGGTCCGTTCCGCGGAAGCGGACGCCCGGAAGCTGCCTATGTAATTGAGCGCCTTATCGACAATGCAGCCCGTGAAATGAAAATTGATCGGGCGGAAATCCGGCGGCGGAACATGGTCGCGCCAGACGAGATGCCGTTCAAGACGGGCCTCACCTATACGCTCGATTGCGGTGAATTCGGTGAGAATATGGAGAACACACTTGTCAGAAGTGCGTATGACGGGTTTGAAGCGCGCCGCGAAGCAGCGAGAAGAAAGGGCAGGTTGAGAGGCCTTGGCATCGCCAATTTTATTGAGCAGACCGCGCAGATGTTCGGCGAGACCGTCAGCATTCAGTTCGACCAGTCAGGCACCGTGACCCTCCTGACAGGATCCGTCGATCAGGGCCAGGGCCACGACACGATGTACAAAATCGTGGTTTCAGATGCACTTGGAATTGACCATGAAGACATTCGTGTCAACTACGGGGACACTGATTCTCTCCCATTTGGCGGTGGCTCTTACGCTTCCCGAACCGCGATTCTGGGAGGCTCTGCAACGGTCCGGGCTGTAGATAAAATTCTTGAAAAGGCAACGCCGATTGCAGCCCACCTGCTTGAGGTCGCGGTTGTCGACATTGAATTCAGGAATGGGGCATTTCACGTGGTCGGCACTGACCGAAAACTGGCCATCCAGGATGTTGCCCGAGCAGCCTACAGGACCGACATGATGCCCGAAGGTATGGAGCTTGGATTGTTTGTTTCCGATACCTTCGTTCCAAAGGGACCAACCTTTCCCAACGGATGTCACGTCGTGGAAGTGGAGATAGAACCAGACACTGGCACAACCGAAATAATCAAATATTCAGTAACCGACGACGTTGGCACTGTCATTAATGAAATGACACTTGAAGGACAGGTTCATGGTGGAATTGGGCAGGGAATTGGGCAGGCATTCAGCGAACGGATTGTCTATGACGAAAGCGGACAGTTAATAACCGGATCGTTCCTCGACTATGGGATGCCCCGCGCCGATGACATGTGCAGCTATGACCTTGCCAACAATCCAGTACCAACCAAACTCAATCCTCTTGGTGTAAAGGGCGCTGGAGAAGCGGGCAATGTCGGCGCACTGGCAGCGATCATGAACGCCGTCGTTGACGCAATGGCACCGCTAGGCCTCAAAAACATAGATATGCCGGCGACGCCGGAAAAGGTGTGGCGCGCCATTCAGGAAGCACAGACGCCCTGAAAGACTGGCAAGAGAGGGTCTTAAAACAGCAGACCTTAATAGCCGCAGTTCCTCATGATACTGTACCGCTAGCGCCTTCTTCTTTGTGGAATCTTACATTGGCAGTGCAATTACGCGTAATTTTAACCTCACAGCAGACAATCCAGTATCTTCATTCAAAATCATCCCTACAGGACTGGATCAAGGTTTCTCCGGTAATTCAGTTTGGTAGGTAAACAATCAACCTTTCTCTCGCGGCCAGTCATTTAGACAGGGCGAATATAATTTTTCTATTGAGGTTTTTTTTACAGATACTATTATATGCCAGATAGTTAAAGAATTTTGTTTATTTTTAAGTTTAATAAAAGTTTGAACCGGCCTGTCCTCGTTATCCTAAACACCAAGCGTTAAAACCAAACACGCTGCACTTTGTTCTGTCACAATCTCCGGCGGGCGCCTTTCGATGTCAGGCTTCGCGCTTACCATTACGTTCGATCATTACCAGTACACCAGCAACTGCCGCCGCCCCTATGTTTATGAATAATGCACCCTCAAATGCCTCTGCCGGTAACAGGGTCCCGAGACCGGTCACGAGAAAACCAAGCCGCGCACCCTGACCGAGCGGCCGGACGTAATATCCCATCAAACCGACCGAAAAAAGCCAAACGCCGATCATTGCCGTGACAACTGCGAGCAACACACCCTCGACGGTACCCCGCATGATCAGGCTCGGCGAGAGTACAAAGAGAAACGGAATTACGTAGGCAAGCCACCCAAACCGAACCGCTGCAAATCCGGTTTTCATGGCATCAGCCTGGGTCAGACTGGCGGCAGCAAATGCTGCTATTGCGACAGGTGGCGTTATCATTGACATCATCCCGAAATAAAGTGCGAACAGATGGGCTGCCATTAAATCAATCCCAACCTCTACAAGGGACGGCGCGACTAACGCCGCCACAAGCACGTAGACGCCAAGTGTTGGCATTCCCATGCCAAGGACGATGCAGATAATGGCCGACAGGATCAGCAGAACCGCTACATTGCCACCTCCGATCTTGACCAGCGAATAGGTAAGCGCAAAGCCTAGTCCCGACGTATTCAGTAGCCCAATCATGAACCCCGCGACAGCCACGATCAGAAGCAGTTCGATGCATGAATGGCCAGTCGCTGTCAGCGCACGCCAGATCATTCCCGGCCCCGCGCGAATCCCTTCATAACCGAATGCAAAGGCGCACGCGAGAAGAACACCAACAGCATAAAGTGCTCCTGTTTCAGGCTGGAGATGGGCGCCAAAAAGGGCGTAAATGAGCACCCCGAACGGCAATGGAAAAAACCAGCCTGCCCGCAGAACAGGCCCAATCCGGGGAATTTTGTCTGCCGGTATTTTTGTTATCCCCGTTCGAGCCGCCTCAAGATCGGTCAGAATGAACAGGGCAAGATAGTAGAGGACAGCGGGGATCAGTGCTGCCAGAACCACTTCCGTGTAGGCAACCTCAAGAAATTCCGCCATCACAAAGGCGGAGGCCCCCATCAGGGGCGGCATTAACTGTCCCCCCGTCGAGGCTACCGCCTCAATCGCTCCTGCGGACTCAGCAGAATAGCCCGAGTCCCGCATCAGGGGAATTGTAATAACTCCAGTGGAAACGACATTGGAAACAGCGCTTCCAGAGATTGTTCCGAAAAGACTCGAGGCCGCCACGGCTATTTTCGCAGAACCGCCGCGATACCGGCCCATGGTGGAAGTGGCAAGCCCGGTAAAAAATCCCGAGCCACCCGACTCAAAAAGTACCTGCCCAAGAAAAAGAAAGGAAAGAACGACCGTTGTGCCGATCTTCATTGGAACACCAAGCAACGCCTGCGGATCGAGTGCCAATCCGATAACGAGTTCTTTAGTGCCCACCTCCCGGCCAACCAGCTCACCAGGAATGTGATGGCCCCACAAGGCATAGGCAAAGAAGACCAACAGGATGATTACCAGAACCCGACCGGCTGTCCGCCGCACGGCCTCAACAATCAGTGCCAGCAGCAGAACACTGACGATCAGAGCGCGCGGTGGCTGATATGCTATTTCCTCCGCAAGTTGAGGATAATCGACCGCCACATAAGCTGCAGTAACAAATCCCGCAGCTGCAGCGGCTGCGTCGTACCAGGGCAGTTTTCCCGCTTGGTGCCTTCGCGCCGGCGCGGTAAGAAACGCCAGTGGCAGGACAATCGCAATCATACCCGCGAGGAACTGTTCAGTGTAAATAACGAGACCGACCCTCGGATAAAGGTCAGCAGCCCAACCCAACGCAGCCAGAGTGAGCAGCCCTGCAAGAACCGAAACCAGGCTGCGAACCGGCGGTTTCAGCCGGTCCACAGCCCCGTTCGCACCAGACCCCGTCATATTTTCCGCGAACTAGAGGAGACCTGCCTCCTTATAGTATTTGATCGCACCGGGGTGATAGTCGACCCCGAGCCCCTGTTTCGCGATCAATTTAGGCTTGAAGCCGCGGAACACACCGTGCGCGGCTATCAGCGATTTTTTGTTCTGATGAAGGGCTTTTGCCGATTTGTAAGCAACCGCGTCAGAAACCTTCGAACCAACCTGCAACAGATAATCAAACCCGACCATTTTAACCGGCTCGGTGATATAAGGCATTCGCTTGGTCGGCCTGACCGTCGTGTAATACGCCCCTGGTGCTATACTTTGAAGAATTTTCAGGCTGCCCGGTTTTTCCTTGAGCGAAATGAACCGTATCCTGAACTTTGCGTTTGCCTTGCGCACAATCCCTGAACCAGGTGCGAGGTAGGATCCCACTGTCTTACCGGCGACAAACTGATCGGTTCCGCGCACAAAGTTAGGCACCGGCACCCCCACGACGTCAGACGGTGACATGCCCTCAGATGCGAACGCCGCACGAACGAGCACACCGACAAGCTTCTGACTGGTGAAGCCAGACGGGAACGGTTTACCCTTCAGGTCTGCAAGCGAATTAATTTTAGAGTCCTTGCGAACCATAAAGCCCGTCTGAAACTCCAAAAGTCGAGCAAGCACGCGCAGGTTCCCGTGTTTTCGACCCTCGTATGGCCCCTTCCCTGTCAACGCGAATATGGAATCAGGAAGGGCTGATGTTGACATATCCAGTTTTCCCTGATGGACCTGAGGATGATAGATATTTCCGCCACCGATCCCAATTGCCCGCACCTTCAGATCAGTTTTGTCGGCGATTACCTTGGCCACTGCCGAAGCAATACTGTAGGACAATGAACCTTGCGGCAACGCGCCGATGCTGATGGGTTTGGCATGAGCTGTTGTAGCAACGACTCCAATAACAGCGGTCACCGCCAAACCAATTGAAGTTGTATGTAAAATTTTCATCTTAATCTTTTCTCCCTTTGCAGATTTATGTTTTACAGTGACATCCCTTGAACTACTGAACGCAACACAATATTCAATCAAATTCATTTGTACTCGTCAAATCTGTCAAAATTTGACAGGAGTTAATTTTAGTCAAAAACAATGTTTATATAAAAATTACCAGTTTAGATTTAATTATTTTCAATACTAACGGTTCCTATTCTCTTTATGTGACCTCGTGGAATTTCCGAAGATAGTATGGCTAATTATCTTTATTTCTGAATTGTTAATTTTATATATTTCTATTTTATTTTCCGACAAAATCCGGTAAAAATTTACCCGATCGTATGTCGGTTGGTCCTGCATGTTCGGGCAGTTGGCCTGAGAGCCATCGATATTTGAAAAATAGTTTGCGCCATCGATAAACCGGCGAAAACCCAAAGGCGTCGAAACCGTCGCAAGCAGGTTACAGGAGCCTCAATCGGGCCCTGTTGGGTGCCTCGTATAATGTTAACGGGAATGGGACCGCAAAGTTAGGTCGGAACTGGTTCTGCCAACGCTATTAAACCCATACCTGTGGTCATTGGGGCGTAATAATTACGATGTTCGCGCACAACTTTATCGGATAGTGCCCCTCGCATCGTAAGCCACATGATCAGTTCAACAGCTTCTGCACCTGCTTCCTCCATAATCTCCTGATGCGTCATCCGGGTCAGACTGGCTGGGTCGACCTCAATCAGATTCAGAAATTCGTTATCAAATTCCGAATTCAAGTACCCAAACCGCATACCGTTGAGTTGATGTGACATGCCACCCGTGCCAAATATCACAACCTTGAGGTCCGGTTGGTAAGTCTCTACCGCCTTGCGGATAGCGCGACCGAGCTTGTAGCAGCGCAGTGCCGTAGGCAGTGGGTGCTGTATCACGTTTACCACGATGGGTACGGTTTTGACCGGCCAGTACGGCTGATGGGGAAAGCAGAGGTTCATGGGAACCAGAAAACCGTGCTCAACGGAAAGTTCCTGGCATACGGTCATATCGAACTCGTCATAAACAAGTTCCTCTGCAAGATGCCATGAGAAATCCGGATCGCCCGGCACAGCAGGCAATGGACGTGGACCCCATCCTTCGTCCCCGATTGGGTAATTGTCAGCAGCTCCGATCGCAAAGGTCGGATATTTGTCGAAGAACATGCTTGAACCGTGATCGTTGTAAACGACAATTGCTACGTCAGGCTTCTGATCCTTCAGCCATTTCTGAACTGGCTGATAGGCATCGAACAAAGGCTTCCAGTCCGGGTCTTCCTGTTGGCCCATATCAAATGCTTTACCAATCGACGGCACATGAGACGTCCCGATACCACCAATGATCTGCGCCACTCAGCGTGCCCCCGAAGCATTTCGGGTTGCCATGAATTCTTCAAAACTCTGACCGCGGAGCTGTGCCCCGATATGATAAAGGCCATGACCAGTGCAGGTTCCAATTTTCATGATCATATAGATATTGCCGCCACATTCCTCGATCAGACCACGGAAATCCCGATCTCGCATAAATTGTTTTTCCTGGTCATTAAGATTACAGAGCGACATATAGGCTTCTTCATCAGTGGAGAAAGCGGTCCGGTTTTCCGCCCTCGAAAAAGACATTGCAAATTTGTTAATCCGGTATCCCTTACGGGATTCCACCCCATCAAACACCGTAGTACCAGGAATTTTTCTGGATTTGTTACGTTGTGTATTCATGCAGAAAATTTTGATACAGTGTCCGTCTGGCTGGGTACGCTGGTAACAATAAGTTGTATTCCAGTTAATCAAAACAACAAATTGCCTGAAAACAGGGTAATAAGGTTAAAACTTCACAGAAATGTTTGAAAACGCCATACGATAGCGGTGCGCCGACGCCACAAACACACCGTGGTAAACCATCTTAAATTTTAAACCTGCGGGCGTTACCAGGAGTGTTGCCGATGTCCCTAGACGAGAGTAATCGCGATCAGTCAGGCAACGCGTTTATGTGGATAAGACGTATTCTGTTTTCGCCATACCTTTCCGCGGTAATTGCAATGTTCTTCTGGGCTGGCAGCACAGTCCTCGTTCGTTACGTGCGGGAAGACGTGCCGCCGATGGGTCTGTCATTCTGGCGAACCATAGCAGCTTTTTTGCTCCTGCTGCCATTCGCGCTCGGACCGTTACGACAGCAATCTGATCTGATTAAAGCGAACTGGAAGATACTTTTGCTTTTGTCCCTGCTCCTAATGGTCGGCGGCAACGCCATACTCTTTCTGTCACTTCAGTATACCATTGCGATAAATGCCGCGGTGATCAATTCCTTCGAGCCAATTGTAATTGTCGTTCTGGCCTGGCTCCTGTTCAGGGACCCTTTCAGCCGACGCCAGGGTTTTGGGGTAGCCGTCTCCCTCATTGGTGTTCTGGTTCTTATTTCCATGGGATCACTCGAAGTACTTCAGCAAATGGATTTCAACAAGGGTGACTTGCTCGTGACGGGTGCCTACGTGAGCTGGGGTCTTTACGCGGTATTGTTACGGAAGGTCCCTCGTGGCATGGACCACCGCCTAACACTGCTTTCCCTCCTCGGAATGGGATCACTCCTCCTGCTTCCATTATATCTTTATGAAGCAAGTTTCGTAAGACCGACGGTATTTACATGGACAACAGTGTCCAGCGTGTTCTGGCTGGCAATATTTTCCTCAGTATTGTCAATCCTGATGTGGAACCGTGCTATTTCGCAGCTTGGAGCAGGACGGGCCGGACTTTTTATCCATCTAATTCCCGCGTTTACCGTGATCATGGCCATCCTTTTGTTAGGCGAAGAGTTCCAGCAGTTCCACCTCACCGGGATAGCCTTGATTTTTATTGGCATCTATTTTTCGTCGCGCCGCCGGGAGACACAGTAACAGATCCTGTATAGGTCTCACTTGGTGCATTTGTTCGGGAGATTCTTCGGACCGTTTCGATTTGTTCCCGTTATATTTGCCTAGAGATGTCACGCTGCTAGTCTGACGCGAAACGAACAGGAGTGAAAACACCTCTACAATCGCGATTGGACGTATTTATATATCTGGCCACCTTATGATTTCCGTTGGCATGGTCCATCGGGATTAATCACGAAATCGGAACAGGTAAAAATAGATGTTGGATGGTTATAAAATTTACGATGCGGACGCACATGTGATGATGAGTCCGAAAATGTGGCAGGATCTACCGAAAGAATACCAACTTCGGCGTCCGCGCCCCGTACAAATCGGCGATGCCGATGATCTTGGGGGCTGGAGATCTGCCTGGCTGCTGGATGGAAAGCTGGAACCTCACCCCTTTGGGGCAGGCACACACGCATCAAACATTCCTGGTATGACGATGGAAGAATACGGTGCCACACCTGATAAAGCAGGGGATTTTTCCGGGTTACCCCAGCCGATTGGGGTTGTGGACCTTTCTGATCCCGATGCACGGGTAACGGCGCTCGATGATATGGGGATCGATGTACAGTTTCTGTTCCCGAGTACGTCCTATGCAGCAACGTCGATCGACGCCGGCTTCGAAGCCGCCCTGTTCAGGGCTTACAACCGTTATGTAGCTGCCCAGTGCAAGCCGGTTGCTTCCCGGCTGAAATGGGCGGGGCTGCTTCCATTACGGGACCCCAAGGAATCATTAGTAGCTATTTCAGAGATGGTAGATTTGGGGGCATCTGCCGCAGTGGTGTTTGGTACTGCCGGTGAACACATGCTCTCAGATCCATTGTTCAGGTCTTCATGGGACGCTTTCTCTGATACAGGCCTGCCTCTGTGTGTCCATATGGGGATGAGTTATACGCCTTTTGATAAACTTTGTTACTCCATCCAGGACGCAAACATGATTGGTAAAGCCATGCCCGCCCAGCTTGCATTCGTTGCGGTCGTGGGGCATGGAATGCTGGACCGTCATCCCGGATTGAACGTTGCGTTTCTGGAGTTTGGAGGTGAATGGATATTCTACTCCGTAGGCCGCATGCGGCATTACCAGGAAGTCAACAGAAAGCGCATGGCCAACCCTGCCATGCTACCGAAAAGTAATGTGGACGATTATATTCAGGCTGGGCGAATTTTTCTTGGGGTCGAGGCGAACGATTCCACGCTACCCATGGAACTGGAGTTGCTCGGTGACACCCAGATATTCTATTCGTCAGACTTTCCTCACGGCGAAGGGCGAGACGAAGCGGCGGCGGAAATAATCGCGAGAAATGATATTACCGGGGATCAGAAACGGAAAATACTCTACGAAAATGCTGCCCAATTTTTTGAAAGTTAGGTTTTGGGTTGAAACCGGCCAGACATACCAGACTCCAAATTTCCGCTAAAGACCCTGCGGAAGAGACTATCATCCCAGATTTGGAGTACTCTGCTTTGATATTTCACACAATAACAATTTTTCAACATCTGGTATCCCCGCAGAAATGGCACGTTAAATAATGCAATCCAGTACGTGGCGAACCCCGTTTATAGTGCTTGTCTGTGGCACGCTTATTCTGCTGGTTTCCTTTGGTCTTCGGCAGAACCTCGGGCTTTATATGGGTCCAATTAGCACTGGCCTCGGATGGGGCCGAGAGACCTTTGCCCTCGCTATCGCTCTTCAAAGCCTGATCTGGGGAATTTCAACTCCTGTTTTTGGGATGCTGGCGGACCGTTACGGCCCAGCCAAAATTATCGCATTAGGTGGCATATGCTATGTTGCGGGACTTTACGTTTTATCCCAGACAACAACGCCACTCGATGCAACTATTGGAGTCGGGTTCCTGACGGGGCTCGCATTGAGCATGACCGGTTTTCCCATCGTGCTCTCTGTAATAGGACGAATAACGGGTCCCCAGAAAAGAACCCTTTTCCTGGGTATCGCCAGCGCGGGAGGTTCGTCCGGACAGGTTCTTCTCGTGCCGCTCGGGCAGTGGTTCGTCAACGATTATGGGTGGGTCGGCGCGGTAATCATCACCGCCTTCATGGCGTCGGTGATAGTTCCGCTCGCCGCTGCGCTCGCCGGGGGAAACAAGCGCGCCAGTGACGACACATCCAATCAGAATTTTGGTGAGGCGATGCGCGAGGCAGGCGCCCATCGGGGATTTAAATTGCTATGCGCCGGATATTTTGTGTGTGGGTTTCAGACCATGTTTTTTGGTGCACATTTTCCCGCCTACCTTACCGACCTCGGTCAACCTTCATGGCTTGGAGCAACAGCGCTCGCCCTGATCGGCGCATTCAATATCATGGGCTGCATTCTCTGGGGCGAACTTGGTCGGCGGTACCCGATCAAATTTCTACTCGCGTGGCTTTACTTTCTTAGATCAGTTGTAATGCTGGTCTTCATTCTTTCGCCCATAACGCCAACAAGTGTAATTCTGTTTGCATGCATTATGGGCACCATGTGGCTCGGAACTGTGCCTCTTACAGCCGGCCTGGTGGTGCAGATATTTGGGACCCAGTACATGGCAACCCTGGTTGGGATTACCTTTCTCAGTCACCAGATTGGGAGCTTCCTTGGTATATGGCTGGGCGGTGTTGGTTATGATGTTTTCGGAAACTACGACCTGATCTTCTGGGGCGGGATCGTCCTGGGCTTTATTGCAACAGTCCTGCACTATCCAATCAATGACACACCGTTACACGAGACAAAGGCACTGGGGCCAGCCTAGAGGCAGGCCGGGAAGCGTTCAACAAGTTTGACTGGTTGTGCAGGAATACCAATTGCAATACCGGGGCCCATTCCCGGATAATTCAAAGGAGGTCTGACAAACATCCACCCCTATTATCTGACCGAAAAAAAAGAAACTAGTTCCGGGCGATGCCGATCAAATTCTCAAGGCAGGCTTTAATCTGAAGCCCAAGGTACTTCGAATAAATACGACATTGCGCGAAGCTCCCCGCGATAAACCAGAGCCCGGGTTGCGGGGTGCGGACCCACATGTTCCGCAGCTCCTGCTTGTTCTCATCAAAACCCCAGATAGGACCCACGCGCTCCGTAATTTTTTCTCCCAAAAGCTCATGGACGAGCGCTTCCATACCTTTGAAACCAGTGGCCAGAACTATGGTATCAAACGGGATCACCTCTCCATTTTTCAGTTGCACCCCGTCCGGTACAAAGGAGTTGACATCGTCCAGCTGAATGAGACCCACATCACCATTTATGATCAGGTCAGAACAGCCAACATTGAAATAGTACCCCCCACCCCGGGTCATGTATTTGAACTGCCAGCCGGTGCGGTCTTCCCGGTCTATTTTAAACCCCACACCTGCCAACCCTTCCAGAAGGTTTTTATCAAGACGGGTGGCTTCTTCGGTCAGTAGCTCATGGGCTCGTTTCAGGGGTGTGAAAGGTGTAGCCGTAGCAATCAGATCAGCATCTTCGAGCGAATGACCTTCGTCATAAAGCGTGTAAGGCAGCTGCGCACTTGGTTCGACATTTAACACAGACGTCGCATTCCGCTGCAGAAGAGTTGCTTTTACGCCATTCGAGTGGAGATCCTGCGCAATGTCATGTGCACTGGTGCCAGTTCCCAAAACAAGGAAATTGGCACCTTTCCGGCCATTTGCACCTTTATATTCGCTTGAGTGAATAATTTCACCGCAGAATTTACTGAGCGTTGGAATTTCAGGCAGCTTTGCAATACCGCTTACACTGGTTGCCATCACGACGTGCGAAGGCCGCAACTCCCGCACGGCCCCGTCCGCATTTTTCAGGGTGACATTCCAGCGTCCCTTACTTTCATCATATCGGCCACCGACAAACTCGGTTTCGGTCCAGAAGTTTAACTCCATCGCCTCGGCATAAAATTCAAACCAGGAAGCAAGTTTGTCTTTTGGTATATATGTGGGCCAGCTGGGCGGAAATGGAAGGTACGGAAGGTGATTGACATGAACCTGATTGTGCAGAACCAGAGAATGGTACCGCTTGCGCCAGTTGTCACCGACACGCTCTTCCCTGTCTACTACAAGTGTGTCAACACCCAGCTGCGTGAGGCGAGCTGCAATGGAGAGCCCAGCCTGCCCCCCACCCACCACAAGAACCTCTGGTTCCCTGTCTTTGTAGGCTACGGCTATATGCCTTTTATCCAGCCAGTTCGGACCAGAAAAATTACGGCCGTACACCTCCCCTTTGGGGCGCGCCGCACCAACGGTTTCTTCAAAGCCCCGGATCTGATCAAGTGCGGTCAAAAGCGTCCAAGCCTTGAGTTTTCCCTGATCCTCCGCATCAACACACAATCTGACAACACCTTGGCATTTTCCAATATCAGTATCAAATTCAAATATTCCTTCAACGATGTTCTCGCGCCCGCCACGCGTCACAAGATCAGGCGTGCCACGTCTCCGGAAGTTAACCGGTCTAAAATCCCCGTGCGCGGACAACAGCGCCGGCACCACCCGTTCAGGGCCACTGAAAGTTGTTATGTGCCAGGTGAAGGCCAGCAGGTCGCGCCAGTGGCAATCGGGAAAAAACAGTGATTTAAGGTTTTCGGAGCTATATTCAGAACATGCCGAAACCAAATCTTTCAGCCATTCATCAACCTTCCCCGCACTCGTTTCAACAGCCATATCCATCAACTGTTTCCCATTCCTGTATGCAACATCTCGCTATAACAATCAGCACGGTTTTTTGAACCATTTGGCAGATAAAAGCATACAACCGAGGTACGCAAAATGCCCCCACGCAAGTCTTCAAAATATACTGCCATCGATCTTCCTCCAGTATACTCCCTGCACAATGCAGGCTAAGGCATTTCCTGAACGGAATTTAAACTATATATGAAATTTTTCCGCGTTCGATAACATCATTTTCGAGTAGTGCTTCACGGCGTTCCAGTCGCCAGCCATCGAAGGCAGAAAAAAGTATGTCCCGGTAACGTCCATAAAGAAAATCCTGTCGGCTTCTGCGGGTTGCAATAAGCGTAAAGCATGAATGAACGAGAACCCGATTTGGCGGAAGAGGAATACACTCGACGTTCGTAACCGAATGTAGGGTCTTTGTAGGAGGATTTTCCGCGTGCCAGTACCGCTTGATCTGTTCTATCCGTCCCTTCAGTCGATCGACGTCGTCGTTTATCAATGAAACCGGCGTTTCCCATTCGTCATCACGACGTGATTTCAAAATCATCACTACATTGTCGCCACAGGTCCGGAGCCATTCGTCAAATTTCCCTTCATCCAGGAGACGAAATGAACGATAAAGAAACTGCTCAGCTGTTTCACTATTAGCCATGCGTGCTCTCGCTTCAACTGCTGGGGTTCATGCACTTTTGCCACTTATCGTACATACCGCGAAGCGCCGTGTCGTCCTCCAGATCTCCCTTCATTCCCTGTTCTCGATGAAGCCCACGCGCGATCGACAGCCATCCGACATCTCCAACGCTGGCCTGAAAACCTTCATGGGATGCCTCAAAGGCCTCTATATCGTCCGCTCCAGCACTGCCCGCCGGACCTTGCGCAGCGGCGAACTGCTGTGTTCGACGCTCCCGCACTGCCGACGTTTCACCGTGGAAGGCGATTGCCATGGCATTAACATGCGTCAACGCCGGAGCCAGAGGAATGCCTATCCGGACGTTAATGCTGTCCTGGACGTGTGTAATGGCACAACTTGGGAACAGAACCATCACACGGTTTGTGGGTAATGTGGTTTCCGATTTGTCCAGGCCGAGGAGCCGCCCCGTGTCCCCTGCAGCCTTCGCTGTCTCCCATTGAAGTACCGCGTGTCCATTGCCGAGCGCGATTGACTCTCCCTGCGTAAATAACTGAGCTGCACCTGAAAAGAAACGGTGCAGGTATCGCACGTGGTACCCATCAATTGTATTATCCAGATGCAGTTTCCAGTTACCCTGATACCGGTATTCATTAACCCCTGCGACCTCACTTTCCTCGCCACTCCTGAGCGCAAGTTTTATGAATTCAGCTGCGGGCCCAAGGAATTCCGCCAATGGCATGATGTTTTCGTCCAAGCATGCAAATATAAGGCCGCAGTGCGTTTCAACACGCGGTACAGGCCACAGTCTGACATCGGCCTTTTCGAAAGATGGCCCGTAGCCATCCTCTTTTGGTAAACCCGCAAGACAGCCGTCCAAGTGATAGCTCCAGGAGTGATACAGACATTCAAACGATTTTGTATTGCCACGATCCTCACGACATACTAGTGCCCCCCTGTGACGACAGGTGTTGAGCAAAACATGCAGCTCTCCTCCCTCATCTCGGGAGACAATGATCGGCTGGTCTCCCATTTGTAACGTCTTGAAATCACCGGGTCGGGCAACCTCACTTACATGTCCAACAACCAGCCAGTTTTTGTGGAAAATCCGCGTCAATTCCTGACTGAAAATCGCCGGGTCAGTATAAATCCGGCGATGGATAGCTCCTTCCCTGACCAGATCGGCCCCATTGAAGGTTTTGGCTCCGATGTTTTCCAAAGTCTTTAGCCGCATATTCCATGCCCAAAAACGAACTCAGAAGCGTGACACTGGCACATTATCGTGGCTCGTTGGACATCCATATGGTTTCAAGCTCCGCGAGGGTGCAGACCTCGCCAAAAAAGCGGTTCATATTGCGCAACGTCGCATCATGGTCCTGCCGGGAGTAAGCGGCAGTACCGTCAGATGTGAAAACAACGTAGTAATCACGCATAAATCCATCCCGTGCCGTCGATTCAACACAGACATTGGTCGCAACCCCGGTCATGACCAAGGTACGGATGCCGTTTGCCCTGAGAATGGTATCAAGATCCGTGTTCAGAAAAGCATTAAAGCGGTGCTTGATAACACATGCATCGGCGCGTTCCGGTCGCACGTCTTCATAGTAATCTCCCTCCCAGGAATCGCTCGCGCAGACCGGGTATTCCGTATAACTGCCCGCTCGCGCCCGGGCGGCCTGTTCAAGCCAGACGTCTGAGAGATAATAGTTCTGTTCTGTTGAATACACATTCCGCACAAACACAACCAGCGCGCCCGCAGAACGGGCAGTGGCAAGGAACGGCGGCAACCGCGCGGCCATCGCCTGAGCGGCTGTCACGTCGAAACCTTCCTTGGCCATCGTTCCCTGTTCAGCACAGAAATCGTTCTGCACGTCAATTACGATTACAGCGGTATGGGGACCCAGCACCTTGTCATCCAGAGTTGCCAGCGGCTTCACGTGCGAAATCCGCTCTGCAGCGGTTAAATGGCTGGCTTTTGTGTTCATGAATAATCCTCTCCGGCCGATTTTTGGCGTACAATGAATGAACACCCCAAACTAATATTGCAGCCCAATTTACCAGCCAGTGATAGCAAAAACCATACAGGTTCCTCCAGGACTTATAATGTAGTCCTGGTCTAAATTGCCGAAACCCATTTCTTGAATGTTGCAGGGTTTTATTAACGCCGCTTGGACCAATCCCCGCAAAATATCGGGAGCAATAACATCTGCAACCATAACAATGACCCGGCTTGTCCCCAGTACATTGGTTAGCCAATAAAGTTCAATCTTATAGGTGAACGTCGCCTTGGGATGGCGAACAAATTTGATTTAAGAAAAAACTTGCCAAGATGGGGGTCAGTTTTTTATCTCAGCAAATATCGTAGTGGTCAATAACTCGGCAATGGCTTCGGCGCGGTTGAATTTACCCGAAGCATGATAATTGATGGTAAATCCATCAAAGGCCACAAACAGCAAGTGACTCAGTAAATTCTGCCGTGTAAAACGGGTCTCGTGATTGGCTGGAAAAATTTCGCGGATGACGTCGGAGACACGGTCCTTGAGCCGTAACAGCATTTCCCGAGAATAGGTTTCGTCAGATCGGCGTGCTGAAATAGCCTCCATCCACAAAAATGAATAATGTTCGTTTCTAAGCAAATAATGAGAAAAATCAAACAACCTGAGAATCAAAATGGGCGATCCAAAACAAACTGCCAGAAATTTGCTACGCCCCATTAGCCATGCGTTTTGGAATTGGTTGAAGGTCCAATGAAATGTCCATCTACGCTGCTGCCCAAGATGTTTCAAAGCGATTTTACGCAACCCAGGCACTCGAAAAGGTTTCATTAAATTTCAAGAAGGGCGAGGTCCATGCCCTTGTCGGCGAAAATGGCGCTGGCAAATCCACTTTGATGAAAATCTTGGGCGGTGTTCATCAACCGGACAGCGGTCAAATCCTAATCAACGGTAAGGCAACCGTTTTTACTTCACCCAGTGATGCGCTGGCTGCCGGTGTTATCGTAATCCCGCAGGAAATGCAGGTTGTCTCCCAGCAGACAGTGGCCGAAAATATTTTACTAGCCCGAATTCCACGCAGCACCAGATTTGGTCTTTTGGGCGGCGTCGACCGCAAAGCCATGCGCCAAAGAGCGTCAGACATCATGCGTCGTTTTCACCTCGACATTAATCCTGACACAGGTGTCGACAAATTGGGTTTCGCGGAACGACAGATTGTCATGATCGCCCGGGCCCTAAATCACAAAGCCAGGTTTTTAATTCTTGATGAACCCACGGCCGCACTTGAAGCCCGTGAAGTCGATCGACTGTTTGAAGTAATTGATCACCTAAAGAATATGAACGTTGCTCTCGCCTTTGTTTCACACCGGCTGGACGAGGTAGAAAGCATTTCGGATGAGTGCACAATTTTACGTGACGGTAAAAAAGTTGAACACAATTTTGATTCGGTCCCGGATAACACAGAAATGGCGCGTTTAATGACGGGTCGTGATCTTGAAGAGGTACACCGAGGTGGCGCGCGAATTGTTGGCGATGCGCTTATCGATATCGAACATCGAACCGGTTCCACCTCCCAAAATATCCCTGTTGGAAAAAGCGAGATCCTTGGGCTGGCGGGGTTACTCGGCGGAGGCATGAGCGCATTTCTCCGCGGTACATTCGGCGCCGAAGCTGAAAGCAAGTCTGTAACAATCGGGGGTTTCCGACTAGAACTGTCCACTCCGGCCGAAGCCATCAAACAAGGATTCGGTATGGTACCGGGGGAGCGCAATCAGGGACTGGTCATGGGAATGACCGTGCGGGAAAACATCGTTCTACCCAATCTGGACAAATTTTCGCATCTGCGCGGCCTCGACAAACGGGCCATTAACACTTTTGTAGAACAACTTATGGACGCGGTGGATATCCGGCCTCGCGACCCAAACAAAGTAGTGCGGGACCTCTCCGGCGGCAATCAGCAAAAAGTCATCTTTGCCCGCTGGCTCGCCGGTCACATAAATATACTCCTGCTCGATGAACCGACCCACGGTGTCGACGTGGGAGCAAAAGCCCAGATTCACCGCATTATGAATGAGTTTGCCGACAACGGCGGTGGCATTGTATTTGCGTCGTCTGAACTTACAGAGGTGCTTTCGATTTCAGATAATGTCCTTGCTATGCGGTCCGGCGAAGTTGTTGCGCGCATCTCACGCGACGGCGATTATAATGAAAAATCGCTTAGAAACGCTCTTGGCGGATAAGACAGGGAAGGTAAATGAGCGCCTCGGATAAAAACCAGGAAAAGTTAGCATCTGTAACAGTAGAACGTAATACCTGGCTGGCCGGACAAAAAGAGCTGCTATGGGGTCAGATGCCGCTCATCGCACTGGTTTTTCTATGCATTATTGCCGCGCTGCTTTCTGACCGCTTTCTTTCACCGATCAACATAAATAACATTCTCATGCAGGGTGCCGTTATGACAGTAATTGCCGTCGGCATGACCTTCGTCATCATAGGCGGTGGATTTGATCTGTCAGTCGGTTCTGCAGTCGCTTTGTCGGGCGTTGCGGCCACCTGGGTGATGCTGGAAACCAATATCCTTTTCGGCCTCCTAGCAGGAATTGGCATTGGTGCCCTGGTCGGGTTGGTGAACGGCCTTATTGTTACCAAATTGGATGTTAATCCATTTATCGCCACACTCGGCACCATGGTGTTGGTGCGCGGTTTAACCTTTGTTATCACCGATGGTCAGCCTATCGTCGGCGATGAGGGTTTGCCGGAACTTTTTCTCGATTTTGCCCTTACACGTTTTCTAGGTGTTCCCTATCTCGTATGGCTGCCAATTGTAATCGTAATTGTTTGTACATGGTCTCTCCATCACACCGCCCACGGCATTCGGATATTTGCCACCGGTGGTAATACCGAAGCTGCTTATCTCGCCGGTATTAATGTTAGTCGCATCCGAACCTCTACATACGTTTGGTGTGGCACTCTCGCAGGTGTGGGTGGAGTCATGCTGGCATCCAGACTGCAATCCGGCCAACCGACGGCAGGCGGATTTTATGAATTGACGGCCATTGCCGCTGTTGTCCTCGGCGGCGCATCACTCTATGGAGGAGAAGGAAGGCTTTATAAGAGTGTGATCGGTGTATTCATAATGATAGTGCTAGCCAATGCACTCAATCTGGCCAACGTGCCATCACATTGGCAGCAGGTTGCCGTCGGCATAGTCATCGTGATGGCGGCAGCGGCAGACCGCTGGCGACACCGGACCTAAAGAAGTTTAGACACGTTTAACAAGGGAGAAGAAAATGAAAAAGTTTGTCATCTCAGTCCTGGCTCTAATACTGGTGTCAGGGATTTCAGGTCATGCGGGCGCTAAGACCATCGGTGTCGCTTTAGCCTCAGACACCAATCCATTTTACATCGCCATGCTCAAAGGTATTAAGGCCCGTGCCAACAAAGCTGGCTATGGTGTCAGCGTTGTTAACGCAGAAGAGGACATCGCAAAGCAGTTGAACGGCGTAAACGATCTGATCGCCAAAGGTGTTGACGGTATTCTTATTTCACCAATAGACGCAAAAGCGCTTTGCAGCGCCTTTAGCAAGGCGAAAAAAGCCGGCATCCCGATGATGTCTATTGCACGTGGCTCCGCATGCAAAGACCAGCTCCTGCATGTCGGCTTAAACGAACTGAAAATCGGCAGGGAAATTGCCTCATGGACTGCCAAGAAAATCAGCGGCAAAGGTAAAGTCGCAATGTTGGCCGGTCCCGCAGGCGCTCAGGCCTTTATTAATTTCGCCAACGGCTTTGCCGCTGAAATGAAGAAACATCCCGGGATAAAAATTGTTTTCCGTCGCGAAATGCTGCTTACCCGGGAAAACGGCTTGAAGAATGGTGAAGACGCTTTGGTTGCACATTCGGATCTGAAAGCCATTTATGGAGCCAATGACGAACTTGGCATGGGGGCGGCCCAAGCAGTCGCCGCTGCCGGCAAAACCAAAGACATCATCGTCACTGGCATGAACGGAATTCCTCCCGCCGTCGCTGCAGTAAATCGTGGGTTTATGGATTTAACAGTCGGCCTCAGCCCGTTTGCATTCGGTAATGTAGGTGTTGATACAATGGTGGCTAAACTCTCCGGCAAGGGTTTCGGCAAAAAAGTCTTGGTCGGTTACGTTCTTATTGACAAAGGCAATGCTAAAAAATTCATGCGGCCCAAGAAAAAGAAATGATTTGAAATGGGGAGGTGTCTCCTGTTTGGAGGGCCTCCCCTTGTCAATTTTAACATTAGGAGGTCTCGGCATGGCCAAACGGCATGATGCCGCGCTTATTTCCGATCTGGAAGGGGCAAATTTTCAGCCGCTTTGGGACCGCTTTCAAACCATCACGCCAATGAATCCCAATGCCAGAGATAAGGCTTTTTTATGGAAATGGCACGACATAGAACCGCTTACCATCAGGGCGGGCGAAGAAGTTGCCATGGAAGATGCCGAACGCCGTGCACTGATAATGTGCCATCCGGCCTTTGACGGCAAAATTGAAACCACCTCTAATCTTCTTTCTGCCTTCACGGTCCTGAACCCCGGCGACAAGGCACCTCCGCATCGCCACACGGCGGCCGCCATTCGTTTCGCTACGCAGTGTGAGGGTGCGGTTACGATCGTCAACGGCCGGCGTTGTAAAATGTTGGAAGGAGATTTGGTGCTCACCCCACCAATGTGTTGGCACGGACACATTAATGAAGGCAATAAACTGACGACCTGGTTTGATGCCGCAAACATACCTCTGATAGGGCATTTGGATGTTAGTTTTTTCGAGCCGGGAAACCAAAATACCAATGATTTTTGGGAGGTTGGATCCCAAAAGGAAGATGTCTGGGAGGGAGCGGCACTAATTCCAGAGGATGTGGAGGTCGTCCCGGCGCATTCACCAAAATACCGATATCCGGGCGACGTCACAAAAACAACCCTTGATGCGATGGCGGCAACGAGTGATGGGTCCAAGACCCTGCGCTACACCAATCCGGTTACCGGGGGCCCTGTCATGCCGACACTGGATTGTTACTATAAACGCATCGCGCGGGGCCATTCGACCCAACAGAAACGGGTAACTTACAATCAAATTTGTCTGGTTGTTAACGGTCGCGGAAAGTCACATATCGGTAGTGAGGTCTTTGAGTGGTCAAAACACGACACCTTCAGCATTCCTCATTGGACCTGGTCCGAGCATGAAGCTAAAGATAATGATGCAGAGGTTTTTATAGTCACGGACAAGCCGGTATTCGAAAACCTCGACTTACTCCGCGAAGAAAATCAACGCTGAATAGGGTACCCTGTCCGGGTTACCAAATTGGCAACAATAAATAGCGGATCACCTCATCTAAATCCCGTAAACTGGAAATTGTTATTGCTCGTTTAAACGGCAGCGAGCAGATTGTGTTAATTAAGGCTGCCGCGCCTGGGTAAAAGGTCGATTGACGCCCAGGACTGATAGACCCTACCCTTCCGTCGTGCGCAGAGTACTGGGAATTTTTGAAGCAGGTTTATACGCCCCACCACCAACTGGCCCGCAGACGTGGTTCCGGAGACCTCAAATGAATACAGCTGTTGATTTATCTTCAGACGCCAAAAAAACGGAGTTTTATAGCCGGATTGACCCATCAAACCTTTATCCGCTCTGGGAAGCCGTGAAGGAAATGATGACAAAGGGGCCGCAGACAGAAGCCACGCCCCACCTATGGAAGTTTGATGACATTCGTCCCTATGTGCTGGAAGCGGGCAAACTCGTTTCGGGCGAAGACGCCGAACGACGTACATTGATGTTGGAAAATCCAACCATGCGCGGAGCGCGACGCATTACCGAGGCACTTTATAGCGGACTTCAATGCATCATGCCTGGCGAAATCGCCGAACCACACCGGCATTCACCCTCGGCCCTCCGCATGGTTATAGAGAGTGAGGGCGGATACACATCCGTCAATGGCGAAACATGCGACATGGTGCCCGGCGATTTAATCCTCAATCCATCGTGGCACTGGCATGGACACGGACAGGAAGGTGACAAACCCCACATTTCAATGACTTGCCTGGATGTTCCTCTTGTCAGATTTCTTGGCCCGGTATTTGCAGAGGCGTGGACTGGCAATACCGTCTTTCCGGATGGCCCACCCGAAGGCGACTGTCACGCCCGTTATGGTGCCAACATGCTTCCTATGAATAATCGCACGCAGTCCCTCATGTCACCAATCTTCAGATATTCCTATGAGGATACCAGAGACGCCTTGATCCGTCTTTCAATGGCAGATGAAGCGGACCCCTGCCATGGTATAAAAATGGAGTACGTCAACACCACTAATGCAGGCCCGGTATTGCCAACACTGTCAGCCTTCATGCAAAGGTTGCCCGAAGGATTTCGGGGAGCAAACTACCGTAGTACTGCTGCCTGGGTTTACCACGCTGTAGAAGGCTCCGGACAGACGGTTGTAGGGGACAAGACCCTCGAGTGGGGACCAAAGGACATTTTCGTCATTCCGGCGTGGTATCCCCATCGTCACGAAACCGACACCGACAGCTTCCTTTTCAGTTTTTCTGACAAGGGGGTTCATGAAAAACTGGGGCTTTTCCGAGAGCAGCGCGGGGAGGACGCCATCTTATAGAGGCCGATCGACGCCAGCAGGCTCTACCGGGATTAATCCTGGACACGGTCTCCCCGCTCAAACAGGCGGTCATACATATCCGGTTCAGGCAGGCTCTGTATTTCCCACCAGTTACCGTCAAGATCCTGAAGGTAAAATGAATAAACCCCATGTTGATCGAGTGCCTGGTTGACTTTGCGAATACCATATTTTGATTGATTTTCGAGTGCCCTCTCACGGGCCTCATCGACCAGTTTTCTGGAAGCAACGTCAATGCCCCAGTGGTTTAGCGGCCCCATTGGACGAACTTTGTCCCCACGGTTAACGCACACCACGCCCCAGTACCCTCCTTTACGGACAAGCATGGTCCGCTTCCCATGGTACACGGTCTCCAGACCAAGGAATTCCTCATAGAATGTCCGGGATGCATCGAGATCGTGACATTCGAGGGTGCCATGCGAAAGCCTTTGGCTGTCAACGATGGCAGGCGTTGCTGCAGTTTGTTCTTTATTAGAGGTGTCATCCACCTGTTTCCCAGTGCGTGTGCCATTATTCATCATACAATCCCCCTGAAGCAGGTTGAGAATGCTTGCATTTAACGAGTAAGCGCCCAATTTGATACCGTTTTTCGACAGCATTCAACGAGTTAATCGAGTTTCTTGACAGGATTCTCTCGTGCGCTTACTCCACGCGGCCAGATATTTTTTCATTGCAGTAAACAGACGGACGTATTTGAGTTAATATGGGGATAGCGATACGCTGAGAATTCGTACTTCGGTCGAAAGGAATTACGATGGCCACAGATAGCAAAAATCCGGAAACGATTGCCTTGCATGCTGGATGGCGACGAGATGAATCGACGAATTCTGTCGCCGTACCAATTTATCAGACTACATCTTATCAGTTCGACAGCACGGAACATGCCGCAAACCTTTTTGGTCTCGCCGAAATGGGAAATATTTATACACGCATCATGAACCCGACAAACGATGCGCTGGAACAGAGGGTCACGGCGCTTGAAGGCGGTGCGGCCGCCCTTGCCGTCGCCTCCGGACAGGCGGCATCAGCTTTATCCATTCAGAACATCGCTCATTCAGGTGACAATTTCGTGGCATCCACCGACCTTTACGGTGGAACCTGGAACCTATTCGCCAACACCATGAAGGATATGGGTATCGAGTGCCGTTTCGTAGACCCAGAAGATCCAGAAGCGTTCGCGAATGCTACCGACGAGCATACCCGATGCTATTACGCAGAAACCTTGCCCAATCCCAAACTCAAAGTGTTTCCGATTAAAGAAGTGGCGGATATCGGCCGCAGGCTCGGCGTACCGCTGATCATGGATAATACGGCGGCCCCAGTTCTGTGCCGGCCGTTTGAACATGGCTGCGCCGTTGTAGTGTATTCAACGACGAAATATATCGGCGGACACGGAAGTTCCATCGGCGGAATGATTGTCGATAGTGGCAACTTTGACTGGGAAACACAAAAAGACCGTTTTCCAATGTTGAACGAACCCGATCCCAGCTACCACGGTGCCGTCTGGACAGAAGCCGTCAAACCACTCGGCCCTGTCGCCTACATCATCAAGGCCCGGGTGACTTTGCTGCGCGACATGGGACCGGCGATCAGTCCGTTCAACTCCTTTCAGATAATCCAGGGTATCGAAACCCTACCGCTCCGGATGCGTGTGCATTGTGAAAACGCTGCAACGGTGGCGGAATTTTTGTCAAAGCACGAAAAGGTCGGCAAGGTGATACACCCTAGCCTAATGAAGGGGGAAGACAAACGGCGCGCTGATGCAGTTATGTCCGGAGGCTATGGCGGACTAGTGGGATTCGAATTCAACGATAGCGGTAAGGAAGCCGGCCAGAAGTTTATCGATGCCCTAAAGATGTTCTACCACGTTGCAAACATTGGAGATTCCCGCAGCCTAGCGATTCATCCGGCGACCACCACCCATTCGCAGCTTACAGCAGAAGAACAGTTCCAGACCGGTGTAAGCGACGGATACGTTCGCTTGTCGATCGGAATAGAACATATCGACGATATTATAGGCGATCTCGATCAAGCGATGGCAGCCATATAGAGCGACAGACACGATAAAAATGGCCAGCGGCACCTACGGTCTCGGTAAGTTTCCAACAACCCGTCTGCCGCGTAACCGCAGGGTGGTCAGATCCGGCAGACGTCGAAAATTTCAGAAATAACAGGGCCAAATATAGCGGGAGTTGATTTGGGTAACTTATTTGCAAGGCCAGCACCCCCCAGAGACAGTCACTTCATCCAAATCACCCGCAGGCAAACTAAACTGTTGTTGATTTGTATTATTCGCCGCGACGAACCATTGAGATAAACTGATTTAAGTGTAATCTTTTATGCAAAGGTGTTTTGTGTTGGTTGGTTCCTGCGCTTCCTCCAACCGAATGCCGTGACGAGGAGAATGCATGTGAACAAAGAAATTACATCGCCCATTATCCTGGGACACCTAAGGTTACCCGTTTCCAACATTTCCGAGGCCATAGAATTCTTTACGGTTCTCGGTGGCCAGATGGATGTAGAGAGAGAAGGATTCGCCGTCCTTGAATTAAGAGATGGCACACGACTTCAGGTTATACAGACCGACGACCCTAATTCTGTTGGAAGCCCTCTTCAGTACGATTTCAAGGTCGATGATATTGATTCTGCCTGGCAAAACTGTGACGCCAAAAAACTCCATCCATCAGAAATTCAACGCAGAAACCCCGGCCATGATTCATTCGTCCTTAACGGACCAGACGGTTGCGAGGTAAAGATCAATGCAGGGTATACGGCGTCATAGGGTGCGGACTTCCGCAGCGTTACTGTAGCCCGGGAGTGTGGCATGGGTTTGAACATACGTCGGATTTCCGATGCTCTAGGTGCCGAGATATCCGGCGTCGATTTGCGTGAACCGGCTGGCGAGGCGACAAAATCCGAATTTCGCCAGGCATTGCTCGATCATCACCTGATTGTTGTACCTGGGCAGCAACTCAGTGATCTCCAGCACAAACAGTTTTGCGAGTTTTTTGGCGAAATCCACGCAGAACGCACGGTGCCGGACAGGGAATCAGACGAAATCGTCGGCATGTTAAGGGTTTCCAACTTTCATGAGGATGGCATTCTCCCAAACGGTGAGATGTGGTTTCATT
>JAYZQT010000075.1:0-9427 GCA_036136335.1 Pseudomonadota bacterium
GAACTGCCAAAAGTCGTTGACCAGCTGTTTGCTGCAATGAGATGTGCCGCACCCAAAACGGGCTTAGTATAAGGGCCTCTAGCGCTCAGGGTGATTCTATCAAATAAAAGAACCATACCCCAGGTGAAATGGCTGCCTAACAGCAAAGATACCAATCAGCCTTAGGGTCGGTAATTTATATGTAACAAACATGTTAGATCGCTCCGAGCGCACAGTTCTATATTATTCCTTTATCCGCTGGTTGCTCGTTGCCGAATCGGAACCACGACGAAAACAGTGTCGTAGGCTAATGTGGGCGAATCGGATCGCATATGTTATCGTTCGCCACGGGTTTTACTTGATGAAGAATCTGCCAAATTTAAAAAAGTTTGTGCTGCGCGGACCCCGTGCAAAGCTTGTGTTTACCCACGATGTAATGATGGCGACATTATCCTTTTTGGTCGCTCTTTATTTACGTGTTGGCCTTGACTTCGAGTATTTCCCAGCAACCTTGGTAATTCTAGCAACCGCCATTTACACTCTGGTCGCCGCGTGTGTGTTTTTTGCGATGCAGCTTTCCGCAGGGGTCTGGCGGTACACCTCCGTCGAGGACCTCTGGGTAATCATACGGGCAGTCACAACAGTCTCCCTAGTCTTCTTCATGGCGATGTTTCTAGTTTCTCGCGTTGAATCCGTCCCTCGGTCTACGCTGCCAATAAATTGGCTGATCTTATTGGTATTTCTGGGTGGCCCGCGGTTTTTTTACCGCCTCTTCAGGGAACATCGGGCGCATACCGATGCCGAGAAAACCACCCGCCGGCGTATCCCGATTCTTCTTGTTGGCGCGGGTGATGCTGCGGAACTTTTCATTCGAGCGGTAAACCGAGGCCGCGATTCCGCATGGCAAGCGGTCGGGCTGGTGGATGAAAAAGGCAACCGAATTGGACATAATATTCACGGAGTGCCTGTGCTTGGAGGCGTTGAAGATATTCCTGATATCCTCCGTCAGCTTGAAGATCAAGGCCGCCGGCCGCAGCGTCTTATCGTTACAAATTCTTTGCCTAATGCAGATGAACGGCAACGTCTACTGAAGATATCTGAACAGGCTGGAATTGGGCTTGCACGAATGCCACAGTTGGATGATTTTCGGGAAAATTTAAGCACCGGGCCGGAACTCAGACCGATCCATATTGAGGATCTCCTAGGACGGGTGCAGGCTACTCTAAACCGAGATAGCATGGCACAACTGGTCAACGGGCGCAGGGTATTGGTCACCGGGGCCGGAGGTACAATTGGAACAGAGCTATGCCGCCAGATCGCCGATTTCAATCCCGCTGCAATCTCGCTGTTGGATAATTCGGAATACCAACTTTACACCATCGATCTTGAGATAGCAGAAATAGCCCCGGATCTTAAACGGCGGGCTATTCTTGCTGATGTCCGCGACGCAAAACGCATAGCCCGGACATTCGCGGCGGAAAAACCGGAATTGGTTTTTCATGCTGCAGCGTTAAAACACGTACCGATGGTAGAACAAAACCCAAACGAAGGCACGCTGACAAATGTGATTGGCACTCGGGTTATAGCAGATGCCTGTCGCGCTGATGCGGTGGAGGCGATGGTTCTTATCTCAACCGACAAGGCAGTAAACCCCTCCAGCATTATGGGTGCAACTAAACGCATCGCAGAAAGTTACTGCCAAGCGCTTGATTTGAGAGAGCCAGTTTCAGCCGCCGGGCGCACACGATATATCACGGTTAGATTCGGCAATGTTTTGGGCTCTACAGGGTCCGTCATACCGTTGTTTCAGCGCCAACTCGCAGCCGGTGGGCCGCTAACCGTTACCCACCCAGATATGACCCGTTATTTTATGACGGTTCGGGAAGCGGTCGAACTGGTCTTGCAGGCATCCGTTCAAGGTATTAACGACAATGCTGGACAGGGCAGAATATACGTCCTCGACATGGGCGAACCGGTAAAGATCATGGATCTCGCACATCAGATGATCCTTCTTGCCGGGCTGAGACCAGACGTGGACATCAAGATAGAAATCACCGGAACGCGGCCGGGGGAAAAACTATCAGAAGAGCTTTTGCATGTGTCCGAAAAGCTGGTAGCTACAACGCATCCAGACATTCTCCTCGCTTCACCGCGGGCAGGCGACATAGCGCCTCTAGAAAAGGCTCTCGACGAACTATCCGTCGCGGCTCGGTCAGGACATGAGCGAGCCGTTTATAAAATAATCGCGCAACTGGTTCCTGAATTTGAGTCACCACGCAAAATAAACGAACGAGACGCAGGGACCGCCTAAGGTAACGCCCGCTCCGGAGGTATATTTATGAATAACGATGGCCATATCATCCGACGCGCCCTGATATCCGTTTCTGACAAATCAGGATTGGTGGCCTTTGCAACATTTTTAATCGAAAACCACGTCGAGATCCTATCGACCGGTGGCACCTCCAAAACGATGCGGGATGCCGGGCTAAAGGTTATCGATGTTAGCGATCATACTGGATTTCCAGAAATCCTTGACGGCCGAGTTAAGACGCTACACCCGATAATTCATGGTGGTATTCTTGGTCGGCGCGGTGACAACGCCCATGCCCAGACGATGAAGGAACACGCTATTGCGCCAATCGATCTTATAGTGGTCAACTTGTACCCCTTCGAAAACACAATCGCTGCTGGGGCTACCTATGATTCCTGCATCGAAAATATTGACATTGGCGGGCCTGCAATGATTCGGTCAGCTGCCAAAAACCACGATAGCGTAACGATTGTGACTGACGCACAGGATTATGGTGCGGTAATTGAAGACATGTCAGCGAATAGTGGCGCAACGACACTAACTCTCCGTCGCCGACTAGCGGGGATAGCATATGCTCGAACTGCAGCCTATGACGATGCTATTGGCCGCTGGTTCGCCGGACAAAACAACGACCCCTTCCCGCGTCGCTTCACGGTTTCCGGCCAGCGAAAAATGACTCTCCTTTTTGGGTAAAACCCCCATCAAGCTGCCGCATTCTATGCCACGAGAGAAGAACGGCCCGGCGTAGCGACCGCAGACCAGGTACAAGGCAAACACCTTAGCTATAACAATTTGAATGACACAGATGCTGCATTTGAATTGGTGGCCGAATTTAGCAGCCCCGCGATAGCAATTATAAAACACGCAAACCCCTGCGGCGCAGCACTGGGTAACACACTTGTTGATGCCTACACAAAGGCACTTAAATGCGATCCCGTCAGTGCGTTTGGTGGCATAGTTGCTGCCAACCGGCCCATAGACGCTGACACCGCAGAGGCGATGACACGGGTTTTTGTAGAGGTTGTGATAGCGCCTCAAATAAGCGCGAAGGCCAAAAACATTTTCGGGAAAAGAAAAAATCTAAGGGTGCTGGAAACTGGTGGGATGCCAGACCCGGCCGCGCCCGGCCTTGTGACTAAAATGTTGTCGGGAGGATATCTTCTACAGGATCGGGACGCTGGACGTGTCACCCAGAATGATCTGACAATCGTTAGTGAAAGAAAACCTTCGCAACAAGAAATTGCCGACATGCTTTTTGCCTTCACTGTATGTAAGCATGTGAAGTCAAATGCCATCGTCTATGCCAAAAATGGGGCAACGGTAGGAATTGGCGCGGGGCAAATGAGCCGGGTTGATTCGTCGCGTATCGCCGCCCAAAAGGCAGAAGAAGCCGCGGAGACCGCCGGGGAAACGTCCTCTTTCTTCAAAGAAGTGGTTGTCGCATCGGACGCATTTTTTCCGTTCGCAGACGGACTTCTAACCGCGATAGACGCCGGTGCAACTGCGGTCATTCAACCAGGCGGCTCGATTCGGGACCAAGAGGTGATAGATGCGGCCAACGCGGCAGACCTTGCCATGGTTTTTACAGGGATGCGGCACTTTCGGCACTGATGCAGTGATTGGCTAACTGGGTTCGCGCACTTTGCAGAACAAAATGGCCAGACCAACGGCAAGGAGAATAACCACTGTCGTCATACCCATCCTTTGGGAACCCGTCGCCAAGGTAACGGCGCCGAGGATCAGGGGACCCATAAAGCACGTTGCCTTACCAGAGAATGCAAACAACCCAAACATTTCCGTACGCAGCTCAACAGGGGCCAAATGCGCCATAAGTGATCTGCTAGCCGCCTGGGCCGGTCCCATGAAGACGCCCAACGAAACACCTATAATCCAAAACCACACCTTCGATTCAATAACCAGCAAAGGTACACCCAGCCCTATCAGTCCTGACAAAGCTATTACGACTGTTCTACGCGGTCCGATGCTGTCATCGACCCACGCGAACGTGGCGGCTCCCAATCCAGCGGAAACATTCATGGCAATACCAAATCCAATAACCTCGGCCAAGGTCATGCCAAAGGTTCCTGCCGCATAGATACCGCCAAATGCAAACATGGTGTTCATCCCGTCGACGTAAAAAACCCTGGCTAGCAGATACCATCCTATCTGCCGATAATCCCGCAACCGACGCAAGGTGGCAATCAGGGAAGAAACACCGGAGCGGAGCGCGTTCGACATCGACAAATCGACGCGCCCCACGTCAGACACTAGCAGGAACAGTGGCAGACAGAACACAGCGAACCACAGGGCGACCATCGGTCCGACAACGCGAACATGCTCAGCCAAATCTTTATCAAGCCCGAATGGTGGGGGGCTTCCTTCAACGAATACTAACAATGCTATCGACAGACAACAGAGGCCACCTGCATAGCCCAGCGCCCAACCCCAGCCTGAAAGACGTCCAAAACGTCGGGGAGAAACAATGGTGGGCAGGAGGGCATTGTAAAACACCTGCCCCATTTCAAACCCGACATTGGCTAATGCAAAAACGACAAGCGCCCAAAATACGGAATCTGTGGTGGGATGAACAAACCAGAGAAGGCCCGTGGCAACGATCGCGAGGGTAGAACACAAGGCAAGCCAGCTTTTGCAGCGGCCCGTGCTATCCGCTATAGCACCACAGACTGGGCTCAGAGTAGCTATGACCAAACCGGATAGTGATAACGCCCAACTCCATTGTTTGGTGCCAGTTACCTCGTCGGAGGCAACCGCAGTGACAAAATACGTAGAGAATATAAAGGTGACTATTACCGTCGGAAACGCTGAATTACCCCAGTCATAGAGGCACCAGGCTATTCGCGCCCTAGAACGAATTTGCGATGTGGCAGCGTCAGCGAACATCGAATTATCCTAACACCCTAGAAAGAAACAAAACCAGTCGGCGCCTGTCGCTTCCGAAATTTTCCACGCTTGTTATAATGATAGCGTACTAGTTAGAGAAGAGAGGTCGCCGTGAGCTATACGCTGCAAGATTTTTGTGCGGAAATACATGAAATTCTAGTCTCTGAAAACAATTCGGCAGGGCGTGAAAGAGTGCGCCAAAAGCTGGAAAAGTTGCTTTGCAATGAAGTTTTCATCCAACAGTTCTGTGGGCCAGACAAAGCGCCCGGCGTATACAAGCTGAATGAAGACCCAACAACACAGGCTGTAGTCCTTTCCCACGTAATGGGTGATGGAGCGACGTCCCCTCCACATGACCACGGAAACTCTTGGGCCATATACGGACAGGCTCACGAACATACTGTGATGCGTGAATGGGACCGTACTGACGATCGATCCAAAGATGACGACATTTCTCTTGAGCAAACCAAGGAATACCGGCTAGACGCAGGTCAGGTGGGTCTATTCGATGTCGGACAAATCCATTCTATCGAATATCCGCACAACGCCCGCTTTGTGCGCGTAACAGGCGTTGATCTCGACGGCATCGACCGCAAGGCATACAACCTGAAACATCGCACGGTTAAAACAATTCGAGCAGAAAGCGCCAATACCGGAGAACCGGCCTAGACCATCAGCCTGTCTGGGTTACGATTTGCCAGCCGTCAGGCACCTATCAGGCGCCTGATGTGACGATTCGCCACCGACAGCATCGAGATATCAATACGTTGAGCACGTCGCATCTCCTGAACCGTCCCGTTCAGGCGCGCGACCTGGTGCGCACGCGATTTTTCCCATTCCACAACCTTTTTATCTACCGCCGAGATCCCGCCTGCATTGGTGATAATGCGGCTTACCAATATGACCTGTTGCTCATAAAGGTCATCAACGACAGAAGAAATTGCTTTAACCTGCCACTCGTTATCAGCGCCTAAATTACGAGCCTTTTGGCGTAGCCAATCAAAGTTGAAACGCGCACCAATATAAAAATAGGCTTTAGCCGTGTCACTGACACCGTAGCCGGCATTCTGGTGGATCCGCACGATATCGCATCCAGCGTAAAGAACATCGAAGTGCGCAATCTCACGAGAAACCCGGGTTGGCACACCACATAACTGATATTTTGCTATATCCTCGTCAATTACTGCCTTGCTCTCATCAGACATGTAGCCGTCAGCCGAGCGGGCAAGCTCTTTAATCCCGGGTTCAAATAGGTCCACAGTCGAAGCCACGTTGAGAGTTGGTCCCAAATTTTGGGCGAACCACATAGTCCCTCGCCTTGCAAGGTTGCTTACATGGAAGTGGAGGCTCGTCTGGGCGTGTGCCGGGATTACGTTGTCAAGTGCTTCGATCGCCGACCAATGGCGTCGTAAGCCGAAAACCCGACGGCATATCAGATAGGCACGAACAATCTGGGCCGTGTCTGCACCGGTGCGCAACTTCATATCGTTGATAAACGTAGGCCCAACACGGTTTACCAAGCTATTGGTGATATAGGTTGAGGTGATTTCGCGGCGCAATCGATGGCGGCCAAGGTAGGTCTTGTACTTCTTTGCCAGCTTGGGCGGAAAATAGAGACCGATATCGCGAACCAACCACCGGTCATCAGGCAAATCAGTTTCAAGGATGTCCTTGTACAGCGCCATCTTCGCATAGGCTAAAAGTACAGCAATTTCTGGGCGGGTCAGGCCTGTACCGCGCATTTTGCGCTCGTCGATTTTTTCGTCGTCAGGCAGAAATTCACTTGCTCGGTTGAGAATCCCCTTTTGTTCAAGGGAACGCATAAAACGCGCCGCGTCACTCAATGCATCAGCGCCAAGCGCCTCAGCATGGGTCAAAGCCATGGTTTGTCGGTAGTTGTCCATTAGAACGTGTTCAGCAACGTCGCTGGTCATTTCGACTAACAATTTATCGCGTTCCTTGGGCGCAAGCCTGTCTTCGTCAATAGCCTCGCCCAGAAGGATTTTGATATTTACCTCCTGATCAGACGACGCCACTCCCGCCGAATTATCGATAAAGTCAGTATTCACCCGTCCGTCACATAATGCGTATTCAATCCGACCTAGTTGTGTGACCCCCAGATTCGCACCTTCGCCAATAACCTTGCAGCGCAATTCGCGCGCATCTACACGTATGTTATCATTGGTGCGGTCACCTACGTCTGTGTCTGATTCTTGCGAGGACTTTATATAGGTGCCAATTCCACCAAGCCACAGCAGGTCGGTTTGCGACAGAAGAATTGCACGGATCACCTCGTTGGGAGAAGCTGTGGCGGGCAGGTTGAGAAGGGCCTGCATTTGCGGGCTTACCGAAAGCGCTTTCGCCGACCGCTCGAATACGCCGCCGCCTTTAGAAATCAAATTTCGGTTATAGTCGCTCCACGTGGAACGCGTCTTCCTAAACAGGCGTTTGCGTTCTCGCCAACTTTCGGCTGGATCGGGGTTTGGATCAACGAATATGTGCAAGTGATTGAATGCTGCTACGAGATTTATGTGTTTTGAGAGCAACATGCCATTGCCAAACACGTCTCCTGACATATCGCCGACACCAACCACGGAGAATGAATTAGTTTGGGTGTTCAGGCCCATTTCTCGAAAATGGCGCTTGACAGATACCCAGGCGCCGCGCGCCGTGATGCCCATTTTTTTGTGGTCATAACCCTTAGACCCACCCGAGGCAAATGCATCGTCAAGCCAAAATCCCGATTCCGCGGCGATGCCATTGGCTACGTCCGAGAAGGTTGCAGTGCCTTTGTCTGCCGCCACTACCAAATAGGGATCAACGCCGTCTCGACAGACCACCGCGTGCGGAGGAGTGATTTCGCCGGCACATAGGTTGTCCGTGATATCCAGCAACCCTCTTATCAGTATTTTGTAACAGGCCAAACCTTCCGCCTGCAAGGCTTTGGGGCCGCCCACTGTAGGGGGTTTTTTCAGAACAAACCCCCCTTTGGCGCCGACCGCCACGATTACGGCATTTTTGGTCATCTGTGCCTTCATTAGGCCGAGGACTTCTGTTCGAAAATCTTCCCTTCGGTCCGACCACCTTATCCCACCGCGGGCTACCTTGCCGCCGCGCAGGTGAACGCCCTCTACTCGCGGCGAATATAGGAAAATTTCCCGCATTGGACGCGGTGTTGGCAAATCAACAATGTTTTCACTATCAAATTTGAAAGAAAGGTAGGGCTTGGGCCGCCCACTATCATCGGTTTGGAAAAAATTAGTCCGCAGCGTAACTTCCACCAAATTCAAATAGCAGCGCAGAATTCTGTCTTCATCAATATTCCGAACTTCGTCAAGCGCACGCTCTATCCGATTGCGCAAGCGGCCAGCATACGACTTATTGCGCTTGCCATCAGGGTCTAAAAGCACCCGAAACAACACTAGCAAATCCCGAATTATAGGGACATTGCGCGTAAATGTTCTAATCATATACGCTTCACTAAACGGCGTACGGGCCTGGCGTAAAAACTTGCAATATGCGCGCAGGGCCATAACCTGTCGCCAGTGCAGGCCGGCGTAAGTCACCAGACTATTAAAGCCGTCGTCCTCGATCTCGCCGTTCCATACCCGTTCGAAGGTGTCCTCAAACAAGGGCTTGATCCCGGGGAAACCGATCTCGGATCCATTTCGGCTTACCATACCAAAATCATGCATCCAGATGGGCTGGGAGCCATCCATACGGATAACGTAGGGGACCTCCTCAATAACCTTTAAACCCATGTTTTCAAGTACAGGCAGCACGTCAGAAAGCGGCAGGGAGCTGCCTTTGTTGAAAATCTTAAACCTTACAGAATATTTCTGTTCACCGGGAACTCGATCGAGTCTCATTTGAATATTGTTGAGGTCCGCGGCTAAAGAAATCAATTTAATATCGACAACCGCTTGGCGGGGCGAAAACAATTCACGGTAAGCTGTTGGAAATGCCAATTGAAATCGTTGAAACGTCTCAAGGCCTTCGCTCTCGCCATGAGCCGTTATCAGGGCACTTTTGAGATCATTGATCCAAGTGCTCGCATTTGGGGATTTGTCTCCAGACATACTTTTTCTTTGCCCTGCTTTCCCTACAATCCGTTCCGGGGGGGGTTGTTTCGGGCGCTTGATTCTTTCAGACATTTGTCTTTCCCAGACGGTTGAGCCAGAAAATTGGAGTTCCCAACAAACACCAACGAACAGCGTAGGAGCCATATGGCTTAGA
>JAYZQT010000076.1:0-16550 GCA_036136335.1 Pseudomonadota bacterium
AATTTTAAATAATCCTTTTTAAAAAAAAACTCTTGGTTTACAGTTTAACATTTGTTTTGTTTTGGTAATATTAAATTTTTTTTATTTAAACGACTGTAAAGTGGCTTATGTTTTTAATACCTTGTGATCCGAACATTCCACCGATCAGCTGCGACATAATTCCATACTATTTCCGCTCTACCTTCTCGATGACAATCGGCGGCTTCAATGTCTGGCCTTCGTGTGTTGACATCTGTATCTTCTTAATGACGTCCATACCTCGGATTACCCGGCCAAAGGCGGCGAATCCTTGGCCATCCGGATTACGTTGGCCCCCGAAATCCAATTCCGGCTGGTCACCGATACAGAAGAAAAAACCGGAGGTGGCGGTGTCGGGACCGCTGCGGGCCATGGAAATGCTGCCGTCTTTGTGCTTCAGACCAGTTTTGTTGGTACGTTCCAGTGGGATTGGGTCATGTCCACTCTTAGGTGGATAGCTCTCATCTCTTAACTTCGGATTCACGGCGCCTTGTATGACTTCGATCTTAACGTCGTTGTTGGGCTGGTTCTCCATGGTCACGGTCCGGTGAAACACACCCCCGTTGTACTGGCCTTCGTCCACATATCGTAGGAAATTCGATACGGTTACCGGTGCGTGCCCCTCATCCAAGACCACCTCGATCTCTCCCAGCGACGTGGTCATGACCACGGTATGCGTCACTTCGTGTGCCTGGACCAGGGAGAATAAACCACGGGAAGCGCTGAGAATGCAGAGGAGGCTCAAGATAATGATTCTGCTTAACATATTTTCTCCTTTCATGACGTAAGATGCATGCTATATGATATTTCTCAACTGGAAAGGGTGTGCTTTAATAAGAGGCAGGATTCTAGTCTTAATAGGGCTCTTCTACAGGGTGTACGTTGGTGGGTGAAGGCTGTTTTCAACTTTCAGATCGGATCAGAATCAGAATACCATCCCCACAAGATTCACGTACGCCCGGGCGGAACTCCCAGTCCGGGCAAGCCGGGAAACAAACGCTGGCGGTCGGTCAATGTGAATCCTTAGTCTGGGCGGTGAAAAATGAACCGACCCATTGGATTTGAACTCAAAAACAGGTAACGCTTCAGGCCGAGAATTCACGTGCCTCCAACCGTAATACATCCCAACGAGAGTCCCTGCTGCAACAGTGTATCTCATTATCTCGTAATCTTTAACCACAAGACCTATGGCGAGTCCAGTCGTAATGCCGGCAATCCCACCCCAGAATGTACTTTTGGCAACCACTAACACCGGGTTTTCATCACCTTCCCTCTCGACGGACACCTGACCTTCCGCGAGTGATATTGAAAACAACTGGATATTGAAAACAAAGAGAAGTAGTATTTTAATGATCCAGATTGGTCGGTACATATCTGACTCCTCCAGCTAGGTATACATTGCTGAGCCTGACTAGCTTTTATCCTTTTAGTGATAGACCTTATAGCACTGGTACAATTTCATGATACACGGAATTGTTTCCCCTCTGGCACCTGCCGTCACTTCCAGCATCGGCTCTTGTGGCTCCCTCAGTACCGGGACGTTGGAATTCGCCATGGGTACCTCGTTCAAAACCATTGGGACCGAAACCGAATCGCTTGCGGCAATCCAGGGAAAAGAATGGGAAGAAGCTGTCCGGTTCAAATCCTTCACGCAGTGGAGCTGATCGCGGATCTCACAGGAAACCTGTAAATGCGTCAACTTACCTCTGATTAAGCACGGCATCTGTTTTATTAATGCAAACATATCAAAAAGTGCTATGTTTGGCAAGGGATCTCTCTTTTGTCCAGTATTTCTTAGGTGTTAATACGGGGCGACTCATACAATTCAGAATGGAACCGGCCTACCGCAAGGGCTCGTCCTCCACTTCGAGGCTTGAGCCCACGCCTTCGGTGGACAGGTCGACCTTTTTCCAATCAAATTGAGCCGTAAACTGCATTAGTGCAAAAAGAGTTAACACAGACACGATAGTAACGATAAGACCCGTAATTCCTAACCCGGACTCTGTCTGGTAAAAGAACGACCAGGAAAAAACCACCAGATAAAGAAGCTGCAGTAGTGTAGCTATCAGCGCAAACTTTCGATCCTTGACCCGCACCAAATAACTGAACGTTAGAAAGCACGAAACCAATGAAGCGATCCCGAATGCAAAATACATGGAAATGTGATCTGCAGCGTACGAGAACGTTAAGTGAAAAGACAAAAAGGTTGCCGCGACGAAAAAATATTGCATTGGATGCAGTTTGCTACCGGATAAAATGCCAAAGACCGTAAGCACGACAAAGAAGAACAGGAGGGAGACCGGCGCAAAAAAGGAAATGCGCGAAGCTATCTCACCAGGATTTATCTCATCGGGAACGATTAAGCCAATATTCTTGCCCGTTACGGTTTTATCAAGGTGCCATTCTAGTTCTGTACGTCCGCCAGTCTGAAGTGATCCAGTATACGGAATGGTTCGTTTCGGAAAATCGTATTGGATGAAATCAGTCGTTAATGTGAGATTGAAGTCATCGAGTCTTTTAAGTCGTTGTTTTTCCTGTCCGTTTATTGTTTTTTCTATATCCTCCGAGCTTCTATTCATATCCTGATTCGAAAGCTCATAAAGCAAGTACTCCGTGCCAGTCGTTTCATAATAGAAATCAACTGTCATTTTGCCGCCTGAACCCAGTTTTGACCTGAGTTCAATGGGCGTATTGGATACGAGTCTCGACAGAGGTTGAACAGCCACATCGTTGATCTTTAATTCTATGTTGCGGAATATCGATTCGGAAGAATTCAAACCTGGAACCAGGAACAATGGCTCGGCATGATTATCCTCAGGTATCGACTCTAAATCGTACCTGTATCGGCCTTGATATTTCGCCAAAAACACGGAAAACCACAGATTCCCAATCTTTTTGCGCTCGAGCGTGAGATCGATTTCTACCCCGGAACCAGAGGGATCAACCGTTTCTCTTTCTTTGTAGGAAGATATTGTTTCGAATCCGGCTACTTTGGTTTTGCTCTCTTTAATGACTTCATAATAGATCGTGGGTGGATTGATTATGAGTGGACCACCATGAGAATTTTGAACTCGCTTGGTAAAAAGCTCCGTCTGTCCTTCCGTTCGTCCGGCGTTAACGGCACCTATAATCAACAACGCAATTGCAAAGCCAACAAATATTACGGCTATAACCGCCAGTTCGGCATATTGTCTCAAAGCCATTAAAGCCTCCACCTGTTAATCACACATTGTTTGCTAAAACACGGCTGCGGGACTGCAGCTGTTAATGCCCTTCAACGTCGTCCCCGCCCGATTCCTCCTTCTTATCTCTCCTAAGGTCCTGCCACTTCCTAGCTATTTATAACCGTAATGAGTAAGTAGCTTCCGTATATTTGTCAATACCACGGCTCCAGCGACAACACACGTTTACCGAACTTAGGAAATCTCCGAATAATTGTCAATCCGGTGTTGTATCATCAACGGTTCGGATATCCTTCAATAGACCGCAAGTGAAAGAGTACCGATTTCAGTTACTGCTTCTATTCGGTTTTGAGTCGGCTCATAATGGGTCAGTCGGCAGCGTGGTCGAGCTACATCCGCCATCTCATCCACTGTCAATATTTAGCATCTTCTAGAACGGCAGGAATGTGGAAGACCTTATCGGTGTAAATTGAGAGTTGATTGGGTAACTTCCTAAATAAGCAATTTAAATAACCTTCCCCTATCCGTCGGTCTGTCAGAACTTGTGCATGTGGTGACCGTGGCTTATATTCTAACTTCATTTGCTTGCAGAAACCTGCCCTGAATTACAGACGATGGACTTGACAGTTGCAGTACACCACGCAGGCAAGGTACGGCATTGACTTAAAGATAATAGCATAAATCGCTCTGCATTACCCCGGGCATTCCCCTGGCATAACGGAGCAACAACGGTTTAAAGAGGAGAACTCGACCATGGGTGACACATTGTACGCAGGTGTGGCGCGCAAAATCATCAACCCGCCAATGGGTATCAAACGCCCCGGTATCCGACTTTTTTCAGACCCTATTCAGGGAATTGAAGCAGACCTCACGGCAACCGCCCTTGTGGTCTCCAATCAGACCAGCAAAGTGGTGATCGTGGCATGTGATCTGGTGATGATTTCCGTGCCGGTCACCCTGGAGATACGACGCCGTATCGGCGAGGCCGTTAATACACCGGTCTCACATGTGATGATCAATTTCAGCCACACACACAGCGGGCCGGCGCTGCCGGATTATATCGAAGACACGCCCGAGCAGATGCGGATTCAACGGCAGTATCAGGACAAGCTTATAGGTTGGCTCGTGGCAGCCGCCTACGAAGCGGACCAGCAGCAGCAGCCGTGCCGGATCGGGGCGGACTGGGGCGAGTCTCCCGTCGGCATCTACCGCCGCGAGACCGGGTCCGATGGCCGTGATGTCCTCGGCGAGGATGCGGATGTGCCAATCGACTCGGCCGTTGGGGTCATCCGGGTCGATGATATGGAGGGCAGCACTATCGCCACGCTTTTCAGTTACGGCTGCCATACGGTGACGATGGGGCCCCGGTCCATGATCGCATCTCCCGATTTTCCGGGGCCGGCTCGCGGACTGATCGAAAACGCGTTCGGCGGGCTGGCTATGTTCCTGCAGGCTTGCGGCGGCAACATAAATCCGGTCCACGGTATCGGTTATGAGGTGGATTGCAGGGACACTATGAGAAGAACGGGTTTGACACTCGGAAGTGAGGTAGTACGTGTCGCCGCGGGCATTCGCACCCATGTGCGCCGAGGAGACGAGAGACGCCCAATGGGCGTCATCCCCAATATACTGTTCTGGTCTTGGGAACCGGTGGCGGATGCCGGTGCGACCTGCGTGAAGGCCGTTGACGAAACCATCGAACTCGAATTTATGGAATTGCCCTCATTATCAGAGGCAAAGGCCATTCACCAGGCGTGGCAAGAGAAACTGGCCGACGCCCGAGGGAGCGACGCCAGGGAATGGGAAATCAGTGTCGCGATGCGCTTTGAAGATTGGTCGGCCAGGCTGGTTGCGGCTGTGCAGCAGGGAAACCCGCCGCTGGAAACGGTTATTCAGGCCATCCGGATCAACGATATCGTGCTGGCCGGCATCGGCCTCGAAACCTTTACCGAGACCGGCCTAGCCATCAAGGCGGAATCGGCGTTCGCCCATACACAGGTACTGGGCTATTCGAACGGCCTCGTTGCTTATCTGCCTCGTGCCGAAGATTACCCCGACGGCGGTTGGAAGATAGAGGAACGCTACGCCGTACCGGACTTGTTCTTTCAGGCTTACAGCCTTCCGGTCGCCTTCCGGCCGGATACCGAGCAACGGGTAGTCGAGCGCGTGTCGCGGATAATTCGTCAACTGGCCTGAACGTACCGGACTACGCTTTGGGGATCAGATGACCAGCGGCCCTACCTGAGGATCCAAGATTATTCCGTTGAGGCCGGTAAATCGCTATTCCATATATCTACATCTATCAGCCAAACCCCATCCGGCTGCATTTTCCATACAACCACGTACTTCCCACTGTCCGGGAGGGATTTGCCTCCCTCATTCTGGATATTCAGCGAGAATTTTCCGACTTCGCTCACCACACCATCCGCGGCAACCAGACTCAACGTGGTTAGCGAGAGATCTCTCATTCCCGCTTGAATATCTGCCTCGATAAGTTTTTGAATATCTTCTCTTCCTTTCACTGCAGGATGGTTCGGAGGCATGACGATAGCATTCTCGGTATGGAGAAGTATCACTTTCTCAGGATTCTGACTGTTGAAGGCAGCAGCATATCTTGAATTCTGTGCCTCTATAGACGAGCGGAGAAAATTTGGGTCGTCTGCAGTATCCCAATGCGCGTTGTTGGCATCGGTATTGAACCTGGCCTCTATTCGGATGTTATCCTGATTCAGTAAGGCTGCCACAACAACAGCCAGGATTGTCAGCGATATCAGGGCAAAGGCGGTCAATCTCAGCCGCCGTCCAGACTTCTCCAGTGCATCGATGCGTTCATCAGTCGACATAGTACCTCCACAGGCAGGTGTTTACAATTGAGCCCAATTCCCGGATATTGGGAATTTGATCCGGTCGAAGGGCGGGCAGGACGATTACGGAAATAGCAGGGATAAGCCCAGCATGGATTCCCGACTCAGGCCTTCTCCCATGGCAAAATTCTCCATGCGGCTAGGTTGAAAATCTGCACGAAAGTCTCTTGGACGAATTGGAGGGGGGAATTCAGCGAAGCGAAAACCAAATTCTCTTGCAATATGGCATAGAACAATTTCGACAAGCTATGTCGGCAGTCTCGCCATTTCGGATACGACATCAACTCCTCGTAAGGCACGGTAGATTCTCCATTTGCACGTCCACCTGCAGAGTAAGGTCCGCAGGGTTTGTTTAAGTCTCGGTGAGGGTGCTTTATCCTGTGCCAGACAAATAACAGATAACTAACCATAAAATCAACCTACTTGTGTACATTTGATCGCATTATCATTGCTATCTGTGTATTCTGCTGTGTCTTTCCAGTGCTGTGTCACAAAAAAGTGAACCCGGTAATCGACCTCTAGCAAGTGTTCTGGGCACAACACAACATCCATGGTCCAAGCATGCACCTCGCGGGTTGCATAATAACGGGCACCCGTTTACATTAAACGTATGTTTGAGTATCGACCAACACAGCAATTCTGACGCCCGATGGATTGGTTGTCCATAAGGAAATACACCTATCAAATTTTATTAAATGGAGAATGGAAATGACCAAAGTGGCAGTTATTCAAGAGGCACCTGTCTTTTTAGATAAAGAGAAAACCATAAAAAAAGCGGTAGCATTGATTGACAAATCGGCCGCCTCCAACGCCAACCTTATTGTATTTCCAGAAACGTTTATTCCAGGTTACCCCGATTGGATATGGCGTTTAAAGCCGGCTGATGATGAGGAACTAACAGAAGAAATTCATACTCAACTCCTGGCTAATTCAATAAACTTAAAAACAGATGATTTGAAGCCCCTTTGTGATAGCGCCAAAAAGCATCAGGTGACGATTGTCTGCAATATCAACGAACGAGATTTTGCCCACAGTCAGACCACAATTTATAACACTAATGTAATTATAGGTTGTGATGGTGAAATATTAAATCGCCATCGAAAATTGATGCCCACCAATCCTGAAAGAATGGTGTGGGGGTTCGGTGATGCGTCGGGCTTAAAGGTGATCGATACACCTTGCGGGAAAATCGCAAGCCTGATCTGCTGGGAGAATTATATGCCGCTGGCTCGGTACGCGCTTTATGCTCAAGGAGTTGAAATCTATATCGCACCGACGTGGGATTCTGGAGATACATGGATTGCCACGATGAGGCACATTGCAAAAGAGGGTTCTTGCTGGGTAATTGGAAACGGTAGCGCAGTCAAAGGTCAAGATTTCCCGGAAAATTTTCCGGGAAAAAACACACTGTACCCCGATCCTGATGAATGGGTCAATACTGGTGATTCTGTAGTTGTTACCCCAGGTGGCGAAGTCGCGGCGGGCCCAATGAGGAGAGAACAGGGCATCCTCTATGCGGATATTGATAGCTACAAAGCGTCATCCGCACACAGAAAACTGGATGTTGCAGGTCATTATGCACGCCCGGATATCTTCAAGCTGCATGTTAAAACTGAAACCCAAAGTCCTGTTAAGTTTGAATAGATCAATAAGTGGGATAGTTACGGACGTCCGAGGCAGGTGTAGGTATGCATGAGCAGGAATCCTTAGAAGGGGGGGGCGTTGTGAACATTGTGTTGTATTTTGGTTGACATCCCCTTCAGAGCAGGTACTGATTAACATTTACAAAACTCGTAATAGGCCTGATCATTTGTTTCGAACAGGAGGAGTGAGAGCATGAAATCACTGGGCATTTTAAGCTTGGTATTCGCAGTTCTGTTTCTTTTAAGCCCTATCGCGCATGCGCAATCGAGCGATCAACTGAACGTTAAACGCGTTCTCGATTTCCAAAATTCCGGGGCCAAAAGAACAGCTATCGAAGAGGGTGAACTTAAAGTGGGCGGCCATCTTCCGTTAACGGGATTTCCCGAGGAAAGGCTGTACTATTTTTCGGGCGGACGCGGAATCATAAGTATATATGAAGAAGCGCCCGCGGGGGATGTCTATGAGGTGCGCCAGGACATCTCTGTCTACATGACGCCGGGCATCAAGCATGAGATTGCAAATATCGGGAATACTCCGCTTCGATATGTGGTCTTCCTTGTAAAAGGCGGTATCGGACCTGACAGTGAAGAAGGATTGTCCTGGGGGGCTGTCACACAACGCGGTGTTACGGTGGACAAACCGGTAGTCGGCGCGGGTGTTGCGGTCACCAAGGTGTTTGATGAAGGCTCGAATCCCTCAGAACCGGAAGGCATGCATTTGCTCATAAGGGACATCTGGCTGAGACGGCCTCAGAAATTTTCCAATGCCGAAGTACTCACGGTCGCTCCCGGCCGTTCCACCCGTCTGCACAATCACACGGACAGCAGCGAAACAGCTTATATTCTGTATGGTGAAGGGAATTTTATCTGGAATGACAAGGCTATACCGTTCAAGGCCGGTGATACGATCAGCTACCCTATCGGTGTGATGCGCAGAGTGGAAAACACGGGAACCTTCCCAATGTCTTATGTAGTGATTTCTGCATTCATAGATTAGGTCGTGTCCAACAATCTGTCAATGTCATCCGGCCGGAAAGAAAAGTGTGTCCTTCCCCATTGCACACGACAGTAGAAAAGAGATTGTCATCTCCGCCTGGCAAAGCAGGGCGGAGATCTATGCGGGGCCGGTATGTTTAGTGCTATATTTCACAGCCTGCTGATACCAGTTCTCTCCACTACGGCCTCTGGTATCCGGCCTAAGTGCCGTCATGTTGTGGTTTACCATGAACCGTTCCAATAACCATACATAATGAAGGTATATGGTGTAGGATCATTCGCCGTCATCAGTGACCGGCATAACCAGTTTACCTTTTTCTACCCACACCTCATTGCCGACAGCAATCGTGCTGTCTGTAAAGAAATTCCACCGAACATACCCACCCGAGACGGCGCCTCCAAGTTCTGAATTGTCTCCCAGAGAGAGACGAATGACACCGGCACCGTAACCATAATATGGTATCCAGGGCCGGTGATCCGGTATCGTTAATTCAGGATTAAAGCCAAGCGCAAATTCTCTGAAATACCGTCCGGCAGCGCCGGCTTTATCCATTTCCGCCCGCACGTGGTCTTCGCCGGTATCTGCAGTGATTTCGATGACCTGACCTTTTTCGAATCTTAACCTAAGTCCCTGTACGGGACGCCCATCCCATTGAGAGGGGGGAAAGGCGATTATCCCCGACACGGTCTCCTCTACCGGTGCAACACGAATCACGCCTGCGGGGAGTTCAATTTCACGGTCAATGAGGATAACACCGGCGTCGGCACGCCTAGCTGAAGCATCGCCATCCTGGCGGTTTACCGGACGGGAGCCGACTTGAAACCGGAGGTCCGTACCCAGTGGCGTGGCCACGTGTACTTCACCCTTCCTGAGGGCCCGTTCGAATCGCCTTTGAATGCGCGATAAGGCCCCATAGTTGGTATTCAACAGGACACTCTGATATATACCATCTATTTCGTAGAGTGATGGCACAGGTTGTCCGGGAAGGGGGATCACACTGTTGTCCTCCGTCCAGTGTATATGAATCGTTCTTCCCTGTCCCGATTTCAATCGTTCCTGTAACGCGGCATATGCCGGATGTGCCGGCACGGCACCGGGGAGCATGATCCCCGCATCTACTTCTTCAAACATCCTTCTGTAAACTGCACGGGATGATCCATACGAGGGTTCAATGATACCGGTTTCCCATGGGATTGGAGCAGAGGAAGCCAGTATATTTATGACTCCCAGATCAATGCCTCCTGTTTTTATAACTTCGTAGCGCAGGTGAGGGACGAGGTCTTGAAACATATCCGGATGGGCGATTACGATAACGCGTTCGCCGGGCTCCAGTGACAATCGGGCGACGATCTTTCGGGCAACCTCAGGCCACGCCAAGGTTCGTCGTTCCTGAGCAATCAGTTCTGGTGTCCTCGAGACTAATGCCGTTAGAATTATCAGGTATATCAGCATGAAGCGCCCATGTTTCAATGATTGATAAAATGGACTCATATTTCGTTCTCCTAGATGCAACAGTAGAAAATTTACATGGGGCTTCGCTGTGATTGATCCCAACCTCACCGATGTTTCCAGGGTCTCCAAACAGATTCCGCGAACTCCGAAGAGGTTGCTGGTGCCCCGCTACATGTATCGGGTGTCATCCATATTTTTCCGCGGCTGTGATTGTCGTCCGTTGATACAGGGGCAATGCGTACGATCAGGATATCTCAGAGTTGCACCTTCGGTTTTAATTTACGCAAATTAATTATCGAATACGGGCGAGGATTTTAACCCCTTGTTCCTTAACAAAAGTTAGGGGTCTAGGCCCTCCACCCTTACAACCGTCTTGGTCGTTGTCACCAATTCGCGGAGTTCTTTCCAAGGCCTGTAATCATTGGAAGCACTGAAGGCATCTTGGGCCTCCAAGCTTGGCCATTTTATAATCACCACTCGCTCGGGATTCCAATCGCCGACAAGGACGTCTATTTTTCCGTCCCTTGCCAGGTATTCACCTCCGGCCGCCTCCACCATAGGTTTCACCGCAGTCTTGTAGCGATTATAGGCTTCCTCATCATGTATTTGATTTTCGAGAATCAGATAAACAGACATTCTTCCTCCGCAGTTACTTTTTTGTTAATCGGTTGCGATCGATTTGGGCAGGTGACAGGCTTTCCGTGATCACAGCTGCACATTTGTGGTTCAAAGCTGAAGGGTTTCGGATTCTTTTCAATAAGTCGCGGCCGTACATTCCGTGTAGTTTTCCAATCGCACAAGGTTCTCGCCATCTACTCATTCGTATGTCGTTGCGCAGCACATTCCGGCTGAAATTATCACAATGAATTTTGAAATCTGTAATAGTCAGCTCCTGTTTTTACAGCATAACCGATCTCCAACAAACGAAGAACTCAATTTCTAACCAATCTATTTATCGTTTGCGTTGTAGCCTTCGGGAAGTCATTCGACCCAAAGGTTACCTTCCCTATCCGTTACAATCAACAATGTTTGACCCAGGTATCCGGAAGGAATTAGCGGTTGCTCACCATTGAGAACCAGTATATAATTAATCTTCGTCATAGAGTATTACTTTTAATCAATCTTCTGGATAATCAATCGGGAAACATCCTGAAAGCCATGCTTGAAGGCTGCCTCTTCAGCTGACCTTCTTCTCGAGCCATTAACACCAGTTGGGCGCCATAAAATGTTTCTTTCAGAGCAACTTAAGCAGGCAATAAACCCCGAGAGCCGACCGAACTGTATATCCATAGCAAAATAGACGTCCTTTGCCAGAAGTAGAGCCGTATACAATGACCTTTAGATTCCATATCCAACAGGTGCGGCTCATCCATGTTGAATCATACCATCGGTGTAATTATCTGACGGTAACAGGGTACATGCCCCTCTTCTTTGTGTTCCAGGCCAGGTCCATCGAAAGATGCCCTCCATGCGCAAACAGATGAACTCCTTTGATCAATCTTCTCCCCGGCTCACACAAACCGGCAAGTATCTCATAATCATTGCTGCCTTCGCAGGTTGGTTCTTCAGTGGGATGCACATGGCTATAACATCTGTGGCCATGGGTTCTGCAGCTGAGTCGCTTTTAATTCAGTCAGGGGCAGCACTGGCAACCGAAGACGACATTGGCCGGGCCCGGCAAATCATGATTGAATTCGACGCTGACAAAAACGGCCTGCTGAATGCCGGTGAGGCTAGGCAATTGCAGGAAATGATGGAGGTCAATGTTTTAAACAGCATAACCGAAACGGAGCTGGTCAAACGGATATCTGAGAAGCGACTGGAGGCGACGGGCAGCAAGTGGTACGGGTTTTACGTAGGCGCATTCTTGTTCGGTGCCGCATTGGGAGGTTTGATATTCGGACGGATGGGAGATCGTTACGGTAGAGTCAAAGGAATGGCTGCGAGTATACTTTGTTATTCCTGCATGTCGCTCTTGGCCTACTTTGTCCAGACACCTGGTCAGCTCTGGATAGTGCGATTTGTAGTATGCATGGGTGTGGGTGGAATCTGGCCAAATGGGGTGGCACTGATGTCGGAAGCTTGGGAAGGGGTGTCCCGGCCCCTCCTCGCTGGCGTCATAGGAACCGCGGCAAATGTGGGCATCTTTTTGACAAACGTGGTAGCACGCAACGTGGACATAACGGTCGAAAGCTGGCGGTGGGTGATGCTGATGGGAGCTGCGCCAGCCGTCCTGGGGGTTCTTGTGTTGGCCATTGTACCAGAATCGCCACGATGGCTAGCAGAAGCACGCAAAGACAGGAATAGGAACGTGAAATCTGCCGACGACGCTCCTCAACAGAAATCAGCCCTTGCATGGGAGATTTTCAAAGGGCCGTTTCTGGGCGTGACCCTTGTGGGAATCCTGCTGGCCACCGTACCGCTTCTTGGTGGATGGGGCAGTGCCAACTGGGCGATATTATGGGCGGACCAGGTCGGCCAAGAGACAAACAACCCCAGCTTGAAGGCAGATCTTGGAATCGCCCGGTCTCTTCCAAGTATAGTCGGAAGTTTTCTGGGTGGCCTGATAGCCAGTTTTTTTGGCAGGCGGATGGCATACTTTGTTTCCAGCCTGATAGCCCTGGGCAGTGCCCAGTACCTTTTTTGGTTTCTGACACCTGACCAAACTGCTTTTTTGGTCTGGTTTGGGGTTTTGGGGTTTTTCAGCGGTGTATTCTTTGGATGGTTACCGCTGTTTCTGCCGGAACTATTTGTAACTAGAGTGCGGTCAACAGGTTCTGGGGTATGTTTTAACTTCGGACGGATCCTGACAGCAACGACGGTTTTCGCCACGGCGATTCTGATAAACTATTTCGAGAATGATTATAGCCTTATAGGTCGTATAACCAGCCTAGTTTTTCTGCTGGGGGCGATCGGCATCTGCCTAGTTCCAAAGGGTGTTGCCGGAAAAATACAAGACTAGAAAGAAACACATGAGTCCATCTACATTGTTGTGTTCCCGATCTTTGGCTTCCGGATTAGAAATAAGCGAAGACAGGTTCCAATATTTTATGTTTTGCAGATGACCAAAAGGTTTCATCCTGTAGCCCCATTGTAGCTTAAGGCTTTTAAAAACAAGATGGAAGTTGACAGCGGAGGTGACCCAAATTACGTTTTTCAGTCACATGGATTACAAGATGTCTTGCCAAAAGTTAATCGTCAGCCTACCTGGTTGTGTACTCTGGAAACAGCAAAGGAGACGAAGGTCTATGAATTCTCAGAATCAAAGTCACGCATGCAAACTTGTTGTCGCCCTGATGGCGTTGTCGCTCCATAGCTGTACCTTCAACGATCCGAATCAGTCCGAGAGAGATGGAGAGTTAGCCGTCCTTGTTGATGGTTTGGGCACTTATTCACGGGCTATCTCAACCGATTCCGAGCAGGCACAGCTGTTTTTTGACCAGGGGCTCCGACTAACGTGGGGTTATTTCTTCCCGGAGTCAATTGCTTCCCACCAGGAAGCGTTGAGACACGATCCTGACCACCCGATGATCTACTGGGGGATGGCACTTGCCATTGGCCCCAATCCCAACAGCCGTTACAGCGGCATGCCGGATGACCCGCATGGTGAAGCCAAGAAGGCAATCTCACAGGCGGTTAAACTGATAGGACGAGCGAACGATTCCGAACGCGATTTTATCGAAGCGCTTTATGTGCGGTTCGATTCAGAGACCTTTCCGGAGAGATCGGATCGCGACCGAGCCTATCTGGATGTCGCCCGCGAACTTTACGGAAAGTACCCGACTGACCCGGACGCCGCGGCATTGTACGCGGACGCGTACATGGTCATCGGACAATGGGATTACTGGGACAAAGAGGGGCGGCCAAGAGACGGAACAAACGAAGTGGCCTCAGCCCTCGAGGATATCTTGAAATTGCGTCCGGATCATCCAGGGGCGAATCATCTGAATATCCATTTACTGGAAGCATCTTGGCACCCCGAAAAAGCCCTAGCTTCGGCCGACCGGCTTGAAGCCCTTATGCCGAATGCCGGGCACATCGTACATATGCCTGCCCACATCTACGTTCGTGTCGGTCAGTACAAAAAAGCCATCGCCATCAACGAAAGATCTCTCGAAGCGGACAAAAAATTCCTCGCCATCTGGGGAGACCGTCCTTTTCCCAATATCGGCACCTATCCCCTTTCCGCACGGATACACGGACCCCACGCTCTCGAGTTCATCCGCTATGCCGCCACGGTACAGGGAAATTACGCGCGCGCAATTGATGCGGCCCAACGCTCCTCTGCCGGAATGAAGGGAGAAGCTGAACGGTCCAGCCGCGGACAGAAAAGAAAAGCCGCAGTATGGATGGTGCAAAAAATCTTCGCCCAATGGGACGAGTTGCTGAACAACACACCCCCTTCAGAGGGTTTCCCGTATCTAGATGGACTTCACGCCTATACCAGGGGTAGTGCAAAAACAGGAACGGGTGATCTCGATGGTGCCAAACGGGAGTTGGAGAAATTAAAACGGATGATCCAAGATCCACAGATCGATGCGGCCCGAATTGGTGTCGCTCCGGTTTCCGCTGTCCTTTCCCTGGCCATCGCAGGCCTTGATGGAGAGATTAAACAGTCTGAAGGAGACCTTGGCGGTGCCATAATTGCATTCGAGGCTGCCGTAGAACTGGAAGATACGTTTCGTTATATCGAGCCACCGGAATGGGCACAGCCAATGCGTCACTATCTCGGGGCTGCCTTACTGGAAGCAAAACGTCCTATTGAGGCAGAGTCTGTATACCGCCGGGATTTAAGGTGGAATCAAAATAACGGCTGGGCGCTTTTCGGCCTGTCGCAGAGCCTTTCAGCGCAGGGCAAAGGGGCAGAGGCACAATCTACCCTCGCAAGGTTCCAAGCGACGTGGCAGGATGCTGACATTGAACTGACTCGTTCACGATTGTAGATACAACCAATGAATACCACTGCCTGCACTAATCGACAGGTTCTCATGTTTACTTTACCATCGGCTTAATTTTAAGACAGTCAAAATATCGATTTTCCACAGAGGGAATAGGTGCTTACGGTAAGTGGGATCCGATCTCTGTAGCATTCCCTGGGTAGAATTTCCTGTCCAATCCTCTGCCGATGCTACCAATGATGTTTTTCAATGTTCAATCCGGAGGGTCCCCATGCACGTCGGCACACAGCAGTTCAATACATCAGCCGAAGATATGGAATATCTGGCCAGACATGGTGTCTTCAACAAAAACGAAAACTTTATCACCTTTCATAGAACACACGGATGGGACGTGGATGAACTGATACACAAAAAGGAAACATGTGCCAGTTACGGTATCGAAATGGAGATGGTCGCGCTACCTTGTGCACAGATGGACGTAAACGGTGGATCGGTACCTAATTATATGCTGGGCAACAGGGAAGAAGGCGATAGAGAGATCGACCTCGTCTGTAATATGATCCGTCAGGCTGCCGAAGCGGGAATCCCCGCTATTAAATACTACCTATGCGAAATGGAAAATCAACGGACCGAAAGTACACCTCCGGGCCGAGGGGGATCCATTTATAGCACGTGGAATCTGGAAGAAGCAAGAGACTCCCAACCCATGTACGAGACGCCGGTCACGGCAGAGATGAACTGGGAGCGGATTACGTATTTTCTGGAACGGGTGATCCCCGTTGCCACCGAATACAAAGTCCGGATGGCCTGCCACCCTTGCGATCCGTGGCTCCCGCCCGGTTTTCGTGGTGTGGACAGGGTTCTGGGCGGTGCGGAAGGGTTCAAGCGGTTTGTAGAGATTTGTCCCAGCCCATACCATGGCGTCAACCTGTGTCTAGGCTGTATGGCCGAGAGCAGTGAAAACCCTCGTAACGAGGTGCCAGAAATCATCCGGTACTTCGGAGAACGGAAGAAAATCTTCCTGTGCCACTTCCGGAATATCATTGGCGGCAAGAACAAATTCCAGGAAGTATGGCCTGATGAGGGTGTGATGAATATGCATCGTAACATGCAGGCTCTCAAAGAAGTGGGCTACGAACACATGTGTGTACCCGACCATGCCCCAGGTCATAAGGATCCCGGCGCCGGCCGCCAGGCCTTCGCCTATGAATTCGGTTACATCAGGGCGATGATCCAGGCGGTCGTGGATGAATAAGGATTAGAAAAATGTTCTATGTGTTGGCCGGGAACCAGCTCCTGGGCGATGCACCCCCAGGTAGCCACGGTCATACCTCGGCAAAATCGAAAGACATCCCGCTACGGGCATGGATTAAAGATCATCAGAGGGATGAGGCAGTGGTCTTGGGAGTTAGTTAATAATGGTCAGTGTGTTTGTGGGGTGCGTCCTGTTCGGACAGACTGCAAATGAATATTTTGACCTAAATATTGAGTTTAAC
>JAYZQT010000077.1:0-26643 GCA_036136335.1 Pseudomonadota bacterium
ATGGGGTTGCCCGCGAAATAGCCCCCGGAGTGCGCCGGATTGTTGCGGAAAATCCGAGTGCATTCACCTATTTCGGCACGAATACCTATATAGTTGGGCAGGGAGAAGTCGCTGTTATTGATCCCGGGCCGTTCATTGAAAAGCATGTCGAGAAGATCAAAAACGCTCTTGTTGGCGAAACAGTGACCCAAATTTTGGTTACCCATACCCATATTGATCATTCTCCCGCTTCTACCTGGTTAAAGGAACTGACCGGTGCGCCCATCGTCGGAGCATATCCGCGCGCCCAAACAGACGGTCAGCCAGTCGAAGCAGGACAGGAAGATTTTTCGCCTGATACAGAAATCGTTGACGGCAGCATGATTTCCGGGCCGGGATGGGTTTTGGACGCCGTCTACACGCCAGGCCACATGTCCAACCATCACTGTTTTGCATTGCGAGACCAAAACATTCTGTTTTCGGGAGATCACGTGATGGGATGGAACACCACGATTGTCTCACCGCCGGATGGAAACATGCGTGAATACCTTGAAAGCCTGCGGGTTTGTCTGAACCGCAAGGAAAACCTATACCTGCCCGGCCACGGCCCGGAAATACTAGATACCAAGCCATTCGTGCGGGCCTATCTAAACCACCGGCTTTTGCGCGAAAAGGAAATTGGTAAATGCCTAAACAGCGGTCTCACCCTGATCCCGGACATGGTCCGGGAAATGTATGCGCATCTGCCGAAAGAAATGCATGGCGCTGCCGCGCGATCCGTGCTGGCACATATCGAACACATGGTTGAAACCGACCGCGCAGTGTGTGACGGTCCAATAAATTCCAGTTCATCTTTCAGCCCTGGTCCCTCCCTTAACTAGCTTGTTTTAACAACTGGAGACGCCGCCAAGGAATAGAATCTGGTTAGATCCCTTATGGACGAATTTCGACCGTCGTGCCATCTCTCACCATACCCCAGATCTCGTCCATTTCACGGTTGGTGACCGCGATACAGCCCTGGGTCCAGTCGAGTGTTGGGTGACCAACTTCCCTGGCACTCCAATTTGTCGGCAAGCCATGAATCATAATCTGACCCCCTGGGTCCACTCCCATCCGGGCAGCGCGGGCTCTATCCCGGGTGTTAGGATATGAAATATGAAGTGCCCGGTAGAACTTGGACCGACGAGAACCAATCCGATGATCAACAATATAGATTCCTTCTGGGGTCTTCGAATCACCTTTGCGCAGTTTGGGACCCTCTGCATACCGACCAAGGGCAATTCGGAAGGCTCTAAGAAGTCTATCGCCACGCAACAGCACAAGACGGCGTTCCGCCTTGAGAACAACTACACGGTCGGCCTTCAGCGGGGCGGCCTCACTTTGTGCGCTGGCGCTGGCCGGTCCAGTAACTCCAAGGGACAACGCCATTGCGAGTATTAACACAGTAGGAAGATGCACCACTAATCTCCGAATATAGTCAGCAAGACCTAAATCCAAATTCAAACGTGCAGGTGAATGCGCAGTATAAAGACATTTTGCAACCCAACATGGTCACGCGGTTTTGACCCTGTCAAAGGTAACGAAGGAGTGATCGTGCTCATCGCGAACACTGGTCGGGTTCCACTCCCGCGAAACTTCCACCCAATCGCTGCGTTCGACAAAAGGGAAGGTCACGTCACCAGCCACCTCCGCATGAACCTCGGTAAGGTACATTCGGTCAGCAGAAGGAAGCACCTCACGATAGAGCGCCGCACCCCCCAGTATTATAACTTCAGGGGCGCCAAGTCCTCGTACATGCTCCAGCGCAACGGGCAGTGACGGGAAGGTGGTTATCCCTTCGGCATAAAATTCCGAATTCCGGGTAACCACAAAATTCAAACGGCCGGCCAATGGTCGACCAATGGAGTCAAATGTCTTACGCCCCATCACGACGGGCTTACACATTGTTATGGTCTTAAAGTGGCGAAGATCGTTGGAGAGTTTCCAAGGCAACCCTCCCTTCCGGCCAATGGTCCCGTTTTCCGCGACCGCCACAATCAGAGAAACAAGCAAATGTCAGACCGCGATCGCTGCCGGGATATGCGGATGGTAACGATACCCTTCGAGCAGGAAGTCATCATAGACAAAGCCAAAAATATCATGGACCGTCGGATTAAGATTCATTGTTGGCAAAGGATAAGGCGTTCGCTGTAATTGAATGTCCGCCTGGTCAATGTGATTTGCGTAGAGGTGGGCATCGCCCAGCGTATGAACAAATTCTCCCGGCTGAAGACCGGTTGCACGCGCAACCATCATTGTCAGGAGTGCGTAGGATGCGACATTAAACGGGACCCCAAGAAATACATCGGCGCTTCTCTGATAGAGCTGACACGACAGCCTGCCCTCCGCTACGTAAAATTGAAAAAGACAATGGCAGGGCGGAAGTGCCATGTGTTCAATCTGTGACACATTCCAAGCGCTGACGAGCAGACGTCTGGAATCAGGATTGGCCTTTACCTGCGAGATAACTTGAGAAATCTGATCGATAGTTGTGCCGTCGGGCGCTCTCCAAGAGCGCCACTGGGCGCCGTAAACCGGTCCAAGATCTCCGTTTTCATCAGCCCACTCGTTCCAAATTGAGACACCATTTTCCCTAAGATAGGCAACGTTGGTATCACCTTCCAGAAACCAGAGGAGCTCATGAATCACCGATTTGGTATGTATCTTCTTGGTAGTGACAAGTGGAAACCCCTCCTCCAGATTAAAGCGCATTTGATGACCAAACACACTGTAGGTGCCGGTTCCCGTTCGGTCATTCTTCCACACGCCCGCATCACGAACTCGTTTCACAAGGTCAAGATACTGCTGCATTTGCTGTAGATTTACCCTTTTGCTCGATAACAAACCTGTACGTCTATGCTTTAATTTAAGGCAGAATCACCTTATATTAAAAGAGCCGGCTTGCCGGCTATGGTGATAAACGGCTTGTGCAATAAGCGCTGTGGACCCGGGGGCAGTACCCGGCGCCTCCACCAAATGAGTTTCATCCGGCGTCACTCGGGTTGGGTCGGATAAAATGGGGGCGAAACAGGATCGACACGCGTCTAAAGACATGCTTTTTGCCCGGTATGGTACCGCCGTTAGCGGGCCGTTTTTACAAGTGCCAATGATAACGATTTGGCCCTCGCTGCCTAGGTATTAGGAAAGCGCGGTCCGGGGGGCACCGGGCAACAGAAGCCCCTCACTATTCATATGAATATTTTGGTGAATTAGGTTCGGCTTGCGGATATCGGCTGCATGCCATAAGAGTCCCCCGCCATGTCAGAAGATCTGATGAATTATCAGTCCCTGGTCGAGAGCGCGATGAAGAGTGTCGTGCGTGAGGTTCTGTTGAAGGTTGAGAAGGACGGCCTGGCAGGCAGTCATCATCTCTATATAACCTTCAGGATGCAGCACGAGGGCGTACGTGTCACGGAACGGCTTGCTGCACAATATCCAGACGAAATGACGATAGTCCTTCAACACCAGTTCTGGGGATTGAAAATCACGGACGTTGGGTTTCAAATCACTCTCAGTTTTTCGGGGAAGAACGAACAGCTTAATGTGCCATTTGACGCCATCGTGAGTTTTGCTGACCCTTCGGTGAATTTTTTACTTCAGATTCAGACCAGCACCGGCGAAGTGATGGACACGGAGCCATCAGATCTGTTAGAGCCTGATCTGAAGCAGTATCTTGGCGAGGATCGAGGAAAACAATCCGGGGTTTCTTTCGATGGTGACCCCGTAGAAACTGAACAGAAAACCGGAGAAGTTGTCGCACTGGACACCTTCCGCAAGAAGAAAACCTGATCTGTGAGCGGAGCCTGGTTTAATGGCTGATGAAACCTTTCACGAAATGTTCCCACTCGGCGAAGACACAACCGAGTACCGCAAATTGACAGCCGAATTTGTATCCAACGCGCAATTCAGCGGAAAGGAAATGCTGATAGTTGATCCTGAGGGAATCAAAACACTGACGGCTGAGGCATTCAGTGATATCGCGCACTATCTCAGGCCGGGCCATCTTCAGCAATTAAGAAACATTCTGGAAGATGACGATGCTTCGGATAACGATCGATTTGTCGCGCTCGATCTCCTCAAGAACGCGAACATCGCCGCAGGTGGTATTCTGCCCATGTGCCAAGACACGGGTACGGCGATCATCATGGGCAAGAAGGGGCAGAACGTGTGGGTAAACGGTAACGACGAAGCCGCAATTTCTGATGGTGTTCTAAAGACCTATCACGAACGTAACTTGCGTTATTCCAATGTTTCTCCGCTCTCCATGTTTCAGGAGACCAACACAGGCACCAATTTACCCGCCCAGATTGATCTCTATGCAACAGCCGGTGATGTTTACAAGTTTCTGTTTATGGCCAAAGGTGGGGGCTCCGCAAACAAAACCTTTCTTTATCAACAGACTCCCGCCGTCCTCAAAGAGGAAAAGCTAACAGGCTTTCTCGACGAGAAAATCCGCTCACTTGGCACCTCTGCCTGCCCGCCATACCATCTGGCGATCGTCATCGGTGGGACGACAGCCGAACTAAATTTAAAAACAGTCAAACTGGCCAGTACGCGGTATCTGGATAGCCTCCCAACCTCTGGAAATGAGTTCGGCCAGGCATTTCGCGATGTTGAAATGGAGAAGACAGTCCTTGATCTAACTCGCAATATGGGGATAGGTGCCCAGTTTGGAGGCAAGTATTTCTGTCACGATGTTCGGATAATCAGGTTGCCACGACACGGTGCCAGCCTCCCAATCGGGCTGGGCGTATCCTGTTCAGCGGACCGACAGGCGTTGGGGAAAATCACCCGGGAGGGCATTTTTCTCGAGCAGCTCGAAAAAAATCCCGCGAAATTCCTCCCAGATGTAGGTCACACAGACCTGACCGACGAAGTGGTGCACGTTGATCTGTCCAAGCCGATGGATGAACTTCGCAGAATTCTGGGTAGTTGCGAAATCAAAACGCGCCTATCACTTACCGGCCCCATGATTGTCGCCCGCGACGCTGCACATGCCAAGATAAAAGAGCGATTGGATTTGGGAGAGCCCATGCCAGATTATTTTCGCAACCATGCAATTTACTACGCCGGCCCGGCCAAGACACCGGCGGGGTATACATCGGGTTCTTTCGGGCCTACGACGGCCGGACGAATGGACTCCTATGTTGATGAATTTCAGGCTAATGGTGGCAGCTACGTCACGCTAGCTAAGGGAAACCGATCAAAACAGGTGACGGCCGCGTGTAAGGCCCACGGTGGCTTTTACCTGGGGTCGATAGGTGGTCCGGCGGCACGGCTAGCGCAAGACTGCATAAAAAAAGTCGAATGTGTTGAATATCCAGAACTTGGTATGGAAGCAATCTGGCGTATTGAAGTGGAGAACTTTCCGGCATTTCTTGTGGTTGACGATAAGGGAAACGACTTTTACACAAGCCTCTAGAATGCAACCGCTCGGTATGCAGGTTCTGCCCGATTTAATGCAGCAAGGCATGACGACTGTTTTTTGTGGTTCTGCGGCTAGCTCGGCATCGGCAAGTACAGGGGCCTATTATGCAGGACCGGGTAACAGATTCTGGCCAACCCTGTCCGAAACGGGTTTGACTCCTCACCAATTTGAACCTTCCGAATTTCAAAAACTGGCGGCACTCGGAATCGGATTGACGGATTTGGCCAAATACGAATACGGTATGGACAAGGGACTTTCTTCCGCGGCATACGATACGGCCGCGTTAATAGAGAAGATCAAATATTTTACACCCAGTCTGCTTGCGTTTACCGCTAAGCGCCCCGCCAGTATCTTTATGCTTTCGGCGCTCGATTATAATTTGAAACATTACGGCGAACAGGCGGTGCGGATCGGGCCGACCCGAATTTTTGTGTTACCCTCGCCGTCCGGCGCAGCCCGCCGCTGGTGGTCCCTCAAGCCTTGGCTTACACTCGCGAACAATCATAGACTGGAACGGGATGAACGATGAAATTCTGCGTCTTCGGAGCCGGTGCAGTGGGCGGATTTGTGGGTGGAATGGTTGCGCGCCGGGGTACGGATGTGTCGCTCGTTGCTCGGGGTGATCACCTACAGGCCATCCAGACCAACGGGTTGAAGGTCCTGACCCCTGATGAAAGTTTTGTTGTTCGGGTGCCAGCAACCAACTACCCCGCCGAGCTCGGTGTCCAAGATGTAATTTTCGTTTCAACCAAAGCGCATTCGCTGACGGAAGCCTCGAAGGCGATGCAACCTCTGATTGGTCCGGGAACGATCGTCGTAGCTGCACAGAACGGTATTCCATTCTGGTATTTTCATGCCCATGGCCCGCCCCATAACGGACACACCCTTCAAACCGTAGACCACGGAGCCAAAATAGCGTCTGCGATCGGAAATCAGCGTGTCGTCGGTTGTGTGATAACATCCAGTAACGTTGTTGAGGCGCCTGGAATCGTGCGCAATATCGGCAACCAGGTTTTTACTTTGGGAGAGCCGGATGGATCAATTTCGGACAGGCTGTTGGATATCTCCCGGATTTTAAAGGATGCCGGGCTTGACGCGCCGGTTTCTACCGACCTCCGTGGCGAAATCTGGACCAAGATGTGGGGTAACGTGTCCTTTAGCCCAATGGCCGTGCTCACTATGTCAAAACTGGGTCCACTGGTGGAGGGCGATGACCTGAGGGCTCTCGGCGTTGGTATTATGGAGGAGGTCCAAACGGTTGGCGAAGCACTCGGCGTCACATTTAAAGGCACCATCGAAAGCCGCCTGGAAGGAACACGCCGGGTAGCGGGCCATAAAACATCAATTTTACAGGACCTAGAAGCCGGCCGTCAGATGGAAGTAGACGGCATTACCGGAGCCGTAGTCGAATTAGGCCGGCTTCTGGGCGTCAAAACACCCATGGTTGATATGGTCTATGCGTTAATGCGTCAACGTGCCCGCCAGGCAGGTTTGTATCCAGACATCGGTTTTGATCCTTTCACCGGTTAAGAGCGACGGGGTCTGACAAATCCCAGCAGCCTCAAGATACGCCTTCATTTTAGACCTTATTTTAGGGTCTAAAAAACCTCAAACACACCCTCAACCTCAATTGCTACGCCAAACGGCATGGAAGCAACTCCGATTGCAGTGCGGGCATGCCGACCAGCATCGCCAAACAGCTCTATAAATAATTCGGAGGCACCGTTCAAACAGCTCGAAATGTCAATGAAATCCGGTTCGACGTTTATGTAACCCTTAAGTCGCACAACTTCCTTAACGCGATCCAAATCACCAAGCGCTTCCTTTGTGCAGGCGAGAACCATAAGCGCACTATCGCGCGCGGCTTCCTGACCCTGCGCGAGCGTAAATTCACGCCCCAACTTGCCAAGCCACGAAATCTGCCCATTGACACGCGGTACCTGGCCGGAAACAAACAGTAAATTATCCGATTTTTTCCAATTCAGAATTTTGGCGACCTGTGGGCTTGCTACCTCAGGAAGTTTGAGCCCCATCTTGGTCAGCCTACTTTCAATAATTCCAGCCAAAACCATCTCCTATAGAAAAGACGTTATGCCTTAATCAAAACATCTTATAGGATTTACCCATGACAGGTTACAATCTCGTCTTTGACGACCAGACGTCCAGGCACCCTGGGACCAGTCTGCACAGCGGACCGCATTTACAGGGTTGAGCTCCATGTTGCGAAAGCGCTCCGTGACGGTTACAGGCCATCGAACCAGCATTTCACTGGAGGACGAATTCTGGTCGGAGCTGGTGCGCATCGCCAAAGAACGGAATATTTCCCTTGAAGTGTTGATCGCCAGCATCGACAGTGCAAGAGACACTAATCTTTCCTCAGCTATACGCCTCTTCGTCCTTGCCGAAGTGCAAAGCACGACGGAATGCTAACCATCCGTCCGGACCTCCATGAGAGCTCTCGAGAGATTTGAGAACACAAGCGCGGCAAAAACAAAGAAAAAAACGCAATGAAAGCGTATCACTTTCAGACGTAGAAGCCCGGAACAGGGGCGTGCCCGCTACGATCCATCAATGATCCTTCACCTCGGACGAAACACCTGACCGATCCGATCATATTCGAACGATCTTGCCCGGATTCATCAGATTCGATGGATCGAATGCCTGCTTGATTCCACACATCAGATCCAGAGCTTCACCATGCTCGTCAACAAGCTTGTCAATTTTGCCGTACCCCACCCCGTGCTCCCCGGTGCAGGTTCCTTCCATTGCGAGCGCACGAGCAACCAGACGCTCATTCAAAGCGACGGCGCGCGCTACCTCTTCCCCATCACACGGATCAAGAACCATATCGACGTGAAAATTTCCATCACCAACATGTCCGACGATTGGCGCCAACAGCCCAGATTTCTCTATATCACTGCGTGTTTCGGAAATGCATTCAGCAAGGCGCGATATAGGCACGCACACATCGGTCGGCCAAGCCTTCGCACCGGGGCGAAGCTGCATATTGGCATAGTGTGCGTCATGGCGCGCCTGCCAGAGTTTGGTCCTGTCCTCCGGACGGGTCGCCCAAGTAAAATCCGCACCACTAAAATCATCGCTGAACGCCCTGACACGTTCGATCTGTTCTGTGACGCCGGGTCCAGTTCCATGGAACTCAAAAAACAGGGTGGGCATCTCGGCATATCCGAGATTTGAAAATTTGTTGAGCGCGCGCATCTGTACTTCGTCAACCAGTTCAATTCGAGCGATCGGAACACCTGACTGGATAGTCATGATCGCCGTGTTTACCGCCTCTTCAACAGTTGGATAGGTACAGACGGCGGCGGAAATGACCTCAGGTATACCATGAAGCCGCAGTGTGACATCCACAATGATACCAAGCGTGCCTTCAGACCCCACAAAAACCCGTGTCAAATCATATCCGGCCGAAGACTTCCGGGCCCGTTTACCAGTTCGGATATAGCGCCCGTCCGCAATTACGACACCGAGTGACAGAACATTTTCGCGCATTGTCCCGTACCGGACCGCGTTGGTGCCCGAAGCTCGTGTTGCTGCCATACCTCCGACAGTGGCATCGGCGCCGGGATCAATCGGAAAAAACAAACCAGTATCGCGGAGATGTTCATTGAGCTGCTTCCTTGTTACACCAGGTTCCACGGTCACATCGAGATCCTCTACATTAACCTGGAGTACCCTGTTCATCTGCCCGAGGTCGACACTGATTCCACCCTCAAGCGCCGCAATATGTCCCTCCAGAGATGTCCCCACACCGAAGGGAATTATGGGAACCCGAGGATCGCGACAGATGTTTACAATCTCCAGAACCTCTTCGCGTGTATGGGGAAACACAACCGCATCAGGGGCACGCGGAGCATGATAGGATTCGTCTGTACCATGGCGCTCGCAAATTGTCCGGTTGGTTGTCAGTCGCTCTCCGAAGCGCTGTTTGAGTGTCTCTACAGTATTGTGAAAATTGTCTGCACTCATTTGCTAGACCCTGCCTTCGTCCGACACCAGATCGGAAACAAACATATAGCCGGGCGCGTGGGTGATTGCGATCGGGAGTTTCGCTTTTCTTAACGCTTCTTGGGGAGTTACGCCGCATGCCCAGAAAACCGGCACCTCTCCCTCTTTGATGGTAACAGGCTCACCATATTCAGGATTGTGAATATCGCGAATACCGAGTGCTCCCGGGTCACCAACCTGGATCGGACCACCGTGGGCCATGGGGTATTTCGACGTCACCTCTGCCGCTCGCGCCGCGTCGTCAGGCGTGTAGGGGCGCATACTAACCACAAAAGGCCCACTGAATTTGCCCGCTTCCCTAGTAGGCTTGGTTGTCCGGAACATGGGTACTATGCCGGTTTCCTTTATGTGACGTGGTTCCAGGCCGGCGGCAATCAGCGCGTTCTCTGCGGTAAACGAACACCCCAGTAGGAAAGTGACAAAATCACCCTGCCAGAGATGGGTAATTTCTTTAACGTCTTCAACAACCGTCCCAACCCGGAACACACGGTAACGGGAAAGGTCGGACCGGACATCAGCCCCAGGAGCACACTCTCTGGGTTCGGGATTACCGGAGGGGAGAACCTCCAACACCGGGCAGGGCTTGGGATTGCGCTCGCAGAATAATCTGAAGTCCTCCGCATCAACCTCCGGCAGGATAACCATATTGGCCTGCACATACCCCTGGGCATGACCTGACGTGGGACCATCAAATTGCTGGATCCTGCAGGCTGCGCGGAGTTCACGGGGGTTCTCGAATAAATTCATGGCGCACCGTAGCCCCCGCCCCCGGGAGTTTCAACGACATATACATCGCCATCAAATACTTCTGTGGAATCGGTACCTCCCTGTTCCGTGAGGGTGCCGTCGGAACGCTCGACATAATTACGCCCAAGCATACCCTCACCACCACCAGCCATCCCGTAGGGCGGTATGACCCGGTGACCAGAAAGCATTGAAGCAGTCATTTGTTCACGAAAACGTACCCGGCGGATTACCCCGTCGCCGCCATCGAATGTTCCCTTCCCGCCGGAGCCACGCCTGATTGAAAAAGATTCGAGAATGACGGGAAACCTCCATTCCAGTATTTCAGGATCAGTTAGCCGCGTGTTGGTCATATGTGTGTGCACCGCGTCGGTTCCCCGAAAATCCACCCCGGCGCCAGCACCGCCGCAAATTGTTTCGTAATACTGATAATTGGCATTACCGAATGTAAAATTATTCATCGTCCCCTGGGCCGCACCCATCAGCCCAAGGGCTCCGAGGATAGTGTCGGTTATCGCCTGGGAGGTCTCGACGTTACCTGCCACGACCGCCGCAGGATATTTCGGCCGTAACATGCTGTCTTCGGGTATAATAATTTCAAGCGGTTTAAGGCAGCCTGCATTTAGTGGAATGTCAGAATCTACCATTAGCCTGAAGGTGTACAATACGGCGGCAATTGCGACGGCGTGGGTAATGTTGAAATTATTGTCCTGTTGCGGTGATGTGCCAGTAAAGTCCACCGTCGCCGACCTGGTGGTCGGGTGAACCGTTAACGCGACCTTGACCCTGGCACCAAAGTCCATCTCATATTCGAAATGCCCATCGGACAGACGTTCAATCACCCGACGAACGGATTCCTCGGCATTATCCTGAACATGCTTCATATAGGCGAGTACGGTTTCCAGCCCAAAATGGGCTACCATTTTCCGCAGCTCCTGTACCCCTTTCTCGTTGGCCGCGATCTGGGCTTTGAGATCACCGAGATTGTGATGAAAGTTACGCGTTGGGTAGGGTGCGTTCGTAAAAAGCTCTTCCAGCTCTTTCTCACGCAGGCGTCCCTGATTGACCAATTTAAAATTATCGATAAGCACGCCTTCCTCATCGATATGACGGGAATCTGGCGGCATCGACCCTGGGGTTTTTCCTCCAATTTCGGCATGATGTCCACGTGACGCCACATAAAACAGTACCCTTGATCCATCGTCGGCAAAGACCGGCGTCATCACCGTCACATCAGGTAGATGGGTTCCACCGTTGTAGGGGGCATTGAGAACAAACACGTCGCCGGAATTCACCCCATCGCCGCGCTCCCGGATGATGGTCTTAACACTCTCGCTCATGGAACCAAGATGAACCGGTATGTGGGGCGCGTTGGCAACCAATTCTCCATCGTCGTCAAAAATTGCGCAGGAAAAATCCAGCCGTTCCTTGATATTGACCGAATATGAGGTGTTCTGGAGCACCACGCCCATCTGTTCGGCGATTGACATGAACAGATTATTGAATACCTCCAGCATCACCGGATCAGCCCGGGTTCCGATGACATGCTCGGTTGGACGTTTCTCAAACCTCGTTATAAGCATGTGGTTTTGTGCGGTGATCACTGCCTGCCAGCCAGGCTCGATAACGGTTGTTGCATTAGGATCAATCACAACGGCGGGACCCTGAACGGTTGTTCCCGGGACCAGTGTATCCCGGTCAAATACCTGTGAACGGTGCATCGCCCCGGACGCGTACATTTCTGCATACCCCAGGGGATTAATAGCATCGTTTGTGTTTTCAACGAAGTTTTCCTCTTCAACATCGCGCCCGCCACCCACCGCCTCGACAGTCAGCGCCTCAACGATGTTTGTTTTGTCGGGCGCCACAAAACCAAACTGTTGCATATGTGTCTTCTCGAACCGCTCCAACATTTCCGAATATGAACCGAAGTCCACAACGAGCGCCGTATCTGTTCCTTCGTAACGAAGATGTACCTTTGCAACATAGGAAATGCCTTCGGCATTGACCCCCTGAGTGATCATCTCGGAACGCCCCTCAGCCGATAACTGTTCTACCGAACCCTTCAGTTCTTCAACAAGCCCAGTGTCGAGTGTTTTTTCAATTGCGCATTCGCGGATAATCCTCTGTTCAGCAAGCCCCATCCCATAAGCCGACAGAACACCTGCAAAAGGATGTACCAGGACCCGGGTCATGCCGAGTGCATCTGCGACCAGGCAAGCATGTTGCCCACCCGCGCCGCCGAAACAGTTTAGTGTGTATTCGGTAACGTCATGACCCCGTTGAACCGAAATCTGTTTGATGGCGTTCGCCATATTGTCGATGGCAATCTTGAGGAACCCATCTGCCACCTCAACGGGGGATCTCGTATCACCAGTCGCCATCTCAAGCTGACGAGCCAACTCCTCAAACTTCTCGCGCACCACCAGTTCATCGAGTGGCTCGTCTCCCTTTGGACCAAAAACTTTCGGAAAAAACTCTGCCTGAATCTTGCCCAACATCACATTTGCATCAGTAACGCAAAGTGGGCCTCCACGCCGGTAACAGGCCGGACCAGGATTAGCGCCCGAAGAACCCGGTCCGACGCGGTACCGCGATCCGTCAAAATCGAGAATCGACCCGCCTCCAGCCGCCACGGTATGAATGTTCATCATCGGTGCGCGCATCCGCACACCAGCGACGAGAGTTTCAAATGCACGTTCGTATTCACCATCAAAATGCGCAACATCGGTAGACGTACCACCCATGTCGAACCCAATGATTTTCTTAAAACCTGCCATCTGCGCAGTACGGGCAGCGCCGACAATCCCGCCGGCCGGCCCTGACAGGATCGAATCCTTGCCATGAAAAAAACGCGCGTCAGCAAGTCCTCCATTAGATTGCATGAACATCAGACGTGCATCGCCAACCTGCGTGGCAATCATGTCCACATAACGGCGCAGTATGGGTGAGACGTAGGCATCGACCACTGTCGTGTCACCCCGCCCCACAAACTTCATCAGCGGACTCACTTCGTGCGATACCGATACCTGGGTAAACCCGAGATCACAGGCCATCTCTGCAACCGCAGCCTCATGCTCTCGATATCGATAGCCATGCAAAAAAACAATGGCGACAGATCTGATACCCTGCTCATATGCCTCCTGAAGTGACGCGCGCGCTTCCTTCCGGTCAAGAGGCACGAGCACTTCACCTTGCGCCGAACAACGCTCGTTGACCTCAATGACGGTCTCGTAAAGAAGCTCTGGCAGCTCTATTTTGCGGGCGAAGATTTTGGGACGGTTCTGGTAGCCTATACGGAGTTGATCCGCGAAGCCCTTGGTCACCGCCAGTACCGTGCGTTCTCCCTTGCGTTCAAGCAGCGCATTGGTAGCGACCGTGGTCCCCATTTTGACGGCGTCAATGACTCCTTCAGGTATCTCGGCATCTCCAGCCAAACCGAGAGAGTCCCGGATCCCCTGCAGCGCTGCATCCTGATATCGTTCCGGGTTGTCTGATAGCAGCTTGTGCGTGGCGAGCTTGCCATCTGGTGAGCGAATTACAAAATCTGTGAACGTTCCGCCACGATCAATCCAGAACTGCCACTTGTCCGAATTTTGGTTCTTTAATGTGTTAGAATCACTCATTTTTTAACTTTTTATTTTATTACCAAACGGTATGTCACAACAGACCCTTTGAAGCTTTCCATTTCGTCATTTTGGTGACCAAAACCAAAGCTCCCTTATAAATTGAAAATAATAAGCCGCGCCCCACTGCAAAATTTTGAGTTTGCGTTCCCCGCCGATTCTCGGGGGCTCATCACCGGGTATTTCAGCTATCTTCAACTTTGCTTTTACGGCCCTTACCGAAAGCAAGGGCTCCCAGCTAATTCTGGTTCGAAAAACTTTTTCAGGCGCACTAAAAGCCTCATCATCCAGTAGTTCGAGGTCCGAAGCCAGTGACTTCCTATAAGCACGAAATATTACCATCACATCCGTGTACCGGCCACCATGCAGCAGATTTACTGTTCTGGTGAAAAACCAATTACCAAACCCCGTTACTACGTCATCATCCGCACTTTTCGCACTTCCAAAATAACGGGACACTATCACCATGTCATACCCCTCATTCATTTTTGCCAGCAAACTGGGGAGAATATCTGGGATCGAGTTGCCGTCAGGACTGAAGGTAACGACAACGTCGCCCGTTACCTGGGGCCAAACTTCCGCATAAGCATGCCGAAACCCCTTTTCTTTCTGTATGTACGTATCGTATCCATGGTCTTTTGCCCACTCGACGGTGCCATCCGTTGAACCACCGTCCACCACAATAATCTGGTCAAACCAACTAGAATTGACCTGAGGCATGATTACCTTCATGCCCTCAATTTCGTTCAATGTCATGACCAAGAGGGTTGTTTTCACTAACGACCCGCCCTCTTAAAATAAATTCTCAAAATCCACACCACAGCAGATAAAACCGTAGCAAGCAGGGAGAGAATCATGAGACGATACAGCCAGGTTGTTACACCCTCGCCGCCACTTACAAATGTTTGGAACGTCTCCCCCAGGTACGCAACGATAACGGCCGGAGGCAGAAGGAAAATAAAAGTGGCTATGGAGAATGCACGAAAAGAAATTGGCGTCAAACCGAATAAATAATTGATCGGTCCGGTTGGGAAAATAGGATTCAAACGAACGAACGCAACAAACTTCCAGCCATGTTTTTCAAGGGATTCAGCAATTTTTAAAAAAGACCCCTGTTTAAATTTTTGGGACAAAGATTGCCCAAAAACAGATCTGGCCAGCATAAAAGAAATCAAAGAGCCGAGAGTTACAGCAATTGCGACGTATAGTCCGCCCACCCATGCACCCCAGACATAACCAGCAAGCAAATTCAAGGGCAAGCTAGGCAACAATACCACGACAGACGTAGCGTACAAAACAATGAAGAGAACCAAGCCATACACAGGTCTCTCTCTCAAAAACACCAACACTATCTCGGCGTTTAAGACTCCGTTGATGTGTAGTTGCCAAATGACAAAACCCACACAGATGGCGGCAAGATAAATGATGAGCTTCCGCCGACTCAATGGCCTCCAGACACTGGGGTTTTGTTTTTCACCAAGGTCAGACAATTTTCAACATTTCCGCAAATTGGATTCACGCAAAATTTCCGGGAAGCTAATCAACAAGCCGACCATCGTTTCCTGGGAAACACCGCAAATCAGGAGGTTCAGGCTTTTTCCATAACATAGTATGAATTTACCAGAAGTTTGGCCAGTAACATCGGAGGTGTGCTTCACGGTCTCATAAAGCCTGTACCGCACCGTCCAATGCACATTCGATTTCTGGCTAGCGCCAATAACTTCGCCGCACAATTTCGAATGAAAACGACCCTCCATCGCGGATTATTGTTTTAATTCCATCAAGCAAGTTACTAGCAACCTCAAATCTCTCAAAATCGTGTGCCCTGACCTCATTTTGAGCCAACGTCTGAGGTACAACAGCATAGTGGCCACCGCACCAGTAAAGCGCGGACAAGGTCGTCGAGCAAACTTTGATCGGATCACCAACAGTCTTGCTGCACAATAGCGTCTGTACCAGCGATATGATGTCGTCATGAGCCTTCACTGCATCATCCTCAGCGTTCTGAGCGACCCTTAACTCAATATAATCCATCGGATAAACCAGTTTTGTGTGACGTCTAATCCACGATTGCTGCGTCTTCCCTTTTTCTACTGTGAATAGACTGCCCTCGACGCCTATAATGTCATGGCCAAGGATGTCGCCCATTCTGTAGGGTGTTTTACCGTGGTTGCTATAGCTCTCAACAATCCCGTGAAGTAAAGCCTCAATTTTGGAATCAAATTTCTCTAACTCCGGTAGTTCCTTTATGCTATCCAGACTTTCAAGATGGATATTGCCCAAACTTTTGGGCACATAATAAAAATGTTTTAGATATTCAACGACTGATCCGCGGCGGAATTTATCCACCAAAACTGGCCCAAACAATTCCAAAGGATCAAACTCGGTCGTTCTGGACATGACATCTTTGGTTGAGCCTCTTTGAATTTCCAGAAGCTTGCCGGCTTTTTCTAGTATAACATCATTGGCTTCAGAGGCCGTTTGGTTATATCTCCTAACATTTTCCTCCAGGGAAGCCAGTTTACTGTTTACCGCAAACTCAGAGGCTTGAGGCGTTTTAAAATCTATGGTCACTGCAAGATCTTCAATCAAATGATCGCTAAACCTCTTTGTTACCATTGGTAGGAGACCGTACTTAAGCGACCGGTATATTCTCACCGGACTACTATGCTGCCAAAACTCGGACTGGGCGATGTTGAGGGTACCAAAAAACGTTTCGTATTCCTTCACATCCTCGACAAAGCCTCTTATTTTTAGCCTAAACTTTCCGCCCTCAACCACCGCCGACTGCAGAAAGGCTGATAATCCTCGATTCCTGAAATCGGTCATGCTTCCCGTGAACAGGATTTCAAGTGGATGCCTTTCTGCCTTCGCTGCTACCGCACCAGCTACCTGCGGGGGAATAATCGGGTAGAAGCAATCCGCCCGAATACCCATATGTTGCCAGGCCGGATCTACGATCGCGGGATGAACGGCCACCGTTAAGTCAAAACACGTCCTGACTGCATACGTGCCGGCGGCTCGGGCTCGCATGTATTTAATATAATTAAATTCCACGTAAAGGTCTCTTAGCCTTGGCGCATTGGAAGTAGTGTCCCACGGCAAAATCCTGTAATGCGCCCCTAACCACCGTTTCAATTTCAATAGTAAGTGAAACAACCACCGCAAAAATTTTCTCGTCCGAAATACGAGACCTGTATTCCAATTACCGAAGTTTGGTGTTATGCGAAAAAGTATTTTCCCCAACCAGATTGTCGGCAGCGACAAATAAGCAAAACTTTTAACCAGGGTAAAATTTAATCGTTGGAATTCGTTGAATCCAAGATTATTTGCCTGATTTGTGGGAAATTCTGTTAACACAAGCATTAAAACGGTCTGTGGGTAAGAGGCCCTAAAACGTCTTATATATTCCAGAAATGTTGGGTTGCTCATTTCCTCAATTATGATGTTGAGACGACCCGGAACCAAAGCGTCCGAGAGCAAAACTTTCCCTGGCTCTAATCCAAATATTTGTTCAAGAATTTCAATATGGTCGGCTATACCAAACAGATACCTGTGATTGGCTACAAATATTGAAACGTCATCATCGTTAATCTGCATTGGAGCCGAAACAAATTAGTTCACCTGTCCACGACGTTTGTGCCATCGTTCAACCCTTTCAACGCCGCGAAGGTTTGCGGACCATGATTTTCATCAGGACCTAATAATGTTTCCAACCAAAAGCCTGAAAGCACCACTTTCGAGGTAATGTTACTGAACTGTGCCAGGAAGAGCTTGTCAAACACTTAAGAATGATCGGTAATACCAGACATGCGGATGATTGAGCAATACTTATGGCCAATCAGAGGGAGAGAGATGGATACGGGCTGGAAATGAGGACGATTAGAGTTCTCAATCCTCACGCATCGTTGCACCGATATACTGAACAGAATAAACATTTCCAGTTTACGGGAGATGAAATTTTAAAATGGTAAGTTGGGTTTGATCGAATCCGAATGGGTAAACTTACAGAGGAAAACCAGTGAAAAAAGCGGATGTTTTCATTGCACACGCATGGCGTATTCACGATGAATGGCAGTTCTTGGTTGACCTCCTTGACTCCATTCCGGACCTTACGTGGAGAAACTTTAGTGTACCCTGGCATGATCCGGCTTTAAGGTCATCGACTGATCAGGGTCTTCGGCTTATCGAAGAGATTTATGTTTCGCAGATTGTTTCAGTCGATTTCTGCGTCGTGATTCTGGACCTACTGAGGTCCAAGAGCAACGCGCGCTGGTTGCACAAAGCCATAGAAACTGCAAAGGCTCATGGCGTACCTATATCAGCTGTGTATTTCGACCCCCAGTGTGTATCGTATGCAGACCCACTTGGTTTGTCAGAACCACTTAGGGGCGGGGTTGAAGAGGTTACAAACTTGATTGACCAGTACGGTAAAGAGGCAGCCTTCCGGTATCTTTGATTTTAAGGAGGTTTGAATGTCGAAAGTTGAGCTAAGTTTTAAATCGGATAAAGGACTATTTCGGTCAGCCAAATCATTGAAGATTCCTGGGAAACGGGTTGAGTTCAGCTCACACAGATTTTTTACAGTCTCAGAAGATTGGGCTCAATCAGCGTTTTTTGAAGCACTTACCTCGTATATCAATGACAAGACTGGTGCGTATGTATTTGTTGAGTCTGAACTAGCGGAAACATTCAGGCCGTTGCTTCTTGGAAGACCGATTTTTGAAGACGAGGGGAAACTTCTAGATCTGGTAAATCCTGACGACGAAGTGGTGGTAATTGGAAGGTCCGCAGTGCAATGGATGCCGTTCGTTGCCGAATTGCGTCACAACGGGGCTTTCGTCGTTTCAATTGCAGACTGCGCAATGGAGAACCCCGCCCTGGTGCCTGAGCATTGTTGGGTGCCCGTCGAAAAAAATATTTATCCTCTCCAAATTCCAAAACCTGTGTTCAAAAACAACCTGGATTTTCTTTTAATTGATTGCCCCTCCAGAAATTTGTCCATGATGCCCAATGGACTGGGCTATGTGCATAACGCTGTAAAAAAGACCGGCGTTTCATTTCAGACATACGATATCGATATTGTCGCCTACCATCGTTTTCACATGCACAGAATATATGATGCTGGCGGCGATACCGTCATGCCTTCGGGGCACATTGTTCCAAAGGATCCATGGTTAGCGGAACATTACGATGTTTGGAGCAGGCTGGAGATAAGTGATTATGTGTACAAGTTCCTCGGGGATATCGTCGACGCAATTTGCGAAGCCAAACCTAAAGTCGTTGGAATGTCCATCCAGGAATGCAATGAAAACGTGTCCAAGATGGTGGCGCGAATCCTGAAAGCGCGGATCCCAGGGTTAATTTTAGTCGTAGGTGGTTTTTCCTGTTACAACGCAGACATAGGCCTGAAAGCGTTTTCCGGCTTCACGAAGGAACATGAAAACAGCTCGATAGCAGATTACATGTGTATCGGTGAGGCAGACCTTACAATTGGCGATCTTGTTTACAGATTATCCAGAGGGGAAAGGCCGGCTGACTTACCGGGAATTGTATCTGTATTTGATACCCCGGGTCGTTTGTTTATCCCAGCCCCTATGGAAAATGACCTCGATAAACTCGAGGACCCCAGGTACGAGTGGTTTCCTCTCAGCATATACAGAAATTGGGACGGCTATCAGTTGACACCAGTGATCGCGTCGAGAGGTTGCAGATGGTCGCGTTGCACATTTTGTGCTGAACGCTTCTATTGGCGCATACGAGATCCGAAAAAATTTGTTGACGAATTGGAATATCTGGTTTCTCAGGGTTGTCACCTCTTTATGTTTAACGAAAGTGACCTTAACGGAGCACCTGAGACAGTACTGGAAATTTGTGATGAAATAATCAGGCGAGGGTTAAAGATAAAACTGACTGCTCAATTAAGAATTCATAAAAAATGTGATAAGGCCTTCTTCCAGAAGCTCGCCGCTGCAGGTTTTGTAGCATTGCGGTTTGGTGTTGACGCATTTGCGGAAAACACACTTCGGTTGCAGAAGAAGGGATATACAAAGGACACCGTTCGGCAAAACCTCCGGGATTGTTGGGAAAGTGGCATATATACGGAGGTAAACTGGGTGATAGGCGTGCCCGGTGAAACGGAAGAAGATTGTATTGAAGGGGTGGATTTTATACTGGAGAATAAATCTTACATAGGCCGGGTTGCGAATATAAATCCATTAATAATGGTCAATGGCAGTGTTTATTGGATAGATCCGGAATCGCACGGAATCCGTTTTAATGAAGATAGGGACAAAATTTTCGAAGAGAACGATCGATACGTCCCTTCGGCCCTCTGGCACAGTGTAGAACCTTATATTGACGCCGCCGTTCGCAAAAAACGTTTTGAAAACATTATCGTGTCACTTATCGACGGCGGGTTTCAATTGGGGCCATGGGCAATGAAGGTTTATGATGATGTAAAAACTGCCAAGAGCGATGGTGGGGGAAGGTCAGCGTTCAGAAAGTTTATAAACTCCTCACAGGCAATGATTTATAGAGAGGCTGAAGGAAACTTTCTGCGAGATGAGTTTGATAGGCTGGTGGAAGATGAAAATTTGGTTGAGCCAACCGATGGTGTGATAAAACGGATTGATGAGCTCATTTCCAGCAATTACAGTGAAGATGACGAAAAACGCCTAATTGTTGACCTTCTCGAGGCAACAAAAGCCCATTTGATTGATCAAAAAGAGTTAATTTCACAAGATAATGATACTGAACCTCTCAGCGAGGTTATCCCCGGAAATTAAATGTTTTGAGCGGGAATATTATCAATGAATCCCAAAGCGGTTGGTGTGTATGGCGAGTACTCGCTATTTGAGAGTGAGGGTCGCTACTATGCGACGTCCAACAACATTCAAAAGTCGGAAGTTGATGAGATCATCAATTCAAAAAAAGCTATTGAAGCAGCCAGTGAGATCGAGCTTATCCGAATTCTTAAAGAGTCTGAAAAGTGGGCCGACACGAGGGGGCTCTATGGCCTGGAGGAGAGAAGTCCAGAAAACAAGGCACATATCAAAGTTAATAGCTTTAACATGGAACCTGAGGCTGAATTTGAATTAGAAAACCCATGTTTGTTCAAGAATAGTGATGGTCTGTTTCTCGTTGAAAAAGACGATTTACCATCCAAGAAAAGGCGACATGGGCTTGTAATGGAAGAGGATCTAAAAGGGGTTTCATTTGTTGGAGCGGTATCCACTGGCGTAACTCCGGAATTGATATTCGAATATAAAAAATTCAATATTGTGGAATATGATCGGGTCTTCTACGGAATTCCTCTGAAGCTTGGACCAGTAAATCTGGAGGAGTGTAATCCAAAATTATTACGTGGCGTTCTTTACACAGATCTAGTGAAAGACACCATGACTGCCATAGACCGGTATTGGGGTGATGAACCCAGCGAAGGGAGCAATGATACGCGCAGCCCAAACGACAATTTCAATAAGTATGATGCGCTTCCCTCCAGTAATACCAGTAATTCATTTGGCGAATTTGTGGAAAATTATCGGGGCTACAACATATTTCTGTATGAAAAAACGTACATCTGCTACCCCGACAGTCATTCGAAGGTAAATTTCGCAGATACTGACTATTTCTGCATGCCAAATGTGATTTATGATGTCTCAATTTTTGCGATCAAAGAGCTAATCAATGACGAGCTGGCAGAAATAGACCAGAGTAATCTGGAATAAACTGTATTCCGTTAAAATTTGACCGGCCGGAGGGTTGTGGTTTTGCGACGGTTTTGGTGGGAAGAAACACCCTACGCTTTATATGCAGCAATATCCGTTTCGGTTTTATTGTGTTTAAAATTTATTCTATTTGATGACTGTTTTGGTTTCGATACCAACGACGACGTAAACCATACGTTCGTCGGTTTGCATGTCGCCAAGCAAGCCCTATCAGCGGGTGAACTTCCAAGAATTAATCTGTTTAACAACTTTGGCACTCCATTAATAGGAGATGCTCAGACACTTCCTTTCGCCTTGCAATCATTGACTTACTGGTTTGTCGACTACCCACTCGCAATGTCAATTAATCGCTTGCTGATTGGCTTCTTTACCACTCTGGCTTTGGTCATCTTCTTCAGACAATTCTTTGATCCATGGATTGCCATTCTTTGCTCTCTTCTGACCTTATTCGCGCCTGGTCCTTTCTGGACTTTGGCGCATCATCATTATCAGGCATCACTTCTATTTTTCACCTTAATTTTGCTGATCCAAAGTAGTCAGAAGCTGACGTTCCGATGGCGATGTGCACTGTTGTTTGTCTGTTACATCATGTTTTATTACAGCGTAAGTATTCATGTTGTTTCAATATCCATCCCGTTCATTGTTGGGTACCTGGTTTTTAAAAATAACTGGAGAGTAAACAAACACGTCCTGTCAAATACAGTGATATTGATACTGGCTGCGGCAGCAACATTACCTGCCACCTATGAGTTCAAGGAGCTAATATCCGTTAGCACAAGGATGGGATGGTCTCCATATTCGGGAATTTTGCCGACAATTCGAGAGCAGTTTCTTGGGTTGTTGATACCGCCCGGTGAGTGGATGTACTTTGGGATCAATGGGCATTTTTCCATTAATACCTATTTTTCCATTGCTCTTATTTTCGCCGCTATTGCCGGATTTCTGGTCCTATTGAGTAATCGGAGAAAAAATACAGGACTGTTTTTGCTTGTTTTTATGTTGGGTTTTGTCCCAGCAACTTTGGCATTTGGGATCCAGTTTAATGGGGAGCGGATGAGTTTATTCAACTCTGTTGATATGACCAGAGTGTGGTGGTTCAGTAACATGTTCGTGATGCTGGCTGTGGGTAGCTTTTTAAAATTTCTTTGTGATTCCCGAGAGGGGTATCATGGCCGGCTGGCTTTTATAACTTATTCAGTGTGCCTGTTTGTCCCCGTAATGTTGCAGCCAAGTTTAGCCCCGGAGCTCGATAATATTGGTGAATGGCATATTATTCTATTAATGCTGCCGATTTTTTTGGTTGGTCTGTGGTTGATTTCAACCAACATAAAATCATTGACCATGTATCCGCGAGTACACACAAGAAAAAAAACCTTTCTCCAGTTTAATCCTGCATTTGGAGCAATGTGTGTGGCTTTTTGCTTGATACTCAGTCTTGTACCCACAATGAATATAATATTGGGGGCCAGTAGCAAAAACTGTTCAGTCCCAAACCATTATTTTGCGTTAAGCAACAAGGCAACATTCCAGCCCAACCACATCCTAGATGCAATGAAACCCTACTCGCGAATGGCATCTGTGATCAGTCCAGTACGGGGTTTTGATCTTAAGGCTGTGTTCGGCGACGTGTTGGGGAGTAATGCGCGGGCCCTGGTAGCAAACCAGAGATTAAGGAGAATTTTCGAGAAGCAGCGATTGATCCAGATTGATGACACCTATTTTTTCTCCCCACCCTGGCAATTTGATAAATTAAGTGCACTGGGTATCAGATATCTGCTTACTCCAGGTCCTGACAAATCGCTGGAAAAAAACAATTGGAAGGTTGTAAGCCAGGACACTCAAAGAACCGGGCTTAAGCTATATGAAAACCCGGATCAGCCTTCAATAGTGCGCTACAAACACAAAGGCAGATGGCTAAACCTGCACAACTTTTCATTGCGGCCAAACGGTATTTCTATAGAACTACCAAATGTCGAAAAAGCTTCCCTCCTCCAGATCGCATTTTTCAATCGCGAGGGCTGGTTGTTTAATGTCGATGGCGAAAAGGTTGAATCCTATTCCAGCGATTTGGGAATGATCGAGATTCCCTTTATGCCTGATAACAAAACCGTTGAAGTTGTTTATCGCGGCATTCCAATACCACTGTGGGTCAGAGCAGTGTTCTATTTATCGGTTTTTGCTTTTGTTTCTTTGTTGTGGTTGGGGCCCAGCCGGAGAAGATCGGATGCAAGCTAGTCAAACAAAATTGACAATCATTTTCCTCGCTTTCTGGACAGCCGTCGTGGGTCTGTTGTTTGTCCATACTTCTGGAATAGTTCATGTGCCTTTGCTTACCTTCCCCCAGGCACGAGGCAACCTCTTTTTTCTTCAGGAGTATGAAAAGACAAACATCCTGGGCATTGGTGAAAAAGTGATAGCAATTCCCCATGGCATTCCTTTTGTGCATCCCAAAAGGGTCAAAAAATTTCAAAAGGAAAACATTTTTGTCGGGGCATCTCGGCAGGAAGCCAAAAGGATGGTAGATGCGGGCACGCAGGATTTGGATGAAGTTTTATACAGATTGAACATCGAATATAAGAGTGTCGCGTTTTTGCGAATTGGAAAGGACATATACGGAGTGCCTGCCATTGACCAGGAGTCAGGCAATCCATTTCCGATTGATGGCTGGAATCAATATGACGAAAAATTGATTGGGGCCTCGGTCGAGGAAGCGCGCAGATATATGGATGAACGAAATTGGACAAGCAATTAACTCATCTTTACGCCGCCTTTTATTTGGGGGTGTCTATTTGCATTCTAGTCCTACTAAAAGTGATTATCTTCCCGGACTGCTACTCCTTCGACACGCACGATGATGCAAATCATGCATTCCCTAGTCTGCTTGTAGCCCGGCAAATGATTCTTTCCGGGGTACTGCCCACTATTAACTATTTCAATAATTTTGGGGTCCCGCTGCTTGGTGACGCTCTAACCTACCCATTCGGGGTACAAACGCTTGCATATTATTTTCTGGATCCACATCTTGCCATGACTGTGGTTCGCGGTTTGGTGGCGTTCTGCACCACCACGGTGTTTTATCTGTTTTTCAAACTATTTTTGAACACCCCAACATCCCTTTTATGTGCACTACTGTCCATTTTGACACCAATTGCGTTCTGGTATCCAGTCCATCAGTACCAGCTCGCATCCGTTTTTGGATTTTCTCTATTCCTGTTCAGTCACCAGTTTTTTAAGGGCCCCCGTTTTAAAATAATACTGGTGTTAACGCTTTTGTGGGCTCTGATGGTACTGAGTGTCAGTATTAACCATGTAATTCTTTTCATCCCATTTTGGTTAGCCTGGTGCCTTATAAAATCCAATTTCAAAATTAACAGAAAGTTTTTTGCAACCCAGATCGCAATGATTTGTGGGTTGGTTTTGACGTCAGTTCAGACTTACGACTTTTTTGTGAATTTTGCGAGTAGCGCGCGTGTCCATGAGGGTGTTTATGACAGTGTTTTGACAAACTGGAGAGAATTATTTCTGGGAATGGTTATTCCACCAGGCGAATGGCTGTCCTATAATTATGGGGCCCAGTTGCAGGTCTCTACATATATTGCTTTGCCCATCATTGTTTTAGTCATGTTTGGGACGTTTTATACCGCCAAATATAGCCGTCAACGACATTTCTGGCCCATAATTTTATGCGGCGTAGTGCCGACTCTGTCCGCTTTAATCTTGTACATATCTCCTGAAATCAGGTTAAGGACACCCTTGGTTAAATCTGGGGACATAACCCGTGTGCTCTGGTTTTCCATGCCATTCTGCATGATCGCTGTTGGGTTTTTTTGGGAGTCATTGCAAAGGAACGTCGTGGGTGTTCGCGTGATTGTCTTAATGTTGATGGCTACCTTGATCGGGATCGCTTCATTTTGGCTGGCGCCGGAATTTGAAAATCTAACCGTTTTCCATATATCGGCTGCACTAGTCTTCTTTTGTGCGTTGTTCCTCATGTTGTTGGGCAAAGTGGCGGATGGGTCCAGGCTAGCGGGAATCTATTTGTTTGTCGGAAGTGTCACTTTGTGCATCAGCTTGATTGCGGTGACTCTCCCGACGACGATGCGGATCCTGGGCCTGAATACGGGTTATTGCGGGGGTACTCAATATTCCGCCAGGGCCAGTCTTTCGGACTTCCATCCGATAGATCTTTTGAGGGATCTTGAACCAAATTCTCGAGTAGCAGCAGAAATTGCGACCTATAAAGGCCATGACCTGCGTTTGGCCAACCATAAACTTCTTGGCAGCGGCGCGCGGGCAATAGTGGTGGATCGGGCGTTTGGCAACAATCTTGAAAAGCGTGGCCTGGTGGCTATTGATCAGGTTCCTTACGGCTACTTTTTTACGAGGCCCTGGAAGACCCGGGATTTATCCGAATATGGCATACGGTATCTGGTCATCCACCAGGATCGTGACGGCGAATTGGAGGGCCTGGGCTGGAATAGAGTAGCTGCTAAAGGTGGTTTCTCTGTTTACGAGAATCCCGAAAAACCAACACCAGTATATTTTAGGTCCCGTGATTCAGGGAAACCAACATTTTTGAGGACCTTTGTAATAAAAGGGAACTCAATCAAGGTTAAGTTCGGCTCTCAGGACAATCCTGGAAATTTAGTTTTTGCAATGACACATAGGAGAGAGTTTGACGCGCTTGTGGATGGGGAGCCAGTGGCTATCCGCCCTAACGACAATGGGTTGTTGGAAATAGAGGTACCTGCGAACGCAAGTTACGTAGAGCTTTTTCATCGTCCATACAGCCCAGCATTGTTTGTCATGATATTTTTGCTTTCAGGTTTTATCCTCTGGTTTGGGAAAGTATTGGTGGCTGGATGCCAGACTGAAATACGTGTATCCGGGCATGCCGGAAAAAGAATTTAAATCGGCAGTGTCTGTGTAGTCGGGACACTGGTGATATTTTGTTAGGGAGATTTGGGTTCAAAATACTATAAGGCGGTTTCTTATGCATAACACTGGATTAGAGGGTGGATTGACGGCCGGTGGGACCATGATTGATCAATAGCGGGTTGGTATCGCG
>JAYZQT010000078.1:0-8653 GCA_036136335.1 Pseudomonadota bacterium
TACCGATTGCACAGTTGCCCGCAGGGTGTAACGGTCCTCGAATGCATCGTAGAGTCCTATACAGCCGCGGTTTTCTATTGCATTGCCGGCTACTCGGTTGACGCAGACCCGGTGCCGTATGATATGAGCGGCCTGTGTAAAGTTTGTCTGCACGGAAACCGCGTCTCCGCGTTCGAAGCAGTACGCTTCATTGTCAGGATTGTCAGGCCATATTGCTGGTGCACCCTCCGCGAGCGCTTCGTCAACCGAGGCGATCACCGGTAAGGGGTTAAGCTCAATTTCTATGAGTTCAGAGGCATCCTTTGCATGATCTACCGTATCGGCAACGATAAAAGCGACTGGTTCGCCAACAAATCGGACCCGTCGCTGGGCAAGCAATGGTTGGGCACAGACAAATCCCGGGGAACCATCACTCCGCTTCCCGGGATTGGATGGAACAAGCGTTCCGAGGCCACGGGTCTCAAGATCATCACCCGTCAATACGGCAATTACGCCTGGCGCGGAACTTGCGGCAGAGGTGTCAAGGGCAAGAATTTCGGCGTGGGCGACTGGAGAACGAAACACATAACCGTATGTCTGTCGCAGCACATTAACGTCATCTAGATATCGTCCTCGCCCCCGGAGAAGACGAAAATCCTCTTCCCGACGAATGGGTTTGCCAATCATGTTCATCGATTAAATTCTTTCTGGCACACCTGCAATTCAGGTGCCCGACTAAATTGAAACGCATTACGTAAAAAATATTATCCAAAGCATGCATCAATGACAAATTAACCCCAACGCCCGGGGGATTCTGCATCATCATCAAATTCCACAATGGGTGTCGTTGATATTTTGTTCCATGCTAGATTTCTGCTTGAACAAGTTAGGAACCGAAATGTCCGATATTTTGCTCGAAATCAATCCGCCGTTGGCGACGGTCATTATCGACAGACCTAAAGATCTCAACCGCCTAACTGTTAACTCAATGGAACTGCTCGGTCGGACTATCGTGGAGATTGGTCTAAATTCGGAAATCAACGCTGTAGTCGTCACAGGCGCCGGAAACGAGGTATTTTCAGCCGGTCTTTTAAACCCGGAAATCCGTGCCGCGATGTCCAAGGACGATGTTGTCGCCTTTGTGCGGCTTGCCAACCAGGTTTTTGACGATCTGGCGGGGCTTCCACAGATTGTAATTGCTGCCATTAACGGCGATATCCTGGCCGGAGCCGTTGAACTGGTTTTGGCATGCGATATCCGTCTCGCTGCTAGCGATGCCAAAATGTCTATGCCGGAGGCTCAGTGGGGTGGTTTTCCGGGAGCTGGTGCGCCACACCGCTTGGGTATGGCGGTAGGGCATGCCAGGGCACTTGAACTTATCTGTACTGGGCGCGAAATTACGGCCGATGAAATGGAATGTTACGGCCTTGTTCAGGGTTTGCATCCGCGTAACCGGGTAAGGGAAGCTGCGCAGCAGATGGCCTTGACGATTGGGAACAACGGTCCACTCGCTACACGTGGAGCGAAAAGGATATTGCGGAAACGACGTTCACCGGGGTTTGCAGAAGCCCGGGTTCTGTCGGACGATCTGCGGACACAGCTCGAATGGTCGGAAGATGTGAATGAAGGGATTAATGCCCACCACGAGGGCCGCAAAGCTAAGTTCAAGGGGCGGTAACAATTTTAAACTCGTCCGCTGAACCGGGCATTTCTCAAGGTAGCAAAACCTTCACGTTAAAGTAAAAGTAAAAAATAAAATAAAAAATTTAAATAATATAAATTTCAACTGGTTAATTAATCTACTTAAAGTGTTTTCTCAGTTAAGATGGGCATGTTCCCTGTAGTATTTTTCAGCCCCTGGGTGAAGCGCGAGGTCCGTATTCTTGCAAAGCACGGACATGTCTATTTGTCCGGTTAGACCTTGTCCGGGCTGGAAAAGGGTTTCAATCTGCCTCGCCTGTTGTTCTATGGCTTCAACAGTCAGATAAACAAGCTTTTCTGGCAGTTCAGAATGGCAATACAAAATCCACCCCGCAAAATCCACGGTTGGAACGTCCTGCGTTACGCCCCGGAGACTGTTTTTCGGGATAAAGGAAGACCTGATCCCGTGCTTTTGCTCGAGGGATTGGAGGACATCCGTTTCAATGCGAAGAAACGTCAAGTCCACAGCATCACTAATTTCCTTCCAGGGTCGGGTCATGAGGGCTTCGTCAAACACCGAATTGAGCTGTCCGGACTTCATTGCCGTCACACGATCGGTGCGTATGTCCGGTACTTTTTCAAGAAAGTTCGGTTGCCTGTCGTCAAAGACAACCTTCCCTCCCCACCTTTCAAAATCCTCTATCTGTACTCCGTATTCCGCAAGGAGCAGATCGAGCGTCCAGCCAACGGGATGGCCGAGATGCAATGGCGCGGTGGAAATAGACAAAGGGGTCTTGCTTTCTACCACCTGCCGAAGACTTGAAAGTCCAAGGTCACTCCGGACGGCCAGCGCCAGCTGATCGAAATGTGGGAACACGGCAACTGCCCTGATATCGACGGGTTTTTCACCGAAACCAAGTGCGCCCCGGCCGTCGCTGGCCAGCCGTGCCAGCCACGGAGGTGTGGTCATTCCAAAGTGGTAGACACCTTCATGGACGAGTTTTGGGCCTGCCAGACACATTTCTCCGGTGTGTGCGGTATGAATGGAAACCGACGATCCTTTTGGTAGCTTGCTGTAATAGCCGGTCAGACCAAGCGCTATCATACTGGATACCTTGAGCCAGTTGCTTCCGGCACCGAGTATTTTTATCTCTACCGCCTCATTTTCAATATCAAGGAGCATCCATTAGTTCCTATTTTGCTTGCCAGTCGTGAGAAAGGTCTGCCCAGACAATAAACCCCTGTTCTCCACCCATCTCGATCGTCGGCAGACCCTGCAGGTCTTCACTCCAGGTTGTCACCTCCAGATTATTTCCATCAGGATCCCTGAAGTAAACCGAGACAACACTTGTCCCCTTGTGGCTTCTTGGACCGTCAAATGGAATTTCATTCGCTGTCAGGTGTTTTACGAAGCTTTTCAGCCCATCAACATCGGTCCCAAATGCCCAGTGCGGGTTGGTATTTGCCGAGTGCGGGTTTGTTTTGTCCGGGTAGCTCGACCCGTCCTCCTGTTCCACAACCTCGATCAATTGCGACCCAACATGATAAAACCGGTGTCGCAACCTGCCCATCTCGCGATCCGCTATACTGTATCCTGCACGATAGCATTCAACACCACCGAGTATCTGCTCAATAAACATTCCTGCCCGGTCTGGGTCTATGGTGGGCAACCCGCAGTGATCAAGGCCCTTAAGATTGAATGCATTGGCAGGTATATCCGATCTTTCTTCAAATCCGACGTAGGATGTAGGGTCTCTGGTTTTTTTGGTCATGGAACAACACCCCCATTGACTGTAAATTTGTTAAATTCGGCAACCTCAGCGTCTGTCAAAACTCGATTTCCTACTCAAGCGTGTACCTATCTGAACAGTGTTTCTTTGCGCAGGATATAGCGAAGCCGGGAACCCGGCGATCAGTGAAAACCTCCCGAAATAAACATCTAGACCGAAGCGTCGGCAAAAATGTTAGGCATTAAGTCAATGTAATTCAATGGCCTCCCTGGAACCCTGTACACACTTAAACCTGCAAAGCTTACCCAGACAGCTTTCGGAAACAAACAAGCCAACAATCAACCAGTGACACTGCAGCTGGTTTCTTCCCGACCGGCGTGATTAACTGTCTCTGATTACAACTTGTAAAACCGTCGCGAATTTGCTTCAAGGAGTGCCGACTTCTGCTCACCCGTCAGGTCGTGACGTTTAATCAGATGTTCCAACTCTGCAATGATGTCAGAGGAAGAGACCTCGTGAGGGTAGTCTGTTGAATACATAAAACTCTGATACCCAATACGTTCAATGGCCCCATTCAGGGATTTATCAAATCCTTCGACACTGACGTAGATCTGTTTGAAATATTCGATTACTGGCCGCGGCAACTCCAGACCGCCGTATACTGTTTCGCGTTCCAGCCTGTCCACAACCATAGATACCCAGCTTGCACTTCCTTCCATCATCCCGACACGAACGTTGGGATAGGCGTCAAGTACACCATCGACGATCAGGCCGGTCGTTGTTACTGCAAGGGCCCAGGGGTGACCCAGCGCACGGACGGCAGGGAAGCTGGTAAATGTGTTGAAACCGAGATCGCGGTAGGCACCTCCATGAAATGCAATGGCGCAGCCCAGTTTTTCGGCTTCAGCATAAATCGGCCAGAACTCGCGAGCTGACGTATGACGGCGCACTCCCGTAGGGTTGGATGGGAGCATCCCGCCTGTCATTCCTAGATCAGCCACTGCGCGGCGGAGTTCTGTAACTGCCGCCTCGACATTCTGCAGTGGCAGGATCGCCAGTCCCTTAAGCCTGGGACTATGACAGAGGTATTTAGCGTATAGCCAGTTATTGTATGTTTGGGCGTATGCGACAGCCCAGCGCGGTTCGACAATCTGCCCATGAGCGAGCCCCATCGTAGGGTAAAGTACTGTTGCTGAAAGATTGGAGCGATCGAGGAATTCAATCCATTCGGGAGGCCCTACAGCGGCGTCAAATGTGTCTTTTTGGTGTTCGGCATCAGGATCACCCTGAAATGCACCGGTAGTGTGAAAATCATCCAGGCTTGGCAACATCGCGTAAAACGACTGATAACCGGCGCCGGAATATGGATCGACCAAAAATTCATTAATTTCGGCTTCGATTTCGATAACGTGACCATCAGAATCAATATATCCTTTTGTCATATGCGGCTCCCTACTTGGCGTTTGCAATCTGCGCTCTGTCGATCAGAAGTGACTGTTCCCCATAAGAATGTAAGCGTTATGGCCCCGCCCCATTCTGCGCACCAGGTCGTGATATTGACGTACAGGATGCACAGCAGGACATCCCTGTGGCGCGGCTAATGGAAATGTGACGTCTCCGGTGGCGACGACTACTGCTACCTGGTAGGTTCCCGCTCTGCAGATGGGTATAATTCGCTCTTCAGTCCCCAACTTCCGTAATCATACTGTTTATCAGAACCCATGGTCTATTAGGCTACGGCAACATCGATGATGGCACTGCGCCCATCTTCAAGCGCCCGGAGACCATTTCTCAGGGCTGATTGCAATTGTTCCGGATCTTCTACTCTCTCGCCGTAGGCACCGAATGCTTCTGCGACCTTGGTGAAATCTGGAGAGTCAATGTGTGTGCCATGGAATACATCAGTATCTACAGCAATACCTTTTGGATACATTTTGAGGTGCATGCCCTGCATGGCCGCATACTTATCATTGTTGAAAATCACAGCCATTATCGGCAGTCCAAAGTCGCGTGATGCGCCGAGACTCTGGAGCACGGGATTATATAAAAATGCGCCATCACCGATCAGTGTGACCACCGGCGATTCTGGTTTTGCGAGCTTAATTCCCAGTGAAAGGCCAAGTCCCTGACCAAGTCCACCCTGTCGGGTGTAAAGACTTTGCGGTGATTTCCACATTATATGCTCGCGTAAAAGCGGAGTGTGTGTTGTGACCTCGTCAATGTAGGTCGTGTTGCCAGGCATTACCGCATTCAAACAGGCGCATAGCCACACTGGATCTATGGGTGTGACCTTCCTAGACGCCTCATGTTCCCCGGCCCTTTTTGCCGCGAGTATGTCGTGTGTCTGGGCAAGGCCCGCACGTTTTTCAGCAACAAATTCCCGGTCAACGCCACGCGCCTTCATCTCCTGGGTCAAATCCTGCAGGGTACGGGCGACATCACCTTCCAGATACATATCTGCCTGGTGGCTCTGGTAAACCATTGAACTACGATGCGGAACCTCGTCGATCATTACCACAATTGCGTTTGGTGGACTTTTGCTGGGTGGGTACCAGGGCGCACGACAACGAATGACGATGACCAAATCGGTCTCCCCCCAATATTGTCCAAAATCGTGGCCCTGATGAAGTGCATGGTCTTTGGGGAAGTTGGAAAACAGTGCCGCTGGTTTTTCTATAACCGGTAAAGACAACAGTTCACACAACTCGACCAATGCTTCAAACGCGGCAACGTCCTGACCGGCTGCTTCCGTCAGGACGACCGGGTTTTTCGCATGTGCAAGATGATCTGCAAGTTTTTTGATGTCTTCAGGCGCCGTATGTAGAAGCGGTGCAACAGGCACGGTGCGGGACGTATCTGGCGCGGTCCAGACATCCATCAATGTTTCGGTAGACACGGCGAGATAGGCAGGTCCTTTGGGGGTACGCTGGGCCATTTCTCCGGCGCGTATTACATGCTCGTAGACCGTGTGAGGACTGCCTGCCAAAGAAGCAAATTTTACGATCGGCTCGACCAGTCGTGTGGTACCACCGACCACACTGAGATTGTTAATCCATTGTGCTCCGGGATCAAAGTCGGGCTGCTCACCGTAGGTCATGGATTCGCCCGAAATAATTACCATCGGCACCCCCGCAATAAAGGCCCCATGAATGCCCATGTTTCCCTGTAGCAGGCCCGACCCTGCGTGTAAAAGAACACCCTGCATTTCTCCTGTCACCAGTGTGTACCCGGCGGCAATATCGACCGCCAGTGTTTCGTGCCAGACATCCATAAGGACTGGACCTGCGTTGCCCGATTGTTGCTGGTTAGCCATCGCTTCCCAAACTGGAGCCCATTCGGTTCCCGGCGAGGAAAGAATGTATTTTACTCCCAACCGCCGGAACGCCTCAACAATTGCTTCCCCTCCATCGAGTGTATTCCTCATTTTTTCACTCTTAATCCCTATTTCTTTTAAAAGTCTGTATTTGGTTTATTCAATTGGTTTTCCGGATCTTGCTGACACTCCCTACCCGGTGATGTCGCAGTCCCCGCACAAAATCCTCACCCCAACCTATCCCTATATCTTCAAAGTGCTGTTCCAAAGTCTGACAAGTTTTTCGAACGTTGAAAAGACAAACCTCACACCCTATCGCAGTCGTGTGTTTCTCAGGTCATTGGAGTAAAATATTGTGTATAAAAACTCTATTATAAAATTCTTCTTAACTGTCGAATCGAAATATGCACTTTCCTTTTTGACACATGTTTTATGGTATCCGGCAGGGACACATGGCAGGATTTCATTTGATTGGATAAAATAAAAACAAGGCGTCGATGGCCAGGATTGATATCATGGGAACTTGAGGGCAGCATGCCTGAGCATTTGAGAGGCTCGGATGACAGGACTAATTGTATATTTGAATGGAGCGTTCGTACCGCAGAGTGAGGCCACGGTCTCGGTTATGGACTGGGGTTTTTCAGGTGGAGATGGAATTTACGAGGCAACACGTACGTTTGGTCACGAGCTATTCCGGCTTGAGGAACACCTCGATCGTCTCTATCGATCGCTGGCCTATACACGGATAGAAAGTGGTCTGAGCCGGGAACAAATGGCTATTGCCACACGTGAGACGCTGACCCGTAATGTTGAGTTCATTTCCTCCGATGATGAATTTGTTCTGTGGCATGTCATCTCAAGGGGGAACAGGCTTCCCGGCGTGGAGGCCAAAGCCACTGTTGTTATGTATTGCCTCGACCTTGCGTTTGCCTCTTTTGCCAGAAACTATCTAGACGGTGTTCGGCTGGTTGTACCTGGGGTTCGACGTACCCCACCGCAGTGCGCCGATCCAAAGGCGAAGCTCACTAACAGAATGAATCAACTTCAGGCCAAGTTTGAGGCCTCACAGGTCGACCCGGACGCGCTGCCTTTATTGCTGGACCTGGATGGCAATATTGCTGAATCCAATACGGCAAATTTCTTTTTTGTCTCCCAGGGGCGTCTTTGCACGTCGACGCCAGGTAATGTCCTGGGCGGCGTTAGTCGTCTGGTTGTGTTTGAGATCGCGCGGACACTCGGGATAGAGGTAGTCGAGGGAAATTTTACACCCTATGACGTCTACAATGCTGAAGAAGCATTCCTCTCCGGCACCAGCGGAACAATTTTGCCAGTCACAAGCTTAAACGGCGTGGGTGTTGGCGAGAACCTGCCAGGACCGATAACCCTTAGGTTGATTCGAGAGTGGAATGAAATGGTCGGCCTTGACTTTGTCGCCCAGGCACTTCGGCATCTCGGCGATAATGAACGGGAGCCAGCACTTGCGGATTGGGAGCGCCGGTTGGCTGGCTCCGGTATAACGGAAATGGCATCCCCAATCTGATACTCATCCGCATAATGTGGGGTGCTCAAAACGGTTCAGAAACATTTCATGCCTAAAAGAGAACAAAGCCCGCTTGTGTTCTTTGAGCAGACGCAATTGGACAAAATGCGTTTAGCGGGTGTTTAAAATCAAAAAGGTAAAGGTTCTGTATGCCTTCAATAACCGACAGGTTCGCAATTGCATTGCCGGTTATTGTTCTCGCCGACGCTCTCTGGTGTGATAATCTTTCGCACAGTTACTGACAAACTTCCGTGGGGTTATTAAATGTTTTTCGAACCAAGAAAAGACGACCACGGCTTACCCTTCAGTCCATTCAAAGCCTGTGTGGTTCCACGTCCCATTGGGTGGATCACAACATTAGGTCACGCGGGAATAGTCAATCTCGCGCCGTTTTCCATTTCAAACCAGCTAGCCTATGACCCGCCCTTCGTTTTTTTCTCAGGTTCGGGC
>JAYZQT010000079.1:0-17051 GCA_036136335.1 Pseudomonadota bacterium
CATGTGTCTGTGGCAAATTGCTATGTTTAGTGGATATCAGTTTGTGGGGGGGGTGCCGATCGACGACACAAATATGCTGCGCGTGGGCTGGTTCTTTAATCGGTTCTTACAAGACCAGCGACCCTATGTGCAAAAAGAGATACCAAGCTGGGAAGGCCCGGTATCAGATCAAGAAACGGGGAAATGGATAACCAGCCATGTAATGAACCAGGATTTCGCCGCCTGGGTCGGCCAAGGTGCCATAGCAAATAGGACAAAAGAACATTTGGGGAGAAGCGACCGTGGCGTAATTTTAATGAGAAAACGCTTCCTCGATGACCTAGAAAGAATAAAGGATGGTAACGATCCGAGCGGTCTCATCCGCGATGAACATCTCAATGCCTGCGTGCGCCTCCCCATCTTTGATCGCGAACATTTTCTTAATGGCCCCACACGTGAACAGCTGGCAGACAGCGATCATCCCCGGACCCGTTCAATGCTGGATTTTGTATTCCAAGCAGGTCAACCCAGTGAGATAAGACAGGCGTACGTTGAAGCAATGGGGCTTTAGACTTCTATTTTGCCAAAAAAAATCCAGACGTTCGAAGGTCACTATCGTCGTCGTCATGGCTACATTCCTGGACTATGCTGCACAAAGTAAAACCGCCGCGCCCAGCAGGCCACATAACCCACACTCTCCGGGCCGCCATCCGAGAGACAACCGGAAGATCACAGATGCTGAAATATTATTACAACACAGGACCGAACCCGACGAAGGTCACCCTGTTTCTAGAAGCACCCCATAAACCCTCTGAATAGTCATTCTGTAAGGGTAAAAAATCCTTATATATCAATGACTTACTCGACAGTTACGGATTTGGCCAGGTTGCGTGGCTGGTCAACGTCTGTACCCTTCAACACCGCAACGTGATAGGCCAGAAGCTGGGTTGGAATGGTATAAAGAATCGGAGCAACATAAGGATTTACAGTGGGTAATTCGATAGTCGCAACAGCCGTATCCCCGAGCCTTGCGATCCCCTCGGCATCGGATAGAAAGATAACGCGACCACCACGGGCTACCACTTCCTGCATATTAGAAGCAGTCTTGTCGAACAGTTTGTCCGATGGGGCTATAACAATTACCGGCACACGTTCGTCAATCAGTGCAATTGGTCCGTGTTTCATCTCACCCGCCGCGTAACCTTCGGCGTGGATATAAGATATCTCTTTCAATTTCAGCGCACCCTCAAGGGCGATTGGAAAGCTTGTCCCGCGACCAAGGTAAAGCACGTCGCGGGCGTCTGCCACTTCATGCGCCAACTCCGCGATAGGTCCATCGCGTTGCAAAACCTCATTGGCCCGAGCCGGCACCTCCGTGAGCGCATGACAGAGTAGTGTTTCTTGGGTTTTAGTAATACGGCCGCGCGCCACTGCCAGTCCAATCGCGAAACAGGCTAGCGTTGTTAACTGCGTAGTAAATGCTTTTGTCGATGCAACTCCGATTTCCGGACCTGCTTTGGTCTGAAAAATTACATCCGACTCCCGCGCCATGGAACTCTCCAAGACGTTAACCACGGACAGGATGCGCTGTTCCTTCTTTTTAGCATAACGGAGGGCAGCAAGTGTGTCGGCGGTTTCCCCGGACTGGGAAATAAAAAAGGCTAGTCCACCCTCTAAAATATAAATATCGCGGTAACGGTACTCAGATGCTATCTCGATGTCGGTGGGGAGCCCTGCCACAGTTTCAAACCAGTACCGTCCTACCATCCCAGCATGATAGGATGTGCCGCAGGCAACAATTGTTACGCGTCGGATATCTGAAAGCTCAAAGGGTAATTTCGGTAACGTGACCGTCTCGTTCCGCGGATATAGAAATGTATTAAGCGTATCACCTATCACGGCAGGCTGCTCGTAAATTTCCTTGAGCATGAAATGCGCAAAGTTGCCCCTCCCCGTAACTGCGCCCGAAGATGACGTTTGCTGAATATCACGTTCCACAATGACGTCGGTTACGTCATGAACAACCGCCCCACTGGACGTGATTTCCGCCCAATCCCCTTCCTCGAGGTAAGTGATCCGTTGGGTAAGTGGCGCGAGAGCTAACGCGTCAGAGCCGATATACATTTGTCCGTCACCATAACCAATGGCAAGCGGGCTACCTTGGCGTGCGGCAATCATAAATCCATCGTGACCTGCGAAGAGTATGGCAAGGGCAAACGCTCCTTCCAAACGCTTCAGCGATGCACCAACGGCAGCGGCCGGAGATTTACCCTCAGCTAGTTGATTGCTGATTAAATGAACTACCGTTTCAGTGTCCGTATCTGTAGTAAACAAATGTCCCGCCGTGCTGAGTTCCTGTCTCAACTCCCTGAAATTTTCGATAATTCCGTTGTGCACCAACACCACGCGTTCGTCTGCATGCGGATGCGCATTGACCTCCGTCGGCAACCCATGTGTTGCCCACCTAGTGTGACCGATACCCGTCGTACCAGAGAGAGGTTGCTCCTTGATTAACGCCTCGAGATTGGAAATCTTGCCTTCCGCACGGCGCCGCTGGATACCACCTCTCACCAATGTCGCTATTCCAGCTGAATCATATCCACGGTATTCCAGCCGTTTGAGGCCGGTCAGGAGAAGTGGGCCGGCCTCCGCGTTACTGACCGTCCCGATGATACCGCACATGTTTTATTTTTCCCCAGTTTTTTATTTTTTTTTAGGTTCAACGTCTTTCTTTGTCTGCCGCCGAGAGCGAAATGACTTCGCCCTATCTTCAATATTCCTCTGTCGTCCTCTGGCAATACCCAGTGCATGCGCACCAACGTCGCTGGTAATAACCGAACCTGCGCCAATAATAGCGCCGTCTCCTATATTGATTGGGGCAACTAGAGCTGTGTTAGAACCGATGAATGCACCCGCCCCGACATCAGTCCTATCCTTGGAAAAGCCATCATAATTACACGTAATGACCCCGGCTCCGATATTTGTCCGCGGCCCAATGCGGGCATCGCCGATATAGGAGAGATGATTAATTTTCGTATTTTGTTCTATCAATGCCTCTTTGATCTCAACAAAATTACCTACCCGAACACCATTTTCCAATTTGGTCCCGGATCGAAGCCTCGCAAAGGGCCCTACTACTGCATTTGAGGCCACCTGAGTTCCCTCTATATAACAGAATGATCTAACCTGAACGTTGTCACCAATGGTCACCCCCGGGCCAAAAAAGACGTTTGGTTCAATGGAGACATCCCGACCCAATTTTGTATCCGCCGAGAGCCAGACCGTGTCTGGATCGATCATGGTAACACCGATTTCCATAGCCTCCGCTCGCAGACGGCGCTGCATTGCAGCTTCTGCATCAGCCAACTGGCGTCGGCTGTTTATACCCATGACCTCTGCCGGATCATTTGCTTCAACAATTCCACATTTTAGCCCACGTGATACGGCTATCTCTATGATATCAGTTAGATAAAATTCGCCCTTCGGATTATCGTTACCAACAGCATCAAGCAGCGCAAACAAATGTGCGCCGTCAATAACCATGATGCCCGCATTACACAAATCAAGTTTGCGCTGTTGGGAAGACGCATCCCTGTATTCCACGATAGCTTCAAGACGGCCGCCGGATCCAATCACGACCCTCCCATATTCACCTGGTTCTTCTGGTCGAAATCCAAGAACTACAATTGCCGGGTTCCCGTCGCCGCGACGCATCGCAAACATTTTCTGGAGTGTTGCCGCAGTTAGAAGTGGGGTATCGCCATAAAGTACGAGAATATCACCCGTAAATTCTTCGATCGCGTCCCGCGCAGCCAGCACGGCGTGACCAGTGCCTAACTGCTCCCTTTGTTCGACAACCTTTACAGGGGCCACCGTCTCAGCAACGTCTCCCATTTTGGGCGAAATGACAACTATTGTCTTATCTGGCGACAAGGCAGTAACAGTATCAAGCAGATGCGAGATCATTGGGCGGTTGGCTACTGGATGAAGGACCTTTGGAAGGTTGGATTTCATCCGCGTACCCTTACCCGCGGCAAGTATAATAGCAGCACACGTCCCGGTTGTCATAGCCCGGAAAATCCTTTCATTTTCTGGCACGCACAAATGCCCACAATACGCCGAAAAGACCCCATCACTAGCCGGAACTTGCCACAATCAGCAAGCGCGCGCCAAGAAATTAAGATACAATTCTCATTTATTTCCAACCTCTGTTTTCCGGGTCAGACGAACCTTTTGTCCATTAGCTTCGCACATAGCTGCGCTAAGGTGCGCTACCAACCCGCCAAAAGGCGTGTCGAGTGTCATCCGGATTGGCAGCGGAGGCGCGTTCGGAAACGGTTTACCCATCCACACCGTTGCGCGGCGATCACCATCATTCCACCCCGACCGATCAGTTTGCTTGAAACCAGCTTTTTTCTGGACCGATAGCTGGCAAACGATGGTATGGCCAACAAAAGGGGTATACCCATTCGCGTGCAGTTTGTGTTTTCCGCCGTGGAGGAAAACCAAATCATAGCGCCGTCGACCGTCAAACACCGGCAAAGTTGCTTCACACGCCTCATTATCTTGCATGCGCCAAATTACGCTAATAATTCCACTGGTTAGGTCCAAGACACCAGTACGCATACCCTGCGGCACTTGGGTACGGTCATCGTTTTCAGGTTCAGGTAAAACCCTTTGGACATTTGCTATCCCGTCTGTGAATGTAATTTCGACGAACCTTTCCCTGCCCCTCCAGCTGTTTCGTTGACCCGCAGATATAGGCGTAACGTTCTTGCCGCCTATCTCACCGTTCGAATAGGCTTTCATCCACCACGGCAAAAGTCTTCCGACTATTCCAATGCTTTGCAAGTTAGCGATTACATTGTATCTCTGGGGTTTGATTGCGATCTCGACATCAAGGTCGACAACGTGCAAACCACCAAAATAGACCTTGTATGCCAAGTCTAGATCCCAAGTTCGGACGGGAGTTGCCGCCCAGGCCACCTGTGTCAACAACAACGTTACCATACACGTGATCATAGAAACCGGACATATCTTCACCGTTCTGTCTCACCCTAGTTCTGTAAGAACCCTCATTGTCCAAAATGCTTACCATTAGCCGCGTTGACAAGAGCAATAGCGCCGCCTTATATGCGCGCCCGCTGTGTAGGATGTATGGGCGCGTAGCTCAGCGGAAGAGCACTCGCCTCACACGCGAGGGGTCGCTGGTTCAATCCCAGCCGCGCCCACCATTTATCTCATTAACCTTAAAATAAAAACTAAAATTCCCATCAAATAAAATGAAGATTTTAGATAATCGTAATGATTTAGCAAAGCTGTCAAGTATGAGGTTTGCACCTGCCCATCGTGCACCGATACCGAACATCAGTGCGAAACGTTATCTTATTACGGAATTCAATTATTGCTCCAAAAAACTTTGAAGACATTGGTATTTTAGATGAACTCAACCGACCCGCCCCTCGTAAGCTCCGTCCTCGAGCATTAAATTCCGTACAAGGTTTCGTGCCTGGATAGTCGGTTGATCCGCATTTACGTCGACATGTTCAGACACAGCGGGAACAGTCAAAATTTTGTGCTGGGCTTCGACAATTGCAACGTCCTCGAGAAAGGTCTCCCGGATGCCAGCAAGAACCTTTGTCACCTTAGCATCCTGCAACGCAAAGTTTCTGGCGGACACCCAGAAATGATGCGTTGTCGTTTCGGTTTCGGGTGTGATGCCATGTGTGTTGAAAACCTTGTAGGCACTATCATCATTCCCGTCGAACACCCCGGTGTCCAGTTTCGCTATCCCTGTGTCGAATGCGATTACGCCGGCTCTCGGATGATATGTCCATGATACCCATACGTCCGCATTACCACTGTGGCCAGTAGCGTCCACCATGATTGGTGGTGGATCACTGTTTCGCATCTCTCGAGTGTTGTGGATTGTTTGGCCAACCCTTGATACTTTCGGGCTGTGTCGAAGAGATCCAGCATTACCTAACGTGTCAGGGTGTACAAAGCGAGAATGCGTATTATCGAGTTGTATGTCGATAAGGTATTGATAATTGCAATTGACATAGAATTTATCTGAAACAGGCAACCAATGTTTCGATTTGTGCCAGTAAATGTCAGGAATAAACTCAGGATCAGCTTTTGCTGTATCCCCCATCCATATCCAGATCCAGTTATATTTTTCGTATAGGGGGTATTTCCTAACCTTGGCACCCGGAGGAACACGTTCCTGGCTGGGCACCTCCACGCACGTCCCTTCTGCATCAAACGTTAGACCATGATAACCACACTGTATTTGATTGCCCTTTACCAGACCAACCGAAAGGGGTGCTTGACGATGGCAGCACCGGTCTTCTAACGCCACCGAAATACCCTCTTCGGTTCTCCAGAGGACTATCGGTTCTCCCAAGACAACACGCCCCAAGGGGGCGTCTTTAATTTCCTCTGAAACCGCAATGACATACCAAGCATTTTTTAAAAACATACCGTGGCATTTTCCTTTTCATACTTTCCTGAGTTCCATTCTAAGCGAGCCGAGCCGTCGAAAACACCCATTTTCCATTACCACTGTGTTGCCCGCACGAATAGCGAAATCACCGTCAATGGATGTAGCCCACGGCTTAAGGATCAGGCAATGTCCGTTTTCTATGATGTGTCCCTGACCATCGCCGCCTGGTCGCGTGATCGGCCCATCCATTCCCAATCCTACACCATGCCCCATAGTGGGTGCCGCCCTGGCACCGTTCTTTTCCATTATATTTTCCCAAACCGTTATCAGCTCTGCATAACTCATTCCAGGCCGGGCTACATCAACAATCTTATTGAAACACTCCAGCGAGAGGTCAAAGAGCCTTTGATATTCAGGGGGCGGAGTCCCAAGGCACACCGATTCAATACTTTGAGCCATGTAACCGCCGTATTTTATTTCGGACTCACAGATCAGTATGTCGTTTTTATCAAGTTTTCTGTTGGAAGGCATAAGGAAGGTTTGGTTGGGATTTTGTCCAACGCCCAACAGAAACATTCCCGGCATTTCACCCCCGGCCCTCACGTGTGCGGCTATCATTTCCGCATAGACGGCTTGTTCGTTTAAACCCGGTCTGGCGTATTTAAATACTGCTTCGCTGATCGCATCAGCACATTCCTGTGCTTTGATTATAAATTCAATTTCCTCAAAACTTTTTACCATACGAATTTTATGCATCAGATCCGTAGCGTTTGTAAATTCAGCATTGGGAAGTCCGTTTTTTATTTCGACAAACTCCCCGTGGGTCAGGGTCCCATCCGGAAACCTCAAAACCCCTGAAAGCCCCGGAATACCGATCCGACTCCTTTCAAAGCCTAGATCACGAATGACGCCTACCATGGCAGCACCCCATTTGCCGCCCTCAGTCGCCCGTATTTCTGTTACCCAACGCTGAGCGGCATTCCAATATTCCACCCTTCTTGGTTCGCGAATGATGGCCACGGGATCACCCGTGACGGGAAAAACGGTTGCAACCGCTGTGCCACCCCCTCCGATCGATGTCAGATAACGCGCGTCAGCCTGACAGGCATCCCATTCTCCAGTGTTTTGCGGAACGAGCAGGCAATCAATGTCTTGCGAGGCCATCGACTGTCTAACAAGGGCATGGCGCCGATCCCTTTCGTCAAGGGTAAGTTGTGGCAGGTTTGGAATTACGTCCATACTACTCTCTTGGTTTTCAGAAAAAAGACTCGAAACTAATCTGACATATCTCTAATGAAGACCATTGTATTCTTACCGGAGCCCATAGAAAAATGAAATTCGGGACCTTTCTCGCGCCCTTTCATGCAACTAATGAAAACCCCACGCTGGCGTTGCAACGGGATTTGGAACTATTGGAGCATCTGGACAGTCTTGGTTTTGACGAAGCCTGGGTCGGTGAACATCACTCAGGCGGGATGGAAATAATTTCATCGCCAGAGATCTTCATTGCCGCCGCCGCCGAACGGACGAAACAAATCAGACTGGGAACAGGGGTCGTTACGCTGCCTTATCATCACCCGTTTATGGTGGCCGAGAGAATTAACCAGCTTGATCACCAGACCAAAGGACGCACGATGTTTGGTGTCGGTGCGGGCGCACTTCCCTATGATCCGGACATGATGGGTATTGATGTGTCCCTAATCAGAGAGAAAATGGACGAGGCGTTGGAGGTAATCATTCCGCTACTCCGGGGCGAAACAGTCACCCAGAAAACAGACTGGTTTGAGTTACGAGAGGCTCGCCTGCATCTTGCCCCCTTTACCCGACCTAATGTTGAACTCGCAATCCCCTCGGTCGTTTCTCCATCCGGACCACGGGCCGGTGGCAAATACGGGATGGGCCTGCTTTCAACGGCGGCCACCACCATGTCGGCCTTTGAAGCACTGCCCGACACGTGGAATACATATGCCGAACAGGCAGGCTTGCATGGGCATCAGGCCAACCGGGAAAAATGGCGACTCGTAGCACCAATCCACATTGCAGATACCCGCGAAAAGGCCCGCGAAAATGTTAAATTTGGGCTGCAGAAATGGCTGCATTACTTTAAGTACGTCGGGCATCTTCCACTCACCGCTTCCGGTGAAGGTTCGGCAGACAGCAACATCGACGCACTATTGGATGCTCGTGTTGCTGTAATTGGCACTCCTGATGACCTCTGCGATCAAATAAGACGGCTGGAAAAGAAATCGGGCGGTTTTGGAGTCTTTCTTGAAATGGCGCACAATTGGGCGGACTTCGAAGCCACACGCCGCAGCCATGAGTTAATTGCGCGTTACGTCGTGCCCCAATTTGACGGTGACGCAAACCGACAGGAAGAGGCCTACAACTGGGCAATGAAAAGAAAGCCTGAGCTTGTCGCGAAGCGGCAAGCCGGTATCGACCGCGCAATTCAGAAGCACCAGACCGACGTATCATGAACGAGGTGAGGTGGGTTAAGTATCAACCCAATCCGGTTCCAACAATTCTATATGTGAGGCTGTTACGCAACGTCGTCTCTGCCAGAATAACTTGGCAATCGGCTTCCGGAACGGGCTCCGCTATTTTCGCAGGTGACCCCAACGACCCCAAGCCTCTCGCCGGGCATCGGGCGTCGGTGAATTGACTTTCTGAAATTTATCTTTCCAGTGAAACGGTCGGCATGCGTTGATGACGGCACGGCTGTTATAAAGCTTACCGTCCTTGCGGTCCTCCGGAGAAATCATCGGATCAAGTGCGGAAGACCAAGCATTTGTAATGAATTCGATATTGGTCGCTGGGTCACAGCGTGTACATGCGGCCCAAATCACCTCCTCAAGATTGGAAACGTCGATGTCGTCATCAACGACGATTACAAAGCGCCCAAGGTACGCTCCTGCGTGACACATCGCTGCGATATGTCCGGCCTGGACGGCATGCCCCGGATAACGCTGACTTATAGAGACAGCTAGAAAAAGGCGCGAACCGCCAACCTCGTGCGCCCACACTTCCCGTACATCCGGTACGCCCGCTCGTGCTATATTTTCTTTCAGGACAGCTGACCGGCTGATGGCACGATACCGCGCATACTCGTATGGAAGCCGGATGTGCGCCGCCCCAAGGATGATCGGATCATGTCGGTGATAGATGGCGGAGATATCCACCCAAGGCTCCGCCTCCATCAGCCCCCCTTGGTAGCCGAGCCATTCTCCAAACGGACCTTCGGGTGCTGTGTTTCCAGGGTGTATAAAGCCCTCGATTACAATTTCGGAATTGGCGGGAAAGGGCAGCCCGGTATGTATGCCTGTAACACATTCTATGGCATGACCGCGATAGGCACCCATCATATCAAGTTCACACATACCTTCAGGCGCCTCGGTGGAAGAGGTGAGAAATGAAAGCGGGTCGCTGCCAACCACGATACAGACCGGCATCGGCTCACCCTGCGCCATATACTTATCGCGGTGAAGTCTGCCATGCTTTCCGGGAGAAATATAAAGGGCAACCCTCTTCTCGTCGTGGACCATCACACGGTAGGTTCCGCAATTGACCCACCCCGTCTCGGGGTCACGCGTGATAATGAAGCATCCGGTTCCTATGTAACGTCCGCCGTCTTCCGGGTTCCATAGTGGTGCCGGAAATTTTGTCACATCAACAGCGTCCCCCTCCAGTATATTCTCAAAGATTGGCCCATTGCTGACATTTTTATGGATTATCGGCTTTAAACCTCTGGTGTGTTCACTATAGGCCCGCGAAAGCTCAAGTTTGTTGAAACCTTCGGGAAACCCAAGCGTCAGGTTCTTGCGGGTCCCGGTAAACCAGTTAACCAGAATGCGAAAACCGGGTGGGCACCCCTCTACTTCGTCAAACAAAACCGATGGGGTACCCTCGTCGTGACACATAACCTCAACGACCTGACCAATATCGGTGTGCCAGTTTGCGCCGGTCACGTGCTTCAGGTCCCCATTTGCTTCCACCGCAGCAAGCCACTCGCGCAGATCTCCCTATTGCAGAGCGCAGCCGGCATTGGATGCAGGGAAGGGGTTACTATCGGAAATTTGTGTCATGATGCAATGCGTTATTTAACTTTTCTCGCGTGCTGGGCACAATATAAACTTATGAAATTATCACCTGCACGTCATGGCTATCTTTTCGCATTACCCTGGATAAAAAGACGGCACTCCTGTATGGCACACTGCGACGCAGACAATTATTCACTGTGATAACCACGATATACAAATACGTGACCCGTTAAAGCAAACAACCCTCCTCGATTTTCGCACGCAAATGTTTTATCGGTACCCAGTATACTGGGATTTCTAGAGAGCTGTGCGATGGGTGAATTTGCAGTTGGACAGTCGGTGCGGCGTGAGGAAGATCCGAGATTTCTCGTCGGTAACGGTGAATTTCTAGACGACGTTAATCTTTTGGATCAAGCTTGGGGATACGTCCTCCGATCACCTCACGCGAAAGCTGATATTCTGTCGATAGACACAACCGAGGCGGAAAAAGCACCGGGCGTGCTGCGTGTTCTCACCGGTCTCGACTGGAAGGCAGAAAATTATGGTGATCTCCCCTGCGAAGACGCAACTAAAAGAAAACGGGATGGGACGGCCATGTACCATCCTCCCTATCCAGCACTTGTCACAGACCAGGTCAAACTGGTGGGTGATTATGTGGCCTTTGTGGTTGCCGAGACACAACTGCAAGCCAAGGATGCGGCCGAACTCATAACGGTCGACTACGATCCCCTGCCGGCGGTCACAGATCTGGAAGCAGCTATCGGAGAGGATGCACCGGCGGTTTGGCCCGATTGTCCTGACAACATCAGTTTCTTTGAGGAAAAAGGTGACGCGGCAGCGGTGGAACGCGCTTTCGCGCAGGCGGATCAGGTAGTTCAGCAAAAACTGGTGATCAATCGGATAACCGCTGTTGCCATTGAGCCGCGCGGATGCATTGGCAGTTACGATTTCCGGCACGGCCGTTACACTCTTTATACCGGATTACAAAACCCACATCCCCTGCGTTTCCAGATTGCCCAACAGGTCTTTGGAATTCCCGAAACCAGCTTGCGTATCATACCTGGTGACGTGGGTGGCAGTTTCGGCATGCGTGGCGGTACCTACAATGAATTGGTTCTGGTTCTTTGGGCCTCTCGTTTAGTGGGACGCCCGGTCAAATGGTACAGTGATCGTTCAGAGGGTTTTATGTCTGACACACACGGCCGGGACAACGTCAGCGAAGTCGCGCTTGCACTCGACAAGGAGGGGCATTTCCTTGGCCTTAAGGTCAAAACCCTCGCGAATATGGGAGCATACCTGGCTATTCGAGGGCCGCGGCCACCGACCAACAATCTGGGAACGATTGTTGGAGTGTACCGAACACCTGCTGTCCACGTGGAGGTCACAGGTGTATTTACGGACACCAGCCCGACCAATCCTTACCGCGGCGCAGGCGCACCGGAGGCAGCGTACGTTGGTGAGCGGCTGGTTGACATTGCAGCTCAGGCAACTGAACTCGACACTGCGACAATCCGGCAGAGAAACAGTGTTACCCCCGATCAGATGCCGTGGACCAATGCGCTTGGATTTACCTACGATTGCGGTGACTTCCCTGGCAACATGCGGAAGGCGCTCGAATCTGCAGGTTACAACGAATTTGAAAAACGCCGGATACAGGCTCGGAAGCGCGGTATGTTGCGCGGAATCGGAATCTCAAACACCGTAAAAAAAACATCATCGCCGTTTCCTGAATCAGGCAGCATCCGGTTCGATCCATCCGGTACCGTAACGCTGATTATGGGAACTATCAGTCATGGCCAGGGCCATGAAACAATCTTCAAACAGATTGTCTGCGATAAATTGAACATAGACCCGTCTGTAATTCGCTTCGTGCAAGGCGACACTGATATTGTTACCTACGGACGCGGTACGTTCAATTCACGGTCAACATCGATCGGCGGATCAGCAGTATTTCTTGCCTGCATGAAGACAATCGAGAAGAGCACCAAAATTGCCGCCCACATTTTCGAAACCGCAGAAGCGGACATAATTTTTGAAAACGGAAACTTCACGGTAAAGGGGACGGATAAAACAATCAGCATCATGGAGGTAGCGGCATCCGCCTTTAATCCGGCGTCCCTGCCCATGCATATCGAACCCGGGTTAAACGAAACAGCCACATTTGCACCCCAATATTGGAACTGGCCAACAGGCGTCCAAATCTGCGAGTTGGAAATCGATCCGGAAACAGGCGAAACCCGGTTGGTGTCATTTATCTGTGTGGATGACGTTGGAACGGTCATAAACCCATTGCTTCTCAAGGGGCAAATGCATGGCGGAATCGTACAGGGTATCGGGCAAGCCCTGATGGAGGATATTGTTTACAATCCTCGTGGGCAGCTTATTACCGGATCGCTGATGGATTACTGTCTGCCGCGGGCAGACGATTTATGCGATATGGATATCATAAGCGCTCCGGTACCCACAGAATCCAATCTTGTTGGTGCTAAAGGCGGGGGTGAATCAGGGCCAACTGGGGCTTTGCCGGCGACGGTCAATGCCGTGGTAAACGCGTTGGGCCCAATTGGCGTTACCCACGTTGATATGCCAGCAACTCCTCACCGGATCTGGCAGGCAATACAACTGGCAAAGATTGCATAGCGCAAACGTCACGCCGCGTTTAAACCTTGCAACACTGCGCTTAAAATCAGTTCTTGATGGGTGCGCCAATTGCAACAAGAACACCAGACTCAGGCACCTCATACAAATGTTTGTGTATCTGCAAAGCGTTTTTCCTCCAAAACACAGCACATTTTGACTAAAATGCATATCATCTGACAAAGCGGCACAAATATTTTTAAGGGGAGGAACGGACGGCATGATCATTGACTGCCATGGCCACTACACGACGGAACCATCACAATTAACCGAATATCGCAAGGCACAACTGGATAGTCTTAAGTTAGATCCGTCGTTCATCCCATCACCCGCAAACCTACAAATTTCAGATGATGAAATTCGCGAACGTCTAGAACCGGCGCAGCTGAAACTTCAACGGGAACGCGGCACAGATCTAACAATTTTTTCACCCCGCGCGGTTGGGATGGGACATCACCTGGGAACAGAGAAAACAGGGTACTACTGGGCCGAAATCTGCAACAACATGATTCGGCGGGTTTGTGACATGTACCCCCAAAAGTTTGTGCCGGTGTGTCAGTTGCCACAATATCCGGGCGTTGAGCCTAAAAACAGTATTTCCGAACTTGAGCGGTGCGTAAATGAAATGGGCTTTATCGGCTGCAATGTTAACCCCGACCCGTCCGGTGCAATGTGGACCGATCCGCCAATTACCGATAAATGGTGGTATCCACTATGGGAAAAAATGGTTGAGCTGAACGTCCCCGGGATGCTTCACGTATCAGGCTCCTGCAATCCAAATTTCCACCATACCGGCGCGCATTACATTGCGGGCGACACAACAGTTTTCATGCAGCTGATACTGGGGGATCTGTTTAAAGATTTTCCGACCCTCAGGTTCATAATTCCCCATGGAGGTGGCGCAGTGCCGTTCCATTGGGGACGGTATCGGGGATTAGCCCAAGACATGGGTAAACCCACACTCGATGAACATCTGCTGGAAAACGTGTTCTTCGATACCTGCGTATACCATCAGCCGGGTATCGACTGCATGACGAAAGTAATCCCGGTCAAAAACATACTGTTTGCATCGGAAATGGTCGGCGCCGTACGGGGCGTTGATCCGGAGACTGGTCATAATTACGATGATACAAAACGATACATCGACGCAACCCCGAACATAACAAAGTTGGAAAAAAAGAAAATTTTCAGTGAGAATACACTGCGCGTTTTTCCCAGACTGAAAATTTAAACTGGTAACTACAAAACTGCAGCGAGCCCTACGAGTTCAGTTTGGGCACGCCTATCATGCGACAGCGGCCCAATCAAACGGTGGTCCGCACTTTGCCTTCCGCCGCCACCATATCTTCCTTGCACGATTTGGCGTAATCCTGATCTGGGTCAAGGACAACTGATATTGACCGAACTTTCATGTGTACGGGATCGCGCCCCGGCGGCATTACGCCCCTGTCGCGGAATTCGGTAGCCGCTTTCCGCAATCGATTGCGTGTCATGACAATACCATAATCAGTCTGAACGAGATGCTCTTTCGACCGGTCGATTATCGGCCCCATGGATTCCTGCAGACTGCCATCCTGCATCGCAAATCCCGCAATACCGGAATACAATTCGCCTCGCTGCTGCGCCTCCCTGTCCATCAGGTAATCATTTTGTTTGTTCTGCACAGGTATGAATGTGCCCGGGATAACGGCAGAGTGGACGCCTTTGCCGTCCAGGCAAGCCTGTCTCTCTTCCAAAGTAAGTGGGCGATCCGGGTGGTAGTCATAGCTCCACGTCCAGCAGCTTTCGTCATTGATGGGCACCCAAAAATGTCCATGTTGCGGATGATCGGCCCGCGGCGGGATCATGGTGAAACAGGGCATGACCCACTGTGTCACCCGCCAGTAGCGCTTGCCACCCTCAGCGTTGCGCCGTACGCCAATATAGAGCCCTCCCTCTGATGGAGACACATCAAAAAAAGGCTTCAAATCGTCGAGATTGTACTTGTTGGCCTTCGCACCCTTGAAAAGTGGATCGCGTTCGAGCTCTTGCGAGTGCAGAAAGGACACGTGGCTGGAATCAATTCCGCCCTCCAGTGCCTGGAGCCAGTTGCATTCCTGGATTCGTTTTGTGGATACGGTTTGCTCGGGTGATACCGTCGCAAATTCCCATTCCGGATTTGGTGGCCGGTCTTCTGGATCCCCCATATGGGCCCAAAGCAGGTCACCTACCTTTATCAGGGAATAAGCCTTTAACCTTACCGATTTGCGAAACTCGCCATCCTCAGGCTCCGAAGGAATTTCGATACACTGTCCTGTTACATCGTACTTCCAACCATGATACGGGCAACGCAAACCACCTTCCTCATTACGAGCAAACCAGAGGGACACCCGGCGGTGTGCACAAAACTCTTCCAATAACCCATAACGGCCTTCGGTATCACGAAAGGCAATCATTTTCTCACCCAAAAGCTCTACCCGGACCGGCGGACAGTCGTTTTCAGGTAGTTCGCTAGCCAACAGAGCGGGAATCCAATACTGGCGAAACAGATTACCCATTGGCGTGCCCGTATCTGTTTGTGTTAACAGGTCATTTACTTCCTTACGGAGCATGCGTTTTCTCCATTGTTCGCCCGGCCTGTTGCCATCACCAGCGGTTTGAACGGCTTCAAAAATTGCCTATAACGCTCAAGGCATACTCGGCTAGATATTTTGATACAATGGGTAATGTCAACCAGGAACGAGGCTTTTTACGAATTCGTTAAAAGTGCGCAAACCAAATAACACCGGTACGGAAAGATAATAAACCCATGTCCATGGTCGAAGTAGACGGCATAGAGACACATTACGAAGTTATGGGTGACGGCCCGGCGTTATTGATGTACTCGCCCGGCGGATTTGATGCGCGCGCCGAGCAATGGACTAACCTGGGGATTTATCAACGACTGAAATTACTTGATTATCTCCCCCAAAATTATAGGTGCATTCTATTCGACAGGCGCGAAAATGGTAAATCGGGTGGAAGAGTGGAACAGATTACCTGGGGGCACTTCGTCCGTCAGGGCGTAGGCCTGCTGGATGTACTCCACATCGAAAAAGCACATGTAATCGGCGGCTGCATGGGCTGTTGCCCGGCGTCTGCATTTGGTGTCACCCACCCCGAACGAACCTTATCAATAGTACATTATTGGCCAGTTGGCGGTGCCAGATATCGCATCACCTGTCATAATCGGTTTTTGGAACACCTGAAATTCGTCAGGGAACAAGGCCTGCAGGGTGTGGTGAAACTTGTATGCGGCCACGACAAGAACTTCTCCGCTGATCCTCGTGGAGGCCCGTGGTCTCAGTCTATCCGTCAATCTGATTCTTTCGCCAAAGCCTACGGAGAATTAAAACAGGCGGAATATCTCGATATAGTCACGAGCATGTACCTCGGCCTTTTTGATCGCGACACCGCACCCGGGGCTGCACCGGAAGACCTTTTAATGCTCGATATTCCCAGTTTGATTGTGCCAGGCAACGATAACGCCCACGCTACCTCTGCCGCGCGGTATCTTCATGAATGCCTCAGTAATTCGCAATACTGGGACATTCCTGTTGCCGCGCAGACGGAAGACAATGCCCCAGCCCGAATATTGGATTTTCTGGACAGTGTGACCCATTAATATCATTTATTTTCAAGCCACCACATTCAAAAGCGACGCAGCGAAAAGTTCTTCAACTGGTATTGCCGCAGGAATAATCCCTTGGGTCACCGCGTGGGCTATCAAACTCTCAAGTGTTTCTAGATTCGGTTCAATTCCATATGGCAGCGGATCGTCTATCACCTCCATCACCGCGAGAGGCACTGTATCGACAGCTGACCGTTCCAAGCCGCTGCTCCCCTTCAAACCTTTCACATAACGCTGCTTTGAGGCCGCAAATGCGTTGAATACCTGAATTGCGACATCTGGATATTCTTCCAAGACCTCGTCC
>JAYZQT010000080.1:0-28975 GCA_036136335.1 Pseudomonadota bacterium
GATAGTATTTTGCCGCCGAAGGTCTGCAGGATCCCGACCAAGTTTTTTGGCGGCCTCTTCCACAAGCGTCTCAATTACGTATGCAGCTTCCGGTCGTCCCGCACCGCGATAGGGCGAGGTAGGGGTTGTGTTGGTGAAAACGCCAGAAACTTCCACATGCAAGGCGGGTGTAACGTAGGTCCCGGCCAGTGTTCCAAGATTGTTAATCGGTGGTCCATTGCCGCCAGTGGTAATGAAGGCACCGAGCGCGGCGAGCGTACGTACATGTACACCAAGAAAATTACCGGCCTCGTCCAATGCCAGTCGCGCAACGGTATGGTTATCGCGCCCCTGATAATCACTGAGGTGGGCGTCCGACCGTTCCGTTGTCCACTTCACGGGTCGGCCGAGCCGCCTGGATGCCCACAATACCAGAACCTGTTCCGGATACACGCTGCCGCGGAGACCGAAACTGCCACCTATATCACCTGCAACGACGCGGATATCCTGTTCCGCTACATGAAATATCTCGGTCGCTAGCTGTTCGCGAATTTTATGTGGGTAATGGCAACCAGTATAAAGCGTGTACCGCAGATCCATCGCATTATATTCACCGACATACGCGCGAGGCTCGATGGTATTTGTGATTGTCCGTGTTATCTGGAAAATGCGCTCAACGACGATGTCAGCTTTTTGAAACGCTAACTGCGTTTCCTGCGGATAACCCCGCTGTTCATAAAAGCATTCATTGTTTGTACATTCATCCCATACCGGAATCGTATTTCCCCCCATCGCGAGTGCGGTGCTCACGTTTGATGGTAACTCTCTGTATTCGACGGAAATGATCTCTGCAGCGTCTTTGGCCTGATCCAGGGTGTTGGCCACGATAAAAACAACAGCCTCACCAACATGTCGAACCCGTCCAAGTGCGAGTGGTGGATTTGGCGGCTGATACTGGTCGGAATTCCATTTGGAGGCGCACTTTAGATCACCAAGACCGTCTGCTCTATAATCATCCGCAGTTAAAATTGTGTGAACACCGGGCATAGCGGCGGCGGCGGACGTGTTGACAGACAGGATATCTGCGTGGGCGTATGCTGAACGCATTACGTATCCGCAGAGCTGTTGGGGCAGTGTATAATCATCCGCGTAACGGCCACCACCAGTCAGCAGGCGAGGGTCTTCTGTGCGCGGAATTGGCCGACCAACGTCAAAGTCTCCCATCCTTGATTTTCCTTCGAAATCTAAGTTTATTACATGGTTATAAATGAATACTAATAGCGGGAAAACATGGGGAAAATGGCATGAAACTGGCAAGCAAAACGGCCATTGTGACTGGCGCGGGCCGCAATATCGGCGAAGAAATTGCGGTTCTTTTCGCAAATGAAGGGGCAAAGGTCGCGGTTGTTGATATGGATACCGCCCGTGCAAATGCTGTGACTGACCGGATCAGGGCAGGTGGTGGGGAAGCCATCGCCGTTATCTGTGACGTCTCCAACACCGAGAACATCGCGGAAATGATCTCGACAACCGTCAATGAGCTTGGCGGTATAGATATACTTGTCAACAATGTCGCGATTTCCGACAACAAGGACATTTTTGAATTGTCGGAGGACGAATGGCGCAAAACCATAGACATCACACTCTCCTCACCTTTCTACGTTACCAAACAGGTGGCAAAATGGATGGTTGATCACGACCGTGGAGGCAAAGTGATAAATATTGGCTCTACTTCAGGCTTCAAGGGACGCCCCACAGCATTGGCCTATACTGCTGCGAAAGGTGGAGTGTTCAACCTTACTCAATCTCTAGCTGTGCAGCTTGCTCCATACGGGATCATTGTTAATCAGGTTTCGCCGAATATGACAGGCTCCCCTGTTGGCCAGGAGATTTTTGACCGAAATCGTAAGGTCAACAACCTCGTTGGACGCCCGGGAGAACCAGACGAACAGGCCAAAGCAGTTCTTTTTCTAGCATCAGAAGATGCATCTTTTATTGCCGGCACGAACCTGTTCGTGGATGGCGGCACCATGGCCATGGCATCATTTGCCGACCCCGCCAAACGCAAGGATGGTAAATGAGCGGTCCCTACCGCCTCGGCGTTGATGTTGGAGGAACACATACGGACCTTGTTCTCTTGAATGTTGAGGACGGCTCCATCCAAATTGAAAAGGTTTCATCAACGCCCGAAAATCCCGCATTGGGTGTGCTGGAAGGCGTCGACCGTTTCATCACACAGGGCAAAAAACCTGATACCATCGAATTTTTTTCCCATGGAACAACCATTACAACCAACGCCCTTCTGGAAATGCGGGGTGCCAAGGTCGGGATGATCATTACGAAGGGATATCGCGCTATCCAAGAAATCCAGCAACAGGCCCGTGATGGTAACCCTTTTGATTATTTTTTTCAGCGTCCCACTCATCTCGCGCCGCAAAGTTTAACTTTTGAAGCCGCAGGACGGGTGGATTTTGAAGGCAACGTGTCGGAGCCACTCGATGAAGCAGCCGTCCGCAAAGCCGCCCGCGCCCTTAAAAGAAAACAGGTCAGCTCAATTGCCGTCGTATATCTATTTTCCTACATGAATCCAGAACACGAGCAGCGTTCGCGGGAGCTGATCCTCGAGGAATGGGGTGATGCTCACATATCGCTGTCATCCGATGTTCTGCCCCGAATTCGTGAGTGGCCGAGAATGTCGACAACCCTTTTAAACGCCTATCTTGAACCTGTTTTAGTCAACTATATCAGGGACCTGTCTCAAGGCCTCGATACCGGAGGAATTGAAACCCAGCAACGATTCCTGATGCAATCAAACGGCGGGGTAATGCCCTTCAGGGCGGCGATTACCGGGGGTAAAACGGTGTACACCCTGTTTTCAGGACCGGCAGCCGGCGCGCAGGCAGCAGCATACCTTGCTGCTGAGGATGCACAGAAGGGCCTCGTCACTCTCGATATGGGTGGCACTTCCTGCGACATCGCGTTTATTGAGGGTGGTGCTCCATTGGAGGTCACCGAGAGTGAAGTAGCGAGGCGGCGACTTGATGTGCCCGCACTGGACCTGACAACAATTTCTGCAGGCGGAGGCTCGATTGCCTGGGTTGACGGTGGTGGCCTGCTAGCAGTTGGACCGCATAGCGCCGGAGCTGCCCCCGGTCCTGCTTGTTATAAAAAAGGTGGGGTAGATCCAACAGTTACCGACGCCGACATCGCATGTGGTTTTCTGAATCCCGGCTATTTTCTTGGAGGCGCCCAAAACCTTGACCGAGAGGCGTCTCTAAACGCGCTGAAAGAGAAAATCGGAACGCCGCTGGGGATGTCCACCCTGGAGGCCGCGACAGGCATTCGGCGAATTGTTGATATGCGAATGGCCGATAAAATACGCGTATTCGGAGCCAAAAGAGGTGTGGACCCTCAGGAGTTTACTCTTCTACCCTTCGGAGGTGCCGGTGCGGTTCATGCGGCACCCGTTGCGGAAGAACTCGCAATAACGCGCATACTGGTGCCACCCAATCCCGGGGCTTTCTCAGCGCTCGGTCTTCTCTGTACCGACGTTGTGCATGACTACATTCGTTCAGAACTTCGGCCACTCGCAGAGGTTACAGCTGGCCATGGCGAACAAATATTCAACGAACTTGAAGAAAGGGGACGTCGGGAGCTGGATGCAGAAGGTATGGATGCGACGGTGGCCAGCTTCGGCCGGGAACTGGATATGCGATATACCGGCCAGGGATACGAGTTGAGGGTACCGCTGGAAGGAACCGGTTTCTCTGGCGGGTTTGACGATGCAACTTTGCTAAATGCCCGTTCACGGTTCGACGCCATACACGCACGTATACATGGTCACGCGGCCGAAGAAAAACCCGTCGAAGTGGTTAGTTATCGTGTCCGTGCCAGAGTAACGGTGCCAAAATTCGAGCCAGTTTCCGCGGAAAAAATCACAAATTCTCCTGGGCACGAACTCGCTAAAAAGGGTACACGCGAAGTCTGGTTTGCATCAGATACTTCGACTACAACGACAATTTGGGACCGGAGCGGTTTGCACCCCGGAGCGACATTGTCGGGCCCTGCGATCGTAGAACAGTTTGACAGTACCGCCGTGATACCCGCGGGGTGGTCGGCGCATGTAAACGGTTTAATGAACCTCATTCTGACAAGAAACCCATAGAATGACTGTCGACCCCATCACTATTCAAATTCTCAAAAACAAGGTTTCAAGTCTTGTCGATGAAATGCACTATCACTTCTACCGGTCTGGGTATTCAACAATCATCCGCGAAAGCCGGGATTTTTCATGCGTGATACTCGATAGGAATGGCCGACTAATTGTGCCACCACCGATGTTCTTCCACGCACCGTTCTATAAACATTTCGTAAACAGGACATTGGAACTTTACACCCGAAAAGGGTTGACGGACGGTGATGTCATTGTCTCCAACCACCCCTATGAAGCCGGTGTACCCCACGTTTCTGACATGGCGTTCATCGCACCCATATTTGTCGAAGGCATACTGATTGGATTTTCGGGAAGCTGTGCCCATAAAGCTGATATCGGAGGCATGAATCCGGGTTCTACTTCCGCAAACTCCACAGAAATCTACCATGAAGGTCTAATCATACCGCCGATGAAAGTCACCACCGAAGGTATCTACGACAATGATCTGGAACGGCTGATCCTGACCAACAGCCGTCAGCCCGAGCTAGTCCGTGGTGACGTGCGCGCCCAAATCGCCGCCACCGAGATGGGCGTCAAACGAATGCAGGACCATTGTGCCCGTTTCGGTACCAACACGGTTTTAAATTCATTTGCCGCGATACTGAAGGGTGCGGCCGACGAAATGCGTAACGCAATTTCCGCATTACCCGACGGCGAGGCCTCCGCTCACGGCTATATGGATGACGACGGCGTGGACATGGACAAAGGTGTTTATTTTGCCGTCACGATTAGAAAAAAAGGCGAGGATATCACGTTTGATTTTTCTGAATCCCAGCTCCAGGCCAAAGGTCCGATTAATCTGCGCCCGTCGATGGTGGAAGCCTGTGTTTTCTACTCACTGATCGGGTGCCTCGGACCTGCCATGCAGTTCAATGACGGAATGCGTGACGTGATACAATTCAAATACAAGCCACGAACAATCACCAATGCAGAATCACCGGCACCAGTATCTTCATATCAGAAATCAAACCTGCGCCTGACTGACGTAATTCTCGAAGCTTTAGCCACCTTCAACCCGTCTCGCACGATTGCGGGCTCCGGATCCTCAGGGTCTTTATCGATCAACTGGCACCGGGGCGGCAAACCAGGTCACAATACTTTGCAATATGAAATACTTGGATCAGCCTATGGCGGTGGTTACGGTAATGATGGCTGCAATGCGACAGCGACACATCTCTCCAACCTGCATGTGACCCCAATCGAAATCATCGAGAGTGAATATCCCTGCCGTATTACAGAATTCAATATGGTAACTGACTCGGGCGGCGCAGGCGAATTCCGGGGTGGAATCGCATTTCGACGACGGTACGAAGTAGGCCAGGACTGTACCGTTGTGAGACGCTATGACCGGTTTAAGTATCCGCCACCTGGTGCCGCCGGAGGTGACGACGGACGAGCGAGCAGGTTTGTAATCCGTGCAGGGACACCCGACGAGGAACTGACGCCGTCAGCAGGAAAGTTCGAAATTAGCTCTGGTCAGGTATTTTATCTTGAAAGCGCGGGTGGGGGTGGATACGGCGAGCCCCGCAAGCGCGACCGAGAAAGGCTCAAAAAAGACATAGAAGAAGGGTATGTTTCAAAAACCGCAGCCGAAGCAAAGTATGGGCTGTAAAAAACCATAAATTAGGGAGAAATCAGTGGCAAAGGACCGCGTTGGTATTATTGGCCCTGGTCGAATGGGGCTCGCCATGCTCAAACATCTGAAGAAACACGGTTTCGACGTGACCGTATACGATATCGACGAAGAACAGCTCGCAAGAGCCGTTGAAGCTGGGGGTATAAAAGCCACAAGTGCAAAAGAGGTGGGAGATAATAGTGACTTCATCATTGTAGGCGTTGGCTTCGAACCCGAGGTTTATTCGTGCCTCACCGAAAGCGGTGGTGCGCTGGAAGGAATGGAGGCGGGTGGCATAATTGCTGTGTGCTCAACAGCGTCGGTCTCAGGTGTGAAGGAACTGGCCTTAATATGTGAAGAAAAGGGTATTGCATTTCTTGATGCACCAATCGCACGAGGTAGATGGGCTGCGGACGAGGGAACCTTACTCGCGCTCGTTGGAGGTTCCGACGGCAACGTCGAGCGCTTGAGACCAGTATTTAATGCGTTCTGCTCAGACATCAAACACATGGGTGACATAGGCCATGGTCAGGTAGCAAAGACGATGAACAACTACCTTCTTTGGGTAAACGGATGCGCGCTAATAGAGGCTGGACAGCTAGCCGAAGCGACAGGCATTGATCTACCGAAACTGCGCAACGCACTAATGATGAGCTCAGGTGACAGCGCAGCACTCCGCGACTGGGACCGCATGACCTTCACGTGGGCACTAAAAGACATGCAAATGATGGAAAGATTGATGGATGGTGCAAACAGGTCTTTTCCGCTGGCCGGTTTGATCAAGGAACTCGTCAAGGATGGTCGTGCCATTAAAGCGAATGATCCCCCTAACTGGAGCGGCCAAGGTCAAGCGAAAAACCGCATATAGCGGATTGAGTTCATTCAAAATGCGTTGTGCCATTGTCGCCTTCGCAACTCGGTTCTATGCTTTGTATCGTCGAAACGAAGGAGAAGTTTTGCATGGGAGAGACCCCCGATAACGTCGGTCAGGTAGTAGCAGAAGAAGCCAAAGCAGGCCCCGGACACAATCAGCCAAAAGAGGTGGTTTGGGAGCGCTGGCAGAGGAAGCGTACATTTGTCCGCGCGCTGGAAGGCACCTACGGCGAACTCCAGCAAGGGCTTATGGACCAACCCCGGGTATACAAATCTAAGGATTGGGCATGGAAGGGCGGACCACAGCTTTTTGACAAACCAATTATCAATCCGCAACGGACCGATATAGCCCAGTCAATCGAAACGCATATCTCTGTTATTTCCCCAGGCGGCACAGGTCAACGGCATGGGCACATGAACTCGGCGCTGTTTTATATTATCTCGGGCAAGGGCTATGACATCCATGATGGCAAGCGCATAGACTACGAAGCCGGTGATGTGATTATCGTGGAGAATGGATGCGTTCATCAGCATTTCAATGCCTCCGACGATGAAGATCTGGTATCTCTGGTTATGAAGGCCAAGCCTCTCTTTCTTTTCATGCACATGCTTTTCCAGAAAGTCGCAAAGTATCCCCCAAAGGAACCGGTGCCGGGATGGGAACACTGGGAACCCCCGACAGACCTGTAAACCTGACAGTCCAATGTCAACAAAGTGCGGAAGTATGGAGAGATGACAACACACGAACGAGACCGCGCCCATAGGGGTGCCGATGAAAATACGAACTGGTATCGGGAACAACTGGAAGAATCAGCCGACTTCCGCAAAACCTACCGAAATCGTCTATCTGTGGTGAAGCCAACCGATATGCCATTTGAAAATTCTCCCGATGGCCTAATCAAGCATTTGGTGCACGAGAACCAGAATACGACCGAGAACTGCGTGGAAGCGTATATGCAGTTCATCAAACCTGACAGCCACACCGGCAAGCGCCGAATTCTGGCCGAACAAATCCTGTTCGTGGCCGAAGGAAGCGGATACGACCTACATTGGGACGTTGTTTTTGATGTGGATGTTGAGTTTCACTGGTCCTGGAAGGAAGAACCACGCAAATTCGAATGGGAACGCGGTGACTTTATCTTTGTGCCTGCCTATTGCATCCAACAGCACTTTAATTCTGATTCAAAGAATGAGGCGCGGCTGATCGTGATGACCAATCGAATTTTTAAGGCAATGGGGCTCAACTGGCTCGAACAGGTTGAAAATGCACCCGATTACGACGGAGAACTGGAAACCATGCTCGCCGGACCAGGATGGATGCCCGATACACGGGAAGACCACTGAATTAACCTTCTCGCAACCATCTGTTAACCTATGCACGTCCATCAAAGCGAACTATCGCCTCCACATCGAATTTCTGCGGCACCACATCGACCCGCTCGTTTTTTAACTCACGGTCGAAAGCAACGACCTGAAGAAGTTCTAGGTCGTCTTCGCCGCAGCTTTCAAACCAGTACTGGCTGTTGCGCGGCATGACAATCCCTTCATGCACTCCAAATTCTCCAATTACTTCGTTGCCGGGACCATAAAACCTGACGCGACCGCCAAGGACCATCCAGAAACCGTCCATTCCGGTATGGGAATGCAAGTTATTGTCACCGCCCTCCTTCAGGACCTGCACAGCTCCCCGAATGATGTCGGTCTGACAAAGTGACATTATCGACTTGCCCGATGCGATGTCCGCGGGTTTTTCATAACGAAACTTTTGGGGTGTCCGGGGCAACTTCTTGGCACGTGCGGGCTTTCGAATCGACTTTAAGGATTTATTCGTCATTATGATCACCTCGGAGATCGCGTATACGGCTTGTGGTATCGGTCCGCACCCGCTTAAATTAGATAAACCACGACTGTCAATATAATGAAACTCTGGAAGGATGCTATCTTATGACCGCCTATATCATCTCAAATGTCGAAATATTCGACACAGAAGCATACGGCGAGTATGGCAAACTGGCACCGGACGCAATCAAGAAATACGGCGGAGAGTTTTTGACCCGTGGCGGAGCAGCCCAGATTCTGGAAGGGAACTGGCAACCGCACCGAATTGTTGTCGTTAAATTCGACAGCGTCGAGAAGGCCAAGGCAATGTATAATTCACCCGATTATCAGGCAGCAAAGATGAAACGTACAGGTGCCGCAGACTTCAATATGATTGTTGTGGAGGGAACCTGAGAGAATAACAGCATCCGGTATCAAAACGAATTACTGCCCAACTTATGGCCCTCACCCCTTGTAAAATTGGGCCTTTTCTAACCGGGTGTTACCCTGCGGTCACGAATAAATAAATTGATACGGCCGCAAGGATCAAGCCCGCGTTGAGCGGCCAGAACCCACGTTTGCGCTTTTCTTCGTCAAACTTCCTGTTGGCCAAATTCCCAAGACCCATCGCGATCAGCAGGACACCGGCACCCAGAATTGCACCCAAAATCAGGGAATTTACCTCCATGCCTAATCGTCTATGTGGGATTGAGACTGCGCGGTGGCCAAATCCTCTTCAATTGGCTGACCACCGAGTCCAGTGAGCAACTCCATGAGCTCGTTGATTACCTGATCGAGTTGAACTTTCTCGGTCCCACGGGCAACAACTGAAACTCGGAAACCCACCTCTCGCATCTGGGGATAGGAACCAATATCTACGTCTTGAAATTTTTTCTGAACGGACGCCAAAGGTTCAGCAATTGTGCCTTCCGGTAGATCCACCACCAACCCACGGGCTTGTACTTTTTTTCCTCCCTTCAGATGAATTTTTGCTTCGGTAAACATCGCCTGCATAATCCGGGGAACGCCTGCCATGATGAAAACATTTCCGATCATGTAACCCGGAGCAGCACTAACCTCGTTTTTTAGCAAAACGGCTCCTTCCGGGAAGGTTGCCATGCGCATTCGTGCTTCATTCATTTCAGAGTTGCCACGTCTTGTCATATATGAATTTAGTAAATCGACAATTTCCTGATCACGGTACATAGGGACACCGAAAGCTTCCGCGACGCATTCGGATGTGATGTCATCGTGGGTGGGGCCAATGCCACCCGTTGTAAAAATATAGTCAAACGCTGCGCGACATTCGTTAACTGTCTCAACAATAGTTTCGCGAATATCAGGAATGACCCGTGCCTCACGCATCTGAATACCGATTTCATTCAGGCCGTTCGCAAGATAGTTAAGATTCTTGTCCTGGGTTCGTCCGGAAAGAATCTCGTTACCGATAAGAATCACGCACGCGGTTACCGTGTCTTTGTCTGCCATAAATCAACCTGACTGTTGTCCCGCCTGTATACCCGAGGCATGCTGTCGTTGAAAGGACCTGCATTGCCCGGTAGGGTGCGAACATGGAGTTCCCTGACGCTCTTATCCGCGGCCGGCTGGTCAAACGGTACAAGAGATTTTTAGCTGATGTTGTGCTAGAGTCTGGTGAGACTGTAACCGCACATTGCGCAAATACAGGTGCAATGACTGGCGTACAGGATCCGGATTCGGAAGTCTGGTTGTCACCGGCACGCAATCCCGACAGAAAACTGAAATATACTTGGGAAATGATTCGTGTGTCAGAAGGTTTAGTAGGCATCAACACTGCTCATCCCAACAGAATAATTTCAGAGGCGATCATGTCCGCCGAACTCCCGGAACTAAGGGGATATCGAGACCTGCGGCGCGAAGTAAAGTACGGTAAGAATTCGCGTATCGACATTCTGCTATCGGACGATGACAAACCCGACTGTTACGTGGAAATCAAAAACGTCCACCTCATGCGAACACAAGGAGTCGCAGAATTTCCCGATGGCGTCTCGACCCGCGCTACGAAACACCAGGGTGAATTATCCGCGATGGCAAATTCGGGGGCACGCGCGGTTACGATTTATCTCTGTCAACGGGAGGATTGCGGCACTTTTCGAGTCGCAAATGATATTGACCCATCGTATGCACTGGCCGCCGCTGCCGCCAAAAAGGAGGGTGTGGAGGCCCTTTGTTATTCCTGCAAACTGACCCAAACTTCCATTGTCATAAGTAACCGTTTAGAAATCCTTGATTAGTTAAGTGGCCATGCTTGAACTCTATCATGCGAACCACTCTACCTGCAGCCAGAAGGTCAGGCTGTGCTTGGCGGAAAAGGGTCTCAACTTCAAACAGCATTTAATCGATCTCGCAAGAAAAGAGCAGCTCGCTCCCGATTATCTCAAACTAAATCCCAATGGGGTTGTTCCCACTCTGGTTCACGATGGTCGGGTGGTTCGTGACTCCAGTGTTATCTGCGAATACCTGGATGAAACATTTCAGAAAATACCGCTGATCCCTGCTAATCCAGGAGCACGCGCGGTTATGCGTGAGTGGATGCGATACTTTGAAGAGGTGACGACTGCCGCAGTGCGTTTTTCCTCATTCAATATGGCGTTTCTGCCACGGTTTGATGGGCTTGATAAAGAAGGTTTCCTTAAACAGGAAGCCAACGTAAGGCCAATACGTAGGGATTTTTTTAGACGTATGGGGCCGCAGGGGTTTTCAAATGAAGACGTAGAGGAATCTCTCGATCAGATATCGCAAACAGTCTCACGGATGGACCGTGCGCTAGAAAATGGTCCCTGGCTGATCGGAGAAATGTATACGCTTGCCGATATCATCGTCGCACCACTGATTGACCGGATGTCTGATCTTGGGTTTTCCCCACTTTGGAAGAAAAGTTACCCGCGAGTGACCAATTGGTATGATCGCATGCGGGGCCGGCCCGCCTACGCGACCGCTTTCTATCCTGGCTCGCGCCTTACGGAATTTCTCGACATTAGGTCACTATCTGGAATTTTAAACCCATAAACCCTCGCAAAAACCTTAGATATAAACGTCAAGCGGATTGCTGGACCCTGAGGCCTCCAACGCCGTATAAACAACAAAACTATAATCCGAGAAAAAATGAACGAAATATTTACAGAATATAACGAAGCGGACACCGGCATATCAGGAGGCGTAATCCTGCATGGGCCCGATGAATTCGCAGCCATGCGAAAAGCAGGAAAGTTGGCTGCAGAATGTCTTGATATGATTACGGAGCATGTTCAACCGGGTGTGACGACAGAACGATTGGACAGGCTTTGCCATGACTTCACTCTGGACCACGGCGCAACTCCCGCACCCCTGGGTTATCGTGGTTTTCCAAAATCAATCTGCACATCCGTAAATCATGTCGTGTGCCACGGCATTCCCGGGGAAAAGGTCCTGCGAGAAGGTGATATCGTCAACATTGACGTCACCCCAATTGTCGAAGGCTGGCACGGAGATTCATCGCGGATGTACCCCGTCGGCAACATCGGGGTTAAAGCTGAGCGCCTGATAGACGTAACATACGATTCCCTTATGATGGCCATCGAGATTGTCAAGCCCGGAACCAGTCTCGGAGACATCGGACACATCATCCAATCATTTGTCGAAAAACAACGTTTATCGGTGGTGCGTGATTTCTGCGGACATGGACTAGGGCGTATTTTTCACACCCCACCGAGCGTTCTGCACTACGGCAGCCCAGGCCAAGGAATGGAGCTGCGCGAAGGAATGTTTTTTACCATCGAGCCCATGGTCACTGCCGGCAGGCCGGAAACCAAAATTCTCTCCGACGGCTGGACCGCTGTTACAAAAGATAAATCTTTAAGTGCGCAGTTTGAGCATACCCTCGGTGTTACTTCCGACGGCGTAGAAATTTTTACACTCTCGCCAAACGGCCTGGACAAACCCCCATATCAGACCTGACAACCTAACAAGGGCAAACTGATAGAAACGCCCTCGTTAGATGTCAAATACTCCTCAACGTCCGGTGCGGGCGAGGCTAGTAACCCAACCCCGCATTCGGTTTTTTCCATTACCTATCTGCTCGTCGGTAAACCAGTCCGACAAATCAACCTTTTCGACTGGATAAACCGGGCGCATGAAGTCACTCTCAAACCCGAATGGCACTGTGCAGTCTATCCCCATTCCACCCTCAAACCGGGTGTTTGAGGCTGTCCATTCCTTATCCCCCGCAGTCATCCGTTCTGCAGGCATAAACGTCTGCCCGCGACCTCCGGGGATCGGGTTCAGAATATCTGTATGCGGATTCACCCGTGTAGTAATGTTCCACATGATGTCATCCATATCATAAGGATCAGCATCCTCCGAAACTGCTACGCAAATGCGTGAACCCTGGGATGTAGACAGAATTGCCGACATGAAGTTCCGTTGCCAGCCTTCGTCCAGCTTGTTGCGTTTCTTCACCTGAATGATTCCCCCGCCCCAGTCTGTCATGCAGTAAGGAATTACGACGTCCTGCACTATACCCGGTTGCATTCGCTCGCATAGTGCGAACATTGCGGCCTCACGAACCGTTGTATCGATGTTGTGATCGTCCAGCGTGTGGACGCCCAGAGCAAAAATTATTGGCTTTGTGGCGGGATTGCGCATTGTAACTGCGGTAACGTGAAAGGTCGGTGCCTTATACGCCTTGCCCATATAGCCCGCCCATTCGGGGTGAAAATGAAACCGGCCCTGAACTCCGGCTTCTTCGGATTCTGCTGTTTCGTAACGTCGATCGCGCGGGTTCACATAACCCTCCAGAACGACTTCACTATCCGCAACCGCGTAGGCATCTACCGTACGGGCCTTCACGAGTCGCACCGGCGAGCCTTGCACAGCACCGGCAATGCCAATTTCATCGCAGCCCTGTGGTAATATCACATAGTCAAAACCCGCGCCTGCCAACAGCGTACAACTGGGCGGAAGGCCGAAACACATCGTAATCGGTACTGGTTCGTCGTCTTTGTAGTGTTTCGAAACAACCTGCCACATATGTGAGCCCGGCGAAATTTGGAAAGTGCCCACATTGCCCCAACGAAAATTCATACGATTGTAGCCAAGGTCTGTACCACCATCAAAATACTTACCTGCAACAACGCGGTTACCTGACCCTACCGTAAGTTCTGGTTCATATTCAGTATGCCGGATTGGCACCATAAACTCGTTAACATCTGCCGGGCTTTCTATCACGTGTTCCTGACAGGGTGCTTCATCCTGTCCAATCTCTATCGGTGGCAACGGATGTTCCAATGCATACGCTAGCTTGCGTGTCCGGTCGGTATCGTCCGTCCAGCCAAACATCTTGTTTACGACATTCATGTCGCCGAATAGATTTGTAACGACACGGTGGTTGGGTTTGTCTTTCACGTTGTTAAACAGGATTGGGCACCCTCCATCGAGATTTTTCTGAATCGATGTAATCTCCAGATCAGGGTCGACCGGGTGATCGGTTTCCAGAAGATCACCCTCGGCCTTCAGCCATTCGAGAGTGCCCCGGAGGTCCACAATTAGTTCAGAGGCCATTCCTGGCATTTTCATCTTAGCTGCACACATGGTTTTTCTCCTTGTCCCGCTTCAGGTTCCACGTTTGTCGGCAGAGAAGCGGATGAAATGCCGCATTAATCAGCAGCAGGAAATGGCCATACGGGTGTGCTGCCCGGAAAGCCGCTAAAGTGCTTGAGGTGAGGGTGATCCTCTCAAATCACCGCAAAGAAACATCGGTACAAATCCAGGTCAAGCCGCCGCGCCTTCAGGAATTTGTCATCCCTCGACACCCCAGAATACAGCCAATTGTTACCTTAGATATACAGTGATTTGCAAGGGCGATTAGCAGCGTCAATTCAGTTTTCACCAACCTTATGGCCCGCCATCATTCGGACTGCCCGATATTCAATGACCCGCTCATCCTTTTGGTTCAATACACTGTTCATTGTAGTCACAATCCCACGATTTCCCTTTCTTGTAGAGCGCAGGGCTGTCACTTCCACTTCCGCGTGTATGGTGTCCCCGGAAAATACCGGGGCAAGAACTTTTTTTTCTACCTCGAGCAGTGCCAATCCGGTCGTCTGCATAGTCGATTGTACTAGCAACCCCTCGGTTATTGTGTAGACAAGTGCCGCCGGCACAACTCGTCCGGCTATCGGTCCGCCACCATGATCACCGAAGGTCAGATCGGTAAACAGGGTTTCAACCATCCCAGTAACTCCAATGAAATTCACAATGTCAGGTTCGGTGATCGTCCGGTTAAGTGTTTTGAACGTCTCCCCAACCTTTAGATCATCCCAATACAGGCCAACACCCAACGTTTTCATTTCCGCACTCTCCCATTACTGATTGATGGCGCCGTCGTTTCGCAGCTTCTCAATCTGGTCATCGTCATATCCTGATTCCCTCAAAATTTCGTCGGTGTGTTCGCCAAGGTTTGGCTGCAGCCGCAAAATTTCACCCGGCGTACGGCTGAACTGGACGGCGATATCCGGCACTGTAATAGACCCTTCCGTAGGATGCTCCGCCGGGCGAAAGAAACCAACTGCCTTTAAATGCGGATCGTCGGGCAGGTTCTCGAGTTCCACAATTTCACCACACGGAATTTCAAGCTGCGGTAAAACTTCCAGCCAGGCCGCTGTAGTTCGCGTCGCGATAAAACCCGCAGCCAGGTTGTAAACTGCTTCAATATTGTCAGCCCTGCTGGCAAGCGAATCAAAACGGGGGTCGCTTCCAAGTTCGGGACGGCCCACCTCTAACCAGAAATTCTCCCATTGAGTGTCCGTGTACACGAGAATACAGATGGTCCCATCCAGCGTGTCGTATGGTCGCCGTGATGGCGCCAGTACCCTGGAATATCCCATGGGTCCCTCCGGTGGCTCAAAGGTATGACCAAATATATGGTCAGCCATGTTAAAGGCCACCATGGTCTCAAACATTGGAATTTCAACAAACTGTCCCTTGCCAGATCTTTCCCGTTCGAGCAAAGCCGAAAGGATTGCGTTTACCGTCACCAGCCCACAGGTTTTGTCCGCTATTATCGTTGGCATATATCGGGGTTCGCCGACCAGCCGGGCCATAAGATCAGCGCTACCGCTCAACCCTTGAATAACATCATCATAGGCAGGGTGGCCTGAATAGGGTCCATCCACCCTAAATCCGTGAATGCCCGCATAAACGATCCGGTTATTGCGAGTAAAAACCGCCTCGAAATCGAAACCAAGCCTTTCAATCGCTTTGGGACGTATCGAATGCAAAAAAACGTCTGCATCGTCAATCAGGCACCAGAGAGCTTCCTTGGCGGCGTCTTTTTTGAGATCTAGTACAATCGAACGCTTGTTACGGTTAAGCCCCATAAATAATGCCGACATATCAATGGAACGTTTGGGCCCGGTATAGCGTGTGGTATCCCCCGACGGGGCTTCGATTTTAATTACGTCAGCTCCAAAATCGCCCAACGTCTGGGTCGCAAGGGGACCAAGCACCACAGAGGTCAGGTCTAAGACGCGGACTCCTGCTAATGGGCCTGACATTCAGATGTCTTGAACGCGTGGTAAAATGTGTTCCCCAAAGATTTTCAGGGATTCCATGATCTCAACCTGTGGCAGCGATCCAAAGTCGATCAGGAACGTCACCTGAGTAATACCGATGTCGCGCAGGACCTTGATTCGTTCCACCACCTGATCCGGCCCACCCATGACCACACGTCCGGGAAAATACCGGTCGAAGGTAAGTTGCTGTACGCCAGCGTCTCGCTGATCGTAGCCTTTATAGGCTTCAGGATCGGGTGGCTTTCTCGCCGCTTCCTTTCCGGCTTTCCCGTATTCTGCCATGGGTCCGTCGACGATCCCCTTGAGGCGCGCGTCGTCTTCGTCTTCCATAAAATAGGCGTGGTATACGCAGCATACTTCGTGGTCTTCGATCCTGCGGCCGTACTTAGGCAGGGCATTGCGATACCAGGAGATACGTTCGGTTGCGAGTGAATGATCGACGTGATACGCAACATACAACAGGTTGTGACCCTCCTGCGCAGTCCATTCAAAACTTTCAGGTGACATTAGGCAGGCGTTCCAGATTGGTGGACGTTTCTGATGTATAGCTGGCAAAATGCTCAGCCCCGAAATTGTCGGGCGAAACTGGCTTTCGAATTCCATCGGCCCACCCTCCCAGGCCTTGAGTACAAGTTTGACCCCCTCTTCCACTCGTTCACGGCTTTCCTTCATGGGCACGCCAAATGCATCAAATTCATCGCGAATGAAGCCCCGGCCCACCCCAAGGTCGAAGCGGCCGTTGGACAGGTGATCAAGAGTTGCCGCCTGTTCGGCTACCCTTACGGGATCGTTTAGAGCCATGATTGTTGCTCCTGTCGCAAGGCGAATGTTCTGCGTCCGTGCCGCCAGGTAACAGAGAAACGCGTAGTTAGCTGATAGAAACCCTCCGTGGCGAACAAAATGGTGCTCCACCATCCAGATGTAATCAATTCCTATTTCGTCGGCATATTCAACCTGTTCCACAATATTGTGCATGTGGGTGTGAACATCACGTTTGTCAGGCAGGTATGTTGGTAGATAAAACAGACCGAATTTCATGATAGCGTTTACGTCCTCCCACGGAAAATTTCCGAACGTGCAGATACTCATACAATCGATCTAAAACGAATACCAGGGGGACCGCCCTTTGTTTGTCTTTTTAGCAATGACATTTCCAACTTTACGCAAAACATGCGTCTGACATTCAAAGAATATGACACTCTAATGCGTCAGCCAGCGAACCCAACCACATAACGGCTCTCGCGCCGGTTTTAATTGATGATGGTTCTACAAAATTAGAACTGACCTTAATTTAGGAGTATTCCAGGGCAGATTGTTTGATCAGGATTGTATTCTTGTCTTTGCATCCTAAACTCCATTTGCCGTTATCGATATTGTGCATAAAATGAAATAATGTCCCCTGACGAAAGAAGAGAACCTTTGCCTGAAGTTGAACAAATCCTTCGACAAAAACTCAGTATCGCATGGAGGTTTTTCTATCGACGCGGGTTTGTGGATGGTTTTGGGCACATCAGCGCACGGACACAGGACCCCAATGTGGTACTGATGACCCCTCACGAAATGGGCAAGCTGTCGAGCCCTGCGGATTTTCTACTCTGCGATCTTGATGGCAATCAAATTGGAACATCAGACAAACTACCCGGCGAACTCCCTATCCATCTCGAGGTTTTCAAGGCCCGGACTGACGTCAATTCTGTCGCCCATTTCCATACCCACAACGCGACCAGCTTCTCGATGTCGGAACATACCCTGGAACCCACCTATTTTATGGCTTCTATCTTCAATGACGGCATTCCCGTACACCCCGATTCGCGACTGATCATGACTGAAGAACGTGGGCGCGCTATGGCCCAAACACTTGGTGATTGCCGCGCGATGCTGCTTCGTGCACACGGCATCGTCGTCACGGGCGGCGATATTGAGGAAATGACGGCCGGAGTTTATTTCATAGAAGATAATGCCAAACGGACATCAATAGCGGCTTCCATGGGTGAATACGAAGTATTGGGTAAAGAAGAAATGTCAGAAATTGCCAAAGAACTGTTGCTAACCAGAGGGCCCGTCACACGGGTCTGGTCACTGGCTCAAATGGAAGCTGCCGAAATGGATGATGAATGAACGACGTCTCGGCCGCAATAAAAACCGACAACAGTCCCGCACCCGATCTTGGCCCAAGGATCATCGCCGCACTGGAGGCCGCCAATATTCCGCCTTCTGCGTGGACTTCGGAAGTTTTGGGACCAGCTGATCAAATACACGGGGGGGGGCTGTTACAGACGCAACTTCACGCAGATTTAACGACTATCAGACCAAACATGCACCTGCTCGACATTGGTTGCGGAATTGGCGGCCCCGCGCGCTATTTTGCGAGGACATTCGGTTGCAAAGTTACAGGCGTCGATTTGACAAAGGAATATATAGAAGTTGCGCGGATGCTCACCGGGAAAGTCGGGTTGTCTCATAAAATTGATTTCGAGTGTCAAGATGCAACGTCGCTGAAGTATGATGATAGTAAATTCGACATGGCTTGGGCCCTGAATGTCACAATGAATATCAAAGACCGTTCCGGCTTCTATAGCGAAGTACACCGGGTGCTCAGACCGGGCGGAAGCTTTGCCATCAGCGAAATTGGTCGGGGTCGGCAGGGAGATCCCTATTACCCTCTGCCCTGGGCGCGTAATCCCGAATACAGCTTTCTTGTGCCGCCAGAAGAAATGCGAAGGCTTCTGGAGGATGCAGGATTTCGTATTTTGGAATGGGTCGACGAGGCAGCTCGCCGGCAGGCGGCCGTCAAAAACCCTTCCCAACCAACGGCTGTGACCGTTGATACGCCACTAACCCTCGAAATCACACGCGGCGACGACTACCCTGACAGGCGGAAAAATTCAGCCAAAAGTACCAGAGAAGGCCGGCTGACAAATGTGATGCTGGTAGCCGAGCGAACATAGGCCTGTATAGGTCTTCAACGGGGCAGATCCTGAACGCTCGAAATGCAATTCGCTGAGTCCAAACTGATCAACTCCGTACAATTCTCGAGGCCGCACAGGCATTGCTGCGAGGTAGGCGTGGTCAGCTATTCGTCCCGTGGCAGTTTGAGTTCATCGAGGGGTGGCAGGCCATAATCTTTCCAGTTTTCGGCAACCTTGCGCATTTGGTGAAGTGGTGGAAGGGAAACAGCGGGATAATTCCATTTCTTGGTTGCATCAATGACCATCTTTGTTCCACTAATATCGGCTTGCGTCAGGCCAGGTTCGAATGAAGACGGATCAAGTTCAACTGACGCAGTGTTGGGGATGGTTTTTATATCCTTGTCGGGCCGGACCCGCCACGCCATCACCCAGTCACGCATGAATGGGTCATTAATATCGATGTCGTCGTCGCAGACAACAATCCACTTGAAATAACTCATCCCGAAATGACCCATCGTTCCAAACACAGCCTGATCAACGTGTCCAGAATACATCTTCTTCATGCTGATCCAGAGAGTTGCGGTACCACCCCCAGCCTCAAGCGCGTGAACGTCATGAATGCCGGGCAGATTAAGGTCTTCCGTCAGGTGTTTCTTCAGGCCAGCCTCCAGTAGTGCACGTTTGATCATCGAGGATTCTGACGGAGGGAACTGACTGATTACACCCATGACAATCGGGTCTTTACGGTGGGTAATACATTTGACCTTGAAAACCGGACCTTCGCGCCCACCCGCCATATAACCGGTAAACTCGCCGAAAGGACCTTCCGCCTCTTTGTAGTCCATTAAGATCTCACCCTCGATTATTATTTCGGCGTGAGCGGGGACTTCCAAATCAACTGTCTCACACTTAACCAATTCGATTGCTTCACCACGAATTCCACCAGCAACCGCCAGTTCATCCGAACCATACCTTGCCGGAGCCACCAGATATTGAATTGGGTCACCGCCTATAAATATTGCGGCCGGCATGTGTTCCCCTCGTTGCCTGTATTTTTCATGGTGTATTGCGCCACCACGATCCGGAGCCCCAAAAAGAATGCCCGTTGTATCCTTGTCTTTAATCTGACAGCGCCGGATCCCAATATTGCGCTTTCCGGTATCGGGATCCTTCGTGACCCACAGCGGTGTTAGATAGGGGCCCGCATCCTTTTCCGGTGTCCAGACCGGCACCGGTAAGTTGTAAAGGTCAATCGCATCCCCTTCGATGATTACGTCCTTGCAGGGTCCGGTGTCGACAATGATCGGTTCGATCGGTGCGTTCATGCCGCTGGTAACCCTGTCCTGTATTGCATCCAGGGTGGGTTCGCAATCAAGCGCCGTCGCGATCATTTTGCGTGACGACGCAACCACTCCGCCTACAACTCGGCCTCCCTTGTGACCTTTGATGTTACGAAAACCGATCCCGTAGCGGTTCTCTTCATCCATGGCACGGAAGATCATTCGAAATACCGCGCCTACCTCCCAATCTTTATCGACTTCCTTATCAATCCATTTGAACATTCCCTGCTGCTCAAGCACCTGTAGCCAGGGACGAAGGGATTCATACGCCATCAAACACTCTCCTTGGGCTTGTAACGGAAAGTAAAACATTTGGCAGGGTCTTACCTCCCGTCGCGGAGAATTGTAAGGGTACCCAATAAACTACACCTGATTTTTTTTCAATTTTGGGGCGCCTACGGGACAGAAATCATTTTTTCAACTAACCACGTACCAACCCTCCGTCAACATATATGGTCTGACCTGTCACAAATTCCGCGTCTTCACTTGTCAAAAACGCCACGGTTCCGACGAGGTCATCTGGCTGCTGCACCCGTTTTATGGCCTGTGAGTTGGCAACCAATTCAAATCGTTCCGCTGATCGCGGTTCGGTTTCCAGTGTGCCCGTTGTCGGTACCAAACTGGGTGAGACCGCATTCACCGTAATACCGTGGGAAGCCATGTCACTCGCGAGTGCACGCGTAAAACCAACAACACCGCCCTTGCTGGATACATAATGGACATACCCGGTTACCGGCGTAGATAGAGTGCTTGACGAAACATTAACAATCCGGCCCCACCGCCGTTTTTGCATTCCAGGAACAAACGCCTGAGCGGATAAAAAGAGGGCGTCCAGATTAATTGACATTACGCGGCGCCAATCTTCGAACGAAATGTGTTCGAATGGAACATTTGGATAAACGCCCGCATTGTTGATCAAAATATCGCATTGCCCAAATTCAGACAGCACCTGTTCTGCCATCGTTGAAACACTTTGGAATGACGTCACATCGCAGATGTACCCTCGTCCGATCTGGCCGACCTCCTCGACGAGGGCGATTGTTTCCGGAGCGTCTGAAATATCGGCAACGGCTATATCAACGCCCTCTTCAGCAAGGCGTCGCGCATACCGCTGGCCGATGCCGGTAGCCGAACCTGTAATAACAGCGACCTTACCTTTATGCCCTTTGCCCATCGCTTGCTCCTTTTGGTGTTCAATTGGCTAAATAAGACTATATCAACCTCGTTGCTGAAATATCCTGACCCAATAATTGGCGAGAATCACTTTAAGAGGCCACGATGAAATAGATTTTAGCCGCCACAGTCGCTGCTCTGATCGCGACGGGCTGTGTTTTTTCTGCTAAAATAAGGACATCAATGGTTACCACATTTGCGGGTGGTTGCTTCTGGTGTGTCGAAGCCGATTTCGACAAAGTACCGGGCGTCCTAGAAACTGTCTCAGGTTATACTGGGGGCCACTTCGCAAACCCGACCTATAAAGACGTGTAGCCTGGCAATACCGGACACCATGAAGCCCTTAAGGTTGTTTACGACCCTGATGAAGTTACATACCCCCAACTTCTCAGTGTTTTCCGGCATTCAATGGATCCAGTCGATGCTGGCGGACAGTTTTGCGACAGGGGAGAACCATACGAAACTGCGGTTTTCGTCCACAGCGAAAAACAGCGCAGGCTGGCCAAGACCTCAAAAGCGAGAGCAGAGAAGAAACTCGGTATGAAAATCTTTACCCCTATTGAACCAGTTTTGAAGTTCTATCGAGCCGAAGACCACCATCAGAATTATTACAAAAAAACCCCACTGCGTTACAGATTCTATCGCTGGAACTGGGGACGAATTCACCGGGTACGTGAGCTTTGGGGTGAAAATGCGTATTCTGGCATCCCCTCAAACGATTGATGGGTTCACGCCCTTTCCCCAAGCTCAATCAAATAACCATCAGGGTCTCGGACAAACGCGATAATGGAGGCATTTGGGCCGCCATGTTTCAGCGGCCCGGCAGGACGCGGAATTGCCACGCCTTCATCTTCAAGTCGTGCACATAATTCATAAATATCGGGGACCCCGATAGCTATGTGCCCATAACCATCTCCCAGGTCGTAATCCTCTTTCTGGTCCCAATTATGGGTAAGTTCGATCGCCGGATCAGTATTTTCGTCCCCATACCCTATGAACGCGACCGAATATTTTCCGCCCTCCACATCACGACGACGGAACAGTGTCATTCCGAAAAGTCGAGTGTAGAAATCAATCGACCTTTCGAGATTTTTTACGCGAAGCATGGTGTGACGAATTCGTGGTTTTGTTGACTTGACAACTTCCCATGTCTGCTCCGTAGCCTTGTCGTTCATTTCACTAACTCCCCTTTTGATTTTTGGGTTTGAATTTTGGCGCCGCTGCGTCCTTCACGATAACTCACATAGTAAGTACTGGCGCAGATTACGGCAGCGCCAATCCAGGTCCATAGATCGGTTGACTGCGCGAATATCACCCAGCTCAACAAAGCGATCATCGGTAATTGAACATAATTCACGATCACGACGAGGCTAGCCGCAGCAGACCGGAAAGCACGTGTCTGGCATTGCTGTGCACCAACGGTACAGATCCCCAAAGCCAGCAGCAGCGGTATGTCTCCAACCTCAGGTGCTGTCCAGTCAAACATCGCACCCACAGCCGCCGGTGGTATCATCAAGGCATATAGATAAAACACCATTGCGTTTGGGTTCTCTGTTTCTGTCAGCATTTTACTGCCAATCAGGGCGGCGGCAAAAAAAGCAGCGGCCAGCAACGTTGCGACAGCCTCCGCCGATATCTCGATGACCCCTGGGCGCAAAATAATAAGAGCACCCGCGAACCCGGCGACCGTCGCTGACCACCTGTGCACTCCTGGGCGCTCCGCAAGCCATACCGCCGCCAGAATGACTGTGAACAACGGCAATGTGAACATCAACGCATTTGCATCGGCTAACGGCATCCCTGCAATGCCATACATCCAAGCTAGGGCCCCGAGATAACTGAATAGCATTCGCCAGAGATAGAGTGTCATTCTCCCCGTATGCAACGCGCTAATGCCGGCATAGAACAGCCACGGCAACATAAATGCAGAACCCAGAACGGCCCGGAAGAAAACGATCTGACTGACTGCAAAAGATTCAGAAAGTCCGCGAACAACGACGTAGATCAAGCCATAAAACAAACTACCAAGCAGCATCCACAGTATTCCGCGTGCAGCGCCCGAAAGGTGGCCAAGTGTGAACAGAAAGGATTGCATATTAATGATCTGACCAGCATTCTGTTGCGTGACTGCGTTTTCTGCATTTGTTGCGAGGTGCAATAATCCAGACCGCGAAAGAAATGGAACCTCAAGCGCTGAGTGCTTGCCCGGATATCGTGTAACGACGCAGCATCCGGGTTTCGTCACGTGGAAAATCAGTGCGCGCGTGCATCGTGCACCAGTTGTCCCACATCAAAAGATCACCACGACACCATTTATGGTCATAAATCACATGGGATGTTCTCACATGGTCATTTAAACGGTCGATAATATTGCGGCTTTCGGCCTCGCTGTATCCCTCAATCAACGCGGACATCAACTCATTCACGTACAGCGCACGTTTTCCGCTCTTGGGATGGGTAATGACAATTGGCTGCCACTGATGATCATATTGATCAATGTCGTCGCTGAGGTCCACCCGTTCGGTAGGAAGGTATTTATATCTGTGCAGGACCTTTCGACCGTCGATCGTCCGTTTGAGTTCGCTGGAAAGCGTGTTCCAGGCTTCATACATATTTGCAAAAAGCGTATGCCCGCCCACACTGGTGACCTCCAGGGCATAAAGGATCGTGCCCCAGTCGGGTTCGGGTGCGTAACACTTGTCGTGATGAAAGAACATTTCTCCGTCAGGTAATGAGCCTATTGGTACCCCGTTTTTCCGCACATTTGTTACCAGCATTATGTTATCGGCGTCACGACCTTCCGGTCGATCTTCTGCCTTTCGGAGCCTTCCCCCGAGCGAACCAAATTGCTGGCAGAACATCCTCTGCCCGTCCGGCGTAAGATCCTGCTCCCGAAAAAGCAGGATCAGGTGATCCAGCCACGCCGCAACCAGATTTTTCTTTGTGTCTTTATCGACGGGTTGGGACAGATCCAAACCACGCACCTCGGCTCCCAAAGAGTTGTGGAGTGGGTGTATTGTGAATTTGGGCATCAAATATTTATAGTGCCGATACAAGCCCCCGGTCAATTCCGTTAAGAAGTAACATAAACACGTGGTGATTATTGAAGCTCGACCTCTACCGGTTCATTCGCCTGAATAGGATTGACCCCAATGATGACCTGATTGAGATAATCCTCAACCTGTTCAGTCATGCCATCAATTTTGGTGTTGAAGTAGTGATCGGCCCCCTCAACAAGTCGATAATCGATCGTGATTTCTCGTTGGTGGGCAAGTTTTTCGGCAAGTGCCTCAACAGATTCGGGGGGTACGACTGTATCTGCAGCACCGTGTAGAAACAATCCTGACGACGGACAGGGAGCCAGAAAAGAGAAATCATAAAGGCTGGCGGGTGGTGCCACTGAGACGAAACCCGTGATCTCCGGGCGACGCATTAATAATTGCATGCCGATCCAGGCGCCAAATGAAAATCCGCCGATCCAGCATTGTGGTGCGTCCGGGTTCGCTGACTGCAACCAGTCGAGGGCTGCCGCGGCATCTGACAGTTCACCGATACCTTCATCGTATTCTCCCTGAGACCGTCCGACACCGCGAAAATTGAAACGTAGAACCGAAAATCCGCGTCGCACATAACAATGGAATATCTGGTAGATGACCCGGTTGTTCATGGAACCGCCATATTGCGGGTGAGGATGCAGCATTAAGGCAATCGAAGGATTATTTTGCTTGCTGTGATGGTACCGACCCTCTACCCGGCCTTCAGGTCCGTTGAAAATAATTTCCGGCATAAGCGTTTTCCTGTAATTTTTTGCTTCTCGCCCCTCATCCCTGAATGAAGCCTGCATGCGCTGCTGGAATAACCCGAACCGAAACTAATTTGTTTTCAGCAAGGCCAAATGTACCGATCCCCGGACAGGTCTCTTGGAATAGGATTTGAGCCGCCGGAATATAGCACAACCGCAGGTGACAAGTTCAAGTATTCCCTAAAAATTTCCCTGAAGTGTTTTTACTCAATATAAACAGCATGTATCGTGACTTGGGATCAATATGTCTGATCGTATTTACCTAGACTATAATGCTACCGCCAAAATCCGTCCGGAAGTGATAGATGCACTCGCGACAGCCCTTGGGCACGTCGGCAATGCCTCCTCTGTCCATGGATCGGGACGGGCAGCCCGGAAACTGATAGAAACCGCTCGCCGACAGGTGGGTGAACTTGTTGGTGCAAAGCCCGACCAGATCGTGTTTATGAGCGGGGGAACTGAGGCGGACAACCAGGTAATGCGTGTATGTAATCCGGACCGCACGCTCGTAAGCGCCATCGAACACCCGGCCGTTCTCGATGCATGCCCAGGAGCCAAACAGATCCCAGTGGATGCCAATGGTGTAATAAATCTTTCCGAACTTGACCGGCTGCTTTCACAGATGGATGCGCCTCAAATGGTCGCGCTAATGTTGGCAAATAACGAAACAGGTGTAATTCAACCTGTTGCGGAAGCAGCTAAAATTGCACACCGTTATGGGGCCCTTTTTCACTGCGACGCGGTACAAGCTGTGGGGAAAATTCCAGTGGACTTTACAGCTTTAAATGTTGATACCATGGCCCTAACCGGACACAAGTTTGGCGGGCCCCAAGGAACCGGAGCGTTGGTTGTAAGCACTATAGAAAGCGCGGAGGTTCTTATGCGGGGAGGCGGGCAGGAACATGGCCTGCGCGGGGGTACAGAGAGCGTCGCTCATGTCGTTGCGTTGGGAAAAGCATCCGAAATAGCAATCGAACAGTTCCAGAACTATGCTGGTCTCGCGGCCCTTAGAGATAGTCTGGAAGCGCGGCTTACGGAGGCTGTCCCGGCAATGAAAATTTTTGGTCGCGACGCGCCCCGTCTACCCAACACCTCAAAGATAATGATGCCCGGTGTAAGTTCTGAAACACAGGTTATTGCGCTAGATCTCGCTGGGATTGATGTGAGCGCGGGATCTGCCTGTTCGGCAGGCCGTATCGAACCCCCCTACGTCCTCACCGCCATGGGCGTACCAGAAACAGATGCACTTTGCGCCCTCCGCATCAGTCTCGGATGGGATACTACCGAACTGGAAATTAACCGATTTGTGGCGGAGTGGGCCCGAATTTATAAACGCACTAGTGAGCGACACGCTTCAAGGGAGTGATCTTTTTGCCTCGGGTTGTATTCAATTCGCCAACTGATCTTGAAATTGAAATTGAAGTTGAAACCGGCACCACGGTTTTACAGGCTGCGTGGGATAACAATATTGATATAGAAGGCGCATGCGAGGGGGCCATTGCATGCTCAACCTGCCATGTAATCGTCAGTGACATTTTTTTCTGGAAACTCGCTAATGCGACCGAGGAGGAACAGGATCTGCTTGATCTTGCATGGGGAGTTCAACCAAATTCCCGTCTGGGATGTCAGATTGTGATCACGCCTGAACTGGATGGCATCAAACTAACCGTACCCGCCCTCTCAAATAATCAGATGTAGATTTCACCCGCGACCCCGAAGCAAAAACGGGATTGTCCCAACCGTCAACGCTAAAAGCGCGCAGACCAATACCACGACAGCCATAGGAAACGGCGATCCGTCGGCAACAATTCCATATATCTGTATGGAAATACCAGCCCCGAGGAGCTGTATGAACACACCAATACCGGCCGCTGTTCCGGCCAGAGAACCGGCGACATTAATTGCTCCCGCCTGGGCATTGGGGAGGGCAATTCCCTGTGCGCTGATTGCCAAAATTCCTGGGAGAAAAATAGTCAGGGGCGTAACGATACCAGCAAAAAGAAAACTGCTCTGGATCAGCGTGCCAGCAACCCCCACAAGGCCGCCCGCCAGGACCATCATCTCAACCGAAACCCGACCGGCGAGCCGACTGGCAACCACGGAGCCCACGAGGAACCCGAGCGGAAAACAGACAAAATACAATCCATATTCCGACGCGGGGCGTTTAAGATACTCTATCATCAGAAATGAACTTGCTGCGGCCATCGTGAAGAATACGCTGGATGTAAATCCGGATTGTAATACATAAGCTGTAAACCGTAGGTCCGAAAAAAGGTTTCGATAATCACGAAGCGGGTTAAGCTTGGCACCCTTAGCTTTTACAGGGCGGGTCTCGAACAAAACACACCAGCCTGCCAGTCCGATCAAAATTCCAAACACTGCCGCGGCAGTCAGGACCGCACGCCAACCGGACCAATCCACCAATATGCCGCCGACGGGTGCTGAAATCATGGGGCCTAAAGCGTAGGCCATAGTCAAATAGGATATAACCTTAACCAGCCGGTCAGCGCCATAGACATCACGGGCAATTGCGCGGGCGAGTCCAAGACCGCCGCCACCGCCTGCAGCTTGGATAATCCGTCCGGCAATAAGTACCCAGATGTTATCGGCTACCGCCGACGCGATTGAGCCGACCACAAAACATGCGACTGAGAAAAGTAAAACCGGTCTTCTGCCATAATGATCGGAAAGCGACCCGTAGAACAGCGAGGAAAATGCCATCACAAAAAGCGGGACGCTCACCGTGAGGTTTGCCACTGCTTCAGAAACACCGAAGTCTGACATAACCGAGGGTAAAGCCGGAAAAAACAGATGTAAGGATAGTGGTAATAAGGCCGTTATTATTGCAAGAACCATCAAAAAGAGGGTTCCCGGTTTAGGTCCGGATTGGTCAGTTTTCATTTAAATACTGGTTTGGGGATACCCAGTCGTAAATAATGTCTTCGCTCGCTATTGTAAGGTAGCTGGGCCAGAAACGTCGGCGGGCATGTCACTTTCAGGCAAAATCCCGAGACGCCGCGCCACCTCCTGATAGGCCTCCTCAACATCCCCAAGGTCACGACGAAACCGGTCTTTGTCCATGATTTTATTGGTCGACACGTCCCACAGTCGGCAATTATCCGGACTGATCTCATCAGCGAGTACCAGTCGCAGTTCATCGTTATCCCACCACCTTCCATACTCAAGCTTGAAGTCGACCAGTCGTATTCCAACCGCAAAAAAGAGGCCCATTAGAAAATCATTCACCCGAAGCGAGATATGTGTGATTTCATCCATTTCTTGGGGTGTGGCCCAGTTAAATGCCGTTATATGCTCCTCGGATATCATTGGATCGTCGAGTTCATCCGACTTGTAATAATATTCTACTATTGTCCGTGGCAGCGACTCACCCTCTGCCATATCGAAGCGTTTTACCAGTGAGCCTGCCGCGACATTACGAATTACTACCTCTACGGGTATTATCTCCACCTCGCGTACCAACTGCTCTCGCATGTTCAAGCGACGGACAAAGTGCGTTGGTATTCCAATTTCGCTCAAACATGTCATCAAATATTCAGAAATACGGTTGTTTAGTACACCCTTACCAGTGATGACGCCTTTTTTTTTATTATTAAATGCGGTCGCGTCATCTTTAAAATATTGGACGAGCGTACCGGGTTCGGGT
>JAYZQT010000081.1:0-6924 GCA_036136335.1 Pseudomonadota bacterium
TCGACAATTGGCCAGCTCTTTGCGCCATTGGTTGATAGTGATTCAGCCAGATCATCCGGGACCCAGTACCCGGTCCTTAAAGCCAGCCTGAAACTCTCTCTGGCCTAAATTGGTGTACCATTTCACGACCCTCAATATCGCTCCCGGAAAACAGGTATACCAAACATCGATCGCCGGTTGGGGCGGGGTATCCGAGCAATATTGATAGTGTAAACATGCGACCATCCAACGATTCGTGATGCGAGAGAACTTCATTCTCATTCGAGGTCAATTTAAGGCGAACGATGCTACCCCTGGAGGTGCCGGCCGATGAACCCTGAGGGCATAGTGGTAGGATATTTGCACCTAATACATATTTCGAATGTATCTAAATTATCTCTATTTGCTCATGGGTTTATATAGATTTTCGGCATCTGGATGGCCTCTAACAAATGTGTTTCAATAAGGAAAAAGTGAGAAATTTACACTTTCCTGAGGAAAACGAAGATGTTTCCAACTGACACGTGGTATTGCGTAGCTCGCACCAACGAACTCTCCACACAACCGATAGAGCGGATAGTTTGCAACGAGCCAATCGTGTTTTTCCGTACAGCACATTCTGGCGATTATGTGGCTCTGGAAAATCGCTGTCCCCACCGACAGGCGCCATTGTCGATGGGCAAGGTGATCGGTGATGAAATTATGTGTAGTTATCACGGTTGGACCATGTCGAAAGATGGTATCTGCACCCATGTTCCGCACCAGGACAATGTATCACCGAATGCGATGGTCAAAAGGTATCCGGCTATTGAAAAATGGGGTTTTGTCTGGATCTGGATGGGTGACGAGGCCAAGGCAGACACGACAACAATTCCCGACATGCCATGGCTTGTGGCAGAGGATAGATCAGCGGTTCTCAGCAGGTTTTATGTAAAGGCAAATTACCAGTTGATGGCAGACAACCTGCTGGATGTTTCGCATTCTGATTTTCTGCACGCCTCCAGCTTCGGCTCCCAGGCCGGGAAAAAAGGTGAGACTGCCGAGGTGCGCCAGGAAATGGAGGTCATGACCGACAATACCTCGGTCCGGTGTGTCCGCACGCTTCGGGATGTTGCTCTTAGTCCCATGTCTGCAGCCTGGGGTGGTTTTACTCAAAATGTCACGCGGACCCACCGGCAGAAGTGGCTGCCTCCAAATACAGTCAACATTGAGCTGATCATGGAGAATTCGGAAAACAGGATTACGATCAATCACGACCACATTATGACACCCGAGACGGAAACCAGCTGTCATTACCTTTTCGCGTGGACCCGGGATTACAATTTGGAAAAAGGTTACCCAAGTGATGAAGATGTTCGTCGCGAACAGGAATCCGTGATTGGCAATGAAGACGTGCCAATGGTTGAAGCGCAGCAAAGAAATAAAGACCGGTTTGGTGATCCACGCGATATTCCCGGACAGGCGGACAAATTTTTAACTGCTGTCCATAAACGGATTGGCGAGCTTTATGGTGAGCACAGGCATTGAGGTGGCCTATCCTGAATTGTCCCGATTAGCCAGCCGATCCCAGATTACCGGAAACACATTGTCATCATCCGGGTAGGCGCCGTCTGCCAGTTGGGGTGGTTCGGGCAGCTTCACCACATTAGGTCGAGGGTCCCACTGAACATCAGTGCCGAGGTACCTTATTGAAATGGCGGCCCTCGCGTGCCTGCGGGATTTGTTACCACCAGCGCCATGAACCGTTAGCGGGTGATGGCAAATGCAATCACCGGGCTTCATTTCCCAGGATAGAAACTCCAGGTCCTGGTCGCCTTTTTTTTGACTATAATCTGGACATGTTTCGAGTTCAGGGTCCGTGTACGAAGGATCCTCGTCGGGTGTAACCGGGCAGTAAAATTTTCCCCACCGGTGGGATCCTCTCAGATATTGCACGCCGCCCGTATCGTCCGTTACCGGATTAAGGGCGACCCAGATTGAAATCAGGTGTTCCCCGCGGAATGGCCAGAAGGGAAGATCCTGATGCCACTGGGTTGGTGCCGATGTACCTGGATCCTTGACAAACACCTGGTCGTACCAGAACCGGACAGCGTCCACCTCCATCAGGGTTGCCCCTATTTCTGCGGCCGGTGAATTGTTACGAAAATCAAGAAACTCGTCGTCATAGTGACTCATAAAAGTATTGATATAGAAACGGGCGGTCTCTCCCGGAGTTTTTGCCTCTCGCATCCGATGCCGTCCAGTGCCCCGCTCAATGTAGCTGAAGGTAGCCGCGTGCATGCGTTCAACCCAATCGCAGTCAAACATCTGGCGCAGGCACACTACCCCATCCTCATTGTATGTTCTTATGTCTTCAACCGAGATCTCATTTAAGGGCTGACGGTTCATTTGTATTCCCTGAGGCTATGGTCAGTTTTCGAATGACGTATTGATTCTGATCGGAGCGTGCAGTTGGGGGTTGCTATTTAATCATTTATTTATGAATTTTGCGATTTTTGTGTGATCGACTACATTTTGTCGAGCTGAAAACACTGTGTTAACTTCGACAGACAAGTTCGTGGTTTAAAAGTGAGACACCAATTCCGATATTTGCCTTTTTCAATACCAAGCCGGGAATGTTCCAATGGGCACGAATGACAGCGTTAATAAATATCATCTAAAAACGACAAAACAGCTCGAGGCAGTGTATGGTGATCCACTCGATGTGGCAGTAAACAAGCAAACCAATCATATATCAGAACCCGGCAAGGCATTTATTAATGCCGCTCCTTTTTTAATACTCGCGACTGCAAGCGAAAACGGTGTTGATTGTTCACCAAAGGGGGACAAACCCGGATTTGTAAAACTGAAAGATGACAGAACGCTTCTTGTCCCCGACCGTAAGGGAAACAACCGCGTGGACGGGATGAAACATATTATTTCGAACCCAAAGGTCGGCGTAATATTTCTAATACCCGGGGTGGATTTGACCTACAGGGTAAACGGGATGGCTACGATTAGCATTGAACCGGATTTGTTAAGCCTGTTTCTCGTTAACGATAAACCGCCATGCTCGGTAATCTGCATCAAAGTGGAAACTGCTTTCCATCATTGTACCAAGGCGCTGGTCCGCGCAAATCTCTGGCATGACGGCGCAGTTGGAGCGCCGGTCAATGCACCAAATATGGCCAGCTTTGCTAAAATTCGGGCTGGAAATGACAGTATCGATCTGGAGAAATACGAAGCTGAATACCAGGCGCGGGTCAAAGAAACGCTATATTGAAAACGCAAGGCCAACGGATTGCGATTTTAGTTTCAGTTTTTGCGGGAGAGGATCAAATCAGGCCATGGTTTGAAATCAGATGTTTATATCTATTCGATAGTACTAAAAGGCGAACATATGCCTGAACCTGAAATTGTGACGAGGGAAGATGGGAGACAATAATGAAACTAGTCGACATTGACTCGGACGAAGAAGTGTTACTCAAAAGTGCATTGGAGCGGGTGGAGCATTTGCCGGCGCACAAAGCCGAAGCTCAGGTATTCAGATATGCCCGGCCAGATCTCAAGGAAAAACCCCGCGCCATCACCCGGTTGTGTATGGGAGATATCATGTGCGCTTTGGTACAGGAGATCAAAAAAGGTGGCGAAACAACCCTGCATTCGCATACTGGGATGGATGGTTTTTACATGGTTATGGCGGGGCGGGCACGTTTCTGGGGCGAAGAAGAAAAGTTAATAGGCGAGTTTGGTCCACAGGAGGGCGTATATATACCGCGTGATACAAAATACTGGTTTGAAAGTGCGAGTGAGGAAGAACCCCTCCAGCTGTTGCAAATTGAAGCATTTACCAAAGAGAAAAAAAATAAATATACCAGTTACACGCCACAGGACAGCGACGAACAGCTAGCGGACGAGGTTACCAAGATTAATTTTTACGACGCCAAGGCCCTTGATTAAGAGCTTGCCCCGAACGGATTTTTTGGGCGACACAAGAACGGTCTTAAGATGCTGTCATGTTGAAAAAAGGGTACCGCTAGGCGGTACCTGCAAAGGATTGAAATGGCGTTGGGTTGCACTGTTGAATGCAAAGACCACTTTTACACCGGTTTTGCAGAATTCCTGATTTTTAGCAGGAAAAGCATGGGTATGGGTAGAAGCGCTCCCAGTGCGTAAAGAATGAAGGAATTCAGATATCCTATCATTCCCGCCTGCATAGATATTTCATTTGCAAGCCCCGTTAATCCGGAAATGGTATCAATGTCGATCTTCTCACCAACACCAGGACGGGCGAGGTTTTCGCTATACGGGGTAGCGACTTCCGATAACTCCGAGTAGCTCACCTTGGTTGTTCTGAGAACCACCATAACGTTCAACGCAATGAAAATACTGCTTCCGTAGTTACGGATCAGATGAAAAAACGCCGTTCCGTCCGCCATTAGTTTTGGCTCGAGGGTTGAAAACGCAACAACTGAAAGAGGCACCCACATCAGGCCGCAGCCCGCCCCCTGAATGATCCCTGTCCAGGCTACCAGCCACACGGTAACGTTTGCATCAAAGGTTGCAGAAATTATACCCGACAGCCCAATGGCCAGAAGCCCAAGAGTAATACCCCACCGGGGGTCCAGTCTGGAAATTCTGGCAACTACTAAAAATCCTATGAATATTCCGACGCTTCGCATTGCCAGAACGAAGCCAATTTCTGTATCAGGGTAACCTGCGAAGCTCTGTAACATGGTCGGAAGCAGAACGGTTGGCGTTACGTTGAGCATCCCGTAAACAAAAACAAGAAACAGTCCGATCGAATAATTCCGATCCACAAAAAGTTTAGCATTTATGAACGGGTTGTTATGAAAAACAGAATGGATTATGAAAAAATACAGGCTCAACACCAATAGGACGCCGATCAGGATCAACGTATTATTTTCAAACCAGTCAAGCCGCTCCCCACGATCGAGAAGAAGTTGCAGACACGTAACTGCGATTGACAGGGCAATAAACCCGGTCCAGTCAAGTTTAAAGCGTTCGGACCTTACCCCGTCCTTGATGCAGGTAATGACGCCAATGAGTGCAAGGATGCATACAGGCATAAGCAGGTAGAAAATCCATCGCCAACTGTATTCCTCGGCCATGTAACCCCCAAGTGCAGGGGCAAGACCAGGCCCAATCACCACGGACATGCCCCAGATACTCATTGCAACGGCCCGCTTGGCTGGTTCGTTGTAGGTATTGAGGATGACCGCCTGGGCGATCGGCACCAGAGGTGCTCCAAAAGCCCCCTGGCCAATCCTGTAAACAAGGAGTGGCTCTAACGCTGTGGCAATCGCACACATGTATGTTGAGATCGAAAAGCCGATTACGCACCAGATCAGTGTCTGACGTTGACCCCATCTGGCAACCAGCCAGCCAGTAAGCGGTGTAACAATTGCGGTTGCAACCAGGTTTAGGGTGACGACCCAGGAAATCTGGTCTGGTGTTGCAGATAATGCTCCCTGCATCTGCGGTAGCGCGACGTTAACAATGGTCAGCGTACAAATGTAGACGGCGGTGACCAACGACATCACGAGTAAAATTACTACCCGTGGATATTCCCTGTCAGCCATGGAACATGCCTTTGGCGGCTTGCAGGAAAATTACTTTGATCACGATGGCCCGGTGGCCCGAAGTCCCAGATGTGCCATTCGGGGCAAAAGCTCGGCCTCGATAAATGGTAACTCGTCTATATAGTTTACCATTCCAATTGCCATACCATTGAGACCGGCGTCCGCCATTTTCCTGTAAAGACCGGCAATATTTTCCGGGCTGCCAATGACTGGAAATGTTCCGACGCCACTTATAAGACGTTCCTTCATTTGCGCGAGCGCGTCTGAAGGTATGGAATGAGACTGTTGGCGAATGGAAAGAATATGCTCAACGGCTTCCCAATCGCCCATCTCGTGAACAAAATAATGATAGTATTCATCCGCCTCTTTCTGGGTCGGGCGACAGACAATATGGCCGCTGGCAAACACGCCAATGTCGCGATGGCCTATGGCTGCCCGCACGGCGGATATCTCCTTCTTCAATCCAGCAATGCTTGAGATTGCCATAAAGAGACAATCGACGTGTTGTGCTGCAAACTCTCTACCCGCGCGCGAAGACCCGGCGCTCATAAGCAAAGGCCTACCGCCGCGATATGGTTTGGGTTTTAGAAGGACCCCTTTAAGGTCGAAATAATCCCCCTTGAAATCAAACGGCTTATCCTCACTCCAGATGCGCTTGATAATTTTGACCCATTCTGCGCTGTACGCATAACGTTCGTCATGTTCCCGCAATTCAATTCCGAACATTTCAAACTCGCCGGCATTCCAACCCGATACGAGGTTAAGGCCAAATCGCCCTCGTCCTGCGTGATCGGCAGATACCATTTGTTTGGCCGCAAATACAGGGTTTATCAGGGGCACGTGTACAGTCCCAAAGACAGTGATTTCATTGGTGTACGAGAGCATGCCGGTTGCCCAGGTCAAGGTTTCAAGTGCTTCTCCCTGAGTATTGGTTTCACCCCGGTAGCCATGCCACCGGGCGATCGGCAACGTAAATTCCAGGCCCGCCTTTTCGCCCATTTGCGTCGCGACAATATTGTTTTCCCAACTCGCATCCCAACGCTCGGGTACCTTCGTCATGGCGAGCCCGCCCGAACCGTTCGTACAGAATAGCCCCAGCTTAAACCGGTTGGCGTTGTCCATTCGGGTGGTTGGACGCATGTTGTTTATTCGGTTGGCCGGAAGGGGGAGATCCAGACGCACCCTAAAAACAAACTAGCAGGTTGGGATTTAATCATGTGCGCGCGGGTTTGTCGGCAAATTCACCTTCGCGGCCCCGTTGAAAAAATTCGGCACGCATCCGGTCCATCATATTCAGAGCTTCTGCATCGAGCTCTTCTGTGGGTTGACCTTAGTGTTCCCAGAGTCCGAGTCTGTCCTCGCC
>JAYZQT010000082.1:0-32194 GCA_036136335.1 Pseudomonadota bacterium
CGACGCCGCGCGCGGTATCGAAGCCCAGACCCGCAAGTTATTCGAGGTCTGCCGACTGCGTGACATGCCAATCATAACCTTCATTAACAAGCTGGACCGGGAAAGTAGAGAGCCCTTCGATCTCCTGCAGGAGATAGAGGAAACCCTTGCCCTTGATGTCACGCCGGCAAGCTGGCCTGTTGGTATGGGACGCAATTTTCTCGGATGCTACGATGTTCTGAAAGACAAACTCGTGCTAATGAAAAAAGGTCACGCTAGCGGAAAGATTCAGAACGATTTTGGCCAGGATATCATCTGCGAGGGAGTAAACGACCCCAAACTCGACGAGATACTGCCAGAACACGCGGTGGAAAAACTGCGGGAAGAAGTCCCGATGGCATCTGGCCTGTGTCCCCCCCTAGATCTGGATACCTATAATAAAGGTTCGCTGAGCCCGGTATATTTCGGCAGCGCAATCAACAACTTCGGTGTTCGTGAACTGCTAAGCGGGTTGGTAACCGTCGCGCCTCCGCCAAGGCCACAAAGGGCCGAGGAGCGCGTTGTCGATCCAGCCGAGGACAAAGTGGCAGGCTTCGTGTTTAAAATACAGGCTAACATGGATCCGAAACACCGTGACCGCGTCGCTTTCTTCAGGCTGTCATCCGGACATTTCAAGCGGGGCATGAAGCTCCGACACATTCGCAGCGGCAAACAGATCAATCTGCATAACCCAATGCTGTTTCTGGCACGTGAGCGGGAAACGGTAGAAGACGCATACGCTGGTGATATAATAGGCATACCCAATCATGGGAACCTGCGGATCGGTGATGCCCTAACGGATGGAGAGGAACTGCGGTTCACGGGCATACCGAGCTTTGCCCCTGAGTTGCTTCGTTCGGTGCATCCTTCAGACCCAATGCGCGCCAAACACCTTGGGCGGGCACTTCAGCAACTCGCAGAAGAGGGTGTAGCCCGGGTATTCAAGCCACGTGTAGGGACGGACTGGGTCATAGGGGTTTTGGGGTCACTCCAGTTCGAAGTGATAGCAGACCGAATACGGTCAGAATACGACGTCCCGGTTCGCTTTGAGAACACTTCACTTCACACCGCGCGATGGATAGAGGCGGATGACCCCGTCACGTTAAAGAAATTCATGAATGCCAATGCCAGTGCCATCGCTGATGATCACGACGACGTACCGGTCTTTCTGGCCCGCAACGCGTGGCATTTGGATAATGCCGGAGAAGAATGGCCCACGGTGCGTTTTCTCAAAACCAAGGAACAAACACAATAAAAGGTTGTTCAGCTGCAACACAGAGGGCCAGTAGCTCAGATTGGTGCTCTGAATTATTATGCTCCGCCCGGCACCACGGAAGAAGATTTTAAAAACCCCGACAGGGTTTTGGCGAGTGTGTCACCCTCCGGGTCCGCCAATGCGGCTTTGCATGCCGACGAAATGTGGCGTGCTGCGGTCGCCGCGTCCAAATTCCCCTCAAGCGCGGGGGCAATCAGTGCGTTTTCTATTTTTTCAAAATTGACCGTTCCACGTGCGTGTGTGTCACTGTAGCCCTTGATCAAACGCGAACACTCGGAAATTTCGGTTGCGAGGTCGTCATCAAGCCGCTGCGCGCGAGAAATCATTTCGAGCCAAGCGTCAATCAATTCTTGTTCTCGCCGGAACCGCCAGCTGCGACGGCGCCAACGCCGCAGACCAGCGAGCGCCCGGAGTTTGATATAGCCCGTCACGGAAGAAGAATTCAGTTCCATGGCACGTTGCCAGTTGCTTAAACGAACCGATTTATCAGCTCGGGCAAGCAGCCAACGGGCGATACGTTCAGGCAAGACATCACACAATTCAGAAATACCGGGCTTTAGAAATTCCGTCACAACCACCGCATCCCGCCTACCTGCACCAGTTTCAGCCCGTATTCGCCTCAGACGATCGGGGCGTGTTTTGGCCTGGGCCACGCGGATAACATCCTCAAATGACATGCGTACCGCCAGATGTTTGGCCGTTGCTGAAAGCATGGTCAGATTGCGACTATCACATCTCGCAAGACGATCCAGATATTGGCCCGCATAGCGGACATCCTGAAAATCGATTAAACGACGTATTGCATAATCCAGTATATCCTGAATTTGGGTCGGGAACTCACGCTGGGCACGGGCCAGTAACGGCGTCGGAATAGTCACATGACCATACCGGTCATCCGGTTTGACCGCTTCCACGGCCAATTCACCACGGGCCGCCCTCAGTCCCGCATCAAATCCTGCAATATTTGCGTCAACGGCTTTCCCTTCTGAACGAATACCCGACCGAAAGGTTTCTTCAGGCACGGGCAGGATGCCACAACCAGCAATCGCACCCAAAAGAACAGAGCTGATATGGGCGCCCGCATCATGCGCGATGTCCTCCATATCAAATAAAATCTGCACTTTCGATCGGTCGCCGGCGGCCTGGACGAGCTGGTTACTGTCCAACCTGCCATCACCCATCTGCATTTTTTCTGTAGTCGCAAAAACGCGATGCGTCGAGGCAATTAAAAGCGTTCGATCGGGTGTCACATATCCGGACTGGATCTGCCGGCCGGTTTCAAGGAGCTCCGTCGACGCAAAAACATCAATTTCGCCGATCGCAGGGCTCAGCGCAAACACGGGTTCAGCGCCAGCAAGCTCATCCCAGGTTTGGGGCCAGATTTCAATATAATAGGTAGTCGCTCCTGTTCTCTGAGCGACACCCGGTATCGAGGTGGCCTGAACCGGAAGGTTTCTGTCCTTGGCCGCATTTACAATCCAGCCTGTCAGCACACCGCCGCCTTCACCCCCAAGCGCAGCCACCAGAAGGGTTAACGGTGCAGTCACGCCACCCCTCCCAACCATCCGATAACGGTATTCCGAACCCCCGCCAGGGCTCTCTCAAACAAACGCGGATTCCGGATCCGTTCCGCCCGGTAGAATGATGGGCACAACGTTGCGGCGTGGCTCACCTCGCCGCACAACCCGCAACCTACACAATTGTTGTTTACACTTGCCACGGGATCGCTCCGTAGCGGGTCGGGATTGGGCTTGATCGTCAAACTGGGACAGCCAGACAAACGGATACAGGAATGATCTCCCGTGCAGACCTCGTCGTCTATCCCGAAACGCGGCAGTTCTACCCGCCCACCCTGTGCAAGCTTTTGCACATTCTCGCCACGCAGTCGGCGCTGACGGGCAAGCTGACATTCGCCGTCGGCTATAATGACCTTCAGACCTTTCTCAGAAGTATTGAGTGCCTCTCTCAGTGTCTCAACCATTTCGGATACGGAATAGGTCCGTACCTTGCGCAGCCACGGAACACCGAGGCTTTTTAGTGTTTTTTCGATTGAAATTCCGGTATTCCTTCCACCCCGACCTTTCTCGCTAGACGGAATGAATTGCTGCCCCGTCGCAGACGTAAATCCGTTCTGCATGATGACCAGAATTGAATCGCCCTCATTCAGCATGGTGCCGATAACACCTGTCGTGAGGCCGTTATGCCAGAACCCGCCGTCGCCCATGATGGAAATGGAGCGCTTGTCCTGAAAGGGTGCGACCGCAGCAGCGCTGGCGAGTGACATGCCATAACCTAAAATCGAATTCCCCATCGAGAACGGCTCAAACGTCGCGAAGGCATGGCAGCCAATATCAGCCGCGATGTGTACTTTACCAACTTCGGCCTGCAACAGTTTAAGCGCCGAAAAAACGGGGCGTTCTGGACAGCCTGTACAAAACTGTGGCGGTCGAGGTGGGAGAGGGTCTGGGAACGTTGCTTGCGCGCCGGAGATGGCAGCCAGAATGCGTTCTGCTTCGGTCCTTATTTTCTCGGGATTCCCAATACCTAGCCCCTCAGCCTCGATAAACCCAAATAGCCCCTCATGCAAAACTGTGGCGTTGTATTCACCGGCTAGGGGCATGACATCCTTGCCATGTACGCGGGTCTGCAGATCGGCTCTTCGCAGAATGGTATTGATCTGATGCTCGAGATACTCCGGGTTGCCCTCTTCCAGCACCAGCACTGCATCCTTGCCCGCACAGAAGTCGACGATCTGATCAGGCAACAGTGGATGTACAACATTCAGAACCAGCATTGATAACCGGCTGTCACCAAAATCATCAGACAGCCCGAGGCGAGACAGACGACGGACAAGGGCATTGTACAATCCTCCTGGGACAATAATCCCAAGCCGATCGATGTCGCCATCAAATACCTCGTTAAGCCCGCTCTCCCGAATATACTCCTGCGCTGCTGGCAGGCGTTGATCGATCTTCAGTTTCTCCTGCACAAATGTGACCGGTGGATGTGCAAGCCGGCCGTAATCAAAAGGCGCCGGGCTTTTTTGTTTTTCCATAACATTTACAGGCGGTTTGACATTGTCTTTTGAAACAAATCTACCCTGAACATGACAGGCGCGAACGCGCAGTTGCATGATCACCGGTGTATTTGATGCTTCCGAGAGTTCAAAAGATTTTTCAACCGTATCAACTATAGAGGTCAGGTTAGGCCTTGGATCGACCATCCACATGGTGGATTTCATCGCCATTGACAGCGTGCGTTCCTGAATAATGCTCGCGCCCTCACCATAGTCTTCCCCGCTGACTATCAGCGCCCCGCCGATCACCCCTGGTGATGCAAGATTACTCAGCGCGTCTGCAGCAACATTGGTGCCTACAATAGACTTCCAGCCTACAGCCCCCCTCAGGGGATAGTTGATCGAGGCGCCGAGCATAGCCGCCGCCGCAGCTTCATTGGCACCGGTTTCAACATGAACACCCATTTCGTCCATAAGATCTTCAGCATCGAGCAATACATCGAGTAGATGTGATACCGGCGCGCCCTGGTAACCGCCAACGTATGCTACGCCGGACTGCAAGAGCGCCTTGGTTACCGCCAGAATACCCTCGCCATGAAATACTTCACCTTGCCCGAGCCGCAAAGTGTCCACTTCTTTTCTGAAAGATCGTTCAGCACTCATATTATTCTCCCGTCTTCGTTATTATACGATGAAATGAAATGCTAGGCACGTCCACAAGCATACGTTTCCCATTTCCTTCACACCCGGTATTCTGCAGTCATGTCACCAAAGCATTCTTCGCCACTTTCCCGACTGCCTTCAGTCGACCGACTTCTAAATTCAACTGCGGTGACGCCTCTGATTGAGCGTCACGGTCGCACAGAAACCACGACAGCAGTCCGTGGCGTTCTAGGCAAACTGCGACAGGCACTTTCTGTATCTAAGGACGAACCACCGGAAGAACGTGACATTCTGGCGTTGATCGCACGCCGCCTGACCGAACAGTCTTCACCATCGTTGCGACCGGTCTTCAACCTCACTGGAACGGTGTTGCACACCAATCTCGGACGCGCCGTGCTTCCAGAAGAAGCTATAAAAGCAGTCGTGGAGGTGGCGCGTAGCGCCACCAACCTAGAGTATCGCATTGATGAAGGAACACGCGGCGACCGTGACGAACATATAGAGGAACAGCTCTGCGGCGTGACGGGGGCCGAGGCAGCAACAATTGTAAATAACAATGCGGCCGCGGTGATGCTGGTTCTCAATACCTTTGCGCTGGGCAAGGAAGTCCCGACATCGCGTGGCGAACTGATTGAAATTGGTGGCTCGTTCCGGATGCCTGAAATCATGGCTCAGTCAGGCTGCAGACTGATCGAGGTGGGGACAACCAACAGGACTCACCTGAAGGATTTTGCGACCGCCATCGGCCCTGATACGGGCATGGTCATTAAGGTTCATACCAGTAACTACATCGTGGAAGGCTTTACCGCTGAAGTGCTGGAATCCGACCTGGCCAACCTCTGTCACACCAACGGTATACCCTTCGCAGTTGATCTGGGCAGCGGCACCCTGACCGACCTGAAACGCTTCGGCCTGCCGCATGAACCCACCCCAATGGAAGCGATAAAACATGGTGCTGACCTCGTGACATTTTCAGGCGACAAGCTACTGGGCGGCCCACAGGCTGGAATTATTGTTGGTTCCAGCGACTACATCGCAAGGATCAAGGATAATCCGATGAAACGGGCGCTGCGTTGCGACAAGATGACGATCGCAGCACTATCCGCAGTTTTACACCTCTATCGCGATCCGGACCGACTGATCGAGCGCATTCCCGCGTTGCGTGCTCTGGTCCGGCCAGTCGAGGATATTCGTGCCGCGGCTGCCCGCATAAGTCCAGCACTGGAAGAAGTAGTGCAAGCATTCGGCGACGTTACTGACACTTACTGCGAAAGCCAGATTGGATCAGGGGCGCTCCCAACCCGCCGTCTTCCAAGTGCCGGACTGGCAATTGCCCCCAGATATAAAAGCGGGTCAGCACTAACCGGGCTCGCGACCGCCTTCCGGGGCCTGCCGGTTCCTGTTATTGGTCGTATTCGGGACGATAATTTTGTGCTTGACCTGAGATGCCTGGAGAATGAAGAAAAATTCATAGCCCAACTCACTGCCCTTGGCCTTCCAAAATGATCATTGCCACTGCCGGACATGTCGATCACGGCAAGACACTGCTGATCAAAGCCCTGACCGGAGTTGATACCGATCGGCTACCGGAAGAGAAGAAACGCAATCTCACCATAGATCTCGGATTTGCCTATTTACCAATAGCCGGTGCCGAAACCATTGGCTTCATCGACGTGCCTGGTCACGAGAGATTCATCCGGAACATGCTTTGCGGCGTCGCCGGAATTGACTTTGTCCTTTTCATCGTTGCGGCCGATGACGGACCAATGCCACAGACCGAGGAACATCTCGCAATTCTGGATCTTCTGGGTGTCAATCGGGGTGCAGTCGCACTAACTAAAATCGACCGTGTCAGTGACGAACGAACAACCGAGGTGGAAAAGCAAATTGACCTGTTGTTTGCAGATACAACGCTTGAAGGGTTACCGGTCTTTCCGGTCTCAGCTGTGACGGGCAAGGGCGTCAACGGGCTAAAGGCCCATCTTCTGCATGCTGCCGCAAATTCGCCACTACGCCCCCTCACAGGTAATTTTCGACTTTCCATAGATCGAAGTTTCCACGTCGTAGGCGCCGGTCTGGTGGTGACTGGGACGGCGTTTTCGGGACAGATAGAAACTGGCACCGCCGCACGTGTTCTGGGGGCAGAAATGGACGTCCGTATTCGAAGCATCCACGCTCAGAATGAGAAAGAAGTCACCGGCCGCGCTGGTCAGCGTTGCGCACTCAACCTCGCCGGTACGGGATTGGAAAAGAAGTTGATACGCCGCGGGGACTGGGTAGTTACCGGCACCCCACCCCCTCCAGTTCGAAAACTCGACATCCGCCTGCGGGTGCTAAATTCGGAGACCAGACCGCTGGCCCACTGGACGCCAGTCCATGTACATTTAGGCGCTGCCGAAACAACTGGCAGGGTGGCCATACTTGGTGCGAGCAATATCCCCGTAGGAAAAAGTGGACTGGCGCAACTGATTTTAGATCATCCCGTGGGCGCCGTGTTTGGCGATCGCCTGATCATTCGCAATCAATCGGCGAAACGTACTGTCGCGGGCGGGCGGGTTATCGATGTTTTTCCCCCGAAGCGGGGACGTTCTAAACCTGATCGGCTTCAATTCCTGGACGCAATGGAGGAGCCGGATGACGGCATCGCACTTTCAACAATAATCAACACCACAGCGACCGGCGTCAATTTAGGACGCTTCGCCACCACCCGTAATCTGACCACCGACGACATGGAAATCCTTGTCGATCTGGTGCCGATGAAGACCATCGCCACAGCGGATACTACACTTGGTTTCTCGAACGGGCACTGGTCTGCCTTGCGTACATCGATATCGGAGGGTCTGGCTGCCTGGCACCGTAGGTCGCCAGATACCGTCGGACCCGGAGAAAACCGGATTTTGGCTGGTACCGGAATTCATTTGACCACGGAAATGGCAACGGCAATATCTTCGGAACTGGTGCGCGAGGGTGTAATTATCAAGGAGGGCATGGGAATCCGATTGCCCTCACATCGGCCAAGCCTCCAGGGTGCGGATGCAACCAATTGGAAGATAATCAAACCAATACTGCTGGAAGCCGGGCTTCGTCCGCCCGTGGTGGTCGATATAGCACGACACACCGGCAAGGAACCCAAAAAAGTTGAATCACTGCTGGTACGGGCAGGGCGTCATGGACTAGTCGTCCGCGTGACCAAAAATCGATTTTATCCACCTGAAACCCTTCACTCACTCCGGATGATAGCGGAAGAGGTTGCGGCAAAAGCAGAGGATGGGATGATAACCGCGGCGAATTTTCGAGACGCTTCCAATATTGGCCGAAACCTCTCGATCGAAATTCTGGAATTTTTTGACAGAATCAAGTTCACCCGTCGTGTTGGTGATGGACACGAGGTCATCCGGTCCGCCAAAGAAGCCTTTGGCGGGAAATAAATTTTGTAAGGGTCTGCCTCAACGGAAGAGAACGCCCTCCAGTAGGGCGCCCGGTCTTCAAATCTGTTAAAGCGATATTTTTTCGTATTGGTCTGTAACAAACCGCGCACAAATCCTCACCTTTGTTATTCGGCACTACCCAGCCCGATGCCAATTGGAGTGTCAAATCATCAGACCACGATGTTCACCACTTCAGCCACAAGGCAGCTGGCCCGCGCAAAGTAAAGTTCGGAATATATTTAATTTCTTCCTCATGTACGAGGTCAAGGGATGGAATCTGGGAAGTAAGTGTCTCCAGAAGGACAACAGCCTCAATGGTTGCCAGTCGATTACCAAGACAAAAATGTGAACCCCGACCAAACGAAATATGAGTGTGGGGATTTTCTCTTTCAGTATTGAATTTTTCGGGATTTTCAAATTTTTCCGGGTCATGGTTAGCGGCGCCCAGAGAGAGAAAAACTTGGGTTCCCGCTGGTACGTTGATACCAGCTATTACTGTATCCACTATCGCGAGACGCCGCCAACTTGTTTGCGGTGAATCAAACCTTAACACTTCTTCTACTGCTCGCGGTATTTTTGACACATCTGCACATAAAGCGGCCCATTGATCCCGATTTCGCAACAAATTGATTAAAGAATTTGCGAGGAAATAACTCACGATTTCATGGCCCGCGAAGGATAGGCCGTAAAGCACTGAAGATATTTCTTCCAGAGACAGCGCCTTTGGGTCTTCTGCCCGCGCAGCAAGCAGCTCCGTTGTGAGGTCGTCTGCGGGATTTTCCCGGCGCATTTCAACATGGCCAACGCAGTATTTCCAATAGGCAACCATGCTTTCCGCTATCGCTATTTGTTTTGTTTTGTCTGTTTGCCCCCATGTGAATGCGAGCCGGTCTTTAGACCACTCAAATAATTTGGCGTCATCATTTTCTGGAAAACCGCAAAGTCGATAGATGGTTTCTCCCGGCAGGCGATGACCTAAAGATTGCGCAAATTCACCGGGAGCACCCGCTTTTATCATTGCAGCCACCAGAAATCGGCACCTTTCCCTTATAACCGGCTCGAGAACCCGCATTCGACGACCAGAAAAACCCGCCTGAACATGTTTTCGTATTCGGGAATGGACGGGGTCTCCGCGGTTCGATAGTACCGGAAGAGGATTAAAATCTTTTACCGCCATAATTTCAGTAGCGGCATCACAGATCGGGTGAACCGGCCATTGAACATTTTCGGACGAAAAATCATCTGGACGACGAAGTACTTCGGAAACATCGTCCATCCGGGTTAGTACGAGGTAGCCGAGATCAGACGCGTAGAATACTGGAGAATTTTCCCGGAGTGATGCAAGTGTTCCGTACGGATCCGCATGGTAGGTGTTTGTAAAAGGCGAAAAACCATGCTCAATCGGACAACCCTTCGGTGCGGCCGCTTTATCTGCGTTGGTTCCGAAATATCCTGTCTTTCGCAATTAACTTCTCCCCAAAGGCTAAAGTTTTCTGAAATCACTATCGATCTCATGCGTCGCCGCCATCGTGGTAATTGTTTCGTGACCTGCCATCGGTCCAATATACCGTGAAAAAACCCGGTTAGGTTTCGGTTTTGATCAAATTTCCACCGTCGTTGCATCATAAACAAACAGCCAGTCGTAACGTTCGCGGACCCGTTCCGGCAGCCATTCTTCCTGGAGATACTGTCCCGCTTTTTCCGGGTCGGCCAAGGTACGGTTGTGAAACCGCGTGGTGTTGGCCGCGGATTCAATGACGACCTTGGCGGTGCGGTCCATGCGGACGTCCTGGTAGCGCGCCAGTGCAGCCTTGATGTCGTCATAGGTGTCCAGGCAACGCGCGAGGACCATTCCGTCCTCGATCGCCATCACCGCACCTTGGGCGAGAAAGGGTAGTGTCGCATGGCAGGAATCGCCCATCAGGCTGACCCGGCCAACGCTCCAGCAATCCATCGGATCGCGGTCGAGCAGCGCCCATTTGAACGGCGTTTCAATATTGCGGATCATGATCTGGATGGTCTCGTGCCAGCCATCGAAGTCAGCGAGGCATTCTTCGTGAGTGCCGAGCGCGCTCCATGACTCCTCGTGCCAGTCGTCGCGCTCGACGATGCCAACAAAATTTAGCAGCTCCCCCCGGCGTAAATAGTAGTGAACTACGTGTCGGCCCGGTCCAACCCAGTTGGTGCCGACCGGAGGGACCAGCCCCTTTGGCAAGCACTCCGTCGGGATCACGCCGCGCCACGCCATGCAGCCGGTAGGTCTCGGACTGTCAGGACCGAACAGGCTTTGGCGGATCGCCGAATGTACGCCGTCGGCACCGATTAGGGCGTCGCCCCGTGCGGTTTGCCCGTTCTCGAGCCGGAGTGTAACACCGTCCCCATCTTGGTCGACCCCGGCGCATTTTCTGTTCAGGTGGATAGCGTCGGGCTTGCAGGCGCGCACGGCAGCGGCTAGCACACCCTGTAAATCGGCTCGGTGGAACGTGTAATACGGAAAACCGTAACGCTCGACCGATTCTGCGCCAAGATCGAACAGCTTCTTGACCTCGCCGGTGTCCCAAATCCGGATTTCTTTGCCGTCAGGCAGCCAGCTTATCGCCTCAATCGCCGATCCAAGACCAAGCTCGTAGAGCACTCTCGTGCCGTTAGCGCTAATCTGAAAACCGGCGCCGATCTCGGCGAGTTCGGGCGCATGTTCATAAACATCGACCTCAAAGCCACGTTGTAGCAGCGCAAGCGCCGCGGTCAGCCCGCCAACCCCGGCCCCGGCGATCATGATGTGTGGCTTGTCGCCCATCTTGGTTCCTTCATAACTGCGACCGTTGTTACGATTATAGCCAACCGGTCGTTCTCTGTCATTGCGCGGGGACTCAACTCCACCCGGGCGCGACGCTTTGGGGGCGTCTTGGACGGACGGTGAGTGTCGATTGTCACGACGTACACGCAGGAGCAGGGGCACGGGAGTTGGAATAAAATCAATAAATATTAGTAAATGTCTTCCCTGCTTTCAGCGTCGGTCTTTGCATGAAGCCTGATGGTGCGTTGCCCGACGGGATTGATTCAATCTTCTCGGCAGGACCCGAGAAGACGGGCTTGTATTTTATACTCTCGCCACATAGCTTTTGTATAATAACGGCAGGAAACAGGACCCACTAACAGACATTCGCCACCGGCGCTATACGCCACCAAGAGAGCCGCCACGGCCGCGACAAAGGGACGGATTCCATGACGAAAAAATCATTCCGCGATTTCTTGACGGATCTCGAAAAGGCTGGAGAGATATCCCGTATAGCGAAGACCGTCGATCCACGCGATATGTCTGGGCTCGCCAGCCAGAACGAGAATGCAACAATCTTTGAATCCATCGAAGGTTATCCCAACTGGCAGGTTGCGACTGCGCTTTTGTCCTCACGCAAGCGCCTTGCAATCACGCTAGATTGCCCGGAGGACCATATCGCCCAGACCTTTGAGACAGCTTCCGCACGAACTATTGAACCCGAACTGGTTAGCGACGCTCCGTGCCAGGAAGTGATAATCGAGGGTGATGACGTGGATCTCACGGCCCTTCCCTATCCAATCATGCATGTTCATGACGGAGGGCCCTATATCTCTGGGACGTTCGTGGTCTCCAAGGATCCCGAGTACGGGCGCAATGCAGGATCCTATCGGATGATGTACCGCACCCCCAAAGAGACCGGAATTGACCTCGTCTCACCCTCAGATATGCGATTTTACTACCAGCGCGCGCTAGATCGCGGCGAACCGCTTCCGATCGCAGTAGCAATCGGCGTACACCCCTTCGAGATGTTGGCCGCCTCCTACAAGGCCCCCATACGCACCGACGAGCTTGCCCTGGCCGGCGGCCTACACGCCGGCCCGCTGCCATTGGTCAAGTGTAAGACCGTCGATTTAGAGGTCCCGGCCGATGCTGAGATTGTTTTGGAGGGAGAAATCCTACCGATTGGTTGGACAGCTGATGAGGGGCCATTTGGCGAGTTCTCGCAGATTTCGGGTGATGTAAAATGGAATCCGATCTTTCGTGTCAAATGCATCACCCACCGCCGCAATCCAATCTTCTACATGCTGCAGATGCCTTGGGAGAATGACTGGCTCACAGCGCCCGTAACCGAAGCAGCCGGCTTGCAGGCATTACGGATTGCAAGTGTTGAGCCGATTGCAATCCGGGCGCCGGTTGGTAGTTGCGGGTACTGGACGTTGATTGCGTCAATCAAAAAGCGTCCCGGTGAGGGAAAGAATGCACTACTCGCACTCTTGTCAGTCGCCGAAGTGAAGCTTGCAATCGTCACTGATGAGGACATTGACATCAACAACCCCGACGAAATCGATTGGGCACTCACATTCCGAGTCCAGGCAGACCAAGATCTGATTACAGTTTCGGGCGCACGGGGCAAGCATGTTGACCCATCAATTCGAGCCTGGGAACTTGGTCAGGGCGGCCTGCCTCTCACCGCCAAACTCGGAATTGATGCGACCATCCCAGAGGGTATTCCACGCTGGCTCTACAAACGCATCCAGACGTACGGAAAGGACAAAGTCAGGCTGGAGGACTACCTATGAGCGCGCTCTCTCAGACCTTCAAGGCCACACTCATCGAGACACCCATGCAGTTTGCCGAAGTTGTGGACAAATACCGAGACGTGCCCTGGCGCGACTTTCTTCAGGCCTGGGGCGAATTGCGAGAGGAAAATTTCCTCAAACGCGACGACATCGGCCGCTACTACATAGAAGGTGGTCCAGCCGAAGCCATTGCCGCGGTGACCAAGGCAGAATAGCAAAGAAAGACTAGGGTTAGGGACCCTATGTTTTCTACGGCCAAGTTAAAATAGAGGACGATGTCACTATGCGACCTTGGTTTGGGGTTAAATCCGAACTCCCTAGTTTTTAACAAAAACTTGAATTACAACTGAATTGAAATTGGCACCAGTTGGTCCCGATTCGGGCTTTTCACCAATCTCTAAAATGATTAACTTCCTGAATTCATTGACGGAAGAGAATCGTTCCCCGGTGGGGCGCCCGGTCTTCAAAACCGGTGAGGGGCGTGAGACGTCCCTGGTGGGTTCGACTCCCACTCTTTTCCGCCAGTCATTGCGAATGCCGGCGCCCAAACCGGGGGTCGACGTAGCGTTGGGACTGCACAACTATTTAAGAATGAAACAGCAACTGACACACGGGTGAAAAGCCCGATTATGAAACTCAGTTCAAAACGGAGACAATCATGGACCTGCAACTTAATGGAAAGTCCGCTCTTATAACCGGCGGAAGCGAAGGAATTGGCAAAGGAATAGCGATGGGCCTCGCGAAAGAAGGCGTGGACATTTCAATATGTGCCCGCCGTCCAGACGTTTTGGAAGCAGCCGCGGCCGAAATCCGCGACGCAACGGGGGTAAAGGTTGTGGCGGTCCCCACCGATCTGACCGATGATGTCCAGGCGAAAAAGTTCGTCGAGGCGAGTCATGCGGAGCTAGGCAAGGTGGACATTCTCGTTAATAACGCCGGCTCTTCTCCCGGGGGTATAATCGAGAACCTTTCGGAGGCCGACTGGGAACAGTCACTGCAGTTGAAATTCATGGGTTATGTCCGCTGTCTGCGGTACGTCCTCCCGATAATGATCGAACAGAACGGCGGCCGTGTCGTAAACGTTATTGGTAATGATGGCGTCAAACCATCCTACTGGGAAATCGCCCCGGGGGCCGCAAATGCTGCCGGCCAGAACCTGACCATATCTCTGGCAGGCCAGTACGGCGCAAATAATATAAGCTTCGTCGCAGTAAACCCTGGACCCGTTCGGACTGAACGGTGGACCGGACTTGTTAATGCGATGGCGCGAGACATGCAGCTACCATTTGAAGAAGCCGACCAGCTGGCACCGGCATCAATTCCGCTCGGCCGTATTGCTGAAACCGATGAAGTGGCCAACCTCTGCGTCATGCTCTCTTCGCCGTTAATGCATTTTGTCAATGGCACGCAGATCGAAATTGACGGCGGCCAGCAGAAACCGCTGATGGATCGGCTCCGCGACCGGTGACCATCAGCAAGGATCCTCACAACGCGTTTGTTGAACAGGTAGAAATTCCAGGCGCGCCTGCCGGTCACCTGACCGGCAACCGCTTCGCGGTAAAAGACAACGTGGCGGTTGCGGGTCAACTTTTCACGGCGGGGCATCCGGCCTTCACTGGACGGCGGGCGACAGCGACGGCCCCGGCCGTTCAGGCACTCCTGAATGCCGGCGCCACATTTGTCGGTATGACAGAAACTGATGCTGGCGGGTTTGGCGCCTCAACCCCGCAGACTTCTAACCCCGGGTTCCCCCACCTGATTGTGGGCGGCTCATCCGGAGGCTCAGCCGCCGCAGTAGCAGCAGGACACTGCGATTTTGCTCTGGGCACCGATACTGGCGGCAGCGTCCGCATCCCGGCCGCCTGCAGTGGCCTCACAGCCTTCAAGCCTTCCTACGGAAGGGTCTCGAATGCCGGTGTCTGGCCCCTGACCCCGCAGTTGGATCATGTTGGCCTGATTGCGGACGACCTTCAGGTGCTGCATAAAGCGGGACTGGCCCTTCTCGAAGCGGCGCTGGACGAAAGAAAAGCGCCACACGATGGCCTGCTTCGTATAGCTGTAGAAATTGATCGCGCCCACCTGTTTGAACCGGGGATTGTCACAGAACTGGAGGCCATAGCGGACACCTTGGACAGGGCCGGACACGAGGTGAAAAGGATTGCGATCCCGGCCCGGGAAAACCTTGCAGAAGCGCATGGTATCATTGTGCTGTCTGAAGCAGCAGCCATCTACGCAGAATTTGCACCGGACAAACAGGACCAACTTGGCAAGGCAGCCGCTCGTGCGCTTCGGCATTCCGAAGGCCTCACATCTGACGCGATCGAGGCCGCCTGGGAATGGACCCGCGCCGCGGCCAGAAGGATGCAGAAAACCCTGGAACCTTTTGACGTATTGATTTCACCAACATTACCTGTCGCCCCACCTGCGGTCGAAACCCGTCGGATTCCCCTGGGTGGAGATGAGGTTCCGGTAGTAGTCGCCATGACGCTCTTAACCTGTCTTGCGAATTTGACTGGCAATCCGGTTATCGCGTTCCCTAACCCGAAGTCTCTCGAAGCGCCCCAGACAGGATTGCAGGTGACAGGACACAGGGATCTGGATGAAACACTTCTGCTTTCGGCTATACGCATTCAGACGGACTTGTCCAATAGGTAATCATATAGGTAGTGTCATATTATGAAACCTGCGAAGTTCCGTTATTGTTCCCCGACCAATGTCAAAGATGCGCTAACACTTGTCTCAACACAGGACGATGACACGCGTTTTCTCGCAGGTGGGCAAAGTCTGGTACCGATGATGAACTTTCGAGTCGCAACTCCTTCAGTTCTTATTGACCTCAACCGGATTTCCAAACTAAAGAATGTTGTGATTGATGAGACGGGCCGACTTCACATTGGTGCCATGATCCGCATCCGCCAGCTGGAAACCGATCCGGTTATTGCTAACTCCAATCCGCTTCTTGCGGAAGCCACAAAACATATTGCACATGTCCAGATACGCAACCGCGCAACCCTTGGCGGCAGTTTGGCACACGCCGATCCGGCAGCTGAACTACCGGGGATTACCCTAGCCTGCGATGCCGAAATCCATCTCCAGGGAGAGAACGTCAGCCGCGTAATTTCTGCAACCAACTTTTTTGAGGGTGTTTTTTCAACCGCCCTTATGAAAAAGGAGATAATCACCAAGATAATATTTCCAGCCTGGCCCATCGGGCGTCACTGGTCGTTTCAGGAAATTGCCCGCCGGGAGGGCGACTTTGCACTGGTTGGGATTGCCGCCTGGTTTGACGTGAACACCGCGGGAAAAATATCTGAAACACGAATTACCGCGATTGGTGCCGGTGATCGCCCCTTGCGTTTGATCTCCGCCGAAGCAGTCCTGACCGGAGAAGTGCCCACCTCTGAACTGTTTGAAACAGTCGCGACGGCGGCAATGCAGGATGTTGACCCGGCAGGGGACATTCACGCTTCGATCGCCTACCGCCGCGAAGTCGCCGGCGTGCTTGTCACACGCGTATTGAGCGAAGCCTGGACACGCGGATAATGGAAAACCATCACGATCTCAGACTGACGGTAAACGGCGAGCCACATCAATGTGATGTAGAAGCACGTATGACACTCGCCGACTGCCTTCGTGACAGGCTGAACCTGACAGGCACACATCTTGGCTGTGAACACGGCGTATGCGGCGCCTGTACAATCATTGTCGACGGCGACGCCATCCGGTCCTGTCTCATGTTTGCGGTGCAGGCGGAAGGCGCTCAAATTACGACGGTTGAGGGACTTGCAGACAACAAAACACTATCGCCGCTACAGGAAGCGTTTCGCGATAATCACGCTCTCCAGTGCGGGTTCTGCACACCCGGCATGTTAACCACCGCCCAGGTATTTCTTGCTGAAAACCCGTCACCAAGCCGAACCCAGGTTGAAAGTGCTATTTCCGGAAACATATGCCGTTGCACCGGATATATATCAATCGTGGACGAAATCATGGACGCAGCCAAACGGCTCGAAAAAGAAGAAACCGAATGAACCGCCGCTATATCGGAAAACCTGTCACAAGACTGGAAGACGAGAGGTTGCTAACCGGCACTGGAAAGTTTGTAGACGACCTCAAGCTTCCTGACATGGCAACGATGGCCATCTTCCGAAGCCCCCATGCTCACGCCAATGTCCGCACCATTGATCTGTCGGCCGCTCTGGGCGTCGACGGCGTTATTGACGTTTTTTGTGCCGCAGACCTGGACGAAGAACTGCCGGAAATTCCGCTTCGACTCGCCCCCTTCGCCGGCTTCGAACGCTTTCTACAGCCGCCGATCGCCATCAAAAAAGTGCGCTATGTAGGCGAACCGGTGGCGGTCGTCATTGCGGAAAATCGCTACATTGCAGAGGATGCACTGGATCTTCTGGAGATCGGGTTTGACCCGCTCCCTGCTGTCACGACAGTCAATCAGGCTATTGATGGAAACACACTCGTCCACGAAAACGCTGGCGAAAACATGGGGACTCAATACGCTGTAGGCAGAGGGGATACCCATCAGGTTTTCGCCGGCGCACCCTATATCCGAAAGGAAAGGTTTGTCACCAATCGGCACAGTGCAGTCCCTATGGAAACCCGTGGACTGATAGCGATATTTGATGAAAGTCTTCCCCTTCTTCAATTGTTCGGGGCGACAAAGGTCAATTTCTTCAACCGCCGTCATCTGGCAACTGCGTTCGGGTTACCGGAAGATGCCGTCGAGCTGATTGAGACCGATGTCGGGGGTGGCTTTGGAGCGAGAGGCGAACTTTATCCGGAAGACTATCTCGTACCCATAGCAAGTCGCCGGACAGGCCGCCCGGTCAAATGGATAGAGGATCGTCGCGAAAACCTCACCGCAATGAACCATTCCCGGGATATTGTGTGTGAGCTTGAGATCGCCGCCACCAAAACCGGAGAACTTCTTGGCATGCGCGCCACGGTTCAGGGCGATATGGGGGCATACGTACGGACAAATGGTGGCGTGGTGTCATCCAAGGCCGCCCAGTTTCTGCCCGGTCCCTACCGCATAGAGGCATTTTCCTGTGATGTGCAGTTCCTCATTACCAACAAGACACCTGTGGGTACTCTCCGCGGACCAGGGCGTTTCGAAGCCAATTTCTGCCGTGAAAGAATGCTTGATTTGATGGCAGATGATCTGGGTATAGACCCGGCTGAAATTCGGTTCAGGAACCTGCTGGGACCGTCAGACCTCCCCTACCGAATGGGGGAACTGGTGCCAGGAGATCCCGACGCGACGTTTGATCCCGGCGACTATCCGTCCGCACTGCGCCGCCTGCTTGAAGAGGCCGATTACGATTCATGGAAAGACCGCCAAGGCAAGATAATCGATGGGCTTGCTTGCGGGCTCGGGATAGCATGTTTTGTTGAAAGCAGTGCCGCCGGACCGCCGGAATCGGCTGTGATTACAGTGGGGGTAAACGGTAGTATTGATCTTTGCACTGGGGCTTCATCCCTTGGTCAGGGCACTGAAACGGGCCTGGCCCAGATATGTGCCGAGTATCTCGATATTGAAATTGACCGTGTCGATGTTCGTCATGGCAGCACAACACTCATGGAGGCCGGCGGTGGCACTTTTCACAGCCGAAACACTGTCATGGCCGGCAACGCGACCCGGATCGCAGCGGAACTTTTACGCGAGCGTGCAATTGAACTAGGTGCTCTGCGCCTGAACTGTAATTCGGATGATCTGGCATATCAGGACGGCGGCGTCCATCGCAACGGGGAGACCCTGACCCTTGCGGAACTGTCGACTTTTGCAGAAAGTCAGGGCAGGACGCTCTCGGCCTCTGGCACGTTTGATAACGAAAAAAAACTTTCGTATTCATACGGCGCACATGCCGCCCTAGTAGCAGTGGACGTCAGGACAGGAGTAGTCGAAGTCAAGCGCTATGTTTTGACTGAGGAAATCGGACGGGCCTTAAATCCTGCAATGGTCCAGGGCCAGGCAGTTGGCGGTGTTCTGCAGGGCCTTGGGGGAACGTTTTTCGACCATATGGTCTATGACGAAAACGGACAGCTTTTGACCGGAAGTTTTGCCGATTATCTGTTACCTACAAGTTCAGGTCTCCCCGAAATCAAGGCGATCACCCTGGAGGATTTTCCATCTCGACTGAATCCGATGGGATTCAAGGGCGCAGGGGAAGGTGGAATCGTTGCGGTTGCCGCAGCCACAGGAAACGCAGTCGCAGCAGCGTTAAAGCCTCATAACATATCCATAAATGAATTGCCGCTAACGCCGAACCGCCTGCGCATGGCCCTCCGTGCAACCGGAAATTGATTTAGGAACATACTGAGATGTCTGTTATCGATGTTCATGCCCATCTGGTACCGAAGGCAGTTATTGACAATCTTTCAGCGCGGGGTCGTGATTTCGGGATAGATTTAATTGAAACGGGACCCGGCTGTCATTGCTGCCGGTTCAGAAGCGGTGTTCAGGTGCGGCCATTCTTCGATACCCTGACAAACACCGATGTAAGGCTTCACGAAATGGACCGCCAGGGTGTAGACCGCGAAATCCTGAGCATCTGGACGGATATTTTTGGTTATGAGCTCCCGGCTGACAAAGGCGGGCTTTGGCATTCAATGCTCAATGATTGCCTGGCTGAGCTGTGCAGCAAATATCCAGCCCGTTTCTCATGGCTTGCATCTGGCGCCCTGCAGGATGGCGCATCAGCAGCGCGGGAGCTTGAGCGTGGAATTAACGCAGGTGCCAAAGGTGCGATTGTTGCAACCCACGTTGATGGAAAGAATCTCGGCGAGTGCAATCTTGACGAGTACTGGGCCGCCTGTATCGACCTCGAAGCGCCGGTTTTTATTCACCCTGCGCAGCCTGTCCCACAGCCACGCGCTGAACACTTTGCCCTAAACCAGATAGTAGCCTACACGACAGATACGACGTTGGCGGTGGGTTCGCTGATTTCAGCGGGTGTGATGGACCGTTTTCCTCAGCTGAATTTTATTCTCCCCCACGGCGGGGGATCGGTTCCTTATCTGATCGGCCGCTTCGACCGAATGCATCGCGCATCCAATAAAAAAGCAACGGGCAACGTTGCGGCAACGCCCCCCTCCAGATATCTGGAGCGTTTTTATTACGACACCATCCTGCATCACGGTCCGGCCCTCAGATACCTGCGCGATCTGGTAGGCGCCAGACGCCTGCTGCTCGGAACTGACCTGCCATTTCCCCCGGGCGATCCGGACCCGTTAACGACCCTCCAGGATGCAGACTTCGGTGCACACGAAATTGAAATGATCACCGACGGTAATCCAACCCGCTTGTTCGCATTATGACGGTTGGCTGATTGACTGGATGATCACACGAAAATAAGCTAATTCGGGAAAACCGAAGGAATCGAAATGGTTAGTGTTAATTATAATGATTCTTCTTATCCCGTGCGTGAGGACCTCGTAAACGCACATCGGCGCGCCTTGGAACACCTCTCGAAAGCCGGTACCTGGCTCACAGGTGATGAACGCGTAAAGGTAATGGCGGAAACACGTCATGCGGGCGGCTGCGTAACCTGCACCAGGATCAAAGACGCATTATCGCCATTTGCCATCGCAGACGCCCACGACGCTGGCACAGACCTGCAGGAAAACCGGGTCAACATGATACACATGATTGTCACTGATCCCGGCCGCCTGACCCATAGCTGGTACAGAAAGACACTTGATAGCGGGATTCCCGATGCGACTTTTGTCGAGATAGTCAGTGTGATCGCGCACACAATCGCAATCGACACCCTGGCAAGGGGAATTGGTATTCCAGTTCGCAAGCTCCCGGTTCCGCAGGAGGGTAGGCCATCCCATTACCGTCCAGCGGAGGCACGCCAGCATGAGGCGTGGGCACCCAACATAGCGTGGGACGAGTTCGGTCCCAAGGAAGCCGATTACTTCATTGGTCCCGAGGCAAGTATCCGCCGCGCGATGACGCTGGTGCCCGACGAGGCACGCAGCTTTTTTGATGTCGTGGCCGCTCAGTATCTCGCCGGGCCACAAATGCGTGATTTTAGCCGGGAATACCGTGCCATCACTCATCTGCAAATTGAGCTTCTGGCAGCCCGGGTATCGGCACTGAACCAGTGTACTTATTGAACGACTAGCCATTCGGCACTGCTCCGTGCGGGCAGCAAACACAGCGGAAACAAACTGGATTACAACGCCATCACAGGCGGCGTTGACGCAGGCGATACAGGAATTGAAAACGGTGAATTGATGATCGAATTCGCGGAATCAGTTCTGGGAAGTGATAACACACGCTTGGACACTGCTCGTGCGGCCATACTCGACACAATGGGTCCTGACGCCGTTGTTGATACTGCTGCGGTGGCTGCGTTGTTCAATGCAATCGACAGGGTGGCGGATGCCACCGGTGCACCGTTGGAGGCAGACAAGGCGGAAATGACATCCGCACTTCGCGCCGAAATCGGAATTGACGCTTTCGCTGCAACCAAGAAAGCTATTGAAACAGAGGTAGCAAGGGCAGGAGTGAAAGCAACTGGATAACGATAGCTGCGGGTCGCCCCGTTGCTTTCCGAAATCGCTCGCTGCATAGTCTGGGCATCGTTACAGTAGTTGGTTTTCGTTTACACATTTAAAGGAAGATGCATGTCCGAAAAGCTGGGAATAGGCACTTCGTTTCCCGACGTGACAATTAATCTGGTCGCCGGCGGAACGTTGGATTTGCCTGGAGGCCTTGATTCCAAATACAAGGTCATTCTGTTCTATCGGGGTCACTGGTGACCTTTCTGCCGCCGGCAGTTGGTCGGCTTCGAAGAACACAAGGCAGAACTTGAAAAGATGGGTGTGTCCGTCGCCGCGGCGAGTGTCGATACGGCGGAAAAGGCTCAGGAGGTAGCTGAGGATGTTTCCTTCCCAATTGGAATGCAAGTCAGCCGCGAAATTGCCGATGCTCTGGGATCCTGGTGGGAAGACCGCCGGCAGATAATCCAGCCTTCGGAATTCATTCTCGGGCCTGATAACAATGTTATCGCGTCCAGCTACGCGGACGGCCCGTTAGGCCGTATGCAGGCGGATGATGTTGTCAAACTGATCAACTTTTACGAATCCCGTTAAACCGGGTTCGCTTTTAACGTGCTCTCGGAGCGGGTGCAGCACCCTGCACCCGTTTCACTTTGTTGGGTCCCTGTTTGCCGACACGCCCTAGGCAGGCTCAAAACAAAAATAATCAATATCTTCAGTAATAGCCTCAAAGGTGACTTTCACTGGCAACCCAACCGCAACACCCTCGGCCGTCACATTTACAAGATTGGCAAGAATGCGAACGCCTTCCTCCAGATCAATCATTGCCAGCATATATGGCAATCGATCTTCAAAACCGGCAATCGGCACATAAGTTTCGGTATATGAATACACCTGTCCGCGACCGCTAGCTGTCCGCCATTCGAGGTTTCGTTTGCCGGTTTTCACGCTACCCGCACGCGGATAAAACTGCCAGGCATTCTCCTCTGGGTCATATTGCAACATCAACCTGCCTGCCTGGATACCATCCCAGAAAGGTCCGGTGGTCTGTGTCGGTATGGGGACGGCCCGTTGTTTTTTGGCTTGATTCATCTTTCAATGCTCCAGAATCATTGCGTTGCTGACCTTCCAGCTTCGCCCGTATGTAATTACCCCAATGCCGGTGACCATGGCATTGGCCGCATCGCTGACCTGACGTTCACCGGCCTCTTTTCGCATCTGCCTCACCGCTTCCACCAGATTGGTCATCCCGGAGGCCAGCCCGATCTGGCCAGCAGATATCTGACCACCACCCGTGTTGATTGGTAGCACACCCCTAAAACTGACATCGGTTTCGAGGAGAAACTGGGATCCTTCGCCGCGCCCGCACCACCCCGCCTGTTCAAGCTGCATGACCTCAGCAATCAAAAAATCGTCATAGGGATGGAACATGCGAATATCGCCAGGGATCATCCCTGCCTTTTCCAGAACCTCCGGCCCGACAATGGAAAACCCTGTTTCTGTTATGTCAGGTGTCTGTTCTGCACAGTTGAAATTGACAATCTCACTGTACGCGCTTGGAAAAATCATGTTTGCGGTACCTAGTTTTTGCGCACGTTCGCGGCTCATCAGCAGAACGCCCGCCGCGCCGTCAGCAAACATCACGCAATCGAGAAGTCGGACTGGCGACGAAATCATCCGCGATTCTAGATAGTCTTTCACTGTGATAGGGGTTCGAAATTTTTCATAGGCGTTTTCGTTGAGTACAGCACCTTCACGCTGCGCAACCGCAAGTTTACCGAGCGCTTCAGGTATCAGTTCATACTGTGCCATGTAACGGTTCATAAGCAGGCCGAAGCCCCCGGGTGGGCCCTGGATGCCTGTGGGATCCCAGAATTCGACCCGGTAACCGCCGTTTGCCGCTTTCCACGACGTTGAGGGTGTGTCAGCGCACAGAACCATTGCCACCTCGCACATACCAGCCTGAATGGCCATTGCCGCGCGCGACACCCCGGCAAGCGCAGACCCACCACCGTGATCACTGATATCCATCCAGCGTGGAGTGACACCGAGATAGTCACACAGATACGGCGTATAATACTGGTTTGACGATTCAGAATGTGGAACGTTGGTCGCAAATCCATCGATTGCAGAGGGCCGCAATCCAGTCTTGGTCAGAATTTCTTCAAAAGTCTCTGCAGCGAATTCGTAGGGTGTCCGGCCCGATCGTCGCTCGACCTTCGTCTCACCATAGGCCACTATGCCGACGTCGCGGCCTGCAAGAAAGTTTGTTGCCATTCTCTGTCCCCTTTATTGCCATCTGGATCATAGCGCCTCCAGTCCGTTCAATGAATTGATCTTCACCCCAACGTGATCCAAGATAACACTGTATAAATTTAAGGGGGAATGCCATGGCCACGACCAAAGGTGCTGACAAGATCAATGTACGGTTCAGCCATCTTGGACTAGTTGTGTCTGATATTGAGATGATGGAGGATTTCTACACTAGGGTGATTGGGTTCGAACGTACTGATGGCGGCATGACCGGACAGGGTGTCATCATGATTTTCATGACCCTTGACCCGACAGAGCACCATCAGGTGTTTCTTGTGGAAGGCAAGCCAGACGAAAAACTGCCCAGCAACAAGATCATACCCGACGGCCCGCCAGTCCTTCACCACCTGTCATTCCGTGTCGATTCCCTGGCAGACCTTCAGGCGATGTATCGGCGTTTGCAATCCGAGGCAGATCGGGAAATTCGCACCGTAACGCACGGCGTATGCTGGGCAATGTATTCGACTGATCCGGAGGGAAACAATATTGAATTTTTTGCTGACACACCGTGGTACGTGCATCAGCCTTATCTGAAACCGATGGATTTCAACATTCCGGAAGAAAGGCTGTTCGCTGAAACCGAGGCACTGGTTACCCATGAAGCGGGCTTTCAGACGTTGGAAAAATTCTATAGTGACCTGAAACAGAGGGTCCCGGAAAAAGAAAATGCCTGACCCGGCCGAGAAAAAACAAATTATGCCTGCTAGCGAAGATACCCTGCACGACCTTGTGGTAGCGAACCACATTCTTGCCCATGAGGAAGTGGTCGATGCTTACGGACATATCAGCTTCCGACACCCAGAAAACCCGGACCATTATCTGCTGTCACGGGCCAGGGCACCCGAGTTGATAGAGACAGAAGATATTGTCGAATACAGGCTCGATGGTGAAGCAATAGACGCGCGTGATCGCCGACCCTACAGCGAGCGGATGATCCACGGCGCGATTTATGAACACCGACCCGATGTAAATGTGGTAATCCACAACCACTCCCACGAAGTCATTCCGTTTGCATCGACCGGCACCCCGCTGAGACCGGTAACGCACACTTGCGCGCCGATTGGTCTCGAGATTCCGGTATGGGACATGCGCGACAGATTTGGTGAGACCAACCATCTGGTCGTAACCATGGAACAGGGCCTGGATCTTGCAAAAACGCTTGGCGGTCGATCGATTGCGCTAATGAAACGCCACGGCTGTGTAGTGACCGGCCCGACGGTCGAGGAAACTGTAATGAAGGCAATCTACCTGCAGGTAAATGCCAAACTGCAGCTACAGACCATGCAGCTCGGAACACCGGACTTTCTGACTGAAAAGGAAATTGAGGAATGCACTGCCATGCAACAGGCGCCAATCAGCCTCGATCGGGCCTGGGAAGTATGGTGTCGCCGGGCTGAGAGAAAATAAATTAAAGGAAAACAGGATGTCATTTATGGGTCCGGAAACGGTCTTGGGAAAACGAAGCAACAGCGGTGGCGGTGGATTGCACCTGAGCGCGGGTTTAACGCCCAATCTCCGCACGCGGCCGGTCCTTGACGGACAGGTGGGTGCGGACGGCGTATCGATTACTCCGCTGGCATTACACCCCTCGGAGCTGTTCTGGCGACAGCTGAAATTCACAGAGTTCGACATTTCGGAAATGTCGATGTCGTCGCTGCTGATGGCGATTTCCCGGGGCGATGATCGTTTCGTGGGCATTCCCGTTTTTACCACCCGCTATTTCTTTCAGGTATGGATTTTGATCCGCAAGGACGCCGGTATCAAAAAACCCCAAGATCTGGCCGGCAAACGGGTCGGCGTCCCAGAGTATCAGCAGACCGCGGCTCTCTGGTCACGCGGCATTCTCGAACATGAATACGGCGTCGCGCCCAAGGACATGGAATTTTTCATGGAACGGGTTCCTGATGTCAGCCACGGCGGATCTACCGGGTTTAAACCGCCTGAAGGCGTTACCGTCAACTACATTCCCCCGGAAACAAATATAGGTGAGATGTTCCTGCGAAAGGAACTGGACGCAACGCTCCTGTACCTGCCCGGGGGAAATCTGGTGGACCGGAGTACCGCTGATCTTGAAAGCCATCCGAACTTCGGGCCACTGTTTCCTGACCCATACGCAGAGGGGAAGCGTTATTTTGAAAAGACTGGCCTGTTTCCGATAAATCACGGAATGGTCATAAAACGGGAAATTGTGGAAGAACATCCGTGGGCCGTGCTCAACATCTACACGATGATGGAACAGGCAGCCCAGATCGCCGAGACACAGAGAATTGCGCACATTCGAAACCATTTTGATGTCGGGCTCCTTCCGGCAGAGTATGAGAATGCGATCGCAACTCCGTTAGTGCGTCATGGAATTATTGCGAATCGAAAGGAACTCGAAGCCATTACGCTTTACTCATTTGAACAGGGACTGACACCCAGAAATCTGGCACTTGACGAAGTTTTTGCGGAAAGCGTGATGGACAAGTAAAGCTCGAGAAGATCAGTATAGCCCAAGTTCTCTCGCCTTCTGGGTCACAAGGGCAAGTATTCCTTCAGAGAGAGGCATGGGTATTCCCGTTACCCGCCCAATTTCAACCACAGCGCCGACGATCGCATCTATTTCTGGCGATCGCGATCGCTCAAAATCCTGAAGCATGGAGGTACGAAAGTCACCCATGGACGCTCCAAGATCCGTGCGCTGGTCAGCCGTCATCCCCGGATCAAGGCCAATGCGGGATCCGGCAGCGGCAGCCTCTTCAAACATGTCAGCCGCCAGTTTGCGCAATGCGGGATCGGCACCAATCTCACCATTGCTTGCATTAGTCAGCGAGGAGATTGGAGCAAAGTTAAAGTTACCCAAAAGCTTCACCCATATTTCATGGCGAAGGTTATTGGTTGCGCTCGCGTTCAGAGGCGTTGGGTCAAAAAGGCCAACAACACCCTTTAGCCGATTTGACATACCTCCTGTTGCTTCACCCATGATTAGCCGATTGTCGGCAACGTGGCGAATTATACCAGGCTCATGCACCGTTGCACCCAGATGTACCACACACCCGATAACCCGTTCGGCAGGAATTTTTCGCGAGACCAGCCCATCGGGATCCAGCGCTCGTAAAGAGATCGCCGGGCCACCTTCCGGAAAATCTTTGAAAAACCACCAGGGTATTCCATTCATCGCAGTAACGACGAGGGTATCAGGTCCAATTAAGGGCGCGATGTCATTGGCAACGTCTGACATCGCAGGTGCCTTAACCGTGATGAAAACACAGTCCTGAATCCCCAGATCCTCGGGATTTTCGCTACATTCCAGGTGAACGGTGAAACTTCGGCCACCGGTTTCTACAGTGCAACCTCGCGTTTTCAGGGCCTCAAGATGAATCCCGCGCGCGATCAGGCTAACTTCTTGTTCCTGCTCTGCAAGTACGCCCCCGATAGTCCCGCCTACGGCCCCAGCCCCATAAATACAAATTTTCATATTGGCAGTGCCGTCAATCACCATCGTAAGGACTGGGCGTGCGCTTCTCAATCACAGTATCACCGATCAGCGGTGTGGGGACGTAGTGGGCCGGTTTGGCGCCCCCGCCCTGTGAACGTATACGTGCCTCCTGGGGTGTCTCAAGCACGTCTTTTGCCTCAAGGGCTGCCTTGCGATCGACGGAAAATACACCTGGGTGATCAGGTGCAGGCATCATGTCTGCATGATAAAAAGCTATTTTCTGACCTTCAATATCCACGGGTTTACCAGGCTCAATGTCGCGTTCATTGGTAGATTTGGCATCCGTAGCAACACCATCGATAATCTCATGGTCAAACCACCATTTTTTTAGTGGATTACGCTTTCCGTTGCCAAGCCAGTCATCCAGCCAAGCGGCGACAGGCACGATGAGCGGCTTCAGGAACATCGCATTTACGCCAACCCAGCTTGCCAAGCGGGTAAGCAGGGCTCCATCAAGGTCGATGACCTTGTTCAGTGGACAGGTTTTCATGCAGCGGCCGCATGCCGATCCTTTGGAATTTGTTAGGCGATAGCGCGTGCACCTTTCCACATCCGGTTTCCAGATTTCATATCCGTTAAACATGACCTTGTCGCCATGAGGAATCGCATCACAGGGGCATTCACGATCGCATTTATGACATTTGCTGCAGAACGTCTGAAGCCCGAAGTCGATGGGTCTGTCAACCTCCAGCGGCATGTCAGTGGTGAGAACCACTGATTTGAAACGTGGGCCAACAAACGGATTCAGTACCAGTTCCCCTATCCGGCTCATTTCACCAAGACCTGCCCACAACACAAGTGGTATATGCAGTACATCACTGTCAGCGTTGGTTTGTGAGCGTGCAGGAATCCCCTGACTGCGAAGCACCTCTCCCATAACACCAGCAATTTCTGCTCCCCGCAAATACCCGCGCATGGACTGGACACCGGATATCCAGTCGTCTCCACTCGCTCCTTCCATTGTCTCGTAACCCTGATCAATCAGCATCACGATGGCGTATTTGTGATACATCTCTATCGGTGTGCCATCTTCTTTATGAGAGTTCCAGGCATAACGGGGAATCTCACAGATACCCGTGAGATCAGACCCCAGAAAGTAAGACAGTGCCTTGATACCCCTGGCGTTAGCCGCAGGATCGCTATGGGCGTCCGAGTCCATTCCTGGTGCAACTTCGCCATCCTGATGCCGCACCATTGATCTAATTACCTTGAGCAGGCTCATGCCCAGCGGATGTTTGAAAGAAAAGCGGGCGCGTTCCCGTTGTGATTTTTCGCCAAGGTCCCCCTGCAAAGACCTCTCGAAGAATGCAGCCCTCTTGGGTACCCGCGGCACTTCATCATCCAGGATCAGCGTCGTGGGCCGATCGATCCGTTTGACCTGCTCCATGGGATAACGGCTGTCATGGGATGCACGTCGCTTGCGTCTGGCACGCTCCCGGCCCGAAGTCGCACCGTTAACGCCTTTATGGTACGCCCGATCGCAGGCATTCGACGCAGAAGACGCAAGGGGCAGGTCGCAATGGAGTTCATAATTGGTGGAGACAACTGCAATGGTAAAACCGCTTTTTATAAAAGGATTCGCGAGATCCCCTTCCTGTCTGAAACATAACCCGGCGAGGACTGCAAGCCTTTCCCGATCAAGTTTTTCATCGCCCGCGATGTGTATCCGCGCTTCAAAACCCATCTGCCGGATATGGCCTGCCACACAGGCCGTTATCTCAAGTGCACGCATTTCGGAGGAGGATTCGACAGCGCCCTCCACCCATTTTCTGGCAATGTTATCCTTGTCCGGCAGACCTGGATGCTCGATCAGGATGACGATAGCATGCGTCTGGCTTTTGACAGGAAGAGAACCTTCCAGCCATGCATTCACTGGCACGCGACATATCCCTACCTGACTGGCATCCATGAAATACGCGCAGCCTTTTATATCCACGGCGCGGCGTTCAAGATCAGTCGGAACCGGGGCCTCCTTCTCGACAGGGTCATCTTTTATGAACCGGCTGAACAGATCTCGGTATTTTACTGCTGCAATCCCCACTACACCCCGCGCCGAAGCGGCTTTTCCACCCGAAACGGGTGACCTTTTAGCCTCGGTGGGGATTATCGTTTCATCACGCTGTAGAGCCTCAAGAGGATAGGTGCCGTAATGGAAAGGGCGGTTTTTTGAATCAGGATACAGAAGCATTGGTATCGGTTCCTTTTATCCGGGAATTTTCGCGGAACTCTCTATCCGGCACTCCATCCAGCTGGCTGTATTGTTCTTCTTCCATGTAAGGACTGGATGAATTTCCTGAATTTCCATTGATATATTTAATGCCCGCGCATCTGCGAGATTGGCGAGGTGATCACAGATTACAGCATAGATTCGCTCGCCTGCCGCTTTAAGTTTGGCCTCATCCCGACCATGCCCAACACGCAGAACGGTATGAACAAAGGAGTTGTCAGGATGACCATCAGCAATCTGATAGTCGTCTCGCGGCTCGCCCCGCACCCGAACGCCGCTACGTGCAAAAACACCAGTCTCTACACCCGCGTCGCAGATCTTCCTGAACAGCGCATCCGTTTGGAGGAGCGGCTCAATATTCCGCGAATATTCAACGATCATGTGAGGCATTGCTTTCTCTGACACCCTAGTAAATTTTTTGTATTCACTTTTACGCCAACCTCCGCATGATGGTATCACCTGAACAGGCAAACAGCACCTCTGTTTTCAGGAGATTTTCATCACCGCTACCGTACAGCCGACAGCAAAAATTGGAATTGGTTCATAGCACCAGATCTCCCCCGACAGGCCTTCACTGGCTCCTGCAACAGCGATGAAAGTGCGGATTTCAAAGCCGCCCTGCCCACCATCGCGGTACGTATCCTCGTCGGTATATGACAGAAGTGCTTCCCGGTCGTTGTGGATGAAACGATCGAGAAACTCGCGGTCCCAAACCTCGTTGATTCTTCCTGAGTCAGGCGTCGCTGGCCAGTGCGAAATTCCGCCTGTTCCAACCACTGCGATATTCTCCGGTGAGTCATCACAGGCCCGACGAAGGGCCCGACCAAAAGCCCAGGCACGATGAAGTGGAGTGAGTGGCGGGCCCTGGCAGTTGATGTTGACCGGGACGACAGGCAAATCGTACCTCGGGGTCAGGAAGTGCAAAGGAACCATAATTCCATGATCAAATTGCCATTCTTCAGCGTAGGCAACATCCACATCATCCATGATAGCCGTGATCAACCGGCGGGAGAGGTCCGGTGTTCCGGGCACATCTTGCCGTTTGATACCCAGCCAGTCCTCGTCTTCGATTGGCCCTCGATATCGGTCCGCAATCCCGATACAGAAAGGTGGCATATTGTTCATGAAAAAATTTGCGAAATGTTCAGCAGCTATTACGACCAATGCCGTGGTGCCAGCAGCTTCGATCGCTCCACGCATGCGATCAAAGTTCCGGTATAGGTTATCCCGCTGCAAGGTTTCAGCACGGTCGGCCCGACCCGTAATACCAGGGGCATGGCTACAGACGCCTGCAAAAACTAGGGGCATGAATCAGCTCTCCACCATCGCGTAAACCCCCGCCCGGACCGGCCCGTGGCGGGACACGCCATCTCGCATGGCCTGAATATACTCATCCCAGGCAAGGCCCTGCAGGGCGGCATAATGCATCAGCAGCTGTCCGTTAACGCCGAGAACATAAAGCAGGCCAATGTCAGATTTTCGGATTGCCGCGAATTCTTCGTCGGTGAGTTCGTAATCCGAAAGCACCTTCTCCATGTCTGCCTCAAACCGTGAGCGAACCAGTTCATCCCGGTTTATCTGATAGAGCAGCTTCTGGAGGTGATAGAGACTCATAAATTTGACCCTGCACTTGCCATAGAATAACTGCGCTTCATTATCGGCCAACAATACGCTTAACCCAAGGAGGGATATATGACTGTTACAAATACGCCAAAGACAAATGATATGTTGCAGAAGGACCTTTACGTGATCTTCACGAAGGCTGTCGCGCCACGTGAACAAATCATGGAACTCCTACCCAAACACCTGGAACGACAGGTCGAGCTCGAAAAGCAGGGCATTCTCTTCGCTGCCGGCCCCATGGAACCGCAAGACAACACAAAACCCCGCACCGGCATGATAATTGTACGCGCCAATTCATTCGAACATGCCCACGAAATCGCCATGGGTGACCCATTCCACGCACAGGGCCTGCGGGAGTTTGAGATCTGGAACTGGTCGATGAACGAAGGCAGCTTTAGCGTAACGATCAATTATTCGGACCAAAGCGCCTCGATCATCTAGTGGCTAGTCCCCCTGAACGACCGGGTTAACAAGTTTGCCAATTCCGCCGATTTCAATGGTGACCGTGTCCCCCGGCTTCAAACGACCGCCGTAAGGAGCCCCAACACCTGACGGCGTGCCCGTAGCAATCACGTCACCCGGGCGCATCGTCATTCGCGCTGATATGTACTCGATCTGCTCATTGATGTTGAAAAACAGGTATTTGGAATTAGAATCCTGTTTCAACTCTTCGTTAACCCACAGCTTGATATCGACGTCGTGGGGGTCCGGGATATCGGCAGCCGGTATCATCCACGGCCCCATTGGTCCAGACCCATCAAAGTTCTTGTGTGCAAACCAGTGAATGTTGAACGAACGCCCAACGGGCTTCATGTCACGAGCCGACAGATCGTTGAAGATTGTATATCCGGCAACATAATCGAGGGCATCTTCAGCCTTCACGTTGCGGGCAGGCTTGCCAATAACGACAGCCAGCTCGGCTTCCCAGTCTATAAAATCCGAAACCGCTGGCAACCGGATGTCCACATCAGGCCCAATTATGCAGTGAGGGCCAGCCTTCAGAAAAAAGTAAGGATGAGTATCCTCCTTAACCAGCTGTTCACCACCTGAC
>JAYZQT010000083.1:0-7982 GCA_036136335.1 Pseudomonadota bacterium
AGTAAAACCTCTCGGACACACAACACAGCAACGTTGGTGTCAAAACCTGTCAGGCAGCCGATTGACGCAGAATGCCCGCCAAGTGACACCCAACATTTTGCCGACCAATGACACACGGCCACCGATGTTCAGGTGAAAATGCCTTTTAGCATAAAAAAGAATGCAGCAGCCAAAACGCCACCGGCTGGAAGGGTAACAACCCACGAAACAAAAATGCTGCTGATTACACGAAGGTCGAGTGCCGCAATACCACGCGCCAGGCCAACCCCCATAACGGCCCCCACAGCAATATGGGTGGTGGACACCGGCATTGCTGTTCGTGAAGCCAGTACAACGGTGAGGGCCGCGGCAACAGTTGCACAAAATCCGCTGGTCGGGGTCAGGGACGTTATCCGGCTACCGATCGTTCGCATCACACGATACCCATAAGTTGCCAGTCCTAATACAATACCGGTACCACCGAGCACCAAAATCCAAAATGGCATTGGCAGATTCTGGGTAACTTTACCCCCAGACTGAACAAGCCCGTAAACCGCCGCCAGCGGACCGACGCCATTAGCGACGTCGTTGGAACCATGTGCAAAGGCCATTGCGCAGGCGGTAAAGACAATCATAGGGGCAAAAACGCGCTCAACGCTGGCAAAGTGCTCGCCCCGATCCGCGCCTTCTTGAACTGTTACCCGTGCAATCGCCCGTTTGCCAATAAATGCAGTCAGAAGACCAAATGCGGCCGCGATGGCGGCGCTTTCGAACCCACCGAGATCAATATTGAGGTGCTTGAGTCCTTTGAAGATAGTAACGAGCGAAATCACGAATCCAACGAGAAAGAGATAATAGGGAGCGTAGCGAACCGCGCTGAAAAAAGGGGTGGCGGATTTGAAAATCAGTCTCTGGATGCTGAGCATCAGGAGAAAGGCTATACCGCCACCGAGAACGGGCGATACAATCCAACTGGCAACTATCTGCCCTATCTTACCCCAGCTTACGGCATCCACCCCTATCCCGGCGACAGCAAATCCGACTATGGCGCCGACAATCGAATGTGTTGTGGATACCGGCCATCCGCGTACCGACGCAAGCGCAAGCCAACAGGCCGCCGCCAGCAGGGCAGCAAGCATTCCGAAAATTAGCAGCTCCGGCCCCTCCGAGATCTTTGCAGGGTCGATGATCCCTTTCCTAATTGTTCTGGTCACACTGCCCCCAGCGAGGCTCGCACCGGCAAACTCAAAAATTGCAGCCACAATTATTGCCGTCTTTACCGTGATGGCCCCGGAACCCACCGAAGTACCAAGTGCATTGGCCACGTCATTCGCACCTATCCCCCAAGTCATGAAAACGCCAAAGATGATTCCAAGAACGAGGAGCGTCGGCCCGTAAAGGGTAATTACTTCCATGGACTAATCGCTATTTTTTAGAACAAAATTTCTGCTGTTTAGCGCGCGAGCAACAAACGATGTCGATTGCCAGCTCGCTCAGCAAAATTGGCCAAATCCCCTACCCAATGAATGACCCGATCCCACATAATGGTCGAAACCGCCCCGATTGCTTCCTCATGTTCGAAGAGCAATTTCATCAAGGTGACTGCGTGAAGGTCGGTGTCGGTTTCTATCTTGTTCAGCTCATCAATCATGTACATGACTTTTTCAGCCTCCGCGCCACGAAACCCTGTGCCAACCAGCTCATCCATTTCCTCCATGATTTTACCCAGCTGATTGCATGCATCGACGCACCGGTCAGTCAGCGTCATGAGCGGGCCATGCATCGGACCTGGTAGCGTCATATCACGAACCACCATCATGCCAGCTATGTCCTGCGCGGTGTCCGCTATCGAATCTTGCAAGTCAAGGATCATCAGTACTTCACGACGGTCTACCGGTAAAAACATTGTTTTGGGCAGGTGGGAACGTAGCTCGTTCTTTATGTCGTCGGCTTCATTTTCAAGGGCATAAATGCGATCGCGAGTTTCTCCAACTTTTTTTGAATCGGACTCTTGCGCCGCAGTCAGCAAACCGGGCACCTCATTTGCACATTCCTGCACGACACGCAAATGTTCTCGAAGGGGCTTAAAAGGAGATTGCCCGAACAATTGCATCAGGGGGTTTTTTATAACCAAGGCGGAGCCTCCATCGAATCTGCTTTTTGCTCAATCACCACATTTTTCCCGTCCTTTCAACAGCTTTCTATCGGTAATTTGATTTTTTTGTGTTGATGGCGATATAGAACATTAAGGTATTAAATACCACGAACTGCGGCGCAGATATAAAGCACTCACCCAACGTGCCGTCCGCAATTTGTCTAGCCACCGTTCGGAGAAAATACCTTTAAAAACGGAAAAAAGCGTGGGCAGCATCACGGAAAATACCTACGGGCAAGCTCCAAATCTAGCCCCGGCCGCCTAGGGTGCGCTAAAATCACACGTCTTCCTCAATTTCACTGGAAAGGAAAGTTGTGTTTCCAGCAAATTCCATTTCCCCGTTTGGCCGGGGTTCTATTATTGACCGGTAAACTCCCATACGAATTTTTATATTTCTACTCAACCGGAGCAATATGTTTCGGTAATATAACCTGCTCATGATCAAAGATCCGTGTCCGCAATCAATTCTTGTCTATGTAGGCGGCGACCTTCTTGGGGACGCGCTGATCAAGCTGCCGTTCGTCCGGGCGTTAAAGGGCGCATGGCCAAATTCACATTTAACCTGGTTAGCAGGCACTCATAAAACAGCATTCGCCCGAGAATTGGCGCCCCTAGTCGCGGGTTTAATCGACGAAATTATCGAAGAAGCGGGGTTCGAATCCGTGAAGGGAAAGTTTTTCTCCCGCCCCCTAGGCGGTAGGTATTTTGATTTATTGATCGACACACAGCGCGGTGTCGCACGCAGCCTGCTGGTCCGTCGAATTCGACATAAAGTGTTTGTGTCCGGAGCAGCAAACTTTCTCTTCTCAGACCTAAAACCTGCAAAACCGCGGACCAGGCCCCCAAAAATGATCAACCAAATGATGGAACTTATCAGCCTGACATATGGTGCTGCCCCCCCAAAGGGTCCACCTTTATGGGTTGACCCAGCCGCGGATAGAAAAGCAGCAGATATTTTGCCATCGGGCCCAGTGTATGTGGGCTTCGCGCCAGGAGCCGGTGGCCCTCACAAACGATGGCCTCTAAACCGATACCTCTCGCTAGCTGGCTCGCAAATAGGCGCAGGCCGCACACCAGTGTTTATTCTTGGTCCAGGGGAGATGGACCTCACAAGCAAAATAAGGAACGCTGTGCCGGGCGCGATCATTCCCGAAGAACAACCGCGCGCAGGACATTTGGAAACTCCAATCCTATCCATTGCCATTTCTCGGCGACTCAGGGCCGCAGTGGCCAACGATTCGGGGGTTGGGCACATTCTCGCTGCCGGCGAGACGCCCCTTGTGTCCCTTTTTGGTCCCACCCTGCCTGATAAATTTGCACCTGCAACCCCATACCTCCGTGTGATCCGCGCCCAGGAATTCGGTGGCGACAGTATGGAATTTATACCCGAGGCCGCAGTCGGTGCCGCACTTGAAATACTGATTTCCTGATTAATGACGCTGCCCAATCTCCGGCATTTTTCGGACTAACAAAATTAACAAAGCTATTGCGGGGATCGACATTACGCCAACTGCAATAAAAAATAAGGTCCAGTCACCAGAAAGAACGTCGATCATCCAGCCTGAAGTTGCGCCAAGTTGGATTCGCGCAAAGTTTCCGAGGGAAGCGAGTAAGGCATATTGTGTCGCCGTGTAAGCCAAATTACAAAGACTGGACAAATAGGCAACAAAGGCGGTTGTAGCCATGCCACCCGTCAAGTTGTCAAAAAATACCACTACGGCCAGCAATTCAAAATCTTTGCCACCCGATGCAAGCAACGCAAATGCAAAATTCGTTATCATCATCAGGAATGCACCGAGGACCATCGCCCGCATGATCCCTAGCTGAACGCAGACCCACCCACCCAGCCCTACGCCTAGTAACGTCGCCAGAAGCCCCACCGTTTTTGAGTAATTGGCGATGTCCAACTTCGTGTAACCAACATCAATGTAAAAAACGCCAGCCATTCGACCGAGCATTGCGTCCCCAAACTTGTAAAAAACAACAACCGCTATAACGAGGAGTGCTAACCAGCGGAGGCGAATAAAAAATTCGGCCAGCGGAGCATAGGCCGCGTCTCGAAGCCAGCGCCCTACCCCCGAAAAAGGTGCCGTCATCGCTGGTGGGTGGTCGGGTTCCCGAGCGAAGAGTGTGCCGATAGCGCCCACGCCAATCGCACACCCCCCGAAAACATACGCGGTGGTCCACCCACCAAAAGCAGCAACGTAGAGTGCGCCCGCGCCAGTAATAAACGCCCCTGCATGCCAGCCGTAGATCGCTATCGCAGCCCCGGTGCCGTATTCGCTCGACTTCAGAACCTCCACTCGATAGGCATCAATAGCAACGTCCTGAGTTGCTGACAGGAAAGAAACAATCAGGGCAAAAATCCCAAGCACTAGTGCGTTGTTCTGAGGTGTTTGCAGCCCCAAGCCGACAACCCCTGGAACAAGGGCTAGCTGACACAACAGGATCCAAGAACGACGCTGTCCCAGCCGAGTGGAGAGCAAGCCCAGCCGTCCGCGATCCACTACCGGTGCCCATAGAAAGTTTATTGCATATGGAGTGGCCGCTGCGCCGATGAGACCGATCGCGGTGCGCGAGACACCCTCTTCGCGGAGCCAAATAGACAGTGTGGCGAACACTAGAGAGGATGGCAGGCCGCTCACCATTCCAAATAAGAAGATTGTGCGATAACGTGCGTCCCGCGCGAAGGCAGCGAGGTGTGATTTCGGAAAGTCAGACATAACTGAATTCTAAACGTCGCGATGTTCATTTGGCTACAATCGCTGAACGGAGAAATACATGTCCAAACACCTCAACCGCAAGACCGCCAAGGAGTTACCCCAAGCGGCACTTGCCCAGCATACCCTTCTGCTAGACAACAATTACACCCGAATCACTCAATGGGTTTTCGCGCCGGGGGACCAATCGGGATGGCATCAGCACGAGTGCGACTACGTGACCGTGCAACAGTCGCAGGGCACACTGCTGTTACAGGGATCGAATGGAAAGGAAACACATGTAAATTACGAAGCAGGCAACACCGTCGCCTGGACAGCACCAATCGAGCACAACGCTATCAACATTTCTAATGTTGAGATCAAGGTACTCGAAATAGAATACAAAAATAAATAGCCTCAAATTTTAATTTTGCATAAACCAACGGCGTTTGCAGCAAGCTCATCGCCTATGCTACCTTAAGCGTCGGATTGAAATCGGAAGATGGAAATTCCGGTTTTCGTGATCGACCGAAAGTAAACGTAGACAGGGAGAAAAGCTGTGAAACGGATATTAACACCAATTGCCGCACTGTTGGCGGGTGCCTTGTGCCTGACAGGCAGTGCTACCGCCAAGACCTTTACCATGAAGATTGGATTCGTAACAATTAATGACTCGAATCATCTTCTTGCAAACTGGCAACAAAAATACCTCGAAAAGCATTCAAACGGACGGATTAAGGTTAAAGTTTATCCCGCTGCGCAATTAGGTAAAATTCCACGCCAGATCGAAGGGGTTCAACTTGGAACGCAAGAAGCCTTCCATATTCCCCCGGGATTTTTCTTAGGAATCAACAAGGGCCTAATGGTAGTCGACACCCCAGGTCTGTTTGATAACATTCACCATCAAAGTTTAGCGGTTAACCATCCATCTGTGCGAGATCATTTCCGGACCCTCGCGCAGAAAGCGGGCGTAATCGGAAATGTTCTGTGGTCCGCTGGTGATACCTCCGTCGCAACGGTGAAGCCGTTTAAAACCCTTGCAGACATGAAGGGACGTAAAATACGTGTCCTTGCGACTCCACTGGAACGTGCCGTAATGGGAGCAATGGGTGCAACAGGGGTTCCAATGCCATACTCTGAAGTACTACCGGCGATGCAGCGGAACGTCGTAGACGGAGTACGAAGCGGAATTATCGTGATGTACCCATCCAAGTTCTACACGGCTGCCAAGTACGTGACTTTGACTCAACAGGCTCAAATTTTATGCTGGCAAGCCCTGAGTATCGCTTGGCTTAAAACACTCCCAGATGATCTCAAAAAGCTGATCGTGAAAGCGGGCAAGGAATCCACAGTGCATGCTGCCCGTTGGGGTAACGATATGACGAGACAAGCAGAAAAAGACTGGGAAAAAGTTGGAAAAGTATATCGGTTGCCCGCAGCTGACCAAAAGAAACTCCGCGAATTGGTCAAACCAATTGGTGACCAAATTTTGGGATCTGATCCAAAAACGAAACCCACCTACGAGCTGATGAAGAAAGCCGCTGCCGCAACGCGTGGGATGGAGTTGGAAGCAGGTTTAAAGAAATTCCTGAATTAAACTTCTTAATTCCCCATGACCGAACTGGAGTAACTTCTCTGGAGCGGTACTACCGACGATCTGAGATCCCGGCTTCCGCCGGGATCTCTATTTTTGAGGATGTCGATGGCTAGACCAACAATCGCGTGGATGGAAAAGTATCAGGAAGCCGTTAACTCGGATAAAGAAATGTCTGTTATCGGTGATTGGTTTACAACCATTTTCAAGATTTCGTTCGAGGGTAAAGACTACCTCATCTCTGTCCTCAGGGGGAAAATCGAAGAGATCGAGCAAAATCCGCGATTCGATCGCCCGGTGGCGTTTACTCTGCGCGCCCCAATGTCTGTATGGAACAAGTTCATTAACCCCAGTCCGCCGCCCCTGTATCATGATTTTTTTGCAATGCTGATGCGCATCGACGAATTTCAACTTGATGGCAACACCTTAGAAACAATGCAAAACGCGCGGGCACTCCACCGCATGATGAATATCCTTAAACAGATGGATCCTATTGATGCCAATGAGTGACGCCACCCACGACCCGATCATCGGCCGTTATATCAATATAACCAGTCTTGGGCGCGACTATCGCATTTTCTACGAAGAAGCCGGAAAAGGTGTTCCGCTAATCTGCCTGCACACTGCGGGCACTGACAGCAGGCAGTTCCGTCACGTCCTTAATGACGCAGAAATCACATCGAAATGCCGGGTCATCGCATTCGATCTCCCATACCACGGTCGATCAAACCCTCCCGACAAGTGGTGGCTGGAAAAATATGAGCTAACCACCAAAGTCTATACCAATCTGATTTATGACTTCTGGACTGCGTTGGGTTTAGACCATCCGATTGTTATGGGCTGCTCCATGGGCGGCGCGGTGACCTTGCAGGTCGCGGCCGATTATCAGGATGAATTGACCGGAATTATTGGGCTCGAAAGCACAGCGTTTGCGGAAGGTCGGGACAACAACTTCCTCCACCACCCGGCGATACACGGGGGCGAGCTCGCGGCCTGTTACACATACGGGTTAAACGCACCATCATCACCAGAGGAAGGATGCCGCGAAAACTGGTGGTACTACAGCCAGTCCGGGCCAGGGGTCTATAAGGGCGACGTCTATTATTACTGCGAAGATTGGGATGCGCGGGAAGATATCAAGAAAATTGACACCAATCGCTGCAAGGTCTCGCTGCTAACCGGCGAGTACGACTATTCAGCTACCCCGGCAATGACCAAGGCCGCGGCTGACCAGATCACAGGATGCCGGTTCACCGTTATGGAAAATATCGGACATTTTCCAATGATTGAGCATTATGAGCGCTTTCGACCGCATCTTATGACGGAGCTCGAACAAATGCTTTGATACGGTGGCTCAGACACACCAAACGAAAACAAGAAGCGCTTTTACCGCTAGCGGAGAACGGGTTACCTTCAAATTTCGGGCAAAAAAAATGGCTTCAACCGCCCCCGGTATCAGCCTGACCCCTTCCTGATGAACTCAAGCGCCTCAGAACCGGCTCGTTCACCTCTGGTGGGCCACCCACCCATCAATGCGAGTTCCATCGCGCTGACA
>JAYZQT010000084.1:0-51466 GCA_036136335.1 Pseudomonadota bacterium
GTTTTCACCACGAGCCGCATCCTGGAGGAGTGCGTCGCGCTGCCCGGCTGTCACTTTGATTAGTAGTAGCCCGTTCTTGAACGAGTTATTGAAGAAAATGTCTGCAAACGAGGTGGAAATGACACACTTAATACCGAAATCTGTCAGCGCCCAAGGCGCATGTTCACGCGACGAACCACAGCCGAAATTATCACCGCCAACAAGAATTTCGGCGTTTCGGTATTGGGGTTGATTGAGCACAAAGGCGGACACTTCGGACCCGTCGTCGTTGTACCGAACATCATTGAACAGGTTCACACCCAGTCCCGTGCGTTTGATCGTTTTAAGAAAGCGCGCGGGTATGATCCGATCGGTGTCAATATTGTGCCCCGGCATCGGCACTGCGACACCGGAGAAGGTTTCAAATTTCTTCATCTAGTCTGGCTCCCTATTTCATCTCCACGAGATCGCGCACATCAGCAAGATGACCTGTTATTGCGGCGGCGGCGGCCATGGCTGGGCTCACAAGATGGGTCCGTCCGCCCGGCCCCTGCCTACCCTGGAAGTTGCGGTTGGATGTGGAGGCAGAGCGCTCTCCCGGCTCCAGCATATCACCATTCATGCCCAGACACATTGAACAACCAGGCTCACGCCAGTCAAAACCTGCGTCCACAAACACCTGATCGAGACCCTCCGCTTCAGCCTGCTCTTTTATCAGACCGGAACCAGGCACCACCATCGCATAAACGCTTTCGACAACCTTTCGCCCGCGAGCGATTTCGGCAGCGGCCCGGAGATCTTCGATGCGAGAATTTGTACACGAGCCGATAAAGACCTTGTCCACGTAGATATCAGTAAGGTTCTGACCGGCCTCTAGGTCCATGTATTCCAAGGCGCCCTCGACAGACGCTCTCTTGGCGGGATCCTCTATGTTGGCCGGATTGGGAACCAAAGAACCAATGGGAGCAACCATCTCGGGGCTTGTACCCCACGAAACCTGCGGTTCAATTTCAGAAGCATTCACCGTTACCTCAATATCATAAACCGCGTTCTCATCAGATTTCAGTGTCTTCCAATATTCTACTGCCTGCTCCCATGCGGCCCCTTTCGGTGCCATCGGACGGCCCCTTAAATAATCGAACACCCTTTGATCGGGCGCGACCAGTCCAGCGCGCGCGCCGGCTTCAATTGTCATATTGCATACTGTCATCCGACCTTCGACGGAGAGACTTTCTATCGCTTTTCCTGCGTATTCAATCACGCTTCCAGTACCACCAGCGGTGCCGATCTTTCCAATAATTGCAAGAATCATATCTTTCGCGGTTACACCGGGTGAAAGTTCACCGTCGACCGTGATCCTCATGTTCTGGGGCTGCTTCTGCAACAACGTCTGCGTCGCCAGAACATGTTCGACTTCCGAGGTGCCAATCCCAAAAGCCAACGCGCCCAGTGCCCCGTGAGTGGCCGTATGAGAATCACCACAAACCAGCGTCAGACCCGGCTGTGTGAACCCCTGCTCGGGCCCAATGACATGAACGATGCCCTGCCGAATATCGAGAAAGTCGATAAAAGGCAGATCAAATTCCCGTGCATTCTTTTCAAGAAGTTCAATCTGAATACGCGATTCATCGTTCTCGATTCCCGTGGCTCGCCCTTTGGTTGGTACATTGTGGTCAGCGACCAGCAAATGCGCGTCAGGCACACGGACACCGCGCTTGTTTTCTCGCAACCCATCGAATGCTTGGGCGCTGGTTATTTCGTGAATGATCTGACGATCTATATAAAGGATGCAGGTGCCGTCATCCTTTTCTTCCACCAGATGCGATTCCCAAATCTTGTCAAACAATGTTTTTGGTTTGCCCATTTTGATACCTTTCATTCGAACCTGATCGGTCAATCAGGATTCTTTCCCTTCCTCTTCGATCCCTTCACCCGCGGTATCCGCTGCTACCGACACCGGTTCGGGTGGCATTTGCTCGATAGCGGCATCCTGCAACTCTGCGGCCTCTGAAGCAGTTGCGGGAACAGCCGTCTCATCTCCTGTAGCAGCAGCGCCTATGCGTCGATCAACCTTTTCAGCAATCCGAGCAGATTTGCCACGCCTGGAGCGGAGATAATAGAGTTTTGCCCTTCGTACGGCACCGCGCCGAACGATTTCAATGTTTTCGATCCGCGGGCTATAAAGAGGAAACACGCGTTCAACACCTTCACCGTAAGAAATCTTTCTTACCGTAAAAGAGGAGTTCAGGCCCCGGCTCGACCGGGCGATTACAACACCTTCATAAACCTGAACACGTTCTCGCGTACCTTCAACCACCTTGAAATTGACACGAACAGTATCGCCGGGCGCAAATTCTGGTACCGGCCGTTCAGCAACAAGGCGACCAATTTCATCCTTTTCAATTTGCTCAATCACGTTCATGACAATATTCCTTTTGGTTCGCCAGAGCCTCCCGGTACCGATCCCAAAGATCAGGCCGGCGGTCCTGTGTGATTATTTCCGCCTGATTGGTTCGCCAGGCACAAATGTTTTCATGATTACCTGACAAAAGAACGTCGGGCACCTTGCGACCGCACCAGTCCGCTGGGCGGGTATAGTGGGGATATTCAAGTAGACCCTTCCCAAAGCTCTCCTCGTCAAGTGAAGCCTTCGTATTCATTACTCCGGGCAGCAACCGCACACAGGCATCGATGAAAACAATGGCTGCGGGCTCGCCACCTGATAAAACAAAATCGCCCAAGCTGATTTCCATAACCTTGTGCGCATCCAGAACCCGTTGATCAATGCCTTCGTAACGACCACAAATCAACGTAACCCCCGAACCGGCTGCAAACTTAACGGCATGTTCATGGGAAAATTTTTCCCCACGCGGCGTGAGGTAAATCAATGGAGAACCGGGCACCGCTATAGACTTTATTGCTGCATCAACGACATCTGCACGGATGACCATGCCGGGCCCGCCGCCAAAAGGCGTATCATCCACGCTTTGACGCCTGTCTTTTGCAAACTCCCGAATATCAGCTGCATGAAGAGCCCACAAACCGTCAGCGAGTGCCTTGCCCGCTAGGGAATAGGCAAGCGGCCCCGGAAACATCTCCGGAAACAACGTCAACACATTTGCTGACCAGATAGCTTGATCTTGACTCACTTTATACCGGGCCTCTCTAGTCCTCATTTGCCATCATTTATCATTCCTTAGAATTAGCTTTCCACATCATCTGGCAGCACAATAGTAAGCCGCCCACCATCAATATCGACATCTGGCACGGTCAACCTCGCAAACGGTACTAGCAAGGGTTCCCGTCCTGGTCCGCGATTGATCTCAAGCAACTCTCTTTCTCCTGCCGAAATTATTGATCGAACTTGTCCGACCTTCTCGCCATCGTGCATTGCCTCTAGCCCAAGAAGGTCTGCGTGATAGAATTCATCATCCTCCAACGGCGGAAGCATTGTCTTCAAAACATAGAGCCGTAAGCCCTTAAGCGCCAACGCGGCTCTCCGATCTGTGACCCCGTCAATCGCCGCAATGACCACGCCGCCACGAACGGAATCGACCTTAATCTCAAATTCCCGAACACCCGATTCATCAATCACTGGCCCGTAAGCCGCCACATCTTCTGCAAGGTCAGTAAAAGGCTTTATCCTTAATGCCCCTTGTGTGCCGTGTGCACCAATGATGACTCCCACACAGATCCGGTCGCTTTCCGCCACACCCCGAACATCTATCGATGAACTAACAGCCGAAGCTCTGCTTCGCCGGCGCTCCCGGGACAATCGTGTCAATATCAGTCGTTAACCCTCCTTCTGCGCTTCGTCCGTCGTTGACTCCCCTGCAGGTTTCTCAGCTGGTGCCGCCTCAGCCGCAGGTTTCTCAGCTGATGCCGCCTCAGCCGCAGGTTCCTCAGCCGGTGCCGCCTCAGCCGCAGGTTCCTCAGCTGTTGCCGTTGCTTTTGCCTCCTCCTTCGCCTTGGCCGCTTCATCGGCTGCCTTCATTCGTTCTAGTGTCTTAGCGCGAGGGGCGCTTTGCTTTGGCGTCTCCCGGATTTCGGGCATATCAATGATGTCAGCATGACCAAGAAACCTAGCAACCCTTTCCGACGGTTTCGCACCTGTGCCTAGCCAATGCTTTATGCGGTCGCTATTGAGCTTGATTCGGTCGGGGTGATCCTGCGGAAGCATCGGATTATAGGTTCCAACACGTTCGAGAAAACGACCATCCCTTGGCATTCGGGAATCTGCCACAACAATACGATAATAGGGGCGCTTTTTTGCACCAGCCCGCGACAGTCTAATTTTAAGCGACATTAGGTTTTAAACCCTCCATTCAATCGCAGTTTTGATACTTTTCATTTCCGTTCCAACGTTACCGGTTATCTGGTTCCAAAGCCCGGCGGCAAACTGGGCGGCATTGCGCCCAGTGCACCGGACCGCATGAGTCCTTTTTTACCCATCATTTTCATTTTCTTCATCATCCGTGTCATTTCCTGATACTGTTTCAGGACCTTGTTTACATCCTGCACGGACCGGCCCGCGCCGGCAGCTATGCGCCGTTTGCGCGACGCTTTGATTAGATCGGGCTTTTTACGCTCTACTGGCGTCATAGAGCTGATAATTGCTTCCTGATGAACAACTGTCCTGTCATCAATATTCGCCGACGCCATCTGTGCCTGAGCCTTTTTCACCCCGGGCAACAGACCCATAACGCCCGTTAGACCACCCATTTTGCGCAGCTGACGCAACTGCGCGGCAAAATCCTCCAGATCGAAACTTCCCGCTTCGATCTTTTTCATCAACCGTTCTGCCTCGTCCTGTTCGACGAGTTCGGATGCCTTTTCAACCAGACTGACAACATCTCCCATGCCCAATATACGCGACGCAATCCGGTCAGGATGAAAGGCTTCCAACTCATCCAGTTTTTCACCCGTACCGAGAAGGCGGATTGGCGTCCCGGTCAACGCTTTCATTGACAGGGCTGCGCCGCCACGTGCGTCACCGTCAATACGGGTCAGCACTATCCCCGTCAGCCCTAGTTTGTCGTTAAACGCCTGGGCGACATTGACAGCGTCCTGGCCAGTCATTGCGTCGGCCACAAGCAGTATCTCCGCGGGATGCGCGCCATCACGCACGTCAGCCACTTCTGACATCATTGCGTCGTCAACGTGCAGCCTACCAGCGGTATCAAGAATAACGACGTCATAACCTTCTTTTTTAGCCGTATTCATTGTGCGATCGGCGATCATTCGCGGCGTCTGGAGCGGGACAATCGGCAAAGTATCAACCATTACTTGCCTGCCAAGCACCTCCAACTGCCGCTGGGCCGCCGGACGCCGGACATCAAGGGATGCCATTAAAACTTTTTTAGCTTGTTTTTCCTGAATGCGTTTGGCGAGCTTGGCCGTCGTCGTAGTTTTGCCAGACCCCTGTAGCCCGACCATCATTATTGCAGCTGGGGATGCAGCTCGTACTTCAAATTCTCCAGCTCCGGGACCCAGCATTTCGACCAGATAGTCATTAACAATCTTGACAACCTGTTGCCCCGGCGTCACCGAGCGCAAGACTTCCTCGCCGATAGCGCGTTCGCGCACGCCGTCGACGAAATCCTTGACGACCGGCAACGCTACGTCCGCCTCCAGCAGCGCAATACGGATTTCCCGCATCGCTGCGTTCACATCGGTTTCTGATAATGACCCGCGCCTTTTGAGCCGGTCGAATATCTCACCGAAACGATCTGTCAGCCCGTCAAACATAACCTCAAATTATCCCATCCGCTTTTCAACAACCTCCCACCCCGTGGCGGGTTTTCCCAAACGCAAACCGCGCCGGCGCGCGCACCTGCGCGGACTGGCGTACACCCGTGAGCGTAAGACAATAATGTTTCTGTCCTGAGCGAGGCGAAAACTAAGCGGGCACAGCAACTACGTCAAGCAAATACGGTTTCTTGGCAGAGAAGCCATAAATAGCAAAATACAAAATTTTACACCACCTATCAGGCGGAGCCGTTGACCTAGAATTAAAGCAATAGAATCAACAACTGAAACTGCCCACGCGTGCCCGGTTTATCGGCCCAGAATCGCAGGATTAGATGTTTATCAGTGAAGATTATAAAAGTTGATCATATTGTCGTGAACAAGCTTCCTTTTCACTTCGTCGGAGTATTCATTGCTCTCCAAAAATTCCGGTAGTTCAGTCGTCAAATCCTCTTCTGTAGGTTCGTGCGGGTAGTCTGAAGCATAGAGTATTCGGTCAGGCCCAATGGCATCGATCGTATATTTTAGGTTGCGCTCGCCCAGTTCCATTGCCACCCAGAAGTTATCACCTTCCCGGAAATAGTCCGACGGCCGTTTTTTTAGCTTCTGGCGACTGGACGTTCCGAACACGGATTCATACTCATAATCCAGACGGTCCATCATGAAAGGCACCCAGGTAGCACCACCCTCGAGGAAGGCAATTTTCAGTTTGGGAAAGGCGTCCCACACGCCAGAAAAGACAATATCCGTCAACTGGATCATTAGTGGAAACGGATGTTCTAGCGTGTGAACCTTCACAAACTCCCGAAAATGATCAAAGCCCATGCCCCGGCTCGGGCCTCCGTGTATGGCAAGAGGCATATTGTTTTTCTCTGCCGCTTCAAAAATAGGCCAGTAGAATTCGTCCCCATATGTTTTTCCGAGATATGTCTGTGATGGCAACATCATCGCGGGAAACCGCACCCGTTCATTGGCACAACGTTCTATTTCTTTTGCTGCCGCCATCGGATCCTGTACCGGAATTAAACCTGCGCCATAGAGCCGTTCATCCTTTTTTGTGTAGCGATCTTCAAGCCAATTATTATAGGCCGCTATCGTTGCGACCGCCCACTTAGGATCGGATATAAGCCCGGCGGCCAAGCCCGCCGTAGGGTAAAGAACCGTCCCACGGGCACCAATAATATCTAGCATCTCTCCCCAGACGTCCGCGTCGGTGTGAGTATAGCGCCGCGGCTCTCCGTCATTTGAACTCATAATAAATCCACGTGCCCAGCCATCGAGGCTCGGCCACACGCCAAAGGTTTTAAACCTCTGTAGATCGGCAAATTCTCCTTCGAAATAACTGGCTATTTCGTCGTCGTTTTCGAGGACATGTCCATCCCCATCAAATACCTCAAAACCATTGACAGTCATCTCAGCCCCTCATTTCTATCAGGTCGCTATTGGTTTGATTGAAGAACTTCAAAATGCCAGAGTCAACAGGACCGCATTGAAACACGCTAGACTTCGCTAAAAAATGAGGAGGCTCAAATTTTGAAAATTGGTTTTATAGGTCTTGGCATGCAAGGCAAGCACCTGGCCATAAATCTCGCGGATGCAGGGTTTGATCTAATGGTGTTTGATATTCGGCAGGAACCAATGCAACAACTTGCGGCGGCAGGTGCAAGAATCGCCGACACCTGCGCGAGTGTTGCCACTCATGCGGAAATCATCCAAGTCTGCGTTCTTGATGACAGGCAAACCGAAAACGTCGTCGCAGGGCCTGACGGGCTATTATCCACCGCCGCACCCGGCACAATCATCGTTCTGCATAGCACAATTGAACCTGCAACCATCGCCAGCCTCGCCAAAAAGGCGGCACTACAACAGGTTGACATTATCGACGCGCCCGTCAGTGGCAGCGAAAAGGGCGCTAAAAGCAAAACCATGTCCTATATGATTGGTGGCCCTAAACCCGTCGTCGAGAGATGCAGGCCCCTGTTTGAAACATCCGGCCAGAAGATACAGCACGTTGGTCCTCTTGGCGCCGGTATACGGGCCAAACTCGCTCACCAGATTATCATCTCTATCAACATGATGGCTGCATATGAGGGCATGAGGTTAGGCACCGAGGCAGGTCTTGATGCAAAAATTCTAGAGACGGTTATAAACGACGGCATGGCGCAGAGCAGAATGGCTGACAACTGGTCCAGCCAGGCGTTTGGTCCACATTCCCGCAAGGTTTTTTACAAGGACCTGCAACTCGGTTTAAAGTTGGCCAACGAACTTGGTATACCGGCGCCGGGCGCAGGTTTGGCACAGCAGATGCTGGACAGAATTGTTCCGTAGTGGAATGTTATTACCGGAACCGTGAGACGATCATGCAAATTAAACCGTTTTCCGCCCATGACATGGTTGATACGACTAAAGGCGAGATCAGCCGCGAAATATTCGTAAATAAAAATATTTACGAAGCGGAGAAAGAACAGATATTTACTCGATCCTGGCTTTATATCGGTCACGAGAGCCAGATCAAGAACCCCGGCGATTTCTTCGTTTCCAAGATGGGCGAGGAATCGGTCATCCTGACGCGAGACCGAGCAGGAGAAATCCACGTTTTCCTTAACAGCTGTACACACCGCGGCATGAAGGTCTGTCGGTACGACGAAGGTAATACCAAACTATTTACATGTCCTTACCATGCATGGAGTTTCAGCACGGATGGTAAACTGATTGGCGTTCAGGATTATGAAAATGCCTATCAACCCCCGTTCGACAAATCAGAATGGGGCTTGATTGAAGTCGCGCAAATTGGCGTTTATATGGGCACAATCTGGGCAACATGGGACAAAACCGCACCCTCCTTCAAAGACTATTTGGGCGATGCAACATTTGCATTTGATCATGGTTTGTGTTCGTGGGACGGCACGGATGGCGGTACAGAGTTGTTAGGCAGTGTCCAGAAATGGATTGTCCCCTGCAACTGGAAGTTTATTGCTGAAAATTTTGCCGGCGATGCGCTACATGTAGTCAGTCACCGGTCCGTGGACGTGGTACGCCTTGGACCGAGCGGTGAAGAAGGGCGCCGCGACGACTACGGAAAACTCGTCCTGACAGCCTATCCGGAAGGCCACGGAGTATTTTTTGGGGTAGTACCGACGGAACAATCCCGGTCTGAATACACGGCATCCAAGGTAACGTCGGAATACTTCCAGCATTGCTGGGAACGCCGCTTGAAAAACCTGGGCGCACTTGCCGGCACTTGGCCGGTTGTGGGCACCATATTTCCCAATATGTCTTTCCACGCCCAACAACCGCGCACACTTCTGGTGTCCCATCCCCGCGGTGCCAATCAGACGGAAATGTGGCGGGCGTATTTTGTTGATAAGGATGCACCGGAAGAAGTGAAACAATTCCTACGCGATTTCTACATGCGTTATGCGGGCCCCGCCGGAATGACCGAACAGGACGATATGGAAAACTGGAATTATGCAACGGCAGCCAGTGAAGGCACCATCGCCCGACGAAAACCTTATCATTACAAGGCCGGACTCGGAATCGGCGGAAAACACGAGGTCGTCCCCGGTATTGTCACCGAACATCCGGCGACCAGTGAACAGAACCCGCGCATGTTCTACAAACGCTGGGCGGAATACATGGATACGGGCTCGTGGGACGAATTACTCGATGCGCAGAAAAGTACACCGAAAGTTCGAGCGTGAAAAAATCCACCGTGGCCAGCCTTGCCCCCGAACGCCTTTCCTATCTGGACCTGATACGGGAGATAGAGGACTTTTTCTACGCCGAAGCCGATCTTCTGGATGAACGCGACTACGACCCATGGCTAGACCTGCTCACTGAGGATGTTGTCTATTGGATGCCTATGCGCAAGAACGTCTCATTCGAGAACCGACAGAAAGAAACCACTGCAGAAGACGACCTCGCCTGGTTTCATGACGATAAGGAAACCCTCATCAAGCGTGTCCGACAAATCCAAACCGGGATCCATTGGGCAGACGAACCAATTTCACGAGTATCGCATCTAATTACCAATATCAGACTGGCGGATCCGGTAAAGTCACTGGCCGAGGGTGAAACGGTAACGACCAAATGTCGGTTCATTGTCTACCGAAACCGACTTGAGACCGAGACTGATCTCCTTGTGGGGCGCCGCAAAGACACATTGATACGCCGGGACGGACAGTTGAAAATAAATCGACGAAAGATTCTTCTCGATCAAAGCGTTCTGATGGCGAAGAACCTGACGATGTTTTTCTAACACTCACACAACACTGCCGTATCGCTAGGCGCTACCCCAGACATCTTCAGCAACCTCAACGACGAGCTTTAACTTCGACATCTGGTCCTCAGTGGAAACCGAATTGCCAATAACGGCAGAAGAAAAGCCACACTGCGGACTGATTGCCAGCCGCTCAAGATCAATATACTGGGCAGCCTCATCTATCCGAGCCCTTAACATGGCTTTCGATTCCATGTCGGGCACCTTGGACGAAATCAGGCCAAGTACAACCAATTTATCAGTGGGCATTGCCGCCAACGGCTCAAATCCGCCTGCGCGCTCAGTGTCGTATTCAAGAAAGAACACATCGACTTTAAGCTTATTGAACAATTTCTCGGAAATCGCCTGATAGCTACCCTCAGACAGCCAAGTTCCCTTAAGATTACCGCGGCACATATGTAACCCAATTGTCATATCGGATGGGGCGTTTTCAAAGCTAGCGTTGGTGAGATCGATATATTGGTCCAGAAGTTTTTCCGGGTCTTTGCCCTGCCGCTCGAGATGACCGCGGATAGCCGCATCGCACAGCATCGGGAAAGGCACGTCATCCAGGGTCACGTAACGCGCGCCTCTCGCGGCGATATCCAAAATATCCTCATCATAAGCGGCAGCAACGTCTGCAAATAGTAACTCCACGTCACTATAAAACTCAGGATCGGGATCAGGAGCACCACCCAGAAAATGCATTGTGGCGGGCGAGGCATAGGTTGATTTGATTGTTAGATCCGTTATGGATTTCAGAAAATCGAACTCGATGGCTGACAGCCCTTGGGTCCGTTTCACTTTACCGACACAACGTGGTGCCAGAAACTCGTGGTCTTCGCCAGTGCTATCGTAAAAACGGAAGGAGGAGGGCCTGAAATCCAGCCCATCACAGCTTTCCACGAAGTGGGAGATGTATGTCGTGCGCCGAAACTCCCCATCAGTCACAAGGCTTAGCCCCACTCCCTCTTGCATTTTGACAATATCGCGAATTGCCTGTTCGCGCACTGCTTCAAGATCGCTATTTTCAATTTTGCCCGCCCTGTGTGCGCGAAATGCGTCCATAATCGAGGCCGGTCGCAAAAGGCTGCCAATGTGTTCTGCGCGAAAAGGGGGATTACATCTGACGGACATTGCCGGGCCCTAGAGAATTTGCCAAGTGAACCTAGGGCCTCTTGACTGTTGTCGCAAGTGACCTTGCCGGTTCTGAATGCTACAGGTAAAACACAAAGGAACGCTGGGAGACCGGGATGGCCGGACACGACCGCAAAACAAAAACCCACAATACGTGGCTGGAAGTACTGGCAACACACCGGCTCAACTTTGATGCGCCCGGAAACGACAAATACTGGTCGCCACAGCTGGACACAGCTTCGCGGGACGAAATTGCTGCTATCCAGAATGAAAAGCTCGCCGCTGTCACCCCATTTCTATATGAAAATAGTCCGTTCTATCGTGCCCGGTTTGACCGTCTCGGTCTGACACCGACCGATATTTCCAGTATCGAAAACCTGCACAAATGGCCGGTAGTCGAAAAATCAGAAATGATGAAGGACGCCACCGAAAATGCTCCTTACGGGACCTATACCACAATAACTGACGCAGACTGGCATCAACGTGGCTGGATGCTGTTTTCCTCATCCGGATCTACAGGCGTGCCGCGCGTATTTCGCTATACGCATCTCGATCGCGAATACTGGGAATGGTCCAATGCCCGGGCAATGTGGTCTATGGACATCCGACCGGGTGATGTAATGTTTCCAATGGTTGGCTTCGGGCCCCATGTGTGGATGTGGGGCGTAATGGTCGCCGCCGATCGGCTGAAACTGGCAGTTATCCCGGGGGGCGGAATGGATGCAAAGGCCCGTGTGAGCATCATTGACCGTTTCAAGCCTACAGTGATTGCGGGAACGCCGTCTTATGCCCTTTATCTTGGGCGTGTCATGCAGGACATGGGGCTCGACCCGGCAAACAGCTCAGTCAGAACCCTTTTCACTGGGGGCGAACCAGCCATGGGAATCGACCGTACCCGGGAGAGGATTGAGGATTTATGGGGCTGCCGCACAGCCGAATTCTATGGTTGCACGGAGGTCTCGCCCCACGCGGGCGGTTTTACCTGCCCCTATTCCGAGGCGGGGGAACAGGTATTTACCCATCTAATGGAAGATATCCAGATTTGGGAGCTTGTTGACCCGGACACCAGTGATATTCTTCCTGATGGCAAGCGCGGATTAACCGTCTGCACCTCGCTAAATTCTGAAAGCTCCCCCCAGCTTCGCTTTCTTGTGGGTGACTACACCACATACAACCGCGAGCCCTGCGAGTGTGGACGCAATCACGTACGAGCCATCGGATCTTTTACGGGCCGCGCCGATGATTTAATAAACCTGCGCGGCATCAAGTTCTTTCCCAGCCAGGTAGAACAGGCGGTGCGCGAGGTTGACGGTGTTGGGGATGAATTCGAGATAGTTCTATCGACAAACGACGACGGACTGCACGTGATGAACGTGAGGGTTGAACATGTCACCGGCAGTTCGGCGGTTGGGAAAGCAGTCGCCGACAATATCCGTACGCGCTGTGAGGTCCGCACAACCGTGGAGGTGCTAAAACCTGATACCTTGCCCAAAACCGAATTCAAGGCAAAGCGGGTTCGCGACGAACGGGCCCTCTAGCAACTGGACTGCCAAAGCAACGGAGATCATAATTTCAGCAACAGGCACTGAGCGGAGAGCATATGACCGGACAGTTTGAAAATGGTGACGAAACAAAAATTGATCACTATCACGCGCACATTTATTACGGTGATGACGACGGATTGCGCGAAAAAGCCGCGAGGTTGCGTGACCAGGCATGGAACAAGTGGCCAAAACACCTGCGTATGGGACGTTTCCGGGATAAACCCGTAGGTCCCCACCCACTTTCCATGTACCAGATTGAATTTGACCCGGGTTTGTTTTCGGAATTTGTGCCCTGGTTAATGTATAACCGCGACGGCCTGACGATTCTACTACACCCGGGCGCGGAGAACGCCTACCGCGATCACGCGTGGTACCCGATCTGGATGGGTGAGAAGCTGGATTTGCGGCTTGAGTGGCTAAAGGACGGCAACCGGCAAGCATAAATGGGCCCATTATCGCAATTAAACACCCCTGATCATCCGCCTCGACAAAACAACGCCTCAACTCTTTCCACTATTCGAATTCTCATTTGGTGGGTCCCCGAAGTAAAAGCCGGCAAAACCAACTCGGTGCAGAACATCCTTTTGCCGCCCCTAGAAATTTTCAGTCGTCCAGACCCACCAGGGATCGCGCAAATGTTTCCGCTTCAAATGGGCGAAGGTCGTCTGCACCCTCGCCAACGCCAATAGCGTGAACCGGGAGACCAAATCTTTCCGCTAACGCGACGAGTACGCCTCCCCGGGCAGACCCGTCCAGTTTTGTGACGACGAGCCCGGTCACATTGCAGATTTGGCGGAAGGTCTCGACCTGTGAGTGGGCATTCTGCCCAGTTGTGGCATCCAGCACCAAAAGACAGTCATGCGGTGCGGTCTCATCCTGCTTTGAAATAACTCGAACCACCTTCTGCAACTGCTGCATCAAATCAGTTCGGTTCTGTAAACGGCCCGCAGTATCAATAATTAAAACATCCGCATTTCCATCCCGTGCCTTTTCTACCGCCTCGAAGGCCAAACTCGCGGCATCGCCCCCCGGACTGCTGGAAATAACCGGACAACCGGTCCGTTCTCCCCAGACTTTCAGCTGGTCAATGGCCGCAGCACGGAACGTATCGCCCGCCGCTAGCATCACCAACTTTCCATCTGCAGTAAACTGTTTGGCAAGTTTGCCTATGCTCGTCGTCTTGCCTGTTCCGTTGACACCGGTAACTAGAATGATGTGAGGGCGATGGCAGGCATTGATGACAAGAGGCGTTGCGACCGGTTGGAGAATTCCGGCGACCTCTGCAGCAATTGCGGCGCGTATCTGGTCCGCTGAAACTTCTTTGTCGAACCGAGTGCGGGCCAACCCAGAGACAAGCTTCCCCGCGGTCCCAACCCCCATATCCGCAGTAATTAGCAGGTCTTCCAGTTCGTTTAACGCCGCCTCATCAATCTTTCGGCCCGAAAAAATACCACCAATGCCATCGGACAGACGGGAGGATGTACGACTGAGGCCATCCCGTAGTCGGGTAAGCCAGGGTTTGCGATCATCACTCATGCAGTTTTCCGAGCTAACAGCGTTTCATCCTCACGCCCGGTAATTTGTGCGGAAATAATCTCTCCATCTGCCGTCGAGCCCTTTATCTGTACTTTTGCAAACTGCGGCGATCTGCCCTGCCCATTCTGCTCCACCAAAACCTCCGTTCTGGATTTAATCTGACCCTCAAGAAATTTTGTTACCTGGTCTGAACCGGCGGCTCGAAGTATATTGGCACGGGATTTCCTCAGGGGGATGGGTAACTGTGGCATCTTCGACGCGGGGGTGCCGGGTCGCTCCGAGTAGGGGAACACGTGAAGCCATGTGAGATCAATTTCTTCCACTAGGGAAACCGATCTGGTGAATGCCTCGTCGGTCTCGGTAGGGAACCCGGCAATTATATCGGCGCCAAATACCGTCTCTGGCCTCAGGGAGCGCACCTTCGTGACGAAATTGACTACGTCGCCGACACAGTGACGCCTCTTCATGCGTTTGAGGATCAAATTGTCACCCGATTGCAAACTGACATGAAGGTGCGGCATGAACCTGGGCTCATCTGCAATCAGATCCAAAAGTGATTTGTCGATTTTTGCAGGATCGATAGAGCTCAGACGCAAACGAGGTAAATCGGGTACGAGGCAGAGCAGTCTTTTGACCATGTCACCGAGCGGGGGTGCACCAGGAAGGTCCTTGCCGTAATCCGTGATATCAACGCCGGTCAGAACAAGTTCACGATAACCCTGCTCGACGAGAATGCGGGCCTGATCGACAATCACACCAATTGGGACGGAACGATTATTACCGCGACCAAAGGGGATAATGCAAAACGTACACCGATGGTCACAGCCCTGTTGGATTTCGACGAATGCGCGCACACGATCTTTGAAGCCCGCGATCAGGTGCGGTGCGGTTTCACGTAAGGCCATAATGTCATTCACCGAAATTCTTGGCGCGTCCTCAAAATTGGTCCATGTCCCGGCACGGAGTTTCTCATTGTTGCCGATCACGTTGTCTACCTCTTCCATGGCCGCATATCGCTCAGGATCAATCTGGGCGGCACAGCCGGTTACAACGATCCTTGCGTCCGGACGCTCGCGGCGAACGCGGCGGATTGCCTGCCGCACCTGGCGCTCAGCCTCCGCGGTCACCGCGCAGGAGTTGAGCACGACGGTATCCGATAGTCCGGCCGAAGTGGCATGACCACGCATCACCTCGGACTCGTATGCATTGAGCCGACAGCCAAAGGTCAGTATTTCAGGGGCGGTCATGCCCACAGGCCCGAGGACAATGTTCCGGTAAAAGTTGTTTGAACCGGACCTGTCATAGACATCCTGCCATCCGCCCGCCAGTCAATCACCAGGTCGCCGCCATCGACCTCGACAGTAACACGCGGCGCCGTCAGATCGCGGCGAACGGCATTTGCAACGGCGGCACACGCGCCAGTACCGCAGGCCGGAGTAATCCCGACACCACGCTCCCAGACGCGGAGTCTTATCCGGTCAAAAGCCTTTATTTCTGCGATGCCGATATTAGCTTTTTCTGGAAAAACCGGATCAACCTCGAGTGTCGGGCCAAGTTCAGAAAGGGGTATGGCCTCCACGTTCTTCACAAAGAAAGTTGCGTGTGGATTGCCCATGCTGGCAACAGCCGGATCGGATAGGGGACCGCGAGTTAGGTCGACATGCAGCGTATCAGCATGGGCATTTAGCGGAACATCCTCCCATCCAAACCGCGGATTGCCCATGTCCACGGTAATAAGCCCGTCTCCTGACTGTTCGACGACAAGGAGATCTGCGCCGGTCCTAATCTGAACCCGATCGGCACCTGTTTCAGTCATTAGAATAGAACCAATACAGCGGGTAGCGTTGCCGCAGGCTTTTACTTCACTGCCATCTGCGTTGTGAATCCGCATGAATGCATCTACGTCATCACTGGACGCATCCTCGATCAGGATCAACTGATCACAACCGACACCGGTGCGACGGTCCGCGATCCTGATAACCTCGGCAGGCCCAATAACGACGCCGCCACCCAATTTCCCGGGGCGTGTGTCGATCACCACGAAATCATTACCGAGCCCGTGCATTTTTATAAAGGGTAATCCTGCCATAGCGGGCGTAATATGGCGGTTAAGAGCGGGAAGTCCAGCATTTCAGTAACCCGCTCTCGACACACCGTAAAGTTTCCGTGAAAATCAAAGCTGCAACAGAAAACCTTTACACTAGGGGGAAGAGATATGCAGTTTGGGGTTGGACAGCCCGTGCCGCGCACGGAAGATCCTAAATTTCTGATGGGCCAAGGACAGTATGTCGACGACATAAACATTCCCCACACCGTCGTTGGATATGTGCTGCGTTCTCCCCATCCTCACGCAGAAATCAAAACTATCGATACTTTGGCAGCTGGTGCGGCCCCTGGTGTCGCCCTGGTGTTAACCGGCGCGGACGCCACGGCCGACGGCATCAATGAAATTCACTGTCACGTTCCCCCCATGGCATTTGGTGCCTCCCCGTCTCCGACACCGGCACACCCCATCCTTGCGCGCAGCAAGGCACGATGCGTCGGGGATCCGGTTGCATTTGTTGTCGCGGATACGCTGTCTCAGGCGAAAGACGCTGCAGAACTCATAGAAATTGAATACCTACCGCTCCCATCGGTGGGATCAACACACGACGCTGTCGCCGACGGCGCGCCGCTCGTCTGGGAGGAAAATTCCGGCAACATCTGGTTTGAAATGGATCGCGGCGATGTTGCTGCCACCGAAGCTGCCTTCGCCGAAGCGTCACTGGTGGTAAAGGCCGATCTACATAACAACCGAATTTCGGCAAACGCGATGGAGCCGCGGGCCGCTCTTGCGGAATACAGCACGGGACAGGGCGAATGGACAGTGTACATGTCCAGCCAGGGGACCCATCAGCACAAAGCAATTTACGCTGAAATATTTCACAGGCCAGCTACAGCTTTCCATATCCTCGCGCCCGACGTTGGGGGTGGTTTCGGCATGAAAAACGGGGTGTTCCCGGAGGATGCGCTTGTCGCTTGGGCGGCAATGAAACTGGGGCGGCCGGTCAAATGGACGGGAGACCGGTCAGAATCGCTGATAAGTGATACTCACGGACGCGATGCAGAATGCGACAGCGAAATGGCTCTGGACGACAATGGCAAGATCCTTGCCATACGGGTCAGGGCGGATTACGGGGTCGGCGCCTATCTGTCAGCATCCGCGCCAGTTCCTGCTTGCATTGGCTCAATGGTTTACCAGAACGTCTACGAGTATGCTGCGATGCATGTCCGCATTCGCACGGTATTTAGTAACACAACGTGGACGGGGCCCTATCGTGGAGCGGGACGCCCGGAGGCCGTATACGTCGTCGAAAGGCTACTTGATATGGCAGCGCGTAAAATGGACATTGAGCCGGTAGAAATCCGACGGCGGAACTATATACAAAAAGACAAAATGCCATTCACGACGCTTATCCCGACCGTATACGACTCGGGTGATTTTTCCGCGATTACCGATCACGCGGCAGAAATCGCTGACATCTCAAGCTTCGCCCAACGAAGGGAAGAATCGATGGCCAAGGGCAAACTGCGGGGGCTGGGGATTTGCTCATTTATTGATTTTGCCGCACCTTTCAACGATCGTATGGAAATTCGCTTTGACGATACCGGCGCCGTCACCATAGTTGCAGGCACGCACAGTCACGGTCAGGGGCATCAAACAGCATATGCCCAGATGATACACAGCTGGCTGGGTATTCCGTTTGATAAAATCCGCCTGGTACAAGGAGATTCCGACAAGGTCACGTTCGGACGTGGCACTTATGGATCGCGCTCTATGACGATCGGTGGTTCTGCCCTTCGTTTAGCGTCTGATAAAATCATTGAGAAGGCGAAAACGATCGCGGCCCATGTGCTGGAAGCGGCGGAAGAGGATATCGAGTTTACTGACGGGAACCTGACTGTTTCAGGCACTGACAAATCGCTACATATCTGTGATATGGTACCAATGTCCTATATGCCGATGGGGTGGCCTGCCCACCTCGGTATCGGGCTTGAGGCCGAAGCTACCTGGACACCGGAAACCGGACCCAACTGGCCAAATGGAACCCATTTCTCTGAGGTCGAAGTTGACCCGGATACCGGGTTTGTTGAGCTGGTCCGTCACGTGGCGGTCAACGATTCGGGTGAAGTTATCAACCCACTTCTTCTGGCCGGTCAGGTTCAGGGCGGGGTAGCGCAGGGGATTGGCCAGGCACTAATGGAAGATGTCACCTACGATAAAGAGGGTCAGATCCTTGCAGGCTCATTTCTCGATTATAGCATGCCGCGAGCCGATGATCTTCCGATGATAGAAACCTCCGATTTTGTCGAAACCTGTCAGACCAACCCGCTGGGAGTTAAGGGTGGGGGAGAATCCGGTACCGTCGGTTCAATCGCGGCAGCAGTAAACGCGGTCGTGGATGCATTGTCTGACTACGGTATAGATGATCTCGAAATGCCGGTCACTTCGATGAAGGTGTGGGAAGCGATACAGGCCGGAAAACCGGCCTGATGGACAATAGGAAACAACGGCTTAAGGATATCATCGCGGCGAAATCCTTCTCCACGGGTGGCGATTTCAAACTGGCCTCGGGCCAGTCGAGTGGTTTCTATTTTGACATGAAGCCAACCGTCCTGGATCCGGAGGGCGCGCAGCTGATCGCGGAACTCATTCTCGAGGCTGTTGCGGGCGAAAGCCTCGACTGCGTGGGTGGTATGGCGGTGGGTGCCGTCCCGGTTGTTACCGCCGTTACCATGGCCTCAGCCGGATCAGATCGTCCACTTCCCGGTTTTCTCGTTCGAAAAGAGGTGAAGGAGCGGGGCACCAGAAGTCAGGTAGAGGGGAACATCGTCCGCGAAGGCAAAATCCTTATCGTAGAAGATGTCACGACCACCGGTGGGTCAGCCATGCAGGCGATCGAGGCCGCGCGACGCGAAGGTAAGGGCTCGGTATCAACTGTGGTAACTATCGTAGACCGGATGCAGGGAGCCGAGAAGTTTTTTGCCGATCAGAACATCCGTTTAATAGCGTTGCTGGACAAGAACGATTTTGCCACCTAGTCACCTTGCGTCTGTCGCATGAGTTTTACTGTCAACATAAGCCAGCATGATTTGCCTATCACGATTGAGGCAGGGCAGACAATCCTTGAAGCTGCCCTTGCTCAGGGCGTTCCGTATCCTCATGGTTGCCGATCCGGCAACTGCGGTGCGTGCAAATCGCAGCTCTTTTCCGGTAATGTAGAAATATTGCCACATTCGGAATTTGCGCTCTCCAAAGATGAAAAAGCTTCCGGCCTGGTTCTCGCCTGCAGAACGGTTCCCTGGGAAGACGTCGGGGTTACCTGGCTAGGCGACGATGACGTTATCGCCCACCCGTTCAGAAAAATTACCGGCCGGGTTGTCTCAGTCGACACAATGACACATGACATCAAGAGGGTGCGTGTCAAAATACAGACTGGCGGGCCTTTTGCTTTCTCTGCCGGTCAATACGCCTCGGTCACGTTTGATGGTTACCCCGCCCGGGATTATTCCATGGCAAACCGGCCCGCGGTCCCAGTACTTGAATTCCATATACGCCATGTCGCGGGCGGAGAGGCCAGCACCCATGTGCAGGAAAACCTGGCAAAGGACGATGTAGTTCGCATAGAAGGACCCTACGGGTCTTCCTGGTTGCGTAATGCCCATCGCGGACCGATCGTAGCCTTGGCGGGCGGCTCGGGAATTGCTCCAATCAAATCCATTGTGGAGCAGGCGCTGTCTCAGGGGATGAAACAGGCAATCCACCTGTATTTTGGTGTACGCGACGAACGTGACCTATACCTCGAAGCAAGATTTATAAAACTTTGCGAAAAACACAAAAACCTGCGTTTCGTGCCGGTTCTTTCAGAATCAACCGGGTGCACTGAACGACGTACCGGGTTGGTACATGAGACTGTGAGCGAGGATTTTGACAACCTCGACGAGGCGAAAGCCTATCTTGCCGGTCCGCCGCCAATGGTCGAAGCCGCAACAGAGTTTCTCCGCAATGTTGGTGTTTCGCGAGCAGACATTCACGCTGATGCGTTCTATACCGCATTAGAAAAAACCGAGATGGGGAAGCCACCATGAATAAAACATTGGCGCTTGACGGGCGCGTCGCGATTGTGACCGGTGGCGCGCGGGGCATTGGAGCGGCTATCAGCGAAAAACTCCTAGCCGCGGGCGCATCAGTCATAATCGCTGATAGCGGCGTGGACATCGCCGGAAAAAATGCCGACCCAAGCATAGCATTAACGTTCGTCGCTGGATTGGGCGAACGGGCAGTATCCTACACAGATGATATGGGTGATCCAGAGGCTGCAAAACAGGCTGTTCAAATGGCGATGGATACATTTGGGGGCGTTGACATCATCGTAAATAATGCGGCAATTCTCCGGGATGCGTTTGTATTCAAAGGTGATCCGGAAGACTGGGATGCCGTCATTCGAAACAACCTGTCCGGACCTTTTTACCTAGTGGCTGCCGCAACAAAGGTGATGCGCGATCAGGCACGCAATGGGCGGGGCGAAGATAAAGGTTACGCATGGGGTCGCCTCGTCCACCTTGTTTCAACGGCGGGTTTCATCGGAAACTACGGCCAGGCACCCTATTCCGCCGCAAAAGGCGGCCTAATTTCACTCATGCGGACGGCGGCGTTAGACATGGCGCGAACGGGCGTTACATCGAACGCTGTTGCTCCGTTTGCGGGAACGAGAGTGACCGAAATCATTAAGCCCGCCAATGACGAACAGACAACGTACAAGGAGCGGGCACTAAAGGTGCAACCTTCGCATGTCGCAAATTTTGTCGCCTGGCTCTGTTCAGGCGATGCGCAGGATGTGACCGGCCAGATATTTGGTGTTCGCGCGAGAGAGACCATGCTGTTTTCACAGGCCCGGGCCATTGTGACCGCTGTTGCAGACGGTGAGGAGTGGTTGCCGAATGAACTGACCGAAACCGTAAACTCCAAATTCCGCAACCATTTTGCTGACATGCACACCGATCTAGAAATTTTCAACACAGATCCGGCAATATAGGGGAGTGACTATGGCCGATGCGCAAACACTGGAAGTAAAAACGCTGGAAGATTTTACCAAACAGCCCGAAGAATATAAGGGAGCTATCCGCAAAATTGTCCTGAGCCATGCCATCAACGAATTATACGGGTCACAAGTGTTCGACGAGCCCGCTATCGCACTTGCACCCACGCCCTACGCAAAATGGCTGACCTGCCGTGTTGTGATGGAGGAGTATGGCCATCACGTGCGGTTTGCGGAGCTTGGACAGCAGATTGGTATTCCGGAAAGCGAAATGATCCCGCAAACGAGCGAAAAAAAGCCGCTAAGCATAATGGAATATAAGATGGAGACATGGATCGAGTTCTGCGTAATCAAGGCGGTCGGCGACCTGGCAGAAATCCTGCAGGTGGAGGATCTCATCCACTGCTCGTTCCACCCGCTACGGAACCTTGCACGAATGACCATGCCAGAAGAACGCTTCCACGCACAATTCGGTGAAGATTTCTGTATGGACCTGCTGGAGGCAGGCAAAAAGGTCGCCGTCCAGGAAGCCATTAACAAGGTTTTCCCTTCAATGCCCGCATTTTTTGGTCGCTCAGGTTCCAAAAATAATGAGATCTACCGCAAGTGGGGTATAAAACTGCGAACAAACGAGGAAATGCGTGAAAACTATATCAATCGCGCCCATGAACTGGTTGAGGGCAAGCTTGGATTGAAGCTCCCGGAAGTACCGCAGGATACTGCCTGAGAGTGCGGCTCTGATCGAAAGCACCCGATCAAAATCCTGCCATTGCAAACCTTTGATCTTGTCTTGCCTGCCTGCACCCCGTAGTTTCCGCCCTTCCTTGGAAGGGAAGAATTCAGTGGAGACCCACGCAGTGCCGTTTACAAACAGGTTTCAGACCCGCGCCGAATGGGCACACTGTGATCAGCTGGGACAGATGTTTTATCCCAATTATTTCCAATGGTTCGACATTGGAACCCACAGATTACTTGACGCCGGGGGTGAACCCTATGACCAGCTGATCAAAAAGCGCAACATCGCGGGATTGCCGCTCGTTGATGCCCGGGCATCCTTCAAGGGCCGGTGCCGTTGGACGGATGACCTGGAAGTGGAGAGCTTCATTTCGCGGTTTGGTAGTAAAAGCTTCACTGTTAGCCACAATATCTGGAACGACAGTGCGATAGCGGTCGAAGGAGAGGAAATACGCATCTGGGGATTATTTGATCCTGACGATCAAACAAAGCTTAAGGCTGGCAAAATCCCAGCCGATTTCAAACGGAACTTTTCATAAAATACAATGGCGGAGAAAAATAAAACAGCCAACAAAAACGGGAGGCCGCCCCCAATCGATATGGGGATTCTGCCAGACCTGATCGGCTTTAATCTGCGATGCGCCCAACTCGCTGTTTTCCAACATTTCAACGCAACCGTGGGGACAAACGGTATCTCAGCGCCACAATTTGGGACGCTGTTACTAATTGAAGCTAATCCCGCCATTAGCCAGAGCGCTATTGCAAAAGCACTTCGCTTCGATCGTTCAACATTGGTTCAAATCATAGACAGGCTCGAGGACGCAAAACTTGTTACCCGCCACACTTCGCCCACTGATCGTCGGTCCCACGCCTTGCGGCTAACCGATAAAGGGTCGGTTGTTCTGGCAAACCTGAAAGAAGTTGCAACTTTGCACGAGAACGCCATCGCCAAGGGGCTCAACGCCAACGAACGGGAAGAGTGTATCGCACTCCTAAAAAAACTTTATGAGGGCGGCTAACGGAGGGCGCCAGCGACCGTTTATGCTGCTTCGCGGAACAGGCCCAGTTTTTTCTGAACCGGCTGATCGGTAAAGCTGAATAAATATGAATCTCCGTTTGTCCGGTGCTCGTGTTTGTACCAGGCTGGCACGACAAAGGTATCCTTTGCCTTCCATTCAATGGTATCTCCATTAATTATGGTCTGCCCCGACCCTTCAACGCAGTGATAGACCCATGCCGCGGTTGTCTGATAGGCATCACCAGAAAATTCCTTGGGCAGCATTTGCATATAGGTGGCAATGGTCGGCATTACCGGGCCACCGGTGGTTGGATTTATATATTCCAGCTTGATACCGTGGCGTGGATCGGTGTCTCCGGACTTCGCAAGGGTTTCCAGCGTCTCACGTGTTTGAGCGTAGGGGTAATGAAAAACTGGCGAATTCTGGGAACTGTAGGTGTCGCCAAACGGTAGCATATTGCCACCATAACGCGCTACGTTGTCTCCGGTTGGGCGCCCCTCTGGAAATTCGGCTTCCGGATAGGGTTCAGCAAACACCGGACCGAGATGGCGAACAAGCGGAATATCCAACCCATCAAGCCAGACGACCGGCACGTCGCCGTCGTGCCCATGATCGTGCCAGACCCAGGAGGGTGTTAGAATCAGGTCCCCCACCTCCATGTAAGCCTTTTCTCCATTAATTGCCGTGTAGGCGCCAGAGCCCTCAACTATAAACCGGAGTGCCGCAGGCGAATGCCGATGAGCCGGTGCAACTTCGCCTGGCATAATGAGTTGAAGCCCAGCGTAGAGTGCCTCGGTGATACAGGAGCGACCTTCGAGCGTGGGATTTTCGAGAACCATAACCCGCCGCTCGGCCTCTGCCGCAGAAATAACATCCGCAGATTCCATTATGTAGGGCCGGCACAGATCGTAATCCCATTTATGAGGAGTCGCGTCAGTCACCGGCGCATCGGAAAGCAATGTATGCAATACTTCCCATAATGGCGTCATACTCTGTTCTGCCATACGGCCATAAAAATCAGCACGGGCGTTAGTCAGTTCGGGTTTTTCGTGGAGAGCGCGGTTCATCTGTCTGTCCTCCTCAAATCAGTCGTTGCACAATCATAACAGGATCGCAAACATTGTCTGTCTACCTCTGGCCGTAGTCGTATTCAAGTAACAATCAGGGCAATTAGGTCGCCGCAGGTCAGGTAAGACGATGATAGGATTTAAACCAGTCTACGAAAGTGGGTACGCCTTCATCAATGGTAGTCATGGGCCTGAAGCCCAAATCCTGTTGTATTGCGTCAATATCGGCAAAAGTTTCCGGCACATCGCCCATTTGCATCGGCCTCATAATGGCGTTTGCTTTTTTGCCAAGCTCTTCCTCAATGACAGTGATCAGCCGAAGCAGGGGTTCAGGATGCTGACTGCCTATATTGTATATTCTATGTGGAAGAGCAGGGTCCTTCGAAGGTGGGTTGTCATGTACGGCTATTACACCGGATACGATATCGTCAATGTAGGTAAAATCCCTCTTCATGTTCCCGTTATTGAATACTTCAATAGGCCTGCCATTGGCGATGGCATCGGTAAATAAATATATTGCCATATCGGGTCGGCCCCAGGGACCGTACACGGTGAAAAATCTGAGGCCGGTCTGCGGCAGGCGATAAAGATGCGCATAGCTGTAACTCATGTGCTCGTTAGCGCGTTTTGTAGCGGCGTATAGTGACACAGGTGCGTCCGTTCTATCCGCAACCGAATAGGGTAATTTTGTGTTGCCGCCATAGACGGAGCTCGAACTACCATAGACCATGTGTTCAAAGTCCGGCTGGTGTCGGCATAATTCGAGAACAGTCAGATGCGCGACAAGATTTGAATCGACATAATCAAAGGGGTGTTCGATAGAATGTCTGACGCCCGGCTGCGCCGCCAGGTGAATGACCCGGGTAACGCCTTTGATCGCCAGTCGAATATTGTCATAAGCCTGCCGGTCGGACAGGTCGTATCTATGGAAGACAAATCCATCACGATTCAACAAACGATCAAGCCGCGCGTTCTTTAAATCAACGCTGTAATAGTCGTTCAGGCTATCTAGGCCGACGACCTCAACACCCCGATCGAGCAGCCCATTTACAGTGTGATAGCCAATAAACCCGGCGGCACCGGTGACAAGCGTTTTCATTTACTAGGGACCTGCGGAGAATTGTGTCTGGAAATTTCCCAAACGCCGGCTCTTTAGCATCCATTTCTCCAGAATAAATATGCTGTATGTCCGTCTATAGAATAACAATACAAGCCAAAGATGGAAATCCCGTCACCCGCAGGCGACTGACAGTTGTCCGGAAACCAGCCTTAAATCAGGCAAATGCCGGCATCACCTTTTCACCAAACAGTTTGACGGAACGTTCGGCGTCCCTGTAATCCATATCATTAAAATTGACCTGAAGAGACGCATCATCAAAACCTCCGATTGTTTCGTCATAGGCCTTGATCTGTTCGACAAGATCCCCGGGCGTGCCGATCCATGCGGCTCCTTTTTCAATCTGGCTTTCGAATGTCTCGCGATCAAGGGAAGCAATAATTTTATCATAACCCTTATAGTTGTCCGATGTTTTGCCACCCACCCAGTCCTTGGCAGCGTCGACAAGAGATTTTAGGTATCGGTTTAACGGATCCCGGGCAATCCTGATAGCCTGACCACCGTCTTCGTGACAAAACATGTGAAAGGCGAGCATGACTCGGCCGTCACCCTTATGTCCCGCCGACTTCCGCGCGTCCCGGTAGATGCCAATCAATTCCTCCATATGTGAAGCACCTAGCGGAATAGCCATTATATTGTTCCCAATTCTACCGGCCTTTTCAAAGGATTCAGGTGACGCAAGAGCAGCGGTCCAGAATTGCGGCCGTGGTTGCTGGGTAGGTCTGGGAAAAGAAGTCACATCCCCAAATGAATGAAATGTACCTTTGTGAGAAACTTTTTCCTGGGTCAACAAAAGATCAATCTGCTCCATGCCCTCGTCAAAACGAGCGACGCTTTCATCTAAATCTATGCCAAATCTTTCGTACTCATGGGGAAGAAACGCCCGCGCAAATCCGACGTCGAGGCGCCCGCCACAAATAGCGTCAAGCATTCCAATTTCACCGGCCAGCTTTAATGGATTATTGAAGACTGGCAAAACTGCACCCGTCACCATGCGCGCTTTTTCGGTTCTCTGGGAAGCTGCAGACAGAAAGACTATAGGATTCGGACTATATCCGCCGTAGGCGTGAAAATAATGCTCCACAATGCGAATATGAGTGTAACCAAATACGTCAGCATATTCTGTTAAACGCAGGCATTCATCGAAATACTGCTGTCCCGATTTTTGATCCGGTCCGACACACGGGAAAAACTGCATCCCGAATTCCATGTTCATCTCCCTAATATTGAGCCGGGTTACACCGCAACCTCTCAATCAGTCTATATATATATAAATATTCCGTGTACAGATGAAATTTTTTAACATAGACTTTTTCCTATCATACAGATCACCTCAAACGCCATGGCAGATTCGTTAAAAGAAAAGCTGAAATCGTTTTCACTCAACAATGCACCGGGCCACCTGATCAGACGGAGCCAACAGCGCGCAGTCGATCTTTTTGTCGATGAGGTGGGTGAAAATGGGCCAAATCCCCGACAGTTTTCTGTACTTCTTAATGTCTTTCAAAATCCCGGAATGAGCCAGACCGCGTTGGTTGAGGCCAGTGGGATAGACCGAAGTACACTCACGGAAGTGCTCCGTCGAATGATTGACAGGGGTATGATTTCAAAATCCCGGACGAAGGAAGACCAGAGGGCCAACGCCCTCATCATAACGAATGCAGGGCTCAAACTTCTGGAGGATGCTTATGAGGCGACTGTGCGAGCTCAGCGGAATATTCTGGCACCACTCTCAGCGGCTGACCGTAAGCTCGCAATAAAAGTTTTAACGGCACTGGCTGGATTTGGAAACAAACCCGGCGAAGACCCTTGAAGCCGGGCTACAAATATGGGATGTGGAAACTGATATAATCTGATCAATACAGTCAAGGCACCCACGATATTCATTAAAAGCTGCTTAACGCACCCCGGACCGTATGGTACCGTCTGGGTCAGTTGCCTGAAAAAAGGTGTAACATCAAAATTACTAAAGGGGGAAAAGATGAAAAGCCATGCAGTAAAAGCTGCCATTCTCGCCACTGCCGTCACCGCATTCACATTGAATGCCGGCACAGTGGATGCCAAGCTTAAACGCATTACCATTGGCAGTAATCCGCAAGGGTCCGTTTATTTTCTTCTGGCCAGTGGCTTCGCCAAGCTGTTTCAGGAGAAAATGGGAATAAGGGCGAATGCCCAACCCCATGCTGGTTCGTCGGTTTATCTCCCATTGATGAATGTCGGAGAAATCACATTGGGGATGAACTCTTCCCTGGATTCAGGAATGGCATGGAGCGCGGTTGCTCCATATAAATCCGCGACCAAGAACGTTCGCGCGATTGCCCGCGTGTGGATACTGCCCTACGCTTACATGGCGAAAGACAGCTCCGGAATTAAAACCCTCGCGGATCTCAAAGGGAAACGCGTTGTTGTCAAATTCAAAACGAACGTTTCGCTTGCCGCAGCCAACAAGGTGATACTCAGTTCCGCTGGCCTTAAATTGACAGACGTCACGCCGGTACAGTCTGGCGGTGTCGTTGCAAGCATTGGTATGGTGGTCCGGGGACGTGTGGATGCTGCTCCAATCGCAACGGGCATGCCCGCACTTCGCAAGGCACACGCCACCGTGCCAGGTGGTTTGCGCATAATTCCCATCGGCCCCAAAGGCACCGATGAATTTTTAGGTAGCGGTATGGCTGGCCTCTATACGGTCAAACAGAAAAACAGCAAAAGGAAACCTTTTGTCAAAGGCACGATCACCATTGCTGCTTTTGATTCATATCTGAATGCTGGCTCGCAGGTATCAAATGAGGACGCCTATCAGATGGCAAAGGCAGCATTTGATAATTGGAAGCAAATGCAGAAAGACTACCCACCACTCCGGGGTACCAAGCATATTGCGCCTGCCAATAACCCTGTCCCCTACCACCCAGGGGCAGCCAGGTACTACAAGGAAGTGGGCATCTACACGGATGCAAACGCCAAAAAGGACGCGGCACTTCTGAAGTAAGTATCACCCGGTTAAAACGGACAGACACGCGGAGACAGGCCCGATGGACAGGTTCACCGGGTTGTTTCTGCGCTTCTGTCTGGCCGCTATACCCATCATCGGGATTGGATGGATTCTGGCGGTTACAGATTATTTTGGTGTTGCGCTAACCTTCCAGCAGGTTATCGCCGTGGTTCTCGGATTTGCCTGTGCATGCGCTTTTGTCAGGTACCCCTATCTCCAAAAACCCGGCCTCATCGAAATTTTACTCTCCTTAATAGCGTTTTTATCGTGGTTTTGGATGGCATATAATTTCGAAGACTGGATTGTTACAGCACACGAAAGAACACCGGACAAATGGGTGCCAGGGGTCCTTGCCCTGATCCTGATGATGGAAGGGCTTCGCAAGGCCGCAGGAAAGATCATCGCCGGTCTCGTTTGGGTGTTGATTCTCTACGCGTTCTTTGGCGATCACCTCCCCGGTGTTCTCGAGGCTGCCATCTTCCCGCCGACCAAAACAATCACCTATTTTTATGCGGACAATAACGGTGTTCCGGGCCTCGTTCTTCAGGTCGTACTGAACCTCGTTCTTGCCTTCATCATTTTCGGAAAATTGATGGAGGTGAGCGGTGGCACGGCCTTTCTCACAGATCTCGCAATGGGCTGGATGGGCCACCGCCGTGGTGGACCGGCAAAAGTCGCGGTGGTTGCCTCCAGCGCCTTCGGAACGATATCTGGCTCCACCGTAGGCAACATCATGTCGACCGGCATTGTTACCATTCCGCTCATGAAAAAGACCGGGTTCAAACCGGAATATGCCGGCGCCATCGAGGCGGTCGCGTCAAATGGAGGCCAGATTGCCCCTCCGGTCATGGGCGCAACGGCATTTATCATCGCGGAATTCCTAGAAGTAGCATACCAAGACGTTGTCATAGCGGCTGCAATGCCAGCATTGCTGTACTTTCTGGTTCTTTTTATTCAGGTGGATGCGGTTGCGCGACGCTTTAACATTCGTGGACTACCCAAAGCCGATCTGCCCATCATCATAGACGTTCTGAAAGTAGGCTGGATATTCATCCTGCCTATTATCGTATTGATGTATTTTCTTTTCTGGCTTGGATACCCACCAGGGGTGGCTGCAATTTATTCGGCAGCGAGCCTTGTCGTCCTGATGATCATTCGTGACCGCCGGCCGCCAACGCTAGAACATTGGAAAAGTTTTATTTTTGGTAGTGGTGAAATTCTGGTACCGCTCATCCTGATCGCCGGCGCCGCTGGAATTATTCTTGGGGTGATGAATTCGACCGGCCTCGCTTTCCAGCTCAGTATTATCCTGACCTATCTCGGAGAAGCCTACGGGGTGTTCGTTATGCTGCTTCTGACCTCACTCATCTGCATCATCCTTGGTATGGGTATGCCCACCGCTACGGTTTACATTGTCCTTGTCTCGGTGATTGGCCCTGCACTAATCAAGATGGGACTGCTGCCGATGGGCGCCCACCTGTTTCTATTCTATTTTGGTCTGATCAGCATGCTGACTCCTCCGGTAGCAATAGCGTCAATGGTGGCCGCAGAGATGGCAGGGGCCGATATGTGGAAAACAGGCTTTATCGGGGTGCAACTCGCCGCAACAGCCTATCTGTTACCTTACCTTTGGGCATTCAATCCAGCCCTCCTGCTTGAAGGAACATCGATCGCGATTGCCTATGTCCTGATAACTGCTGTGGCGGGGGGTTTTTTGCTGGCCCACTCGGTGACCGTTCTGGGATCAGGTAAAATTTCCGGCTGGGTATATGCCGTCTCAATGTATGTCGCCTGCCTTATTGTGGGTTCATCGACGATCTGGCTCGGCCCGGAAAATCCAGTGGTTTTGCTGGTCGGCGGCGGCAGCCTAGTGCTGGTATGGTTCATAACCAAACGCATAAAGATCCCGAGCGCTCACTTGGCAGAAGAAAAGGGCTCCTCCCCAGGCGCACCAAAGGAAATTTAGCTATGGAAATCATTGTTCATGATACCATCATCCCGGAAGAGTTCCCGGGTGGCGCAACCTACCAGACCCTAGTCGGGGACACCGGAGGCTCCACCCCGGTCCGGTGCGGTATCCAGACGTCACCGCCCGGTTATGCCACACCCAACCATGCGCATCCTTATGTGGAAATCGTCACAATACTCCAGGGAACTGGGGAAGCGTGGACTGATGGTGACGATGAAACAACAGCACTCGAACCTGGCATGACCATGATCGTGCCGCCCGACACCATGCACGGCTTTCGCGTGACAGGTGACTGCCCGCTGGTAACCTATGGTGTGCACACCTCTCCCGAACGGATTGTGCAAATCGCAGATTAGTCCGACATGACATCGGCCGAAGACACATTTTCACCCACCCGGTGCAAAGGTCTTCCGGAATCACTAATAGCAACAATCACCACAATCTCGTCACCGCGTGGCGCGTCGGCTAGGGAAACCTCCATCGCATCAAAATGCGAAAACGTCCAAATTTCGGCCTTATGGTGCAACGGGCAGTCAATGGTGGTGCCCGGGGCACCAATTTTTTTTGCTGATGGTATGACCGACGGAGCCGGACCTACCACGGCGCGGAGGGGCTTTCCCATGGTTGGGTGCATGCATGCTGCAGCATGCTCTTTTTCGCCGCCCGTACCAACGATAGCGGCCTTCCCAAAGCTGTGAACACCCTCTGCGGTTATGCCCAGGGCCTCCATAGCGCGCCGACCCAAAAGCTCTCCCAACTCTGCGCCTGCGTCCTCCAGCAGAGAAAGTTCTTTGGAATATTGACCGGCGTAGGGATTGGTAATCACGGCGACGGCAGCACACAGGCGGGTTGCCGGATCAACCGTTTGTCCAATTTCCGTGTGGGTCTCTTCCACAATTGTCACAATTTTCCTAATTTTAGCAGGCACGAATCTGTCCCCCCTCAATAGTGTGTGCGTGGCGATCATGCCATGATTTGCCTCGGCGGCGCTGTTCCGGTTATCAACTGGACAGACACACAGGGAGAGAAACAGGCATGGATCAATCGATCCGCGGATATTTAGCAAATTTGGAGCAGCAGGGCGAACTGGTCCGCTTTCACAAAAAAGTTGATCCGTTAGATAATCTGACTGCCATCGGTTGGAAAACATATGATCGCCTTGGCAAATCATCGCTATTTGATAATCTCACTGATTTTCCTGGCTGGAAGGTTTGTAACCAGATAATTACCGATCGACGGAAATGGGGCATCGGACTGGGCGTCAGGGAAGATGAGGTAATTGAAACCTTCAATCAGCGTGTAAAAACACCGATTGATCCGAAGGTAGTGGATAAATCGGACGCGCCGGTAAAGGAAGTGATTTGTACGGGAAACGAAGTCGACCTGACAAAGCTACCGGCGGCGTGGACATCGGAGTTGGACCCCGGGCCTTTTATCGCTTCAGGCATGGCTATTATCAAGGACCCGGACACCGGCATTCGAAACATGTCGATTCACCGCCAGCAGATCATGGGCAAAAACCGCACGGGCTATCTGATCTGCCCTCGTCAGGCGCTGCGCATATACCAGAAATACCAGAAACTGAACGAGCCAATGCCGGTAGCCATGGTGATAGGAGCCCATCCAGCTATCTATTTCTCATCGTCTTATACCGCACCATATGGCGTTGACGAACTTACCATCGCGGGCTCCCTTCTGGGGGAACCAGTTCGCCTGGTAAAATGCGAAACTGTAGATATCGAGGTACCCGCGGAAGCAGAAATAATTCTGGAAGGATACATTCCACCTGATGCGATCACGCCAGAGGGGCCCTTCGGTGAGGGTTCGGGCGGCTACGCCATGGAGGGCTTTACCCAGTATCTGGAGGTCAAGGCGATGACCCGACGCAAAGAGCCTGTGTTTTATGCAATGCAGTGCGGTGCCCCAATGACCGACACTCAGGCACTGGTCGCCACCGCGATCGACATGCTTTTATGGGATCACCTGAAGAATGTGGAAGGCGGGCTCAATCTGCTGGATCTGAGATGCCTCGGAATCGCCGGTATGATGGCTGTGATCATCAAGCTGCGACCAAGAGTTGAAGGGCAAGCCAAAACCGCCCTGATGGCGGCGCTCTCAGGCCCGCAACTCCATCCAAAGCTGGCTATCGCCGTAGATGAAGATATAGATACGTCAGACATACGCCAGATTTTCTGGTCACTGACGACACGGGTCCACGCCGAACACGATGTCATCAAGGTCCCAAATACCCGGACCTGGTCGCTGGATAATGTTTCCGACATTGTCCCGGGACAAAGCGCCATGCATCGCATTGGAACAAAAACGTTAATCGACGCCACAAAGCCGGCCGTTACCGACCCGGACGGCCGCGCACGTTTCATAATGGCAATGCCAAAGAATTACGAAAACATCGATCTCGCCGATTTTCTACCCTAACGTAAGGAGGACCCATGTCCGATTCCGCGAATGGTTCAGCATTTGATCCACTAAGCCTCCCCACCGAAGAGCGAAACCCATATCCGCCGCCGCACGACACGGTCCTGACTGGCCGGCTGCGCCGTGTTTTGGGTGACCCCAAGGGACTGACCAGGTTTGGTGTCAATCTTACAGAGATCCAGCCAGGCGCGGTATCGGCACTTCGGCATTGGCATTCGGAGGAGGACGAATTCATATACATCACCGAAGGCACGCCAACTTTGGTCACGAACGCCGGCGAGCAACAACTGCGCCCGGGACTCTGCGCATGCTTTCCCGCCGGATCCGGGGACGCGCACCGACTCGAAAACCGTTCGGAATCAGTGGTCCGTTATCTCGAAGTCGGCAACCGGTCGAGCGGCGAGGAAGTCTGCTACCCGGACGAAGACATGTTGATGATAAAAAGCTCGGACGGCAGCAGAAAGTTTACCTTGCTGAACGGTTCACCCTTTTGATTCGCGGCGCATTTGAGTGGATAGCCCGCTCGGCCACGTGGCTTATGGCCGGCGCACTGATTGTTGGTTATATCGCGCAGCCGCTAGCGGAGGTGCTCCGCCCCTTCATCCTGTATTCGATGGTAATACTGCTTGCCGTCGCCATGGTAAGGCTCGATATCAATCGACTACGTTCCTATGTACGCAGACCAAAGATAATTGTGGCGGTCGTGTTCATCAATCTCATCGCCGCACCCCTGCTTATTTGGGTTGTTATTATCCCAATGACTATTCCGCTAGGCCTCCAACACGGGCTGGTACTGATGGCCGCCGCGCCAATGATAAGCTCAGCAATCGCGATCGCCGTCATCCTGGAACTTGATGCAGCTCTCGCCGTGGCTGTCATGGTATCAACCTACGCGGTAGTTCCGTTTACTCTTCCTCTTCTGTCAGTCTGGTTGATTGGCCTGGATATTGGTGTTGGCATCACGGACATGTTTGCCCGGCTTTTTGCAACGATAGCTGTGCCGGCATTCGTCGCCTTTATCCTGCGCCGGTGGATTTTCACCAGAGAAACGCTGTCACGCAATGCCCGGGCAATCGATGGGCTAGGTGTAGTTTTTATCGTCGTTTTCTGTCTTGGAATCATGGACGGAATAGCGGTCTTCGCGGAGGCACGAATAGATTACGTCCTGCTCACCCTCGCCGCGGCTTTTGCGGCGAACATTGCCATGCAGATATTCGGTACGGTCCTTTTTTTGAAACTGGGAAGGCGTGAGGCACTCACAATAGGTCTGGTTACCGGTAATACCAATCTGGGGCTTGTAATGGTAGTGCTGGCGGATAAAGCGTCCCCAGAACTCATCGCATATTTCGTACTCGGCCAGGTCCCGATGTATTTCCTGCCAGTGATTGCGCTACCGATTTATCGGAAGCTGATGAAAGCGTGAGCAGGAAACCATGATCATCTCTCATGGTCTGGACTGGGTTGCGAAACGCGCGACGTGGATGCTGGCGGCAGGCGTGTTCAGCGGCATCGCCTGGCAGCCGTTGGCAGACACACTCGCGCCCTGGCTTGAAGTGCTGATTGTGATGAACCTGTCGCTGTCGATGATGCGGATAGAACCATCGGCGCTGAAAGATTATCTTCGGCGACCATTTCTGATCTCCGCTATTTTTATTTTCTCGATGGGAATTGCCCCGCTGGCCCTCTGGGTGCTCGCCGGTCTTGCAGGAATAGATGGGCCGCTAGCCTCAGGCATCGTCTTTCACGCCCTGACCACCCCGATCATGTCGGCACCGGCGTTGTGCGTGCTGTTCGGTCTGGATGCCGCGCTGGCGCTGATCATCACTGTTGCATCATACGCGCTTGTACCCTTTACGCTCCCACCGTTGGCCCTCTGGCTGCTCGGAATTGAACTGGATGTTACGGTTCTGGACCTTATGTGGCGGCTTGGCCGCATCGTTGGTGCAAGTTTTGTGATCGCGGTGCTCGCACGCCGCGCGTTTGGCTCAGGCTTTCTGCGAGCACAGGCGTCACGAATGGACGGAATCATGGTTTTCGGAATGGTCGGCGTGGCGGTATCTCTGATGTCAGGTCTACCCGATTTTGCAACCTCGAAACCCGCCTACACAGCGATTGTTACTGGCACCACATTTGCAATAAATATTGGGCTACAAATAGCAACCATTGCCCTGTTCTGGCGGATTGGCCGCCACGCTGCCGTTACATTAGGGCTAATCACCGGAAACACGAACGTTGCGCTTGTTATGGCCGCGGTCAGCGAAAGCGCTCCTTACGACCTGCTGGTCTATTTTGTCGTCGGCCAATTCCCGATTTACATCCTGCCGCTGGTTGCTGTTCCGATTTATCGGCGAGTTGTTAATTCTGAATAAAAAACAGCGGACCAAGCGGCCCGCTGTTTCGAAGTTTTTGCGACCAGACTATTCAGCGGCAATCGCCATTTCGCCCTGTTCGGCCGCGACCTTGCGGGCGATCATCGCCCGAGCCGCTATTGAGCCCGCGTCCTGAATAGTGTCAACGGTCGGTCGGTCATCCCAGTTTTCCTGCTGTTTGTTGAAGACTTCCCAGTCCTGGTGGAACGCCGTGAAGATCTGCTTGTATTGCAACTCAGTCATTTCTGGCGTAATCGGTTTTCCGTGAATTTGATAGGAATTCGACCAAAAATAGTGTGTCGTCATCTCAGTCTCAGGTGTTACGAAGTTAAGGTTATGAAAACCAAAGCCGCCCTCCGGAACATCCCGCTCGATATCGGTGTGTCCAAACTCTTTGCCCTCTGCAGCGCCCGGGGCTGCACCAGTAAACAAACGTACCGCACCCGGCATCTGGAACTCGATGATCTGCCATCGGTCAACGATATCATCTTCCGTCCAGCCACCCATCTTTTGGTAGGTCGGCGCCGGCGGCTGGCCAACGGTCCAGCGCGCTACAGTAACGGAGTTATCGTCCTTGAGAGTCCGGATTTTTGCGGCTTCAGCGACTGCTGCGTTACCGATCGTTGAACGGTGCACGAAGCCAAGGTGGGACAGGTCAAGAAGATTATCGATTACCAGACGATAATCAGACTTCACATAGAAATATGTACCTTTATCGCCCCAATCGTCGGCAGATTTCCAGGGATAGGGAACAATCAGGTTTTCATCAGCAAGGGCCGGATCACCCATCCAGATCCACATCCAGTTGTATTTTTCTACAATGGGGTATTTCTGTACCTGAGCCCCCGGCGGGATGGTAGCCTGGCCTGGTACATGAACACATTTGCCATCTTCATCAAAACGCAGGCCGTGGTAATAGCACTCCATCTGATCACCAATGAGATTGGCCTTTGAAAGCGGCATCCGACGGTGACAACAGCGGTCCTCGAATACTATCGGGGTACCATCTTCCTTGCGCCAGAAGACCAGGTTTTCGTTACAGATCGTGCGAGCCATGGGTGTCCGGGTGATTTCCTCTGGCTGTGCGCAAACGTACCAAGTATTTTTCAGAAACATCGGTTTCTCCAGTGTTGGGCGGGATTTAAGCCGCTCCCAATTCATTCGAACAACGCATTTTAATGGAATTTGTTTGCAAATAGCAAATTGATCTAGATGCTATACTTGCCCTAGTCGCCAGGGCTTTCTATAGAAGAGACAGTAAATTCCATCTGAACACGGAGGACGCTTTCATGGAAAATCGCGCTTTTTATCCCGAAAAAATGCCCTTACCAGGCGGACCCTACGCCCATGGTGTTGAAATCCCCGAAGACGCGAAGATCACATTTACCGCCGGTCAGATCGGGATGGATTTTGAGGGTAACATTCCGGACGATTTTGCCTCCCAGGCGCGTAATGCCTGGAACAACTGCCTCACAATCCTAGAACACAACCGACTGCGGGTCAGTGATATTGTCAAGATCAACCACTTCCTCACAAATCCCGCCGATATCGCCGCATACAACGATATCCGCACCGAATTCCTAGGCGAAAACCGACCGGCATCAACCTTGCTGGTCGTCGCCGGTCTCGCCACACCAAGCCTGCTGGTGGAAGTAGAGATGATCGCGGCATCCACCAGAAAAGGTTAGCCTGAGGCCAAAATGGTATCCGCTAACTTTTCCGCCATCATGATAGTCGGGATATTGGTGTTGGCGCGGGGTACCCGCGGCATAATTGACGCGTCGCAGACCCGCAGACCCTCGACACCGTAGACCCGGGCGGACGGATCGGTGACGGCGCCGGGGTCGTCCGCCGCACCCATCCGGCAGGTACAGGACGCGTGCCAGTGCCCTGTAACCGTCGTGCGGATCCAGTCGGCGACAGCGTCGTCATCCTTCATCAATTCATGCAGCGTTGGCCCTTCAAGGATTATGTTATTGATAAAACTTCGCCGGATCGGGCCACCAATGTCCATGAGGGCCGCTGCTATCCAGGTTTTGAAATGGTTCAATTTGTTGAATTCGCCAAATTTTCTAACCCGTTCGGAATAGGCGGCAGGAAACACATCGTGTACCTCGGCGGTGACTGACGCGTTTTTGTGCATCCGCGCCAGCAGCCGCGTGCCCTGGACCAAGCGCACCAGATCACGTTCATCCGAACACATGTTAAAATCGACACGCGGTTCACTCTCCGGGCTGGCAGAGTTCAAAGTGACCTCCCCTGTCGAATAGGAGTTATTTACCCAGAGCATGGTAGCGCCGATACGGTCGCCTATGGGGTGCCAGGCCGACTTGTTAGTCGGGACGATGAACATGTCGCCAGCACCGCACCCGTCGACGCCTGACGAGTAGCGCATGCAGGCAATCATTTGACGCCGCATGCCGTGCGGGAGGCGCGCTGACGGCTTCATGTAGGAGGCAATCGACACACCGGGATGTTCCATAAGATGCTGACCCACACCCGGCCGATCGGCAATAACTTTGATGCCAAGGTGAGACAATGGCGCCGCCGGCCCTATCCCTGACCGCATCAGGATTGCCGGCGAATGTGTTGCGCCACCGGATACGATGACTTCATTCGCCCGTATGACTTTCTCGCCTTCAGGGCGTTTTATCAGAATGCCACCCAGCCGAGTGCCATCGAAAATGACCCTCTGCACCTCAGCCTTATCGAGGATGTCCAGGTTGGGCCGGGCGCGCGCCTTCGCCGTCAGATAGGCGACATTCGCGGAAACGCGCTTGTCATCAATGTTGGAAATTGCTATCGGAAAATAACCATCACCAAAACCGGCATTCATGTCTTTAATGTACTCAAACCCTTCCACCTCGGCCGCGTTCATTATCGCCCGTGTATAGCCCGGCCAGATTTCGGGGAACAGGCGGCGAATACCGATTGGGCCATCTTCGCCATGCAGGGGTCCGTCGAAATCACGATCGGATTCTAGCTTTTTAAAATATGGCAGAACGGCGTCCCAACCCCAGCCCGTTGCGCCCAGGTCAGCCCACTCATCATAGTCCAGTGGACTGCCCCGGTTGGCCATCATACCATTGATCGAAGAGCCGCCACCTATTACGCGACCCTGCTGGTAGAGCTTATCCGACCTATTATCGGGCGCGTTGCCCGGCCGGGGTGGCACGATCACCCGGAGGTTTTTCCATATAAACCTGTTATCGTTGTATGCGACCCCGGCAAATCCGTCCTGAAGTTGATCAGGCAGATCATCCGGTGGATAGTCTGTACCAGCCTCAACCAATAGCACGTGATTGGCCGGGTGCTCACTAAGGCGACTGGCCAGAACACACCCTGCAGAGCCACCACCCACAATAACCTAGTCAAAAATCTTATCGGTCATAACTGAGCCCCCAAACATACAGGATGGTTGTATACAAAGCCCTCGCGACGTGCACACGACATTATCTTAAATACAATAACACTGGCAGTTCTTCATGGGGTCCCATCCCAATCTGATGATGCAAAAGTAAGTCCACCAAAGTATCCACATCCCTAAAACTGACACCGGGCAGGGCCAAATATGCCAAATTCATCCGTGGATCCTTCACTAATGCCTGGCGGATCGACAGCGTCGGAGTTACGCTCTTGAACTATACCGGGTTTTCTCACACATTCCGGGGATTGTAATTACAACGGATACCCACGAAGGGAGATCGTAGAATGGGCAAACTTGACGGACGAGTGGCGATTGTCACCGGCGCAGGGCGAGGCATTGGGGTTGAATACGCCAAGGTACTGGCTGCGGAAGGGGCCAAGGTGACTGTGAGCGACATCGTTGACCCCACCACAACAGTCAACATCATCAAACAGGCGGGCGGCGAAGCAATCGGGATAGAATGCGACGTTACAAAACCTGACCAGATTAAAGCTATGGTCTCGGAAACGGTGGAGACATTCGGCAAGCTGGACATCATGGTGACGAACGCAGCATTATTTGCCGATTTACAACAGAAGTCGTTCTTGGAAATCGACGAAGCGGAATGGGACCGGGTGATGCAGGTCAATACCCGTGGTGTTTTCAGCTGCGTAAAGGCAGCGGTTCCGGAAATGAAAAAGAACGGTTATGGAAAAATTGTCAATATCGCTTCGGGTACCGTTTTCAAGGGTACGCCAATGCTGCTGCACTACGTAAGCTCCAAAGGAGCCCAGGTGGCGTTTACGCGGGCCCTGGCCCGTGAGGTGGGCGATGACGGCATTACGGTTAACTGCATCGCGCCTGGCCTGACCATGAGCGAGAAAGTCATCAATGAAGACCAGTGGATTGCGGTCAAGGATGGAAATACCGCATCACGTGCCATTAAACGCGAACAGGTGCCTGAAGATCTGATAGGTACTCTGGTGTTTTTTGCGTCTTCGGATTCGGATTTCATCACCGGGCAAACCCTTGTTGTGGATGGAGGGTCAGCGATGCACTGATTACTCGTGTTCAGAGCTTCGGGGCGGCTTCCACAGCCGCCCTTTTTTGGGAGACCGTCTGGAAATGTCCTAGTCTACGGATTGGGCAAAACTCTGATGTTTATTAGGGAGAATTTCCCCACCCAGGCAATCGGTGTCGAATGACAGGAAACAAAACCAGGCCCGCAAAAAAACCTCCGGCATGTGCCTCCCAACTGACCGTGCCCCCGCCAAACGCCGCGTATCCGACGTTAACAATCATGATAAGCAGTACATATTGTAAAATATCCTTTCCGGTGGGCCGCGAAGACCCATCCCGCCCGCGGATCATAACGTAAGCACCAGCGCCAAGAAGCCCGAACACGGCTCCAGACGCACCAACCAGGATGCCAGCGGTTCCCCAATTGACGCATGCATGACACAGAGCACCCGCAGTACCAGTTAATGCAAAAAATGAAATTAAACGCATTCCAGGCAAATGAGGAAAAATCTGCGGTGATACAATTATTATCCAAGTGGCATTCGCAAGAAGATGCCACCACCCGGAATGAACTAAAACGTGGGTTATGGATCCATAGAGCCAGACCGGATCGAACGCGCCTTGGCGAAAAACGCTAAAGCCCATGTAGTAAACCATCAATGCATCAAGATCGGGGGCGAGAATCTCTCGTATCAACTGGACGGCAGCCAATACGACCAGAAGTCTGACGGCAGCATTGGGAACAGCAAATGGTTCGTTGGTATTCATTCAGACTTTAAGCGGGCCATGATCACCGGGCAGGTTTTAAACGGGCTAGTCAGTTAACTTGTTCTTCCCTGAATGGCATGTTCACCGGACTGAGCCGGATTTTTATATCCTTTGTGGCGGTCCAGTCAAATACACTAGAATGTCTGGGCGCGGCCCGGAAATCAGCAAGCGGCGCACTAACCTGTCTCACTGGATATGTAAAAACAAACGCCAATGCCTGCGCAGACAGGGGGTTTTCCACTCGGCTGGATCAGTTGACAGCGGGCGCATACACCCTGTTCACACATCAAAGAACGGCCCACAGAAGAACCGGCAACGTAACTAACGAAACGGCAGTCGACACGAGAACCATACCGGCAACTTCATCCGGTTTTCTGCTGTACTTCTGGGCGAAGAGGTAGCTGGTTATTGCAACGGGCATCGCGCTTTGCACAATTATAACGGCACGGGCAACGCCCTCCAGGCCAAAACTTTCGGCGACCAGGAAGCCGACGAACACGCCCATTGCTAGCCGGAAGACGCCTAGGAATGCGCTCCTGGCAAGTCCACCGGCCCTCAATTCCAGAAGTGACACACCGAGTGCTACAAGCTGCGCCGGTATTACCATTCCGCCAAGCAGGTTGGCGGAATTGAAAATCCATTGTGGTAACGCAGTGTCGGTAAGGTGAAGAACTACAGCCAACAGAACCGCATGAATAACAGGAGCCCGGAATAGTTTGCGAAAGGAAAGACTACCGGCGGCAATAGCAGCGCCGAACGTGAATGTCCCAATCGCGCCAAATGCAAAATAAACAATAGCGAGAGCGAGGCCTTCGTCTCCGAACGCAAAGTAACAGACCGGCAGCCCCATACTAGCAGTCAGCGGAAAGACCAGCGATGGCAGATAAGAGGGCAGATCCAGCCGCATAAGGCGGATTGGAGCGATCCCCAGGATTGCAAACCCCGCATAACAACAGATTGTGGCCAGCGCTACCTCGCCCATCGCCGCGGGGGAAATGTTCACCTTCTGGAAGGTCGCCAGTATGAGACAGGGCGCGCCAATGTTATAAACGAGCGCAGTAATCAAACGGGAATCGAATGGCGCGCCGGTTTTTGCCCAAAGTGCGCCAAGTCCGACACATATAAACACCGGAACAACGATACCGACCAGCTGGGTTATGGCTTCCATGCCTTAAAGTACGATAAACATCAAAAGCGGCAGGGTCGCCAAAGACATCACGGTCGAAATCAGGATCATGCTCGCGGTATCGTCAAAGTTCCTGTCAAAGCGTTGTGCGAACATGTAATTATGAACCGCGACCGGCATGGCAGCTTCAATCATAAGCACGCCGCGTGCCGCGCCCTCCAAGCCCAACAGAACCGCGACCGCGTAGCCAACCGCGAAACCGGTCAACAGTTTGATAACGCAGATAACAATTATTTTGCGTGTTCCCTTTGCTCGCATATTGGCAATGGCGACTCCAAGAGACACCAGCATCAATGGGATTGCCAGGCCGCCGATTAGCTCTGTCGTATTTGCAAGCCACGCGGGCGGACTGATCCCACTAAACATAAAAATCAGAGCCGCTCCGACCGCGTATATCAGTGGGTTGTTATAAAAAACATCGGCGGCGAGGCGCCCGGCATAAATACTCCAGCCCACCGTGAAGCTATAAATCGACGACAGGATAAAAATCGAAATACCGAACGCCAAACCCTCCGGACCAAATGCGAAAAGACAAAGGGGAAGGCCCATGTTGCCAGTATTTGACGAGGTGAAGATCGGCAGGTAGGTGTGAGACGGTATTTTCATGATGGTTATGGTTGCGAGACCGATCACTAGAAAACAACCTAAAACCAGGGAGTATGCACCTACCATATCACCGAAGGCCGCCGGGCTGACATTCAACCGCGTTAACGCCGAAAATACGAGACAGGGCATACCGAGATTTAGCGCCAACGCACCGACCATACTTGTATCGAACGGTCTACCGCTTTTTCGCCAGGCGAAGCCTATTCCAGCGCAAACAAATACCGGTGCAATGACCGAAAGAATTTTTATGAGCAAGGAAACGCCGCCAAATCTGGGATTGGTTGTTACCGCGCCCGCGGGCGCCCATACAGTCTAGTCTAAAATTGGATGTTGGGGAACGTCGGAAAGTAAAGAGCGGTTTAGTTAACCTACAGGATCCTCGATGCCTTCGATCATTGAGCTCAATTCCGACATATCTTCGATCAACCGGCGCAAGCGTTCATCGCCAAACCGCGCCGCCAGGGAATGCTGGGCTTCCTGCCAAACCGGGGTCGCCCGTTCAACAGCCCCCTGACCGTTTGCCGTCAGTCCGACCACCCGTTCGCGCCTGTCATTTCCTTCGGAAATAACGACTAAGCCGGTTTCGACCAGTACCCGGAGGTTGCGGGTCAGGGTCGTACGGTCCAACCCCAGATGTCTTGCCAGTCTGGTCACCGATGCGGGGCCCATCAAGGCTATCGCACCAAGCATCGTAAACTGGGTCGCTTTAATGCCGGTCGGTGCCATAAGTTCGTCGTAATATTGAGTGACCGTCCGCGATGTGCGCCGCGCATTAAAACACGTGCAATGCCACGCGATTCGCGTCTGCGTTGGGCGGAAACGGGATGACTCGGCTACCATTTAAGTGTAGATACAGTTATTTATTCGAATCAGCAAGGCATTCATTGGCGAAATGGCACTAAATGGTAATGGGAATAACACTCAACATTTGCGTTTAGGCTATAATGTGCAAACTTGGGGACAATATAAAAACCATGGCCGACAGAAGGATTCGCGAACAAATGATAAAACTGGACAAGATTTACACCGGAGGTGGCGACGCAGGTAAAACATCACTTGGAAATGGCAACCGTGTCCCGAAGCACTCTCCCAGAATACAGGCGCAGGGCGATATTGACGAAACAAATGCCGCAGTCGGGATGGCTCGCCGCCACGCAAATGGGGTGACCACAAATGTTCTCACCCGTATACAGAACGATCTGTTTGACCTTGGTGCGGATGTCGCGCACCCAGGTGCCATAGAAAACGACGGAAACCTGCGTATTCAGGCAGATCAGGTCGCCTGGCTGGAGACAGAGATCGATGAAGTCAATGACGGTCTTGAACCTCTGAAATCTTTCATACTCCGCGGTGGGTCTGATTTGGCAACGTCGCTCCATTTTGCCTGTACGATCTGCCGTCGGGCCGAACGTAGCATGACTGCCCTTGCCGAAGACGAACCCGTAAATCCGGAGTCACTCAAATATATTAACCGGCTCTCCGATCTTCTTTTTGTAATGGCCCGTGAGGCGAATGACGGTGGTCGCTCCGATATCCTGTGGCAGCCTGGAGCCAGCCGCGCAGGGTAGGTTATCCAGCCCCCGCAGCGTGGGCGGTCATGCCAACGTGGCCAGAATTATCGATAACCCATAACGAGACGTTCTCGCCCTCCGGAGCCGCACAAATATTAAAATCACCGTTGTCATAGATTGGCCTCCGAGAACGAAACGAGAAAGCAGAAACCTCAAAATCAGGCAGGCGATTGGTGAGCATGTCAAGCATAAGCCGGGCGATTAACGTGCCCTGAACGAGCAGCCCCGGATACCCTTTTTCACGCGCAAAATCACGATCAAAGTGTATACGGTGACTGTTAAAAGTTAAAGCGGAATGCCTAAACATGAGCACTGGGTCTGGCGTCAGTTTGACGGACCATTGAGGATCAAGAGGTGCGGAAGTTGTTGGATTTTCTCCGGGCCTCTTCATGGGCGGACAAGCCCCTGCCGGACGAAAGATGATGTCATTTTCTTCTATAACTGCAAGCCCTTCACTAGTGGAAATACGATGTTGAACCCGTCCTAAAATAAACAGCCCTGAATTCCCCTCTTTGGTATCGAACGACACAACCTCCGAAGATTTTCTGATACGGTCTCCAATCCGCAAAGGTTTTCTGAACTCGAACCGGGCACCACCAAACAGTTTATTTGGAAATTCCGGCACGGCGGGCAAAAGTTCCTCATCCTTTGCCAGACCATCCTCCGCAAGCCGGGCGGGCGGCAACTTGGCGGTGCAGAACAATCCGTGCCACAATAGTGGCAGATGGTCGCCGGCTCGGGGCTTGGGATCATCTGCACCGAAAGCCGCCATAAGGCCGGCGACAGGCGCAGCGGTAACCACATCTTCGGCGATGACAGTCCGGCCAATTGCGGCCTTCAGTGTTTCTGGCAGCTTTAACATTCGCTTTTGCATACCCCAGCGGTCGCGACCAAGCTAGACTGATGGAAACCAAATGGGCAAATCGATATGGTACTGGTGCTTGGACCCAAAGATGTGAAAGGCCTCATCACAATGAAGGAGGCCGTCGACGCGATGGAGCAGGGCTTCCTCGATTGGGCCAAAAACAGGTGGCTGGCCGAACTGCGGCAGCGTGTCCATTCGGAAGATGGGGTGCGACTGACAGTGCATATGGGTGCGCCATCAACCTCGAATACCATCGGTACGCTTGTACACACCGAAAAACCAGTCATCGGTGAGGACCAACGCCAAACCTACTCGCATCGCGGCGCTCGCGTACGTTTGCTCTACGAAGGCAAAACCGGCGGGCTGTTGTCTATCCAGATCGGCGAACTGGAGGTGAAGGAACTTCCCGGGGTAAACCAGAATGTTGTAATACCAACCAGTTGCGCCACGGCAGTCGGCACCAAATGGCTGGCAAAGAAAAATTCGAGGCGAGTGGGCATTCTTGGCTCACGCGGTCAGGCAAGAGGGCAGCTTGCCGCTGTTCGAGCGGCAATGCCAGATTTAGAAGCCGCGTTTGTTTTCAGTCCCAACGAAGACAACCGCCGTCGCTATGCCGGTTCCATGACACAGATCCTTGGCATAAATGTTACGGCAGTCGACACCCCGCGAGAAGCCGTTGAGGGAATGGATATTGTCCTGACGGCCACCAATTCCAACGTGCCGACATTCGACGGTGACTGGCTTTCTCCAGGCACACACGTCTGTTCACTGGTATCATCCAATAAAGGGCTGCACGAGGCTGGTTTTATAGCCAAGGCACGGCGCGAGGTTGACGACACGACGTTGCGGCGGGCCGCCGTGATCGTGTGTAATTCCATCGAACAGGACAAGCTTGATCGGACCGCGATCGTATGGGGCGCAGCGGAGGAAGGTATTATATCATGGGATAAGGTTTCTGATCTTGGCCAGGTAATGCGGGGTGATGCAGGGCGAACTGATGACAACGAGATCACGTTTTTTAAACAGAATGCCTTTTGGGGTATCGGAGACCAGGTCATCGGCAAACTCCTGTACCAGAAGGCAAAGGAAAACGGCATCGGAATCGAGCTGGACATCGACACATTCGAATCCACCATCGATTCCCGGTCGGAGGGGTAATTGATGCCTAAATGTGGTTTTTAAAACTGTCCGCCAATAATATCGCGGGCGCTGGACCAGGGGACATCAAAACGGCAACCCACAGTCACTACTCAGGGGTTGCAAAAAGTCTCCGGTAAACGTCTGGGCTCCCAATATCTATACGGCACAGCAAAGAACGTTCCAACCATAGGCTAGGCGTAGGTAGTTCCCTTAATCAAAAAACTAGATTTTCGCCTAACGGCGAATTCCAATGCTACACTTTCCGGCTAAAGCACAAAGGAGCTTTCCATGTTGTTTGATTCTGATGCTCATTTTCTGCCCAAAGAGGCGTATGACGCAATGGAAGGTGAATATCGCCATTTGCGGCCGCGTATTCTCGCTGATGGGGCTGGTGCGACGATGCGATTTCTAGGAGCGAATCATCCAAGGGTTGCTCACTCAATACCCGTCGACCTGACCTGCGACATAGATCACCGGCTAAAGACATTGGACAAGCTTGGTATCGACTGTCAGCTGATCTTTCCAAATCATTCCGGGATCTATAACGAAATTACTGACGCTGGCGCGGCAAGGGCCCTTGTACAAAACCATAATGACGGCATGGCCGACGCCGAACATCGGTCGGATGGACGATTACTCTCGACGTTCTGTGTCCCCATGCAGTTTCCGGACGAGGCAATCTCGGAGTTACAACGGTGTGTAAACGTCCACGGACTTCGGTGCATGGTAATAAGCCCAAACGTAGACGGCGGCCCTATTGACGCCCTGCCTTTATGGGATTTTTTCGCCGAGGCGGAAAGACTTGGGGTGGTGATTGCAGTACATGGAGATGCAGATACCAAACTGGTGGGTCACGAGCGGTTCGATCGTTGGCGACTTCGCAACTGCCTTGGATTTCCCTTCGATTACATGCATGCAATCGTATGTCTGATATATTCGGGGCTCCTCGATCGGTTTCCCGGTATGAAACTGCTTTTTGCCGAAGCGGGTGTCAGCTTTCTCCCATTCCTTGAAGACCGGTTGCAAGACACCACCGATACTTTTCAGTCACCACTGGCGTTTAACAACTTCGATATACGTGGCCGGCCCATGAACAAGAGGCCACCAACCGAGTATTTTGAAATGTTCTATCATGCGGTAGGGCTCGACGAGTCCCTGCTTGAAATGGTTATCAATAAATACGGCATCGACAAATTTCTTGTGGGTACTGACTACCCTCATCCCGACGCCCATATGAACGTTTCAGAAACCGTCGAGAAACTAACCACAATTTCAACCGAGGCATATGAGGCGATGACGTGGATGAATGCCGAGAAACTGTTTGGCCTGGAACCAAAACATCGGCAGGCGGCCAGTCGGGCTGCCGCGGGGTAACAACGGCCAAAAGTGTTGTCAACGCGAGGCAACGCGCGTGACAGACATTTGAAAAGCGTTAAACGCGCTCTATCACCGTCGCGATGCCCTGGCCAACGCCGATACACATCGTGCAGAGCGCGTATCTTCCGCCTTTGCGTTCAAGCTCATGCAGGGCGGTCGTGATTAACCTCGCACCGGACATCCCGAGCGGGTGTCCGAGGGCGATGGCTCCACCATTTGGATTTATGCGCTCGTCATCATCCGAAAGTCCTAGTTCGCGTGTACAGGCCAGCGCCTGCGCAGCAAATGCTTCGTTAAATTCCATAACATCCATGTCATCCAACGCGAGGCCAGCCTTATCCAGAACCTTGCGTGTAGCCGGCGAGGGCCCAATGCCCATTATGCGGGGTGGTACGCCCGCAGTCGCCGTCGCAATAACACGAGCCCGTGGCGTCAGACCGTGTTTTTTTGCCGCCTCCTCGGTCGAGAGCAAGAGGGCCGCTGCCCCGTCGTTAACGCCGGATGAGTTCCCTGCAGTAACGCTCCCACCTTTTTTAAATGCGGCCCGCAGCTTGGTGAGGTCGTCCATGGTTGTACCGTGTCGTGGATGCTCGTCTTCCTCTACGACAAGATCGTCACCGCGCCGCTGCGGTACGGTGACAAAAACAATTTCCCGCGCGAGCCTGCCTTCTTTCTGCGCAGCCTCAGCCTTTTGCTGCGACCACACCGCGAATCTGTCCTGGTCATCGCGTGTGATCTGACGTTCCTCTGCGAGATTTTCAGCCGTCTCACCCATCGCATCAACACCGTACATTTCCTGCATTTTGGGATTGATGAAGCGCCAGCCTATGGTGGTGTCGTATATCTCAGCCTTGCGCGAAAACGCTGCGTCGGCCTTGGCCATCACAAACGGTGCCCGCGACATGCTTTCCACGCCACCCGTGATCACCAGATCAGCTTCACCCACGCGGATCGCACGGGCCCCCTGTGCCGTAGCCTCCATGCCAGAACCGCATAGCCGGTTCACCGTCGCACCCCCAACCTCAAACGGCAGGCCCGCTAACAGCCCCGCCATGCGGGCGATGTTTCGGTTGTCTTCACCAGCCTGGTTGGCGCTACCATAATAAACGTCGTCGACCTTTTCCCAGTCGACTGTTTCGTTGCGATCAATCAATGCCTTGATCGGAACGGCACCGAGGTCATCAGTGCGGACCTTGCTGAGACAGCCACCATAACGGCCAACAGGGGTGCGGATCGCATCGCAGATAAAGGCATCGGACATATCTTGAATTCCTTGTTTGGGAGCGGCGCGCATTGTTGTCTATGCCGCGCCATCGGGCAAGACCCACACAGTCTTCAGAAGTTTGTGCGAGTAGGTCTTGATCGCGGAACAGGATTGCGCGAGCGTAGGCAATGGCCAGCCACTCCAAACCCGATGTTCCGTCCTATGTGCGAGGTGGGAAAGTTCTTCAAATAGGCTGTACGCCTAAAATTGCGGTAGAGTATATCGGCGAAGGGCCACTGATATTGTTCCTGCATGGGATTGGCGGTGACCGATCGACGTGGTCACACCAGCTGTCTCATTTTGCGGAAACAGGATTCTGCGCAGCGGCATGGGATGCGCGTGGTTACGGCGACAGTGATGACTACGATGGGAAACTGAGCTTTACTGACATGGCTCACGACCTCGCCAACGTGCTCGATGCCTTTTCTGTGTTTAAAGCGCATATCGTCGGCACTTCAATGGGTGGACGGATTTCTCTTGAATTCTACGCTAATTTTCCGGAGCGGTTTGCTACCCTGACTCTCGCTGGTGTCCATGCGCGGTTCGACGCGTTTTCGAAAGAAGCCCAACGGAATTTTGTCGAATCACGCCGGAAACCTCTTGTTGAGGACGGTTTAGAGCCGAGCGATCTTGCACCGTTGGTAATTGGTAAATTGGTAGGCCCAGATGCACCCCAAGATGCCATAACACGGGGAATCGCTTCAATGTCGCGGTTGCACAAGAACTCTTATCTAAAGACAGTTCAATCGACCACCAGCTTCAACCGCGAACACGTACTGTCCGAAATCGCCGTCCCTACGCTGGTTATTGGTGGAGAATTCGATCCACTAACTCCGCTGGAACTCACGCAAGGCATCGCCGCCCGTATTCCTCAGGCTGTCTTTCACCCGATGTACAACGTGGGCCATCTTGGAAACCTTGAGAATCCCCAGGAATTCAACCGTCTAACAGGGCAGTTTCTGACCCGTTACCGCGAGCGGGCTAATTTTGCCGCCAATCCAAAAATTCTAAGGTCTTGAAATGTAGAGATGCCTCGGCGTGACATGCAACCACAAGACCCAAAAAGTGCTGCAGGGCGGCAAGCCTAGCTAAATCGGCATGGCTGCGTAAGCTTGGTATTGTTATAATCTGAGGAGGGGAGAAAAGGTGATGAGCGATCGCTACGCTGCCTATGAAAGGCTGAAATTTGATACCCCGGCAGACCGTATCCTGCGCATAACGATGGATGTGCCGGGGAAGCTCAATGCCGCCGACGCGATGATGCACGACGAGCTTGGTCGGATTTGGAAAGACGTTGACGACGATCCCAATGTGTCGGTGGCTCTTTTATGCGGCGCAGGCGAGGCATTTTCCGCCGGGGGCGATTTTCAAATGATTGATGAAATTATCGACGATTTTGATACTCGCACACGGGTATGGAAAGAAGCCCGCAACCTCGTGTACAACGTTATCAACTGCTCCAAGCCAATCGTTAGCGCGATGCACGGGCCGGCTGTCGGTGCCGGGTTGGTAGCCGGCCTGTTAGCAGACATTTCCATCGCGGCAAAAGACGCCCGCATTATAGACGGACATACCCGACTTGGTGTCGCGGCGGGTGATCACGCCGCCATTGTCTGGCCGCTTTTATGCGGCATGGCCAAAGCAAAATACTATCTGTTGCTTTGCGAACCAGTGTCAGGCGAAGAAGCCGAACGTATAGGGCTAGTCTCCATGTGCGTCGACAAAGACAAACTGCAAGACACGGCAGTGCAGGTTGCTGAGAAGCTCGCCCGCGGCGCGCCTGCGGCAATACGTTTCACGAAGTACGCACTCAATAACTGGTTAAGGATGATGGGGCCCAACTTCGATACGTCGTTAGCACTGGAGTTTCTTGGCTTTACCGGGCCGGAAGCGGCAGAAGGATTGGCGAGCCTCAAAGAAAAGCGGCGCCCCAACTTTAACCCAAACTCTGACTTGTAGGGAAACAGCGATGACCAATGTCTATGCAAATTTTGATCAGGAAACTCTGGACCAAGAGTACAGTGCCCGAGATACGGTGCCGGATATTGACCCGTTCATCGCCGATTATGCGCGGCTGAGCGCAACGGCACGTGATAGCCTCAGCTGCCGTGAGGATGTCGCCTACGGCGATAGCCCGGACGAAGTTGTCGATATTTTTCCAGCTGGTGAAAACACACCAGTATTAATATTCATTCATGGGGGGTATTGGCGGATGCTCAGCCAGAAGGAATCGGCCTTCATGGCCCCCTGTTTCGTTGCAAATGGCGTCGCAGTAGTCACCGTAAACTATTCGCTCGCACCCGCCGCCTCAATCGATACGATCGTTCGCCAGTGCCAGGCCGCCGTTGCCTGGACATGGCACAACGCCCGTGATTTTGGTGGTGATCCTGACCGGATTTTTGTCTGTGGATCCTCCGCAGGCGGACATCTGACAGGAATGATGGTCGCTGGCGGGTGGCACAACAAACGAAATATCCCGCCGGATACGATAAAAGGGGCGGTACCATTGAGTGGCTTGCACGATCTTGAACCGGTACGCCTTTCCAATGTTAATGATTGGGCGGGGATGGATGAGGCGGAAGCAAGGCGGAATAGCCCGGTCCATAATTTACCCGATACCGGCTGCCCGTTAATCGTTTCCTACGGCGGATCCGAAACGAATGAATTCAAACGCCAGAGCCATCTCCTTGCCGACGCCTGGACAGCGCAGGGCTGGAACGCAGAGATTTTCGAACATCAAAGTCGCAACCACTTTGATATTGTGTTTGACCTGTGTGATGAGAAAAGTTTACTTGGCTCCAAGGTTTTGGAGTTGATCTCCCGCTGACCAAAGCCACAAAACAAATAACTCCATGAAAGGACCAATAATTTATACTGCTGTCGCGGCTCTGACGCTGCAGCAGGCACTTTCAACCATGGGCGGCCTGACAGTTCCACTTCTAGCGCCCCCCATTTCCGCCGAGACCGGGCTTAACCCAAGCTTAGTTGGACTTTACACTGCCTTTCTATATGGGGGTGCAACAATCTCATCTCTGATCGGTGGCGGTTTTCTACTTCGGTACGGAGCATTACGTCTTAGCCAAGTATGCTTATTGGTTATTAGTCTTGGGCTTCTACTGAGTCTCTCAAGCTCTTTGTTGCTTTTCGTTTTTGGCGCGATTATTATAGGTCTGGGATTGGGTCCCGCAACACCCGCGAGCTCGCAGATTCTCGCCAGATATGCAAAACCCGCTAACGCTCCGTTAATGTTTTCTATTAAGCAAACCGGTGTACCGTTAGGG
>JAYZQT010000085.1:0-5013 GCA_036136335.1 Pseudomonadota bacterium
GTTTTGATGTCATCCATAAGCCAAGTGGCAGTCACGGCACATACGGATTTACGTTCTCTGATCTCGATAACAATGCATGGCAGATCGAAGACTACCCTCGCGGCGGATACTATTGGATGTTTCAACAGGGTGGAGACCTTGAAAATAAATTCCAGCCGAACGTTGAAGGCGTAGAAGATTGGCACGAACTAATCGACCCGATCACATATGAATATATTGGAAGTTCGAATTAACGGACCCGATCGTTCATTCGTATAACGAACGTAAGGACACGACATGAAAGCAATCGACCGATTGGCGATCAAAGATCAGTGCGAAGAACTTTCCCTACGTTTTGGCCGGCTCCAGGATCAAAGACGATACGACGAACTTCCGAACCTGATGACACCCGACGGGACATACACAAGGCTTGGTGAAAAGCTTCCCATTGCTGATTTTATCGAGTGGGTAAAAAAAATGCCGCCGAATAAGACCCGGCATTTTGTGACGGCTACAGATTTTGATGAAGTAACGCCAAATTGTGCTAAAGGCATAACCTATTACACCTTGTATCTTTGCAATGAAGAGATGGAAACACCCTACCCGCTCGACGGTCCATTTGTGGTTGGAGAATACCACGAAGAATTCTTGAATATCGATGACGCCTGGTGGATTAACAGCAGAGAAGCTCGAATTATTTACCGTAAACCCAAATAAATTAGGGTCGTTTCAGAGAAAAACGAGCATTTAATAACATTTCAAGTAAATCGTCGTTTATCGTTTAAAAACAGTCTCTTTCACCCTTTTCTTTTATCTATATCCTCATCGATATGTCAAAACATCGTTGACGGCAACCATAACGCGAGGCCTGGAATAAGAACCAAAAGGGCCAACTTGATAAAGGCCGAAAATACGAAGGGCATCACACCCCGAAACACTGTGCCAAGCGGCACATCAGCCCCCGCCATTGACCTGAGCACGAACACGTTGACACCAAACGGCGGCGTAATAACGCCGATTTCGACTACCGCTACCATCACAATACCCCACCAAATTAGATCAAAGCCCAAATCTGTAATAAGGCCGGCGAGAATTGGAACAGTGATGATTAGAATGGCGAATGCCTCCATTACTGCTCCCAATAAAATAAAAATAACCATAAAAATACCAATGATCGCCTTCGGTAATAAATCAAGACCCCCGACAGTTTCGACCAGCAGTTCCGGTAATCCGGTTATCCCCACAAAGAATGAAAATGTAAGACCACCAATTATGAGGGCATAAATCATGGCCGTTATCGAAGCCGTTTCCCCCATCACATTCCAGAATGCCGCACCCTTTAACTTGCCGCGATAGAGCGCGATCAGGAATGCGGCTACGGCTCCAACCGAGGCTGCCTCTGTCGCTGTAAAAATGCCGGTATAAATACCGCCCATTACCAGAAAAAAGAGACCAATTACCGTGCTACCTCGGCGCAACGCGCCGCCGATTTCCCGCCAGACAATTCTATCGGCGCTGGGAGCGGAATTAGGAATGACGCGGACATAAACGCTGACCGTAAGCATATAAAATAAAGCCGCAAGAATTCCTGGAATGATAGCCGCGACAAATAATTGCCCTATCGAGACCTCGGTTAAGAATGAATACATTACCAGCACACCCGACGGGGGTACCAAAGCACCGAGCGTCCCGCCCGCCGCGACACACCCCGTCGATAGGCCGGTCGAGTATCCTCGTCGGCTCATTTCCGGAAGAGCCACCCGGCCTATGGTCGCCGCAGTTGCGATTGAGGAGCCGGTGACAGCGCCGAAACCCGCACAACCACCTATAGTCGCTAGCGCCAATCCACCTCGGAAGCCCCCTAAAAGGGAATGAGCAAGGTTATAGATGTCTTCAGCCAACCCGGCCGCCGCCGCCAAAACACCCATCATTAAGAACAGCGGCAACACAGAAATCTGGCTATTTGTTATAAATTCATGGGTACCGGTGCCAAAAACGCTCATCGATTGCCCTGGACCCAAAAGCAGGGCGATACCAATTAGTCCCAACAGCCCGACTGACGCAGCGATCGGGATGATTAAAAGAAGCAGAACCCATAATAGCCCGAAGATTACGAATGCAACGGTCGCGGGAGAAGCCTTTGCCGCACCGGATAATACGTAAACGAAGTCCGGGAAAAACCATATTACCGCCGCGGTGCTGAGAGCTACCAAAAGTAAAATTGCAGCAAGGGAAAGGTTTATCTCCCGGCGCTCGCCCTCCCCTTCATCAATTCTTAGGGCGTTAATTATTTCTACACCCAACACCACAAACTGGAAGATAACACCCAGCCCGGCAAAGCAGGCAACCAACCAGATAAATGGCCAGGTCGGTATCCGTAAAATTATCGTGGTCTCGCCGGTTTCTGTCAGCGACCCGGCAATCATACCTAAACGCCAGGCTATTATTCCAAACAGCCAAAGGAGCATAAGTGCCCCGGCCACCTTCAACCAAGCAGTGAGCCGCTTTCCGTATCTTTTCGCGAGTAGATCAACGGTTACATGAATTCTCTGGGTGAGACCGGCGGGGAAACACGCTGCCACGGCTACCGCAAAAAATACCTCCGTTATTTCATTCATGGCGACGATGGGAGCGTTGGCAACCGTTCGAAGAATGACATCGATAATCGTCACGCCTGCAATCAAAAGCATTACCATTACGCCGCCGAAGGCAAGCCGACGGGTGAGGTAAATCCCGAGACGGTCCAGATTTTTTACCAGCTGCTCCATTACTTTAGTCTGGTCTAACTACTTGTTTGCCGCCCCCCTGATCTTTGAAAGTTCAGAACGCCATGCCTTGAGCACTTTTGGGCCGTCGACGGTATCTTTTTTCCATCGATCAACAACACCCTTCATTTTGATCTTCCAATTCGCAACTTCGGCTGGCGGCATTTCTGCAAACTTATGACCAGGCATACCTTGAATTGCTTTCCGGCTTCCCCGATTTAGCCCATCCATGAATTTCCCGAACCTTCGGCTAAAATTTATTCCGGAATTTGCGTCAATAGCGCGACGCCCCGCCGCGGGTAGGCCGGCGTAACTTTTCTTTGTCATAAAGACCATTCCGGAGGTTGACCCAAGCGGCACATCATAGTGATGCTTCGTCACCTCAAATAACTTAAAAGGCATAAAAGCCGTCCAGACCATTATAACCCCATCGATCATCCCTCGGTTCAGCCCCTGGTACATTGCCGGAAGCGGCAGAGAAATCGGAGCGCCACCCAGGCGAGTAACAAGGTCTGCCTGCGTTCTGGTAGCCGCCGCCAGTTTTACGCCCTTTAAAGCCGCGAGACTTTTAATCGGCTTGCTTTTCATATGAAGACTTGTCGGAGGCATTACGATAAGGCCCAGCAACTTGACCTCCGAATACTCCATCGCTGTAACCCCGGATTCGTATAGGTTCCAAAGGGCGATCGTAGCCTCTTCTGCTGTGCTCGCCTCGAATGGCAGCAAAGTCACAGTCGACCTGGGAAAACGCCTCATAAACATCTGCATGCCCCAGCCTATCTGGGCAACGTCCGCCTTAACCCTTTGATAGACATTAAAGGGAGACGCGAGGGTTCGGCCTGTTTTCGCCTGAACGTCTATTGCTCCACCAGAATCCGCTGTAACTTTTTTGGCCCAGGGGATAAAGAACTTTTGAACGATGGCGGCCCGAGGCGGGCTTGGAACGGCAAAATTAACAACTTGTTGCGCCGTTGCTGGCGCAATTGCAAAAAGGCAAACTGATAAAATTCCCAGCCGAAATAAATTTCTCATTTCCCGTCCCCTGTTTTTTTACCGACTTATTTTTTAATTAGGATTAAACCTAGTACGCGACCCGTTATTTCACTAGCTAAATTGCAGAAACCTACTTTGTGTCTGTTTCTTGAAGTCGTGGTCGGTCACGCGGAACTCTTTGGAATCCCGGCATTGTGTATATTGTACTCTGCTATTCCCTCCCTCCTCGAATTCTGGTTAAGATATCAGAAGCGAAGGAGCACTCAGATGAAAACAATGAACTTCGATACGCCAAAGGCATTAGTTTGCGGACTAGCGGTTATAGCGGCTGTCAGCTTTTTCGGGCCGGGATCAACGCCAGCGATGGCGGAAGACGGGAAGAAAAATGTTTGTCCGCTGAAAGGCCCTGGCAAGGCAATGGACAAAAACAAGAATGGGCTTATTGAGAGAAATGAAGCCGGAGGGCCGTTGAAGGGCGCGTTCGACTTCATAGACTGCGATAAATCCGGTACGCTGACGGGTTGCGAGATCAAGGGTTTCTTTACCGGTCAGGACTGTCCCAAAAAATAAGAGTCAGATACGTAAAATTGCGGATCAGGATCCGACTAACGGATTTTCACCAGGGGAATCCGTTAGTCTATCCATTGGCGCAAAATATTCTGGATCATTGAACAATTTACAGAGTTGAAGCTGATTTCTATTAAATTTTAGACCTCTCCAGACTGTCGGGATAACAAATGATCTCCAAAAAAATGCGGACCGATCACATTGGCAGTCTTTTACGGCCGCAGTCTCTGATCGATGCGTTCGTAGCTCGCGGCAAAAACCAAATAGATGACGAAGCGCTGAGCAAGGCACAGGACGATGCCATCCGCGAAGTCGTTGCGAAGCAGGAAGCCCTCGGCCTGGAAATTATTTCTGATGGCGAATTTAGAAGGTTAAACTGGCAGGTAAGTTTTTCATCTGTAAAGGGGTGGGATCTTTGGGAAGGTTCATGGCGGCTGTTCCTGCAGAACCCGGGGCATGACGCGAAAAACGACGAAAAGCCGGAGACGCGGGGCGCCGATGCCGTTGAAGTCTTTAAGGTGCCCGCGACCGCCAAACTAGAGCTAAAAGAAAACTTCCCCTTGAGGGAATACATGGCTCTTAAGGCTGTCTCTAGCCAACCCGCAAAAGCCATGATCATGGGACCCGACCGAGTGGCGCAAATGTGCGACATCCCAAATTCAGGGCCGTCGTATGAAAGCGCTAATCTGTTTCTTGACGATGTCGCAGC
>JAYZQT010000086.1:0-38549 GCA_036136335.1 Pseudomonadota bacterium
AAATGGTGCAGGCTTTCCTGTAGTCGTTCCAGTTTTATGCATTACGTCCCAAACCGCTACTTCCTCTGATGCTAGCCCAGTGGAATCAAGCCTGTAATCCTCGGGTCGGGATATGAAATCTGATTTGGATGTGACAGGTAATAGCGACAAATCCCCGACGGTCTTAAAGTCTTCGCGGGTAAATCCGAGCTCCTCGATCATACGAGAATAAACCGGGTGTCGACTGAAAACCAGGTCCAGCGTAACACCGAGATTGACTGTTTGCTTCTTCACTATTGTCTGACGTGATTGGAAGACGGTATGTGTTGAATTGTTCATAGCGTTCTGCAAAGGGGTTTGAGGTGGAACGTAGCAGATGTATCCTGTCCTAAACCAGAGGAATGGACAGTCATACATGGCGAATCTCGCCACGCTTCTAAATCATCAGGCGCTCAGAAAACCAGATCACACTGCAATTATTGAGGGTGAGCGAAAGGTCGATTACAGGACGCTTGCAGACAGGGTATGCAAGTGGGCTTCATATCTTTCATTTAAATTCGGCTTGGGCGTCGGGGATGTGATCGCCGTAGGATTAAGGAATACCGCTGATCATGTCATAATGAACTGGGCGGTTGTTCGTCTGGGCGCAATTATTTTGCCAATCGACCATCGCTGGACAGATACGGAAAAGAGAGATGTCATTGAAGGATTTGGGGCGAGCGCATATGTGACTGAAAGTGGAGAGGCCCTCGCCGTTCCTGTGGCGCTTAATACAGAATTTCGAGAACAGGCAGACGCACATCCGACAGCAGAAAAATTCCCCGAAGATGAGGACCTGCCGATGGTACTTTCGCTGTCATCCGGCACGACCGGGTCGCCGAAGGGGCCGGCGGTCACGCATCGGCAAATGAGGGCCAGATGGGTAACGCAACTTGTCTCCCTGGGTTTTACGGAACGAGATCGCTACCTTTCGGCAACGCCCCTGTATTTCGGCGGCGGCCGCTCCTTCACAATGAGCGCGACCTGGCTTGGCGCAACAGTAATAATGTTTCCTCCGCCTTTTGCCCCCGAGGAACTTGTTTCAGCTGCAGCGGGGTTTGAGGCCACCATTACTCTTCTGGTGCCAACCATGCTTCGGCGTCTACTTGCGTTGGAGGGGCATGTTTCGCCGCCGTTTTCTGGCCTGAAAAGCCTTTTGTCTACTGGTGCACTACTCCACGAAAATGAACGGCAGAGCATCATGGAACAGCTGTGTCCCAATTTCATCAACTATTACGGTTCGACGGAAGGCGGTGGAATTTCCATATTAAGCACTGAGCATGGTGACAAAGGATCCGGTTCGGTGGGACAGGTGGTTTTCGGGACGCAAGTTGAAATTGTTGATTGGGCGCACCGGCCGGTGCCTTCTGGAGAAACAGGACAGATCCGATACCGCGGTGAGGGTGTCGCGTCGGGGTTCTATAAAAACGCTGAAGCCGACCGGGCGGCTTACCGGGATGGCTGGTTTTACCCTGGGGACGCTGGAATGTTTGATCAGGATGGATTTCTTCACCTGTCCGGGAGAACAAAGGACGTTATAATCAGGGGTGGTGTGAACATTTACCCGTCAGAAGTCGAAGGACCATTACTTTCCTGCAAGGGTGTGACCGACGCTGCTGTGATTGGGATCCCATCACACGAATTTGGCCAGGAAATAGTAGCTTTTGTTGTTGGTTCACCGGATGAGGGCGCGTTACGTAGACATTTATCCAAGCATATTGCGGGCTATAAAATGCCAAAATCCTTTTTCTCGGTTTTGGATCTTCCCAAAAGCGATCTGGGAAAAATAAACAGAAAAGAACTAAAAAAACGGGTCCTTAAAAATCTATAAATCATACAAATTCAATGCATTAGTTCTTAAAACTTTATCTTTTGAACTAGGTTTCCATTCTATCTCTTCGACATCATTCATCGCGCGTTCCGGATCCACGACGGGCCAATCTGTGCCAAACAGAACCTTGTCCTGACCAAATGTATTCATGTAGTTCTTTATTTCCAGAGGCCAGTGCTTGGGTGCGTATGCATCAAGTCCAATAAACACGTTTGGGTGTTTCCAGGCGACAGAGATCATTTCCTCGTACCAGGGATAACCGATATGAATCCCAACAAGTTTGAGATCGGGAAAGTCCATGGCTATCTGATCGAGACAAATAGGCCGTCCGACGCTGGGAAGGCGTCTGTGTGGATTGTATACAAGACAATGTCCTACCTGCATTTGGACGGGGACGCCAAGGTCACAGCATTTGGCATAAAACGGATAGTATTTCGATGCGTCTGGTGGCTCATCGAACCAGTGCGGATAAAGATGTGCCCCAATAAATCCGAAATCCTGAATTGCGTGTTCCACTTCTGCCAGACTCTCCATGATAGATGACGGGTCAATTCCAATCAGTCCCGAAAACCGGTCAGGGTGTGCGTTTACCAGACTGGCAATATAGTCAGTGGGCATATGTGCCGATCCCTGAATACGAATATCTCCGGAGCGAGAGGCGATGAGAAATGATCTCTCGATACCGCATCGATCCATTATTTCTATGTAGGACTCTGCTGAAACACCGTTGCGGTATTCCTCCTTAACCCTGACCTTTTTGTGAAATTCGCTGTCCGTAGACATCCATCCATTTTGGATCGCTTCTGGCGTAAACGCATTGCATACAATGTCTATTGCCTTCAGGTGTTCTGCCAAGGTTTCATCCTTTCAAGCCGTTTTCCGATCGTTACGGAAATATTGTGGAACCAGAGAAGTGGGTATGCTCGAAACCACATTATTTACAATTGTGATTAAACATTTTTAAACTTAAACCGATCTTCACGGAACACCTTCCCCGACTCATTTTTTATTTTGTTGAGCTCTGAACGCGAGGCATTTGGACTTGCAGAACATTGAATTAACGTGCCGGTTACTCACTCTATGACTGGGAAAATATGATTTCCGTTCCCATCTATTTGGAGTTCGGTGGCGCTGTCGACCAGGTCAGGCGTCAGCCGTCCATATAAGTGGGGAAAAAGCTCGCCGTTACGAGAGGCTTCCCATAGGAGGCTTTCTCCTAATTTGTTCGCGTTGACCTTCAGAAGCACCAGTCCCTTCACGCCCGCAAGGTGCAGCCTTGCTGTCTGTTTCACCTGACCGCCGGCGGAAAAATGAATAAAACCGTCACGCTGGTCCAACGCAGAGCCGGCGTATTCTCCGTCGGAGACCGCACGCCCCCATGTTTCTTTCTGACACAAGTGATAAACAAAGTGAGATTTCATAAAATGTAAAATTGCGGCCTGCCGGAAATTAGTCAATGGTGGGGTGCACCACTGGGTATTTACTTTTCTTCTTTCGTGCGGTTCATCACTCTGTAGAAATTATCAAACCGTTCGAGCTTAGCTATGAAATTTCCTCCTCCGCCTCATTCGGCGCCTTCAAAACCGAAGTTTATCCCACCACGCGGGTCTTGCGACGCGCATGTACACGTATTTGGCCCCTCTGACATATTTCCATACCATCCCGAAACCACTTACACTCCGGTTGATGCGCCAAAAGAACGGTTGCGCGCCCTACACGGTGTTCTGGGATTTGATCACTCTGTCATTGTCCAGGCAACCTGTCACGGAACGGATAACGCGGCCACGCTCGATGCGATCGCAGCATCAAACGGTTGCTGGCGTGGTGTTGCAATTGTGGATGAAAGTTTTACTGAACGGGAATTCTCGGAACTTCACGACGGTGGAATCAGGGGAGCAAGGTTCAGTTTTGCCCGGCATTTGAGCGGTCGACCCAACTTTGACCGGGTTCACCGGATTGCTGAAAAAGTTAAGGGGCTGGGCTGGCATCTTGTTATCTATATTGAAGCTCAGGACATCATTGAATTCAGCGAGGATCTTCGAAAATTGCCTTTGCCAATAGTTTTCGATCACATGGTTCGTGTGAAGGTGGCCGACGGAATTGAGTCCGCGCCTTTCCAGCTTTTACTTGATTTTTTGCTTAATGAGGATGTGTGGGTGAAAGTCTCCTGTGCGGAACGGCTCTCGCAACAGGGCGCACCGTACGACGATGTGGTCCCATTTGCCCGGGCAGTAATTGAAACGAACCCGGACCGGGTACTCTGGGGCACTGACTGGCCGCATCCGAATCTTTGGGAAGGTATGCCGGATGACGGTGGGCTCGTGGATCTCATTCCGCGTTATGCACCAGATGAAGCAACCAGGCAGAAGCTGCTTGTGGATAATCCGGCAGTACTATACGGGTTTTAGACCGGCATATCGGATCTCGTTCCTTCTCGTGTCGGAACACCATTATCAAAGTCCATGTAGGACCAGCGCCACTTATCACCATCGCTCCCGACGTATCCTGCGGTTTGTCCTGGGAAGTGAGCTGGTATTACAATCGTGTCAGTGTCCGCAACGTCTCCCAGTATCCGCCTGCGGCTCCGAGCGGCTTCTTCTGGCTCCGGGCAGAAACACGTGCTCCAGTCGGGTTCAACACACTGGAGGGCATGGTGCATCATGTCTCCGGTAAAAATTGCCTGCCTGTCTTCAGATCGGAAGTTAACACAGACCTGGCCGGGCGAGTGTCCAAAAGCGGGTGATAGCCATATACCATCTTCGAGTTCGAAATCCGCTTCGACGAGATGAGCCTGACCGGCCTCGAAAATTGGAAGGCAGCTATCTTCCCAGACGGCAGAGCGGGCATCATTCCGTTCAATTTCGTTTGCCGCGGCCTCCCACGCTTCATACTCTACTTTGCCAAAAATATATTTCGCGTTGGGGAAAGTGGGCACCCACTTTCCGTTAATCAGTCTCGTGTTCCAGCCGCAGTGATCAACATGGAGATGGGTACAGAAAACATAATCAATGTCTTCAAAGCGGAGGCCGTGGGCCATAAATCCATCCAGCCAAGGTTGCTTGGGATAAGCAAGCGCCGGCCCACGCAGTGGTTTGTCTTTGCCCACACATGTGTCGATGAGAATATTGTGTTTTGGTGTGCGAACAACAAAGGTCTGGTATGTAATGACCAATAAATCTTGGGCAGCGTCATAGACCTCCGGTGCCATTGTTTTAAGGTGTGCGATTGCTGTAGCCCTGTCAGCTGTTGGAAACATCACGGTAGGAGCTCGCCACGGTCCATCCCGTTCAATAAAACTGGAAACAAGAACCTTACCGACATGGAACGGCCGCATTTTGCATCTCCAATATTTTGTATCGTGCTGTAAACTAATAACCGAGTGACGTACACAAATCGTAATTTTTGCCCATAAGCATAAAACGGCATAGTATTTTATATAATTTCAGACAGGAGCAGGCCCGTGGACACAGGTATCCAGCCGTTACGCGAGATCCCGGTAAAGGAAATTACAACGCAGACTGATACGAGGGATATCCTCGCTCATTGCAAATTTCAGGGGGAACGGAATAATTTTGACAAGATTGTGATTGTTGATACCGACGCCCATCACATGGAAATCGAATCTTGGCGTGAAATTTGTACCTACATTGAGGATGAAGTGCAGCGTCAGATGGCGCTGGACCACCTGGTAAACCGCACAGGGAGTCCGCCGTATGGGCTGAACGGGGATCTGGGACTCCGTTACCAGGACATTGGGGGACGAGTGCCTCACCAGGCCAAGCTTGGGGAAATTGTGGAGGAAACATCGGTTCACCGCGACGTCACGCTCATTCGTCGTGCCATCGAATCCTTTCATCTCGATTACATGGTCGTATTTCCAACACCCATGCTCAACCTGGGGATGCATCCCCAGTTTGACATGGAAGCGTTGCTTGGGCGCGCATACGACAAATGGTTCTGTGAGAACATCCTTCCAATGGACCCCAAGATGAAAACAATGCTTTTCGTTCCATTCAATGATCCAAAAGCAGCACTGAAAACGGTCGAAGACCTGGGGGATCACCCTGATGTTGTGGGGTTTATGATCACATCGGTACGTCACAAGCCCGTGCACCACAATGATTACATGCCGGTTTATCGTGCGATGGAAGCGACCGGCAAACCATTGGGCTTTCATGCGGGATACAACTGGTCCGACCCGTCGATGCTGCAGGTCAACCGGTTTGGCACCATGCACGCCTTGTCCTTTGTGTGGTGCAATGTGGTGCATATGAGCAACTGGATAATGAACGGGTTACCTGAACGATTTCCCAATCTGGATGTGATCTGGATTGAATCGGGTATTGCGTGGGTTACGTGGCTGATGCAACGTCACGATCACACCTATCTGATGCGATCGTCTGAAGCGCCAATGCTAAAGAAACTGCCTAGCGAATACATGGCCGAGATGTTCTACACATGTCAGCCAATGGAGACCGACCACCGCGAGGCGCTGGAGGTAACACTTAAGATGATCAATGCCAAAGACCAGCTTTTATATGCATCCGACTGGCCTCACTGGGATTTTGATTCACCAAGTGTTATTTGGGACCTGCCCATGCTGGATGATCAGGCCAAAAAGAATATACTTGGTGAAAACGCGCTCAGGCTATTCGGTCTGGACCGACCAGAAGGCAAATAGTTAGCTCCCGGTTTCGGCCGTTACATTTCTGCGGATCCTGTTTTCTGCATGCGCTATCCAGAGTCCAGAGGCAAAGATCATTGCGCCACCGAGCCAGACGAATATGTCTGGGAGTTCACCAAATATGAAATAGCCGAGAATTGCCACCCAGATCAGGCGGACAAAATCGATGGGCATTACGACGTTCGTTGGCGCCAGCTTTATGGCCTGGTTCATTGCGAGGTGTCCAAGAGTACCCATGCCTCCGATGAGGGCCAGCCAGATCAACTGATCCATTGATGGCGACGTCCAGACGAACAGGGCCGGGATAAGCGATAGTGGCGTTAAAAGCAGGACCATGTATGCGGTAATTGTGACACTTGAATCGGTGCGACTCAGGGATTTTATTATCATCACCGCCCCACCCCAAATCAGCGATGCGAGCAGTGTCAGGACGGAGCCGAGTGAAATCTCGTCGTATCCCGGACGCAAAATTACCACCGTTCCGGCGAACCCGATCATGATAGCGATCCAGCGTGCGGGTCCGATAATTTCCCTGAAGAAAAAGATCGCCAGAACGGTTGCAAAGATTGGGGCGGCAAATGAAAGCGCAATCACTTCGGCAAGCGGTGTGATCGAAATGGCGTAAAAGAATGCAAACATTGATCCAATATTGAGCATGACGCGCGCAAAATGCATGCCAATACGGTTTGTCCGGAGGGGTTTCAGGCCGTGTCGTATGAAAAAGGGAAAAAGCGCGAGCAACCCAAAAAAATTACGAAAAAAGGCGATTTCGAAAGGATGCATGTCTCCACCAACATGCTTGATGGTTCCGTGCATACCGGAAAAGCTTAGTGTTGCAATCAGCATTAAAACAATGCCCCGCAACCTGTCGTACTGCGGGTCTGTCAGGAATGCGTTTAACGCCAACCGGCTCAGCCGTACTGGTTGAATACGTGGCGTTGAAGAGCGTGTTTTAAAATTTCCTCGGGACCTTCAGTGATCATGAACGAACGGGCGTCCCGCCAGAGTTTTTCGATTGGAAAGTCAGTTGTCAGCCCTACACCACCGTGCATCTGCATGCACCGGTCAGTGGCTTCGAATGCCTTCCTGTCACCAATGTACTTGCACATGTAGGATTCCCATCGGATATCCTCCCCGGCATCGTATTTGGATGCGGCGGAATAAATCATCAGGCGCATCATGTGCAGGTCGGCATACGTATCCACCAGCATCCACTGGATGGCCTGGCGTTCTGCAAGAGGTTTTCCGAAAGTAATACGATCTTTAGCGTAGGAGGCCCCAAGCTCAAGAGAACGTTCTATGGTTCCTATTCCAATTGCGCCGTGGCGGATACGTCCCATAGTGATCCATGTCTGCGCCATACGAAACCCGTCACCCTCCTTTCCAACGAGGTTGGTCACTGGTACCCGCACGTCGTCAAACGCCATCTCGCACGGCTGGTCATCCATCATTGTCTGCTGTTTTCGAAGGATTTTTACACCCGGGGTGTCGGCGTCTACAATAATGCAGGAAATGCCGCCGCGACTTCCTTTTTCGGGGTCGGTTACGCAGATGACCTGAAAAAAACTGGCAGTGTCGGCGCCAGTTATGAAGCGTTTGGTCCCGTTAATTATATATTCATCACCTTCCCGAACGGCACTTGTTTTCATCCCGGCAGGATCCCCTCCGGCATCGGGTTCTGTCTGCGCAAATCCAGGCTTCAGCTTTCCTTCAATGCATGGTTTCAGGTATTTTTCGATTTGTTCTTCGTTGGCATAATCCACAAGTAACGGACTGACATCTGGACCAAAAATCCACTTCTTGCGCCTGGGAAAGGCAATGGTACGCCCCATTTCTTCCCAAATAACGGCGCGGGCTAGCAGGCCCATTCCCAGACCCCCGAGACGTTCTGGAACGTCAACACCCCAGATACCCAGTTCCCTTGCACGTGCCTCAAGTTTTTCACGAATTTCCGGAACCATTTCCGGGCCATTGTAGGATTCCCGTTCGTTCGGGATAACTTCGTTATCTATAAAACGCCTCAGTGTCTCCTTTAACATGCGCAGTTCTTCGGGAAGTTCGTATTCCATCCATACCCCCGGAATTTGAAAACAGGAATGATGAACGATGCAGTGCTGACTGTCCATTCGGATGGTACTTTGAATTTGAAAACAAGTAATACATTATAAAAGGCACGAATTATGGTTTGAGGGAGTTTCGTTATGGGCATGGTGATTGACGGTGAATGGATTGAAGATGACACCAAATATAGAAATCCCGCAGGTGGTGCATTCGTGCGTCCGGAATCTGTGTGGCGGGAGAAAATCAGCGCGGACGGTTCATCGGGTTTCAAGGCGGAGCCCGGGCGCTTCCACCTGTTTCTGGCGCCCTCGTGCCCCTGGGCCCATCGTACCCAGATTGTGCGTCGACTGAAGGGGCTTGAAGACATCATTTCGGTTACATTATCCGACCTGCCTCGAATCCGCAGCTGGGCTTATTCGCAGGGAATTGATGATATTCAACCGGGCGAAAATGGTATCCTCGAATTGCATGAGGTCTACATCAAAGCCGATCCGCATTACACTGGTCGGGTCACTGTGCCAACATTGTGGGATCGTGAGAAACAAACCATTGTGAACAATGAATCGGCAGAAATTGTTCGGATGCTGAACACAGAGTTCAACGAATGGGGGGATGGTTCACTCGATCTTTATCCGGATGCGAAGGCGAAAGAAATTGATGCGCTAAACGACCGGATATACGAAACAGTCAACAACGGCGTATATCGCTGCGGTTTTGCAAAAACACAGGAAGCCTACGAAGAGTTTCTTGGGCCAATGTTTGATACCTTGGATTTTATTGAAGACCTGCTGGGTGCCCAACGCTATCTGGTAGGGGAATATCCAACCGAAGCTGACTGGCGCCTATTTGTAACCCTAATCCGTTTTTATTTTGTCTATTTCAGCCACTTCAAATGCAACATTCGTCGTATCCAGGATTATCCGAACCTCTGGAATTATACACTCGATCTTTATCAACAACCGGGCGTGTCGGCGCTCGTGGATATTGTCGGTATCAAGAAGGGGTACTATGGCGGGCAGGCTCAAGTTAACCCTACTGGGATTGTTCCCACCGGCCCTATCGTCGACCTTTGGGCCTCCCATAATCGGGAGCAATTCCCGGATGTTGCGTAATGCGGAAGGCAACATATAGAAGATTTGAAGATGAATTTCATGCAGTCAGTCAAGAAGCGTTATGAGCGTATAATTGTCCGGTCAATAGCCACCGCCTTTACCATCGCGAAGACATTCATGCCCGTTTTGATATTAAGGTCCTTAAATGATTTGCGGGTTATCTGGGACCAGATCGTTACGCTTCCAACCGAAATTGATAAATCAACCTGTGAGGTGCCGTTGTTGGAAATTGTTTGAACAATCCCGGCAAAAATATTTAAAACGCTTACATCTGAAGGTTTTTTTAACGCCACCGTTACGTCACGGGCCCGGATCCGGATGCGCAGTCGCGTATTCAATTTCAGGTCTGTGGCGGCTACAAGAAATAATCCACCAGAGAATGAAAGGGTCGCAAGCCCATCCCGTGGATTCAGTTCCACCACCCGAGCCTGTATCACGCTTCCTGGGTAGCCCATACCACCAATTTTGGCAAGATCGGGTCGGTTCACCACTTCTTCGAGGGGCCCAATGGCTGCAACTGCGCCGTCGGCAAGCAATATCATTGTATCAGCAAGCTGAAGAACCTCATCTATCGCGTGACTTACATAGATAACTGGGATGTTGAATTGACGATGAATGGATTCAATAAATGGGATAATCTCCCATCGGCGCTGCACGTCCAACGCGGCCAATGGCTCATCCATGAGAAGGAGCCGAGGTCCAGAAAGAAGGGCGCGACCAATGGCTACGCGCTGGCGTTCACCACCCGACAACAAGTGGGTGCCGCGGTCCAGCAAATGACTGATACCAAGCACATCTACGACATTTTTAAAATCAAGAATGTCTTCTCCCGATCGTTTTCGGCGTCTCTTTCCAAACTCCAGGTTCCGTCGCACGTTCATATGTGGAAAGAGCCGAGCGTCCTGGAAGACATATCCGATTAGCCGGGCCTCCGGGGCAAGATTAACACTCGTTTCCTTGTCGAACATCATCTCGCCGTTGAGCTCGATCCGGCCGTTGTCGGGTTCAAGCAGTCCAGCAATCATCTGTACAATGCTTGTCTTTCCAGCCCCGGATTTTCCAAAAAATGCAGTAACCCCGTCACTACATGAAAACCGGGCATTGAGTGAAAGGGACCCAAGTGACTTCTGGATATTTACAGAAAGACTCACAGTCCGGTGATCCTTCGTCGGATCCGGCGGGCAATAACTTCCGAGGCAAACATGGACAGGAACGCAATTATGAGGGACAGGATTACGAGGCGTATCGCACTTCCTTCCTGTCCAGGGACCTGGGCAAGCGTGTATAACGTGATGGGCAGGGTATTGGTTTCGCCGGGAATGGCCGAAACAAAAGTAATTGTCGCTCCGAATTCGCCAAGAGCACGCGCAAACGCCAGAATTATGCCGACGAAAATTCCACTCCCAGCAAGTGGCAGTGTTACGCTGAAAAAGACATCAAGGCGCCGGGCGCCGAGAGTTCGTGCAGCGTGTTCCAGGCGAACATCTATAGATTCTATGGATAACCGGATGGCCCTCACCATTAACGGAAAAGCCATCACTGCCGCAGCCACTGCCGCACCCTGCCAGGAGAATGAGATGCTTATACCCAAGACGTCGTGCATCCATCCACCGACAGGTCCATTGCGACCAAAAACAAGAAGTAATAGGTAGCCTATAACGATGGGGGGAACGACGAGGGGCAGATGTATGAACACATCAAGAAGGGTTTTACCGGGAAAGGAAAGACGGGCGAGACACCATGCGGCGATAATGCCGAAGGGCAGGCTGATGGCAACGGCCCAGAGGGAGACCTTTACACTGAGGTATATTGCCTCAATTTCGGGGGGGGTCAGTGAAAACACCAGTCAGTTTCCCACGGGTGAAAAACCATTTTTCCGAAAAATTTCACCGCCAGATTCAGAGGACAGGAATGAAAGAAATTCGCTGGCACCCCCGATTGCGTTTCTGATTGCGACAATCTGGTATTCGATGGGTGAGTGGAGCGTTTCTGGCAGCGTGTAAAGAATTGAAACCCTTTTTCTGTGAAACACGTCAGACCTATAGACGATACCCAGTGGTGTTTCGCTCTGTTCGACTAGTGCAAGGGCAAGGCGTACGTTTTGTGTTCGGACAGCGCGCCGCCTCAGGACTTTCCAGAGTTGCAACTTTTTCAGGGCCTGCCTGGCATATTGGCCTGCAGGAACGTGGCCGGGATCTCCCAAGGCGATGCGCCCAGTGGGTCCTAGTAGCCGAATGATGTCCCTGTTGGGGTTGAAGGCGTTCGGAGTTCGGGCATCGGGAGATGAAATTAAAACCAGACGATTTGTAGCGAGTGTTTGACGCGTACCGGGTTGTGCTATTTTTTTATCGAGGAGATAGTCAACCCAGCCCTTTGCTGCAGAGAAGTAAAGGTCTGCCGGGGCGCCCAATGATACCTGTCTTGCCAGGGATCCGCTGGAGCCGAGTACGGCCCTCACTTGCTTTCCGCCAGTTTCTTCCCAGTGTTGGGTTAGATCCTGAACTACCTGAACCGTACTTGCGGCGGCAAAAATTCTGATTTCCCGGGCGTCCGATTCCGCGCCCCAAGTCAGCAAAATCAGGATCCCCATAAAATTCCAAAATCTCATGTGGGTCGTATAGCAGGGGGTATGGCGTGTGCACAGGGTATTGCTTCATCCATCCAGTGACGCAGCCTGGTTCTCGAGGCTATCCAGTTTTTCCTCGATGACGCTCTGGTCCAGGTCGCGAGTGATGAAAACAAGACGCGATCGACGGTCGTCATCCGGCCATTCCCCCAGCTCAGCTGGATCGTGAAACATATGCTGAACACCATGAACGGCTATAGGTTTGTCACGCCCCTTTATATTTAAAATTCCTTTTATCCGGAGAAGTTGTTCGCCGTATTTCCCTATCAGGATACGGACAAAGGCGACGAACGCTTCCCAGTCAATTGGGTCTTCACGGGTCATGCAGAAAGCACTGATAGAAGCATCATGACGGTTAAGATCATGCCCGCTGTGGTCATGTTGGTGATCGGCGGTCTTGGAATAAGCCTCATCGCGCAGCCAGCGTTGCACGTCTACAGTTTTGGTCTTCGGGTCGTATAATCCGGTATCAAAAAGATGTTCGGGTGCTATTTCACCCATGACGGCAAATGCCTTGGGAGCGGCGGGGTTGAGTGTATTCAATCGTTCCTCAAGAACTTCAAGGGTGTTAGAATTTGCAAGATCGGATTTGGTTACAACAAGCCTGTCTGCGACGGCTATCTGTTTTACGGATTCTTTATATTTCTGAAGTTCATCCGCGGCGTTGATGGCATCTACGGTCGTAATGATTCCGTCGAGCGCATATCTGTTGGAAACAACCGGTGCTGTCATAAGGGTATGAATGATGGGTGCTGGATCCGCGAGCCCTGTAGTCTCAATCAACACTCGACGGAAATAGGGTACTTCTTCCTTGACCCGCTTGACAAACAGGTCTGACAGGGCGTTCACAAGGTCACCCTGTACCGTACAGCAGAGGCAACCGGAGTTTAGCAGGATGGTGTTATCGTCAATGCGCTCTACGAGCTGGTGGTCAAGCCCTATTTCCCCAAATTCATTTATGAGGACCGCGGTTTCGACCATATCGGGATGCTTGACCAGTTTGTTCAATAGGGTCGTTTTCCCACTGCCGAGAAAACCGGTTAGGAGTGATACCTGGACCGGGGCCTCCCAGTCCTCGTCTTTGGTTGCCTCAGTCATTACCATTCAAACGGTTAAACCCACGCTGAAGATCTTCAATCAAATCTTCGAGATCTTCGAGGCCAGCATGTATCCGGATTAACTGGCCCTGATTTTTCCATCCTGTTGCTGTTCGGTTTGCTGCCGGATTAGCTGGCATAATCAGGCTTTCGTACCCACCCCAGCTAGCTCCCATTGCGAAGAGTTCCATGTCATCCAGCATGGAGTGGATACGTTCCTCGGCGAATTCATCTTTTAGAAGAAAAGAGAAAAGGCCGCTTGCTCCGGTAAAATCACGTTTCCAGAGGTTATACCCGGGATTGTCGGGCAATGCCGGATGAAGGACGCGGTCTACCTCCGGTCTGTTCTGTAGCCACTTCGCCAGCTCAATTCCTGTTGTCTGGTGGCGCGCTAGTCGAACTTTCAGTGTTCTCAGGCCACGGAGTGCGAGGTAAATGTCGTCGGGCCCGGAGTTACAGCCGAGAACGGCGGCGGAGGGGCGAACGCGGGCCCACTGTTCTTCAGTGGTTGTAATAAGACCCATCATTACATCTGAATGTCCGACGATATATTTGGTTGCTGCCATTGCGCAAACGTCAACACCGTTTTCAAAAGGCTTGAAATAGACGCCGGCGGACCAGGTATCGTCCATAATCACCACGCATCCTGCCTTGTGGGCTTGTTCGGCAATGGCAGGAATGTCCTGCATCTCGAAAGTCAGTGAGCCGGGCGCCTCCACGTAAACAATTTTGCTATTGTCCCGGATAAGGTCCCTGATGCCCGCACCGATTGCGGGATCATAATAGGTTGTTTCCACGCCGAAACGACCAACCACGTTGTCGCAGAAATTTCTTGCAGGGCCGTAAACACTATCGACCATCAGTACGTGGTCACCCTGTTTCAGATATGCAAGCATAGCGGCATTGATGGCCGCAAGCCCGGAGGAAACGGCAACTGAGCGGTAACCACCAGCGACCGCAGCAAATGCCTCTTCGAGCGCTTCATGCGTTGGCGTGCCGTGTCGCCCGTAGGTATAAACGCCGGGTTCCCAGCGCCGGTCTCGCCGGCCTTGCATTTCAGCCACTGACCCCCAGGCGATGGTTGATGCGTGATAGACTGGGGGGTTGATGATGCCGTGGTTGGATTTAGGGTCGCGACCCTTGTGAATTATTTTTGTGTCTTCTTTCATGGCTCTCAGAGTTTTTTGATGGATGGGCACCATAGACCTGTCCCGCCTACGTTTCCACCGGGGTGTCCATCCGTCCCCCCCATTCGGTCCATGAGCCATCATAAATGCTGACGTCTTCCCGGCCGATTAGAGAAAGGGCGAGAGAAAGGACACAGGCTGTCACACCGGAGCCGCAAGTCGTGATGACAGGCCGATCTGCATCGATACCAGCCTGCTGAAACCGGCGTCTCAGTTGTTCCACAGGGTGAAAGAGGCCAGTCGTGGGATCAATCAACTCGTTGAATGGCAGGTTCAGGCTGCCGGGAATATGTCCTGAACGGCAGTCCGGCCTGGGTTCCGCGTCTTTACCCCAAAAACGTCCTGCGGATCGTGCATCGAGGACCTGTTCCTCCATACTCTCGAGCGTACCAAGGACCCGTCCGAGTGACCTCACCATTTCCGGGTTCAGCACCGCTTTGAACTCAACGGACTTCGGTTCCGGAACTTTGCTGGTTGTCGTCCGCTTTTCGGCTTTCCATTTCAACAGCCCACCGTTTAACACCGAGACATTTTCATGGCCGAATGCACGAAGCATCCACCAGACCCGCGGTGCCGTCATCATTCTTACGTTGTCATAGACTACAACATGATTGCTGTTTGCAATCCCTAGGTCGCGCATGTGCCCCTCGAATACGATAGCATTCGGCAACATGTGGGGCAGTGCAGTACCGGCATCGGCGATGCGGTCTAGGTCCCAGAAGACAGCTCCCGGTATGTGGCCGTTCTCATAATCCCGTATCCCTGTTGCGTCGACATTGGGCAAATACCAGGTAGCATCGACTATCGATATCCCGTCATTTTTGAGGTTGTCCTGAAGCCAGTCTGTTTCCACCAGTGTGGGTTGATCATCCATGCGTCGAATTCCAAGCTGGATTGAGCGGCGGTAACTCTTCCCGTTTGCGGCCAGTCATTTCACAGCCTCGACTTACCAGAACCTTCCAGTGGCGCCAATTACGGCGTTAGCAAGTCCAATAACTAGGTTCGCTGTCACCAATATACGTATCTGATTGAGATTGGCGCCTGCAACGGGAAAGTTTTGCTCCGCCAACGCCAGTTTGAAACGTTTGTATGGTGCAAACCACAAATGCAGATAAACGACTATCATTATCCAGCCAATTCCGTGCATCAGGTGTCCGTGAACCGGCATGTTTGAAAGGCCACCCCACACGGCAAAAATCATGTAATAACCAGACAGAGGCAAAAGAGCAGCAGACGTCCAGACCCAGGGAAAGAATTTGGAAAATGTTCTGCCCCAAAGTGGTGCCCGGATGGGGGGGTCGAGCTCACCAGCAGCGAGGCGAAGCACCATGATGGCAAAAAACATACCTCCGACCCACACAATGGCAGAGATAATATGAACGGCTAGGGCGATAGAGATCATTCCTGGTTGCTCGCTTGATTGGGGGCAGGGTGTGCACTAGATTTCTGCGACATTCTAATACTATCCTCCAGGAAGATCACTTTATGAAGTTTACCGGCACAAATACATATGTCGCGACGGACGACCTGATGACGGCCGTCAACGCAGCAATTACTCTCGAACGTCCGCTCCTCGTCAAAGGTGAACCAGGTACTGGCAAAACGCTGTTGGCGATGGAAGTAGCAGAAGCACTCAATATGCCGTTTTATGAATGGCATATCAAATCCACGACGAAGGCCAATCACGGCCTATACGAATATGATGCCGTTTCACGTTTGCGCGATTCCCAGCTGGGTGACGAGCGCGTTCACGATATAAATAACTACATAAAACGGGGAATGCTCTGGGAAGCGCTTGTTTCTGAGAAACAGGCCGTTCTGCTTATCGATGAAATAGACAAGGCAGATATAGAGTTTCCCAATGATCTCCTGCGTGAACTGGACCGAATGGAATTTTATGTATACGAGACCAAGAATACGGTGAAGGCTGTTAACCGACCCGTCGTAATCATCACATCAAACAATGAAAAGGAGCTGCCGGATGCCTTTCTCCGGCGCTGTTTCTTCCACTACATTCGTTTTCCGGAAGAAGATACAATGGAGAAGATTGTCAAAGTCCACTTCCCGGACATCAAAAAACGGCTACTCAAGGAGGCAATGGAAGTCTTTTTCACGATCCGCGACGTAAATGGTGTAAAGAAAAAACCGTCAACTTCCGAGTTGCTCGACTGGATCAAGCTTTTACTGGCTGAAGATATTGACCCGGAGGCCCTGCGAGGTGACGCGACCAAAGCCATTCCCCAGCTGCATGGGGCGTTGCTTAAAAATGAACAGGATGTGCAATTGTTCGAACGCCTCGCCTTTATGGCTCGTCGCCAGGGAACCTGACCCCGCACATGTTTGTTGATTTTTTCTACCAGCTTCGAGAGGCGCGGGTTCCTGTAACGATTCGCGAATACCTCACTTTTCTTGAAGCTCTTGACAAGGGCGTGGCAAAGGGAAGTGTTGATGAATTCTATTTCCTCTCTCGGGCATCACTGGTTAAGGACGAACGATTTTTCGATACCTTTGATCTGGTGTTTGAGAATTTTTTCAGAGGCGCAATGAACAAAACGGACGGGCTTCTGGAGGAAAATATTCCCGAGGACTGGCTTCAGGGTCTGGCCCGGAAAATGTTCACTGATGAAGAAATAGAAGAATTAAGTTTTGAAGAACTTATGGAGGAGCTTGCGAAACGGCTTCAGGACCAAGACGGACAACATCACGGTGGCAACCGCTGGATTGGTACCGGAGGTACGTCTCCGTTTGGAAACGGCGGACAAAACCCACGCGGGTTTCGCATGGGCGGCGAGGGTGGCGGAAAGAGTGCGACAAAGATGTGGCAGAAAAGGGATTTTCGATCCCTCCGCGGCGAAACAGAAATTGGAACCCGAAATATAAAAATGGCCCTGCGGCGCCTCAGAAAATTCGTCCGGGAGGGTGCGGAGGAAGAATTTGACCTTGATGAGACCATAAAATCCACTGCTGATCGCGCGGGGATGCTCGACATTCAGATGCGCGCTGAGCGGAAGAACAAGGTCAAGGTTTTGACCATGTATGATATTGGCGGCTCCATGGACAGCTTCATTAAAATTTCTGAAGAACTGTTCTCCGCCGCTCGAACTGAGTTCAAGCACCTCGAATATTACTATTTTCATAATTTTCTTTACGAACGTGTCTGGCGCCAAAATCGTCGTGGATATAACGAGTGGACCCCTACGTGGGATGTCATGAATACCTATGGATCGGATTGGAAAGCAATTTTTGTTGGTGATGCAACGATGAGCCCGTTTGAAATCACTGAAGCAGGCGGTTCAATCGAGCACTGGAATGAAGAGCCCGGCGAACTGTGGCTCCGTCGCTTTCTCTCCACCTATCCTGATTCGGTGTGGCTCAACCCTGTTCCCCCGGAACGGTGGATGTCAACCCCCAGTATTCGTATGACCTACCAGCTTCTTGATGGCCGAATGTTTCCACTGACGGTCGATGGACTTGATTCCGCTATGAAACTTCTCCGACAGGGTAGGAAATCCATGACGGGGCACCAGTGAAATACCAGATGTTGCCTAGCGGTTGAACACGGGTAAAACGCATGAATTTGAATATTCGGCATGGAGTTTATTAAATGGACGTAAGGATTAGAATTCTCGCTGCTGTTATCGGGGCTCTTGCTTGTTCCGCTGAAGTCCTTGCGCATTCGCATCAAAAGAAAGGCGTAATGAAGGGACATCATGAGGGTGGTGGGATAAAGATAGAACAGGCTTGGGCACGGGCAACACCTGGAATGGTGAAAACCGCTGCCGCATATATTGCCATCCGCAATGCTGGCAAACGGACTGACCGTCTTGTCGCTGTGGTAAGCGATGTGGCTCAACGGGTTGAAATTCATACCCATCGAAATGAAAATGGTGTTATGCAAATGCGACGAATTGACGGCTTGGACGTGTTGGCAGGAGACAGGGTGGTTTTAAAACCGGGCGGAACGCACTTGATGCTGTTTGGTTTGCGTCAGCCCCTGAAAAAGGGGCTAACTTTCCAGGTCATCTTGTCTTTCCGGGATGCTGGTGAAGTGAAAAGTCCTGTAAAGGTGATGTCGGTAGGCGCATTGCAGGGTGAGACGGATCACAAAACAAAACACGGACAGGCGCCACACAGGGGACACCAGTAACTGTTTTCAGTGTGAAGATCTGCACCTTAATAATGTGTTGGCCTGCTGCAACGCCTTTGTCTGGGGCCGGTCAGGGCCTGCTTCAGGTTAGACGCGGTCATTAATGTCCGGGTTTGCCGGGGTTTTCGTGTTTGCATGATGGACAGATCCGCAGGGAGACATCACTGTAGTATTCATCGAAAACAGGTGGCAAATCCCTTACGAGATCCGTCACCTGTACCTCGCGACGGTGTACTCTCGCGTCACATTTTTCACAGTACCACTCAAACGCATCGTGCTCACCGGGCTGGCGGATCCGTTCGATAACGAGGCCCGCCGTATTTGCCGGTCGCTGCGGCGAATGGCGTGTGTGGGCAGGCAACAGCAGGATCTCACCTTCTTGGATGGGAAGATCCTTTGGTTTTCCGTTCTCGATGATACGCAAATTCATGTCACCACGGATCTGGTAGAAAAACTCATCTCCAGGGTCGTCGTGGTAATCTGTCCTTTCATTGGGGCCGCCGACCACCGTAATCATGAACTCGCCGTCATCCCAGACCTGTGCATTGCCGACAGGTGGTTTGAGAACGTGTGCATGGTCGTCAATCCATTTAATGAGATTCAGGGGCATACGCGTAGCCATCATCGATCTCCTGTTTTCCGTTTTCAGTCGTCACAGATCGCGGTGCACTCTACCTCGATATCGAATTCCCAAGGCCATGAGCCTACGGTCACAAAAGTACGTGCTGGTGGATCTTTTGGGAAGAACTTCCTGTACTCGTCGTTAACTGTATCAAAGTATGCTGCATTCGATATGTAGATGTTGACCTTGACCACCTGCTCAAGTGACGATCCTGCCGCTTTCAGGCAATCACGCACGTTGCGAAGGGACATGCGGGTCTGTCTGGTGATATCACCATTAACGATTTTCCCTGTTTTTGTGTCTACCGGCGGCAGCCCGGACACAAAAACGAAGCCGTTTGCCTTTACGGCCGGAGAGAGGGGCACCTTACCCTTTTTTAGAGCCTCCGACATTCCAGGCATGTAAACGCATTCTTTCCCCGTTTTCCTTTTCCCCATTTTATGTCCTTCCGGTCTGGTACTCTGTGAAAAAAAAATTTTGAGGCAGTGCCTTCAGCACAACATCGATGGTTTGGCCGGTGGCAATCTTCAGCGTTTTGTTGTCATTCTCAAGGACGTAACTGCCATCTGGCCGCCGCGAAACCCGATAGGTTACGTACGGGGCGGGCCCGTTGTCTCCCGAATACAGCAAATATAATTCCTGTCCGTTTTCCTCGACGCGGTCGCATCGGCACCAGCGCCGCATCATGCAGGTTTTCTTTTGCAGAGCCTCTATTTTAGCAGCATCGGCGAGGGAAAAACGTGTCAGATCTAGGGGAACGAGATTGCTTGCCATACTTGCAGGCTAGTCTCGCACGGTGGCGTTGAACAGCCCGCGGATAAATGGTGCAAATTTGCAAACAAAATTAATGCGCCAGTGCTCTTTTAGCCGAGGAGTGTACCCTTTGAAATCCCGGAAGTGGCGATGAACTCGCTGGCCGGTATTTTTCCTGAATTCAACGGCCGCACGCGTTGCATCAGTATTCCACCACTCTCTGCAGCCACAGTTATACCAGCATCAGAGGCGTCCACTACTTCGCCCGGTGCACCAGAGGCGTCTACCATTTTACAGTCAAAAATCTGCAGGTCTTTGCCGTCATGGACGGTAAATGCACCCGGTTGGGGATTGGCACCCCGGATCAGATTGTAAACCTCCTGTCCCGGTTTTGACCAGTTTACCTGGACGTCCGATCGTCTGCACCAGCTTTCATAGGTAGCCCGACTGTGGTCCTGTTCAATTCTGGGAGGGTTGCCAGCCCGCACCAAGTCTACGCCCTCGACCATCGCATCCACCCCCATCGGGAAAAGGTGATTGAAATAAATGCTGCCGAGTGTGTCATTCGGGCCGATATCGATCCTTTTCTGTATAAGTATGGGGCCCTCGTCCAGTCCTTCATCGGGCCAGAAAATGGAAAGGCCAGTTTCGGTGGCTCCTTTGATGATTGGCCAGTTTATGGAGCTCGGCCCCCTGTGAAGTGGCAGCAGTGATGGATGGTACTGTATTGTACCATGGGTTGGTGCGTTTAACACTTCCTCGGAGACGAGCAAGGTTACAAATGCCATCACGCAGAGATCAGGTCTAAACGATTTAATTAATTGCAGGGCTTCATCGTTCTTCCAGGAAGTAGGTTGATGGACTGTCAAGCCGCGTTCAACGGCAAATTCCAGTAAGGGGTCAATCGGCCTGCCCTCTTTCTGGGGTGCGCAGAATACCCCGACAATGTCTTCCCCCCGCTCAAGCAGGTTTTCCAATACGGCTTTACCGAATGCCTGCTGTCCGTGGACCACCAACCTCATTTGTTACATTCCTCCAGATGGATGTGCCAAACTGTATTTGTAACTGGCTTGAATAATGTTAATCCCTATTTCGGTCAATTGTCTTGCCGATTGTATCGATTTCGATGCTAAACGTTATTTAAAAACAGACATGCACCCGATAAATGTAAAAAAATTTGCCCATTGTTTGATTTTTTCCTGTGCTTTTCAACTGGAAGGCATAAGCCGGTGAATTCTGTTGCCTGATGTTAGATACAGGATCAGATCTGTGGTGAATGTGCCTATTACGGTACGTACCCGTTTTAATCGCCAGACAGCACCAAAAGATTTTGATAATGTCGACAACGTTCTAAAACCAGCTATTCTCACCGCCGCCACGTACCTTGTTTCAATTCACCAAGCGCTGAAAATGTTTAATAGTTGGTTATCCTGATGGAGATGGGAATGACACCGGAAGCAGAAGAAACAGGCTCACTGACGGATGGTTTTCATCTCGTAATAGATGCACTCAGGCTTAATGAAATCAATACGGTCTACAACGTCCCGGGCATCCCAATCACCGATCTCGGCCGATTAATGCAGGCATCGGGGATGCGGGTCCTCTCGTTCCGTCACGAACAGAATGCTGGGTACGCAGCAGCTATTGCGGGTTATCTGACAAAAAAACCCGGGATCTGCATGACCGTATCCGCGCCGGGGTTTCTGAATGGGCTGACGGCGCTGGCGCATGCGACAACAAACTGTTTTCCGATGATCCTGATGAGTGGTTCGTCAGAACGCGAAATTGTCGATTTACAGCAAGGCGATTACGAAGAAATGGATCAGCTCGCTGTTGCCAAGACACTGTGCAAGGCAGCATACCGGATCCTGAAAGTAGAAGATATTGGTATTGGCATTGCGCGTGCGATCCGCGCAGCAGTTTCCGGTCGCCCGGGAGGTGTTTATCTCGATGTGCCGGCGAAACTCCTTGGACAGGCCATGGATGCAGCGGCTGGCGGCCAATCGCTGGTCAAGGTTGTTGACCCGTCGCCACGCCAGCTACCTGCGCCAGAGGCAGTAACGCGTGCCCTGGATATTCTTGCAAAAGGGGAAAGACCCCTGATTATCCTTGGAAAAGGCGCCGCCTATGCCCAGGCTGATGACGAGGTTCGGGCACTGATCGAAAAATCTGGATTTCCATATCTGCCGATGAGTATGGCAAAAGGCCTGCTGCCGGATACGCACCCGCAGTCGGCAAGCGCGGCGCGTTCGCTGGTCCTGAAGGAATCCGATGTTGTGATGTTGATCGGTGCACGGCTCAACTGGCTCCTGTCACACGGGAAGGGAAAGGCTTGGGGGAATCAACCAAAAAAGATTGTACAGATAGATATTGAACCGAAGGAAATGGATAGCAACATCGAGATTTCGGCGCCCGTTGTCGGCGATATCGGATCCTGTGTTCAGGCCTTGCTTGATGGTATGGAAAAAGCAGACTGGGCACCTCCGCCGGCGGAGTGGACAGGGATGGTAGGGGAAAAAGTAGAAATCAACGTTGCCCGGATGGCGCCGAGGTTGCAGAACAACAACATACCAATGGATTACCATGGTGCTCTTGGGGCGCTGCGTACAATCATCAGGGAACGTCCCGAGGCAATACTGGTAAATGAGGGGGCCAATACACTTGATTTTGCGCGGAGTATAATTGATATGTACCGGCCCCGAAAAAGGCTGGATGTGGGCACCTGGGGCGTTATGGGGATCGGAATGGGATCCGCCATCGCTGCCGCAGTGGAGACCGGTATGCCGGTGCTGGCTATTGAAGGTGATAGCGCCTTCGGGTTCTCCGGAATGGAGATCGAAACGATCTGTCGATATAACCTGCCCATATGTGTTGTAGTTTTCAATAACGGTGGCATTTATCGCGGATCCGACACTAATCCGGCTGGGGGTGACGATGTAGCAACGACAGTCTTCGTCAAGGAAGCACGCTATGATAAAATGATGGAGGCCTTTGGCGGAACCGGGATAAATGCAACGTCACCGGATGAGCTGAAAGAGGCCGTGAACACAGCGATGAATTCCGGACACCCAACGCTCGTGAACGCAGTGATTGATGAAGCAGCAGGTACCGAAAGTGGCCGAATAGGCAATCTCAATCCACAAAGTGTGGTCGGCAAAAAATAATTTTAGTTAACCCATTTTCAGGTAAGAAAATATGAAAGCGCTCGAAGGCATCAAGATACTTGATTTTACACATGTTCAGTCAGGTCCGACCTGTACACAATTGTTGGCGTGGTTTGGCGCTGATGTATTCAAGGTGGAACGGCCTGGTGTCGGGGATGCAACACGCGGGCAGTTACGGGATATACCGGATGTGGATTCCCTCTACTTTACCATGCTCAACAGCAACAAACGATCGATAGAGATTAACGGAAAGGTCGAGAGTGGCAGGGAAGTCCTGGAACGGCTGGTTAAAACCTGCGATGTCCTTGTTGAAAACTTTGCTCCCGGGGCACTCGACAGAATGGGGTTTTCGTGGGAACGGATACAGGAGCTGAATCCTCGGATGATCATGGCTTCGATCAAGGGGTTTGGGCCGGGTCCTTATCAGGACTGCAAGGTTTATGAAAACGTAGCGCAATGCGCGGGTGGTGCGGCTTCTACAACTGGTTATGTAGGGGAGTTGCCGACAGTGACCGGTGCCCAGATTGGGGACTCGGGAACGGGCCTGCACCTCGCATTCGGAATTGTCACCGCATTGTTTCAGAGAGAAAAATCTGGCGAGGGGCAGAGGGTTACTGCAGCGATGCAGGATGGTGTCCTTAACCTTTGCAGAGTGAAACTACGGGACCAGCAACGACTTGGTGCCGGGCCGTTAACGGAATATTCGCAGTTTGGCCAGGGTATACCGTTTGGTGAGGCTGTCCCGCGCGCGGGTAACGATTCGGGTGGAGGGCACCCCGGACGTATTCTCAAATGCAAGGGGTGGGAAAGCGATCCGGACAGCTATACCTATTTCATTACCCAGGCCCCCATATGGAAGAAGATCTGCGACCTGATTGGTAAACCTGAGTGGAAGGAAGACCCGGATTACGCCACGCCCCACGCACGTCTGCCGAGGCTAAATGAAATTTTCAGTACCATCGAAGAATGGACAATCACAAAAACCAAATTTGAGGTTATGGATATTTGCAACGGGCTGGATATTCCAGTCGGCCCGATCCTGTCAATGAAGGAGGTGGCTGAAGAGGAATCGCTGCGCAAGACCGGCACTGTCGTTCAGGTTGATCATCCGACCCGCGGGAAATATCTGACTGTCGGCAATCCGGTCAAGCTGTCCAGTTCACCGTCCGAAGTTGTGCGTTCACCACTGCTGGGAGAACATACGACTGAAATCCTGCGCGATGTGCTTGAGTATTCCGATAATGAAATTGCGGAAATCTATGCGTCGGGTGCGATCGGTGAGGAAAAAATCCCGGCGGCAGAATAGTCCACATTGCGCGATACACTCCAATCATCAGAGGAAGTGGTACAATTTTCCCTGAGGAGGCTTGGTCTGCTGTTACCCGAAGTTTATTAAATCAGATTTTCTGTTTTCTGGCCCCCAGGGTGGACGACGCTGATCACCCTCCTCGATTGACAGAAATAATTGCCTTTCCTAGTTTCAGGTCCAGAACAATAAGTGGTTCGTGAAGATAGCCGCTCGACCTTACCGTTTCGTATCTGAAGGTTTGGTATGCCCAAGACAATCACACATGAAACCGACGTCCTCATTGTAGGAGGGGGTGTCGCCGCGGCCTGTTCTGCCATCAAAGCGAGAGAAGCTGGTGTGCGCGTGTTGCTCGTCGACAAAGGATTTTTCGGGCGGAGTGGTACAAGCGCACTCGCGTCTGGCGTTTTTCAGGCGTACATGAAAGGCGATGATCTCGACCGCTGGGTAAAGGCGCATACCAACCCGATGGTCAACATCGCCGCCTTGCGGGCCGGGATCAAGGTCACTGGCGAATTGCTGCAAAAGATGGATCAGTGGGGGGTCAAGTGGATCAAGAATGAGGGCAGGATACAACGTGTCGACATGGCTGTGGGACCTCTGTTTCCCGTTAACGCAATGATGGCGGAGGGAGGTCCTCAATTCATGATGGCTCTGAGGAACGAAACCCTGCGCCGGGGGGTTGATACAGTAAACCGCGTAATGGTTACCGAACTGCTTACCTCGGACGGTTTGCACCCGACCAAAGGACGGGTTACTGGCGCGCTCGGATTTGATACGATAGAGGGCGATCTCCATGAGTTTCGCGCAAAATCCACAATCCTCTGTACTGGACCTGTCCACATACCCTACCCCAGGGCGGGCGGTGGCTTCCATGGCATGCCGATTAATTGCACGGGCGATGGGGTAGCGGCTGCATATCGTGCTGGGGCGCAGCTGAGCAAGATGGAATTTCTGGCTGGCTGGGGCGTCATACCTGCCGAATTCTATTCGGCACCGGGTCTTGAAATGGGTGCCGGGCTGGGTGTGCGTTTCATCAATGACGAGGGAACGGAAATCGCCGGGGGAGACCGCATCCGCCGGTTCCGGTTGGCACGTTCAGTGATACGGGAATATGGAGAGGGGCGGGGGCCCATCTACAAGGACGCGACACGTCTCAGTCCTGAAAATCTCCGGTTATACAAGCAGGTTGTTCCCATTGTCCTCAACACATACGAACGGTCCGGTTATGACCCGAGCCGAGATCCCGTACCATTTGTGACAATGTTGCCTTTTCAAAGTGGTACGCTGGGAGGCGCCGGAATACGGGTAGCCGAGAACGGCGCGACGACTCTGCCCGGACTTTATGCCGCTGGCAATACGTCGGACGGCGGGTTTATGGGGCTCGCCCAGGCGCTTAACCTTTGCGCTGTGGGTGGTTGGTATGCCGGTGACGCTGCTGCAAAGTCGATAACAACATCTTTTGAGACGGAGGTGGTTCAGGACCAGGTAGACCGATTGGCGCGGGACACTCTCGAACCCCTGACGCGAAGTGGAGATACCAGCTTTGCTTCTACGAGGGACGAATTGGAAGGACTGTATGGCGCGGAGATAACCGAAGTTCTGAACGCTCATCGACTGGAAGCCATCGTCAACAGGGTAAGGGGCATTCGAAACCGCCTGGTTCCCATGATGAGGGCTTCTGACCCGCACGATCTGGCGAAGGTGCTGGGAATGAAAAATTTTCTTCAATGCATGGAAATTTCTGTTCTGGCGGTCCAGCGGCGAACGGAAAGCCGGGGCAATGTATTGCGTGAGGACTTTCCTTACATGGATAACGAAAACTGGCTTAAGTACACTTTCGCCAAAGTTGGCGGAAACGGACAGGCAGAACTATTCGATGAACCTATCCCGGAGGATGCAAGCCACCGTATACCGGAGCGCGCAAAAGTCCTTCATCCTTTCTTCAGGAGCTGAAAAAGATGAATGTAGAAGTCAGGATAGACCAGATACTCTGTACCGGTTGCGGCACTTGCAAGGATTCCTGTCCGACCGACGTTATACGGATGAATGACTCAAAAGCCTACGTTGCATACGGTGAGGATTGTCAGGGATGCTTCCTGTGTGAATTTGATTGCCCAGTAGACGCAATTTATGTCCAGCCCAGGCGGTATACCGAAGCGGAACGTCGGGCGTTACTTGATCGCCTGAAACGTACGTGTCACTTCAGTCCCATTCTTTAACACATTAATATAAAACGACGACCGGTAATCATCGATGTCCCGTCCAACCCGTTTTACGTCTGAAATGATCGACGCTTACGTTAAGTTGGGTTACTGGACAGCCGAAACCACTCTGGATTTGATGGAGCGGCATGCTCAACGACAACCAGACAAAGTTGCAATTGTGGATCCCCACCACCGGCTGACATGGAAGGAGGTGGGGGAGGTGATCAATCGTTTTGCGGGTGTTCTTCACGCACTCGATCTTGATCGTGACACACCAGTCATCGTGCAGTTACCTAATTCGGTAGAAGATTGTCTGATGCGCTTTGCTTTAAAGAAATTGGGGCTACTTGGTGCATACATACCTGTCGTATGGGGTCGCCGTGAATTAGAAGCGGTCGTTGATGTACTGAAACCCGGTGCGCTGATTGTCCCGGAATTTTTTCGAAACACCGATATGCTTGCCATTGCCTGCGATATGAAGGATTTGCATCCAGGCCTTCAGCTGGTTGTCGTCGGGCCAGGGGGACGTTCCGGGGATTACATACGGCTTCCACCTGCATTAAAAACATCTCGGGCTTTCCCGGATACCGTTGATTTCCAAGCAAGGGCCTTTGGGCCATTTGAAGTTAGCAAGCTGGTTGTGACCAGTGGCAGTACAGGGACGCCGAAAATTGTTGAGCGACCCGAACAGCAATCGCTCCTGTGGGGCAAGGGTCTGACCAAGCTGCTGAACCTCACGTCGGAGGACATCGTGGGGGGTTTTGTGCCGTTTTCCGGCGGGCCAGGCTATTTTACATGGGCTGGTTGGCTGGTCAGCGGTGCTAGGCTCGTTTTAAGTGACGGCTTCGCGCCGCAAAACTTACTTTCTCTGATCGAGCGGGAACAGGTAACGGTAGTAATGACCGCGCCCGCGGTTCTTGCCCGAATTGTCGATTTTCCAATGCTTCCGGACTACAACGTTCAAGCGGTTCGCGCGGTCCGCACGGGGGCTGCAAATTTACCGAGAGCGGTTGCGGAAAAGGCCGAGGATCTGCTGGGCTGTCTCGTGCTGAAGGCTGGGGGTTCCATGGAAACTGGCTCATTCGGTCAAATTTCTACGCGTGATCCGCAGTCTATCCGCTTAGGTCCGTCAATAGGAAAGGTTATGGAGGGAGGGGAGATATGTGTGGTTGATTCTGAAGGGCAGGCACTCCCCACCGGATCGCCAGGTGAACTTTGGGTTAGGGGACCGGCGACTAGTTCAGGGTATTTTAGTGATCGGGAGGCAACGGCGCGTGCCTGGGGTACTCTCGGACCTGAGGGCTGGTTCAGGACTGGTGACATCGCAACCATAGACGGGGAGGGCAATGTTTCACTGATTGGGCGAATAAAGGAGATGATTAATCGGGGCGGTACGAACATTTTTCCCGTCGAACTTGAAAGTCTTCTGACGGAGCACCCAAAGATACTTGAAGCTGCTGTAGTTGGAATACCAGATGCAACACTTGGCGAGGTTCCCTGCCTTTGTGTTTTAACGTTGGAGGGTATTAAACTTACCCTGGACGAGGTGATAGTATTTTTAAGCGTGCGCGGCCTGGCTCGGCACAAATATCCTACTTGTCTCTTGGTGTTGGAGGATTTTCCGCGTGGCCAAACCATGCGCGTTAATCGACGAAAGCTTGCAGAACAGGCGATAGCAGTCATTGACCGGTGCTAGATAATTTATCGGATTGTGAACGCCCCTTCCGTACAACCCAATGAAAAAGGCCGGCGGAGATACTCCAGCGGCCTTTTTGAGTTTTGGCTCCCCGGGAGGGACTCGAACCCCCGACCCAGCGGTTAACAGCCGCTTGCTCTACCAACTGAGCTACCGAGGATCATTGAAGAACCGGCATATAACACCGGAATAAAATGGTTTCTACCCCTCATGCCAAAATATCTATTAGAGGAGAAGTTTATGCAACTTTTGTCGGGTTCACACGGTCCCGGACAATCCCATGAGCTCCATCGTCAGATCAATCAATTCCGATACATCGCCTGAGCCAACTTCATGAAACCAGTTATTTCCGGGCACAAGTCTTACGTTTGGTCCTTTTTCACACAACCCGAGGCACTTGATCGTTTGCACTTCGATCTTCAGCCCACGCCTGTCAATCTCTTCGTTAAGGGTACGTTCGAGATCTGAACCACCGCGGGCCCCACAGGACACTGTGATCGCATTTTGTCCCCGGTCATTGATACACACGGTCAGGCGTGTCCGGCCCGAGGGGTTCTCTGGGAGTGGGCGCAGCACAATCTTCATGAGGTTATTTATTCAGCGGCAACTGGTCTCGGGTCGGTTTGAAGATCACCCTTCATGCATTCGTTCCAGAAATTTCCCCAATGTGTCAGGTACTCGTCTATGCACCACAGCATCTGGTCCTGCAGTTCCCTTGTATCACAGTATTCGAGTACTGTTTTGAGTGCAGTTTCAGAATGCTCTTCATCACCCTCAATATGGACGATCCAGCTTTCCTGGTCCTCATCTCTGACGCTATAGTGCTCGCGGAGCCCATCCGATATCATCCTGCACATCGTTGGTGCATGGCTTTCAGAGGCAACTCCAGAATTTCCAAGCGCGATCGTCACCGGCATTTCTCGTGCGACCTTGAAGCGATAGCTGGTCATGTCCTTGATCGACTGGGGCACCGGATGATCTTCTACCTCTTCTTCCGTCAATCGCGTGTATCGGGTTGCAAAATCCATTGCGAGCATGTCGTGGCCCGCCGAACCGCAACGAAGTTCAGTGTCTTCATCAATTAGCGTATCCATGATCCGCCGGCGGATTTTCCTGGAATCACAGCGTGAATGAATTGTGGAAATTACCTGCGGCGTCCATTTTGTGAAATGATAGAACAGCACTGCGAGGTACCCGATCTGCTGTTTGGTAGCGGTGCCGTCGGCAATTGTGCGGACCATTTCATAATCGGAGTGACGCCGACCTTCAAATCGGGTTTCCATTGCCGCCAGAAATTCATCCTGTGAACGGGGTTCCAACATCCTTGTTCTCCAATAGAAATGTCAAAAATTGCTTTAATTTAGCATAAGCCTACAATCTGAGAAACTTTGTAAAGGCAGACTGCGGCATAACCTCATGGAGGGAAATATGGCTAAAGTAGCAGTATCGGACAAGGTCACCGCGTTACATGAGGCTGGAAATCTTGAGGATCTGTATGCAGCGCTTGAACCTCTGGACATGACGCCTGGCTGGATTGATCGGGAAAATCCCATACTCTGGGAACAGCCTGATACCCCGTTTGGTGTGATGCACTGGCGTTACGACCAGTGTCGGGCGGCACTTGATGCAGCCGGCCGTTTGATCAATACGGAGTTGGCTGAGCGCCGAAACCTGGTTTTACGGGCACCCGTCAAGGGTAATGAAATTGCAACAACCAAAACCCTTGTTAACGCTTACCAGATGATCTTGCCGGGGGAACAGGCAAGAACGCATCGGCATGCGCCGCACGCACTTCGCGTCATTATTGAAAGCGAAGGTTCATTTTCAGTTGTAAACGGCGAAAAACACCCAATGGAAACGGGGGATATCGTTCTAACACCGGGGTGGTGCTGGCATGGCCACGGGCATGACGGTGATCGTCCGGCTTACTGGCTGGATGGCCTTGATGTTCCGCTCACTCATTTGCTCGAGCCGATGTTTTTTGAAGAACATCCCGAGGGTTTTGCGCCGGTTGCCTGTGTAACGCCGGACTCTCCCTATCGTTTTACATGGGACAGCATTCAGAAGCGAACGGAACAGGCGAATGCTGACCCAGAAGGGTATTTTGGTCGGCGCGTTCGCCTCGAAGCCGACGAGATGCCGACAATAGGGATATATGTAGACCGGCTTGAAGCAGGGCAGGTAACCAGAAAATTCCGTCACACTGCGAATGTTGTGTATTGTCCGATGTCAGGTAGTGGGACCAGCAAGATTGGTGATGAAAAGATTTCCTGGGCACCCGGCGATACATTTTCCGCGCCAACCTGGAACTGGATTGAACATCAGGTGGAAGAAGACACCATTCTGTTCGCAATGACAGATGAATTCGTTATGAAATTTTCGAATTATTACCGGTTTGAGGCTGCCGCCTGAACATCAAAATGTGATTTTGAAAACTAGGCCGGGTTGTCCCCACCTTCGATGTGAATAGAACGTTGCGGGTATGGAATTGTTATTCCAGCATCGTCGCATGCTTCCTTTCACGCCTTTTTGAGTTTGAAATTGACGGTCCAGTAATCGGACGTTTTTGCCCAGACCCGGATGTAGATGTTTATGGAACTGTCAGCCATCTCCCCAACCACGAACTGGGGTTGGGGATCGGTGAGGCATAACGGCTCCGCATTGACCACTTTCTGTGCAGTGAGTATGGCCTGATCGATGCTGTCTCCATAGTCAATCCCGAGAGAAATATGGATGCGCCGGGTGGGATTACGAGAATAGTTTTTTAAAGCTTTGCCCCAAAGTCCGGTATTTGGTGCAATGACATAGATCCCGTCCACGGTATTGAGGTGTGTGGTAAAAAGTCCGATATCAACGACCGTACCGGAAAGCTCTCCGGCTTCAATAAAATCTCCAATCCCAAACGGGCGGAATACCATCAGCATAACACCAGCCGCGACGTTTGAGAGTGTTCCCTGTAATGCAAGACCAATGGCGAGCCCAGCAGCACCCAGAACGGCGAGCAGGCTGGTTGTCTGTACGCCGAACTGTTGGAGGACGGCCAGTGCAGTGAAGACAATAATCGCATATCGAACAGTACTTCCAGCGAAAGTGCCAAGTGTTGCATCTATTCTTTTGGATCTGGACAGGGATCGTTCGGTGATGCGGCGCGCCCACCCGGCAGCCATCCAGCCAACCATCAGGATGACGATGGCGCCGATCGAATCGATACCGTAGGCGGCTATTGTTGTCACAACTTGATCGACAACGTCCGTTATCTGTCCATCCATTTGACCAGCAATCCTGTTTATCCGCCTAAGAGGCATTCCAGCCCAACCCGGGCAATAACCCCAACTTAACCTATTTCTTTAACGAGAGCCGCCTGTAAAAGGGAAAGTAAGCGGCAAATGCCGCAGCGCTTGATATAAACATGAGAAAACCAAGGGGAACCGCGCTCCCATCGTGGAGAGCTCCCATGGTGAAGGCCATTATTGCCGCAGCAGTGGTTTGATAAAACCCAATCAATGACGATGCCGCGCCAGCCTTGTCAGGAAATGGCGCTATGGCCCCTGCCATACTCTGTGGATAGTGAAGCCCGTGACCGAACATCCATAAAAATGCTGGCATGGCGACAGCATAACCGTTTTGAAATTTAAACAGGCCAAATACAAGTATTGCTGCTGCCGCGAAAATCGCGGTGATGCTACCGGATAGGATTAACCGCTCTGGGCCGATCCAAATTCCCAGACGGGCAGACGCCCAAGCGCCAAACATGAACCCGGCAGAACCGAAAGCCAGAAGCAAACCGGCGAGCTTTGCATTGATCCAGTACCCGTCGATCAGAACGAGCATGCTTCCTGAAAGCCAGACAAACATGCCCGCGAACATGAAAAGATTGGTAACACAGTTCAATGCGAAAAGAGGATTTGGTGTTAGCTTCAGATAAGTTGACAGCATGTTTTTCAGGTGGAGGTTTGAAGGACCGCTATCAGGCCGTGTTTCGTTGAGAAGGCCGAAAATCAGGCAAATACAAACCAGGGCGTACACACCACAGAAATAGAATGACGCTTGCCACCCCTGCCACGCCACGAGAAAACCTCCAATGATTGGTGTGGTGATTGCCACTAGGCCGAACGCGGACATGATATAACCCAATACCTTGCGAGAGCCGTCCGGGCCGTATAGGTCCCTAATTACGGCGCGAGCAACTGCCGGTGCAGCCGATGCGCTTGCCCCCTGCAATCCCCGGGCGACGAGAAGGGTTTCAAACGTTGGCGCAAATGCACACAAGACCGTCGAAAATGCGTAGAGTACCATCCCCATAACGAGCACAGGCCGGCGACCAAACCTGTCCGAAATAGGACCATAGACAAGCTGCATGAAACCAAATGCAAAAACGTAAACGCTGAAGACAAGGTTTGCACTGCTCGAATTTACGCCAAAAAAATCACGAAGTTGAGGTATGCCTACTGCTACGGTGTCAGTGCTAAAACTGTTAATCGCAAGTAGAAGTGTGAGCACTCCACAAATGGCAACAAAACGCGGGGCAATGTCTGTCGAATTTTTCAAAATGAATTGTTTTCTGTTAGTGCCGGCCCCGCCTGTCGATAAAGCGCTGTTGTTTTACCTGGGACTGGAATTCGAGTTCCAGAGTTCCGGTGTTTAGGAGAGTGACATTTGCTGACAGTTCAAAAACCTTTCTGACGTCTTCCGCTAAATCAGCCTGAACATTATCAGGCGCTTTTGCGCCTCTGGTTTCGATTGAGATTCGCAGCTGATCAAGAGTGTCAGTTTCTTCTACCTCAACCTTGAAATCTGCAATTTCCATACGCCGATGCATGAAATCTTCGAAATCTGCGTGATTGATGTTTATCCCGCGTACCTTGAAGAATCCGGAGGTGCGTGCCGTGTGACGTATCATTGGGTATATTCCGGCCGGCCCACTGGTTGCGCCTCGGTCAACATATGAAACGTAGTCACCTGTTTCCCATCGCAGAAACGGTGTAATTTCATTATTCCAGTACGGAGTCATTACCAGAATGCCGGTTTGACCTTCGGTGACAGGTTCACGGGTGTTCTCGTCGATGACCTCGAGGTCAAACATGTCTGTCCAGTAGTGCATCCCATCGTGCCTGTCGGATTCACTTGCCATAAACGAACCTTCAGTGCACCCAAACTGATTATACAGTTCGGCTCCCCAAAGCGCCTCTATCCGCTCCCGCTTGCCTTTCGATACAGGCTCAGCAGCTGTCATGAATATTTCAACTGAACTGGCGGCGAGGTTGAAACCCATTCGCTCGGCTACTTGCGCCAATTGAAGTCCGTAACTGGCCATGCCGCAGAAAACCCTGGGTTTTAGTGTGCGGATGAGTTCAATCTGCGTTTCGGAGGGTGTCGAGTTTCCGGCACCACACCAGTTTACGCCAACCCCCATTTGTTGCGCTGTACGGCAGTAAAGCTGTCCGACAGGATGAATGCCCAGCGGGAAGGAGACGTGTGCCAGGTCACCTTTGGCGACATTTGCTACTTCCCATGAGCGTCTGAAACCTTCACGCGCGAGCCTGAGGTCATTTTTCGTACGGGGATAGAAGAGCGGTTGCCCGGTCGAACCACCAGAACGCCAGAATTCGATAATTTCCGTAGGGGGTTGAATACAGAATTCCTCAATAAAACTTTCAGCGGGAATGTTGCGTAACTCATCCTTTGTGAGGATGGGCAGCTTTGCCCATTCCTCGGGTTCATGGATGTGCGTAATATCGACATTGTCCAGCTTGCCCGCAAAAAAAGATGATTGGCGTGCCCTTTCCACAGCGGTTTTGCGCCCCGCTTTCCGGATAGCGGTGATAGCTTCCCTTGACGGTGCTGGAAATGGTATTTCTGGCGTCTCCCACATAATGTTTTTATCCGTCCGTTTTCTCTCCAAGGTCCTTGGCACGTTCCCTTAAAATGAATTTCTGAATTTTTCCTGTCGAAGTTTTTGGAAGTGACCCAAATACTACGGTTCTTGGTACTTTGAAGCCGGCCATGTTATCTCGACAGAAATCTATTATTTCGTTTTCGCTGATCGATTCTCCATCTTTTAAGGTCACAAACGCGCACGGGCTTTCGCCCCATTTCTGATCAGGGCGGGCGGCCACTGCTGCTTCCAGAATTTTCGGATGCTTGTAGAGAATGCCCTCTACCTCAATCGATGAAATGTTTTCTCCTCCGGAAATTATAATGTCCTTTGAACGGTCTTTTAGTTCGATATAACCATCCTCGTGCCAGACACCAAGGTCACCGGAATGAAACCAGCCACCGGCGAATGCCTCCTCTGTAGCTTTTGGGTTTTTAAAATACCCCTTCATGACATCGTTTCCTCGAAAGAATATCTCTCCCATGGTTTCGCCATCTTTGGGTGTTGGTGCGAGGGTCTCCGGATCGCCAACCATAAGTGCTTCCAGCACGTGATAACGAACCCCTTGGCGAGCCTTGAGGGTCGATCGTTCTGCGATTGGCTTGCTGTCCCACTCTGAGTGCCAGGCGCTGACGACCGATGGTCCGTAGGTCTCGGTCAACCCATAGACATGCGTGACATCAAATCCCTGACTTTCCATTGCTTCGATTACGGCAGGTGGTGGGGCTGCGCCCGCGGTCATTGCCCGTACCGTATTTTCGAATGGCCTGCGCTCACTCTCCGGGGCGTTTGCCAACATATTTAAAACGATGGGGGCACCGCAGAAATGGGTAATGCCATGGGCGGTGATCGCGTCAAATATTGGTTTTGCTTCAACCCGTCTCAGGCATATGTTTGTTCCAGCCAGGGCGGCGACAGTCCATGGAAAACACCATCCGTTGCAGTGGAAAAGCGGTAACGTCCAAAGATACACTGGATGATGTTCCATTCCCCAAACCATTAAATTTCCGATGGCGTTCAGAAACGCTCCTCGATGATGGTAGACCACGCCTTTCGGATTTCCAGTGGTGCCGGACGTGTAATTCAATGAACACGCATTCCATTCATCGTCTGGCCATCGCCACCCGAATTCGGCGTCGCCTCCGGCAATAAAGCATTCATATTCTATGTTGCCGACAAATTCCCCGCCGTCGTATGCAGGATCGTCTACATCGATCACATAGGGCTTCGTCTCCAGCATGGAAATTGCGTTGCGTACGGTCTCTGAAAATTCTCGGTCGGTAAGGAGAATTTTGGCTTCTCCGTGTTCCAGTATGAATGCGATTGCATTCGCATCGAGCCTGACATTAATGGTGTTCAGTATTCCGCCCATCATGGATACCCCAAAATGGGCTTCTATCATTGCCGGTACGTTGGGCAGGATGGCGGCAACTGTTTCTCCAGCATTTAAACCGTGCTGTTCAAGCGCGCTTCCTAGTTGGCGGCAACGGGCGTAAGTTTCCGCCCAGCTCCGCCGAATTTTTCCATATATTACAGCGGTGTGATTTGGGTACGTGTTTGCCGTTCGCTCGATAAAACTCAGTGGCGTTAGAGCCTGATAATTTGCTGGAGTTTGCTCAAGGTCGGTTTCGAAAGGATTTGTCACTGTTAGCTGCCCCTTCGGGCTTGTCATGTTCTTTTCCACCATACGTGGATCCGTGAGGGGAACAAGGGCCGGAAAACCTCAAAAACGCCGTGGCGTTCGTAACAGAATAGTTAGGCATTGAAAATTAAAGACCAGAGGATATACCCAAACCCGATAACGCCAACCGTGAAAAAGAAGGCACCAATCCATGGGTTGGTGCGTCTCATGGAAATCAACCAGTTTAGGTCTCTTAAAAACTTTGGCTTCATATTTCCTGTCATCTTTTATGGATCACGTTGACGGCAGTGTTTGGTATATCAACAAGCCATTCTGGAAACCGGAAAATTGTGTATATCATCTTATCGGGGTCCGTTGGAGCTGCACTAAGTAAAAATTGTCGTTTGGTAAGGCGGGGACTGACCTAAGGAGAAATGATAAAAAAAACAGGATGGCAAATCCAAAACACTGTCGGGTGTCACTGAGACAGGTCTGCTCAAATCGGTTAGTCTGGCAAAAGTTGAGATTGTGATGATAAACTGTGTTATACGAGTTAATTAAATATTAAATTAAAAATTTGCAGTGGAGGTTTTAATGAAGCTTAGCGTCAAATCGGTGATAGGTACTGCTTTAGCTATTGGCTTGCTGGCATTGACGGCGGGTTGTGGATCCGATCTCAGTACCGCAGGCAAAGCTAGTAAACCTGCAGTTACGGCCAAGGCCAAACATTCCAAAGTCACACAGGTCAAACTCGGAAGAATGGGCGAGCTCTGTGAGCATAGTATTGCTATTAAAAGACTTGCAAAGACAGGAACGACAAGAGATGTCGGATGGCGTGCGGCTAAAATGCAGGGCCTTGCCTCAAAACTGAAATATGGCTCAGTGGCTTTTTACGCAGGGCAGGTGAAAGACGCGGCAGCGAGCGGAAAGAAGTCGGGAGTTAAAACTCTGACAGGTGCTGCGTCCGCTGCTTTAAAACTTGATAAGAGTAAAAAATACGGCAAATGCTCATGCAAAACATCGTTTAAATGCAAAATGAAGAAAAAGAAATAACGCGTATTTCTGGGGTTTATGCAGGACGGTTTTAACGACCCTAGAGTGTATATCGGCCGATAGCTATTTTGAGGGGGTCCTTTTGCGGCCCCTTCATCGTTCAGTGACCCGACATTGGGTAGGACGTCGGCCGGAGTGCTGACCAGGAACATTTCATTGTAAATAGGAATATTGCCATCATATGGGCCGTAATTCTGAAATTTCCGTGCATTACTCTTAATCCGCGTATTACTCTTAAACAGTGACGGTCTGGCGACTTTTCATGAGTTTTTCGATGTAATAAGCGGCATAATGGATGGATTCATATTTGGCGGGGTTGTTCTGAGATTTGCAGGTTGCAAGACAACTAATTTCGGCGTCGTAGTTGGTGGCATGAAAGTATGCAACCGAGAGTCGTTCGCTTGCTGCGTGTTCACGTGGCGGGTTTACGACCCGGTGCAGGGTGGATACCCAACGATCATTGGTCCAACGGGCCATAGCATCACCGATATTAACCACGAATGATCCTGCCTCCGGGTGGACGTCAACCCAATCACCCCCGGGCCGCTGGACCTGCAGACCTCCCGGTGTATCTTCACCGTATAAAATTGTTAGGGTACCGTAATCGGTGTGGGCTCCGGAACGTAACTGTCCGGGGACAGGGGGATTTTCCTGTTTGGGGTATTTGTTCAAACGAATGTGCGCACCAGTTCTATTGATCTTGGCATCAAAATAATTTTCCTCAACCCCAAGCGCGAGAGCAAAAACCCGCATCAAATTTTCGGCAAGCAGTGTTAAAGCCGTGTGATATTCTTCTAGCGTTTTTCGTAATCTGGCCGGCCGGTTTGGCCACAGATTTGGCGCAAAGAAGTAGTGTCCCAATCCCGCAGTATAATAGGGGTCCTCTGGGGAAAAACTAAAACCACCCATACCAAATCCTTCCTGAAGATCCGGAGGGGAGGCACCATCTTTTGTTGCTGCGAGAGATTGTTGCGCGGGTGGATCGTAACCTCTGGTTATTTCTGGAAGAGGTCGCTTTACCTCCATTTTCTCTTTTAAAGGGCGGGCAAAGAATTCGTATGCCTCATCGCGAAGCCGCTTGACCAGTGTCGGGGAAACACCATGGCCAATTATATTAAAAAAACCAAAATTTTCCAGAGCGTCGCCGACAGCGTAGACAACTCCCTTCATGTCGGCGGGTTTACCCGAAAACAACGGTGCCAAATCAATTATAGGTATAGTGGTATTCATGACTAAAAATGTATTGCGCGTTCTGTGAGAAATCAATGAAAAGGTGGGATTTGGAGGCCCGGCGTAGGTCTTTGCATTGCCTCACCAGGTGCCGGAAAACTGTCTCACCTTTCAACTCAATCCCAGAAAACAGCGAATTGTTGACAGGTATTGGAGGCCCGGAGCGGACTCGAACCGCTGTACATGGATTTGCAATCCACTGGATAACCAACTCTCCCACCGGGCCTCGTCATGGGTACATACGCATTGACAGGCAGGT
>JAYZQT010000087.1:0-42698 GCA_036136335.1 Pseudomonadota bacterium
CCCCGCCAGATCTCGTCCCGAACGTTCGTAGACGTCGGTCTGCCAGCCGGCATCCCTAAGCAGGCAAGCGGAAAACAGCCCGCCAATGGAACCGCCTATGATGATTGCCCGGGGCTTGTCGGCCATGGCGCCCTCGTTATCCGACCGCATCCGAAAATGCGGTTAATTTTGACGCTATTCTAGAGCAGGTTGCGTCCGAGGCAATTCAATAAGATAAATGTCAACGATGTCCGCTATGGGCATCTGTTTCCGACGCTGATTTCATGACGTAGCCCCCCGGCGGGCATTGATTCCTAATGCACTGTCCCCGGTATCGTATGCGCGGAACACTGTCCTAGCTGCTCCATACCGACGGCGAGAGCCCATCACACCTGGCCCCCGGTTATCAGAAAAGGTTTCGGCTATCCGGGCATTGTCAAAAGGGACCCGACTATGCGATCAATGCCAATCCGGTTTGGGGGTAGGTTTGGGGGTAGCAACCAAAATAGGCGGTGAAACCCACGGGAAACCTGAATTTTAGGCGGACCACTCCCTCTGCCACAATGTTAAAAGTGCTACGAAAATAATGAAATACTTTGCAGCTAATTGTGGAAATCCAATTGGAATTGGAATTCTACCGATAATTTCCGTTATAGAAAGTAAATCTATAATATTATTATTATTATTATTATTTATTTATAATATAAAAAATATAAAAAAAAATATTTCGGATATAAAGGATTATACAAAATTCAGTTTTATTTTAATAGGAATTATTATTTTATGGTGTTTTTTTTCGCTAATATGGACGATTAACCTCAATGAATCACTTTTAAAAATTTTAAGACTAAGTACAACAGTATTTCTTGGGTGCGGTGTGGTTATCGGTATGCAGCGCATTAACGTTGTTATGAGCCGGCGTATAATCAACGCGCTAGTATATGGCGTATTTATAGCAATATTTACGGTGGCTGTTCGATGCGCCTGGATTTTGATAAATGTTGACCCCAAAATTGATTTAGGTGGGTTTGATCCGCTCTCCGTTCTTAATCCCGGTTTGACGTTATTAGCTATCTTTGTGTGGCCAGTGGCGATTACGTTAGTGATGAAGCGCCGGTGGAAAAGTCTAGCGGGCTTATTCATTTCGTATGTTGGAGTGCTGGTTTTTGCCGGTAGCGGTGCCGCCATCTTGGCATTGGTCGCGGGCGCCATTACGGTTGGCGCGGCAATGTTATGGTTAAAGGCAGCAGCTTACATAGTAGCTGCACTAATGTTTGTAGCCACTATCAGTGCACCGTTTGTTGTGCCTAGGCCAACGGCGAATTTCGAATTGACCGAGGCAATGTCGCCACTCCCCAACTCGACACAACACCGTTTATATATTTGGGAGTTTGTCGCAGAAAATGCATTGAAGCGCCCGTTCCTTGGCTGGGGATTTCATTCCTCGCGATTTATACCGCATGGCCAGTACCGACCTCCAATCGGCATGGCATACCTGCCATTACACCCGCACAACGCTCCCCTTCAGATATGGCTTGAGTTGGGAATTCCTGGTGCTTTTCTTTTTGCAATACTCTCAGCTTTGGTCGTAATCCAATCTATTGGTACTCAGGCCCTGAAGAAAATGAGTGTTCATGCAGCCACACTCGGATCAATTGCGGCATTCGCTGCCGTCGCATTTACGGCGTATGGGTTATGGCAGTCTTGGTGGGTCGCTGCAGGATGGATGACAACCGTCATCTTGCTGACGTTGCGACGGAGCGTCAGTGAATAAATACTGGGCGCTGCATCGCAGTATAGCGTGAAGTTTAATTCTTTAGACAGTCACCACAAGACCGGCTGGTAGAACAGTTTGGGTCACTCATGCGAATGCTTTCTAGGGCAATATTGATCAGATTCTGGTCACCATTAGGCAAATGCCAACCCGCCATTAGTGTTGATTGTCTCTCCTGTGACGAAAGCTGAATAATCAGATAGCAGCCAAATTGCGGCGTTAACCTGTTCTTGCGGTGTTGAAATACGTCCGAGGACTGCGCGTTCTGCAGCTGCCGATTTGGCTTCCCGTGAGTATTCAGCAGTCATTGGTGTTTCGACAACACCAGGGCTGATGCTGTTTACACGAATTCCATGCCCCCCCAAAGCGCGGGCGAGGCTTCGGATAAGCACCAAAATTCCGCCTTTGGAAGATACATAGGCCGGCCCCCCGGTACCCTGTCCGCCAGGGCTGCCAATCAGTGTGCTGCCGGATGCGGTGAGTACTATCGAACCTTTCACGCCTTGGCTGATCATCGCCTTGGCTGCTGCTTGGGCGACTAAAAAAGAACCGGTAAGGTTGACAGATAGGACCCTGTTGAATTCTTCCTCGCTGGTATGTAGCCAGTCTACCTTTGAGTGAATTGCGGCGAAATGTGCTAGGCCATCTACCCGTCCAAATGTTTCGAGCGCCAACGCGGCAGCATTTTCTGACGTCAGGGTTTTTGAAATATCCCCAACCAGAAACCTGAGATTATCCGTTTCGTCACCGAGGGCTTTCCTTAACGTCGCGGAAGAGAAGTCCGAAGCAATTACCTGATTCCCTGTTTCAAGAAGGTTCAGCGCACACGTCCGGCCGATCCCGCTAGCGGCGCCGGTAACGATGATTGATTTGTCCGAAAACATGATTTTGTCTCTCGACGTTTATGTTGTCTTGATCGTGCCATAACCGAACCATGATCGCGAATTCCATCCGAAGTGTACATGGTTTAAAAAAACAAGCAGGCCGAATGCGACGCATATGATTTGTTCAATTGAAGATCGACATGACGGTTGGAAAAGTGGTAGCGATGGCCGTCATAAATCCCTGTTGGGTACTATACTGGCTACCAGAACACCGGACCTTTTCTGTGTTTTGCATGTTGATTCGTCGATAACACTTGCGGGCATCAATTCGCGAATTCATACTCTTTCTTGGTATTAACAATCGAAAGGAGGTGGTCCAGTGTCTCATTGTCTTTTACCGCGGCCCCAAGCCGCGCAGATCTGGATCGTCGCCTCTGTCGGGGTTCGCTTCGCCTGATGTGACGAATTTATGGTCCACGTAATGGGCCGCGTTTGACAATGGAGGGGCCACCCAAAGGGTGGCCCCTCATTTGTTACAAGTAAGGGAATTTAATCCCAGAGACGGCTGCTTGCCAGCCTCGACCCTTCCGCCATTGCTTCAAATTTGGCCCAGACGATCGTGGGGTGCACCTCTGGCGTTGCACTTGCCTGAGTGCCGAACCCGCAATCACCCCCGGCAATTACACGCTCCTTGCCCACAGCACTCGCATATTTTTCTATCCGGTCAGCTACCACCTCCGCATGTTCGACCAATACAGATGAATGCGTAATTACGCCCGGTATAAGCACTTTATCATCCGGTAAATCAACGGTTTCCCATAGCCGCCATTCGTGCTCATGACGTGGATTGGCGGCTTCGAACGAATAGGCACAGGATTTGATTTTGAGAATGATATCCAGATAGTCTTTCATTTCCATGTCATGGATACGTGGTCCCATATTAATGCCATAACAGGTGTGATAACGAATGTTTTCCTCTGAAATACCGGATAATGAGTGATTGATGGCTTCCACCTGTTCCTCGGCCCATTTCCGGCATTCCGCCACGCTTAACCTAGGGTTCTTGACGTAGTGATTGATCAGCCGTGGGTCGTCAATTTGCAGCGTGAAACCGGCATCGACGATTGCCCTGTATTCAAAATTCAGCGCGTCGGAGACAGCGTAGAGAAAGTCTGCTTCCGTATCGTAAAACTCGTTTAACTGGTTACCGACAACGTCTGATGGCGAAATCGCCGGCACAAACGCTTCGGTGTTGTTGTTTTTCTCGCAGGCCGCTCTCAGGTTTGAGAGATCGCGTTCAAGTTGAGTTTGCCCCTTATAGCTGACTGGCCCCGTGCAACTCATTTGCATAGAGCTTTGGGTTGGTGTTCGTTTAATTGCCAGCCCCTGCTCCCGATAGAATTCCGGGAATGCCTCCCACTCGCGAGAGTCCACCCACGGTGAAGGGCGCGCGCGTCCGGTTGGCTCCAGCCCTGCGAGGCGCTCGTGAGCGTACACCGCAAAGCCCCGTTTGCTGAATTCGCCATCGCTGACGCAATCTATGCCCAGTTTTTTCTGTAACTGGACGACATCGTGAACCGATTGTTTTAAAGCAATTTCGAATGCTGCCGCGTCAACGGATTTATTTTCATCTTCGGCAATCATGTAGTCGACCAGTATTTCCGGACGTGGCAGGCTTCCGACGTGGGTGGTCAAAATTCTGTTCGTACTGGTTTTCATTTGGCGAAAGCTTCTGAATATATGATTTTCATTCTGAAACGGTATTATTGTTGACTATATTCTGCATTACAAACGTCATAGTTATATGATTGGGAGACAGTAATTGTGCCGGCGGCAACCATTCGCGGGTTAAGGATTAATTACGAAGTCAAAGGCACCGACGGGCCCTGGGTAGCGCTTATCACCGGAGGACGTCGTGGATATCAGGAATTCATCCCCCTGGCCAACCGCATGGCAGCCGATGGTTTTCGGGTGGTTCTGCACGATCGAAGAAATACCGGAGCGTCAGACATATCGTTCGAAGCGCCTGAAGTTGAAGAGGTAACGTGGGCCGACGACTTGCAGGAACTTCTGGAACAGCTGGGGGCGGTCCCGGCATTTATCGGAGGGTCATCATCGGGGGCCAGGACGGCAATTATATTTGGTCTCCGGCACGCCCAAACAACCCGGGCATTACTTTTGTTACGTGTTACCGGGGGCGAATTTCCAGCAAAGCGTTTGCCGGAAATGTATTATGGACAGTTTATCGAGACGGCAAAAAAAGGCGGAATGGAAGCGATTTGTGAAACAGAAACATGGCGTGAAAGAATAGAAAATAACCCAGCAAACCGTCAGAAACTGCTGGCCATGGACCCCTCGGACTTTATTGCGACGCTTGCCCGCTGGAAGGAACTTTTTGAAAAAGATGCACACCACCCGATAATGGGCGTTTCTGATGATCAATTGGCCAGCCTGCAGATGCCAACGTTGGTGATTCCCGGGAATGACAACACACATTCTTCGGCCAGTGGACGTATCGCACATAAGCTCATACCTAGTAGCGAAATTCACGACCTGGGTCTTGAAGATGAAGATGTTGCGCTGATACCCTATCCGGACTGGGCACCATACGAGCCTCAAATCGCACGGGCGCTCACCGATTTCATGCGCCGGAACGGGGGATAGGCTATCAGAGCGTTCTGCAATCTGTTGAATTGCACAAACCGTATTTCCAGTATTTTAAACGGCCTGGTCTAGTTCATTTTGATTATCAGCTTTCCACGCAAATGCCGGCCCTCACTTATTTCCTGCGCCTCCGCCGCGTCCTTAAGGTCAAATAGCTTGAGTTCCGGGACCGTGACGACGCCTGCCTGAAAAAGGTGAAGGACACGTTCCATATGCGGGCGATCACGACCTACGGTGGGGCGCAATGATTCCACGTCATCGCGCGCAAGTTCTGGCGCCTGCGTGCCTGACGCAATAAAGGCCGCCCGCCCACCTGGCTTTAAAACCTTGGGCGATTTCATGCCTACTTCACCGCCGACGGTCTCGAACAAGGCGTCGCAGTTGGATACCGCATCAGTGAAATCGACGGCGTTGTAGTCGATTATCTCGTCGGCGCCCAGTGTCCGGACATAATCGTGATTTGGGGCACTAGCCGTGGTTACCACATAAGCTCCGATGTGCTTTGCAAGCTGGATTGCGAAGCCGGCAACGCCGCCGGCACCACCCTGTATCAGAATTTTCTCGCCAGGCTGTAGCTTGAGGGTCTCTTCGATCGAAATTACAGCGGTCAACCCGATTAGCGACAGTGCGTCAATATCAACGTGCGCCACGTCGAGGGGTTTTTTTGCTAGAACTGATGCCCTGGTTGCAACCTTCTCGCAATAAGTACCCTCCTGACCGGCCGGCAGGACACCGAACACCTCGTCGCCGACTGCGAAATCCGAACCGGGACCTGCCTCGGTCACCACTCCAGAAAAATCACGACCACAAATGTAGGGGAAGTATTTGACGGGGGCGTATGCCCCTGCCCGGACTTTCCAGTCTGCGCCGTTGACACTGGCAGCGTGGATGTCGGCGACGACTTCGCCATCGCCCGCCGTGGGATCTGGAAGGTCACCGTATTTAAGAACTTCCGGCCCGCCGTGTTCGTCGAAATAGACTGCTTTCATTGTTTTCTGCATCCTGTCTTTTGGTTGTTTTGCGGCAGTGTAGAGGGGAAGGCGATACAGGTCACTGCCTAGTCTGGAAGGCGGTGATCCATTGTCAGATGGGCCGAAATCACTCAGAATTACCTAAACCGTCGCGCTGAGGTGCCGTCCCATGACCATCGACATGCATGCCCACTGGAGTCCGCCCGAACTCATCGACATCTATCGTGCGCGGACCTCGCCGCCGATGATCCATACCAACGCATCTGGTGAGGAAGTTATCAAGACCCGGCGCGGTGAACAGCCGTTTGACGGTATGTTCGACCACCTTGGAACGCGGCTTGCTGAAATGGACGAACACGGTGTGACTACCGGTGTTCTGTCGTTGTGGGGGCCGCATCAGTGGATCGAACGCCTGCCAGTTGAGGAATCAGTAGCTGCGGTAAAGATATTCAACGACGCTGTATCCAAACTCTGTGCGCAGTATCCGGGACGCTTTATCGCCTATGCGTCGCTGCCGCAGGCCGATATGCAAGCGGCGGTCGCTGAGCTCGACCGCGCCATGGCGATGCCGGGCATGATCGGCGCCATCGTTCCCGGAAATGCTTTCATGACCCTGGCAGATACGGATGCCTACCGGCCATTGCTGGCGGCCGCCAACCGGCACCGGGCGGCGCTGTTTATCCACTGGGGCCCGCGCCCTGGAGATCAGTGGCCGCGCACCAGTGCTGACGCGGACAACTTTGTCCGTCGCATGGGCACGCTCGATATGCAGGCCAACCTGTCTGCTTGTACGATTACGCTGACAATGACGGATCTGCTTGATGAATACCCCGACGCCTGTTTCCATATTCACAACCTGGGCGGCAATATTGCGTTCGAAGTGGAGCGCCTCGATCACCGCAGCCTGCTGGACACGCCGGAGCAGCCATTGCCGTCAACCCGGCTTACAAAATCCAATCTGTGGTATGACTGCAATTCGTTCGGGGCGAAATCCATTGAGCTCGCGGTTAACCTCTACGGCGTTGATCGCATCGTCTATGCGACCGACGGCACGGCTTTCGGCTGCGACTGGACCAACAAGGCGCTGGCAGCTGCCAACCTTACTGAAGAGCAGCGTGAAATGATACGGTCCGGGAACGCACAGAACATGCTCGGCCATCTCACACCGCTCGCCGATGTGGCGCAGGCCGCTGAATAGGGACGACTGTCGTGGCCGATGACGGTGGCACAGGGGTCATCACCGACAGGTCGGTGCATGAGGAAATCCGTGCACAGATGCTCCAGGTTCTGGCAGATTCTGATATGACTGACGCTCAGAAACAGCAGATTTTGGTCGCCATGAACTGTCCGTGCTGTGGTGGCAGCGGCATGAGCCTGACTGTTCCGCTGGATAATTCCAAGCCAGTTTTCTAGCGATGGCCGCCGGGCGATCCCCACCCTCGCGGGAATGATATGACCTCCCTTGCTTTGCCATTAACGGTTAACGTTAGTGCTTCCACCGTGGTCTCAATTTGCGAGGTGTGGAAATAGTTTCAAGGCGTGGTTGCGTTCAATGCCTCTCATCACGTTGGGATTCAATCCCATTTCCTGTAACTGTTTGATCGCGCCCGTCATGGTCTGTTCGGGCGCGAATGGATAGTCGCTTCCGAACAGCACGTGATCGGGTGCCACCAATTCGAACAGGCTGCGAAAGGCAAGCCAGTTTGTCGACAGCGCCGTGTCGTAGTACAGCCGCTCCAGTTCCGGGACCACGCCATTAGGGACATGTTCTTTAAATCCGGGACGCCCCTGCAGACGACCTATACGCTCGGCCAGGAACGGGATTGTTCCACCGGCATGGGAAAAGATGAAGTTTATATCCTGACAGCGTGCAAAGGTACCATTGAACAGCAGGCTTACGACGGCCCGAGTGGTGTCAAACGGGAAGTCTAGCGTTGCTGCTGGTATCTCAGGTTGACATCCGCTGCATGGAGCATTTGTAGGGTGAAAATAGACTGTGGCCCGGCGGTGGTTCAGTTCTTCGAATACCGCCGCGAATTGGGGGTCGCCCGGATAGTATTCGCCGTAGGATGTCAGCAGTCCGATCCCGTCTGCTTTCAATTCATCGAGAGCGTATGAAATTTCTTTAAGGCTTGCGTCGACGTCGGGCAGTGGAAGGCTGGCAAACACCCCGAAGCGCCCCGCGTGATCGCGACTGATATCGGCAGCATATTCGTTGCAGTGGCGACACAGATCCACCGTCTCCTGTGTGTCGCCAAACCACAGGCCTGGGGCAGAGATTGACGTCATTGCAGTCTGGATGCCGTTGCGGTCCATAGCCTCAATCGACATCTGCGGGGTCCATTCAGGGGTTTTTCCAGCCAGGATCAGCGGCCCGATCCGGTCATCGCCGACGATCTCGACATAGTTTGGTGGCAGAATGTGGTGATGAACGTCGATGCGATGGCAGTTGGTCATTTTGGTGGGTGCCTCAAGGTTTGTCATAGCCGTCAATAAAATCACCGAGTTTGATATCTTCTATGCCCGGTATGGATATTTCGTCCGGATAGTTGTCCTTGCGCGTGGCGTCTATGCCCATTTTGGTTACCAGGTGAGAACCGCCGGCGGGGTCATACGATGCCGGGTCAAGTGGCGATCCTTTCGCGTAGGGTACGGTGAATGTGTCGCGATCGGCGCGTACCCTCGTCGAAATTGCATGCATCACCTCGGTATCGCTGGTGATATCTACATCGTGATCGACGACCACTACAAATTTGAGGAAGGGATCGGTGACGAAAGCGGCCATGGCGGCCGCTTTGGCTTCGCCTTCTATTTTTCGGTCAATAGCGATGTAGCAGGTAAACCGGTAACGGCCGGAACGTGGCATATGCACGCCCGTTACTGTTCCACAGGCTATTTTGACCGTTTCTTCGATAGCGGTTGAACGAATTACGCCGGACAGGAGAAGGTTGTCGGGATGGCCCACAAAGGCATTCTGATAAATAGGGTTCTGGCGATGGGTAATAGCCTGGATTTCCAGTACCGGGTTCATCCGCTCCGGGCCGTAGGTACCTGGAAACTCACCGAAAGGCGCTTCAGCCCGGCGTTCTTTGGGCCGGATCATGCACTCGATGATGATTTCCGCATCTGCAGGGACATTGAGCGGTATTGTTTTGCACGGTATCAGTGGCACCGGCCTTTGCAGGATCCCACCCGCGATATGCAGTTCATTGGAGTCGATCGGAGTATAGCTCAGAGAGCCGAGGAAAAAGGCTGGATGATGACCGATGACAATGGCAATGGGGCATGGTTTTCCGCGGCTTTCGTATTTTTTCCAGATCACGTTTCCGTCAGCAGTTTCTGACAGTTGGACGCCAAGTTCATTGCGGCTGTGGACCTGGTGACGATAGATCCCAATATTGTCGATACCGGTATCTGGATCTTTCATCAATCCCAGCCCAGCGGTTATGAAACGTCCGGCATCTTTTTCGTGGTAGGTACAGATTGGAAACTCACCGACATCAATCTCATCTCCAACTTTGACGATCTCCTGTGCCGGGGCAATATCCACCATAACGGGTTCGATGGGGTTGGCTTCCAAAGCCCCGTAATTTTTAAGAAATGCGTTTTCGTCCCCGTCTTCCATGCCGATAGCGTAACGAAGACGAGTGAAGCTGCCGTGCATATTGGCAACCAAAGGAATCTTCGACCCTTTGACGTTCTCGAAAATCACCGCCTGAAAATGTCCATCTCTCTCGAGCCGAGCGAGAATGCCCGTTACCCCAAACTTTGGATCGACCTCCGCGGAAATACGGATAATTTCGTTCGGGTGGTTGGTTTCGAGGAATTCGATGAACCCGCGAAGGTCGGCCGTGTAGGGCTGGTTTGACAGACTGTCCATTTTTTTATCCCCTTCTATCTGTCTTTTGGTGGATCTATCGGGCCACCCGCCTCTATCCATGCAGACAGGCCGCCCTGCAGGTGCGCCACCGGCGAAAGGCCCATATCCTGTGCTGTCTTGGCGGCTAATGCCGAACGCCATGCGCCGGCGCAGTAGAAAATGAACTTTTTTGATTCAGCAAAAAACGCACGGTGATAGGGGGTGTCAGGGTCGATCCACATTTCAAGCATACCTCGCGGAACGTGGCGAGCACCGGAAACCCTGCCAGTTTTAGACACTTCCCGAATGTCGCGGACGTCGACGAACAATACCGAATTGTCGCCTACCAGTTCCTTGGCATCAGAAATACTGATTTCCTCAACTTCATTGTTGGCGTCTGTCACCATCTGTTCGACGGTTCGTTTGATAGTCAGTGCCATAACGTCAGTGTCCGTTGCAAGTTTTATGAGGGTGCTGGCCCGGGTTTTCTCGCCAGTACCAATTCGCCATCTCTCCAAAAACTTTCATGGCGGGTGCCGGTTTTGTGTTGCCATCGAATTCCCGGTACAGACTGTTAACATTTATAAATACGCGTTCGCGATCTATCCAGCTGGTGAAGAAATCCGCAATGATTTCTTCAGATGCGGTGACCCAGTCCAGTCCGGCATCATATCTTTTTCGGGTTTCATCATGCAGTTCTCGCAGATACGCTCGCAGCGCGCAGACCTCCTGTTTGCCACTAATGGGGCCGTGTCCCGGAACAACGGTTTCGACGTCCAGATTAAGAATGTGATCGCAGGCCCTGATCCAGTTTGACACTGGTCCGGCCCACATCACGGGGTGACCACCTACAAACACGATGTCTCCGGTGAAGATGGTGTGGTCTTCCGGAACGTGGACCAGTACGTCCCCCCGGGTGTGGGCTGGGCCAACATTGGTCAGTGCGACAAGCTTGTCTCCGACGGTAATGTTCAGCGTCGTGTCAAAGGTCAATGTTGGAGGCGTATGGATGATACCGTCATAGTTGAACTTCTTCCCCATCAGTTGCCAGATAATTGCCCCTGCTTCGCCCATGTCCTGCCAGTTGCTGATGCGGTCAATGAAAACTTCGGGCGGGCGCATGTCCATTTCTTCCTTGCACGCTCTGGAAGCGACAATTTCTGCACCGCCGACAAGCTGGTTTCCAAAAGTGTGATCGCCATTGGCATGAGTATTTACCAACGTATCAATCTCGGTTGCGGCTGGCGCCGCGTCACGCATGGATGCGAGCATCTCTCCGGTCAGTGGCAGATCAAACAAAGTATCGACCAGGAGTGATTCATCTCCGTCTACAATGAGGCCAGCGTTGCTCCAGCCCCACCCGCCGTCTGGTAATAGCCATGCCCAGCAGCCGTTGCCCAAATCATGAAGGCCTTTCGTATAACGCCAATTTTTCATAGGTGCGTTGACCCTCCCACAGGAAACCTTGTACCTCTTCCATAACGTTACGGAAAGCGATGCCAGGAACCGTTAATGACCATACGTTTCGACGATATAGGGAATCGGCTGAAGGCATTTCGCCTAGCGTCCGGCCTGAGCGCTGATGAAGTGGCCCGCCGTCTCGGTATCTCGCGCACTGCACTTTACCGCTTTGAAAAAGGCGAGGTCGCCAAGATCTACACACTGGAGAAACTGTCGGTCCTGCTCGATGTATCGGTTTCCACCCTGCTCGGCGTTGGTGTTGAATATATTTCATCCGCGGTGGCCTTCTTCGAACGCCTCCGCCAGATAGAGCAAACCGCCGAACACATAATTGTTCTTGCTGGTCCGGTTTCACTGCTTCTTGCCTCTGATAGTTTTGGCGATGCGTTGGAGGAGGTCCTGATTGAGAGTATCCCGGAGGCGACGGCTGATCACGACAGTGCGAGGGCGGTCGTACGCGAACTTGTTCCAATTTTGCGAATGCGCAAGATTGCATGGCAGGGGCGTCGGCCGGGAATTCTCAACCTGATCTCTTCCGTCGAGATAGATCGATTTCTTCGCAACGGTCTGGTTGGCCGCCCGGATTTACCCGAAGATGTTCGGGCTGACCGGCGGGCGCAGGCGCGGGCGGAGGCCGCTCACCTAATCCGGTTGATGGAGGAAGAACCCATCGGCGTCCAGATCGGCATTGTGCCGGGCGCGCTGCCGCATAACAGCTTTCAGATATTTCGGCAGGCTGATCGCAAAATCCTCACTCTCAGTCCGTTTCGCCTGGGAGAGCAGCCCAATGTCCACGGTGGTATCGCGATGATTACGTCCGCGCCTGAAGCCCTTGAGCTACATGAGCGAACGGTAGACGATATGTGGCGGCGCGCCCACAAGGGACAGGCAGCTGCCAGGTATTTGCGCAGACTACTGGAAAATCAGTCTCCCTGACATGGCACGTGATACCCAAAATCTCTTATCGAAGGCGATTGCGTTTCAGAATGACGGACGATTTGCCGAGGCCGAGCAATCATATAGGGATGCGTTGGCAATCAGTCCGGAACACCAGGGCTCCCGACATAATCTCGCGGTTCTTATGGCCAAAAGGGGGGATGCAAGGGGGGCTTTGCCGTTTTTTAACCAATTGATCAAAGTCAACCCGGGATATGTATCAGCCCATTTCAATCGCGCGCGCGCATTGCACTCACTTGGGCGACGCGAGGAAGGGCTTCAGGGGTTTAACAACGTTATCAACCTCGATCCCGACCATTATGAAGCTCATCGCGCACTTGGTTTTCTTCAGCTTGAGGCCGGCGATCGGGCGCTCTCTCTAGATCACTTCGCCCGTACATATGAAATAAATCGCGCGGGTGGGCACTCGAAACAATCCATGGACTCTCTCAGAACCAGTTCGAAGTACAAGCTTGAGCACGATGCCAATATGTTCTGCCATCTTTCGTCGCGCGCGCGCGACGGACACCGTTTTGAGATGCTTTCTCGCAGGTATAATCAGGTAGCGCGGGAATTGTGTGCGGAATGTGTGGAACTGTCTCAACCCCAGCTAGATATGCTTGGGGAGGACTACAACACCCCTATACATCTTGTTGATGCGCCTGAAATCACTGGCGGGGCGGTGAACCCGAATGTTGCATGGGCCCAACTCGACCGCCAACTCTCCGACGACCGCCGCAGTGTCGTCTGGGCGGACGAACTTCTAACATCAGCGGCAGTGGCGTCGATTCAACGTATTTTATTGGAAAGCACAGTTTGGCATGACTTCACGCACATTAACGGATTTGTCGCGTCTTACCTGGAAGACGGACTTGCCTGCCCTCTTGTTCTTCAGATAGCCGATGAAGTCAGACAGTTGTTGCCGGGTTTAATGGCTGAGCGGCACCTCACCCAAGCCTGGGCGTTTAAAGCCCTGTGTGGTGACAGACCAATTGCGCTCCATGCTGATGATGCCCACCTCAGTCTAAATTTCTGGCTTACACCGTGTATAGCAAACCAGTGTCCTGACACTGGTGGACTAACCATATATAGGGCGCTGCCGCCCGACGATTGGTCGGTGGTGGAATACAATGAGGATCAATTACGAATTCGGGAGTTTGTTGAACAGTATCGCCACAGCCGAATGGACATTCCATACAGACAGAACCGGGCAGTGTTGTTCAACTCCCGGCTTTTTCATGAGACCCACGCACCTGATTTTGCGCCTGGGTATCACAATCACCGGGTCAATATCACAATGCTTTTCGGTAATGCGGTTAAACTGTAACAAAAATGGAACAATCATTTATTATGCTACAAATAGCGGTTAATATTCGCACTTAACCTGAAATGAGCAGTTGAACCTCTCATGACCGAACACGTATCAAATGAAAACTATACCACATCGGCCATTCGGCCGGGTGACCCCGATCCAACACCCGAAAAACCAGTGGGTGAATATCTATCTGACGTGGTAACCAACGAATTGGTGAATGCCGAATACAAGAAGCTGGTCCTCCATGTTCCCGACAAAGCGCTGACAGCCTATGCCGGGCAGTTCTTTCATTTGTTGTGTCCGTCTCCTGATGGCGCGGAAGTTTGGATGCGGCGCCCCATGAGCGTCTACAGAGTAAACCGGATAAATAGTCAGCTTGAGTTTTTGTACAAATGTGAAGGTCGCGGCACCCAGGGAATGGCGATGCTTGAACCCGGACAGACGTTTAATCTCTCGGGGCCGCTGGGCGTTGGTTTCAGCCTCGACCCGTCCTGGAAAAATATCATTGTCCTTGGCCGGGGCGTCGGTCTCGCTACCCTTGCGCCTTTGTCCCAGCTCGCATCAGAAGGTGGCATCGGGGTAACCGCCATCCTAAGTGCACGCAGGACGGATCTGGTCATGTCCCAGGAGCTTTTCCAGGCTCTGGGCGCGGACACGGTGACGGTGGTAGACGAAGATGGCACCAGTGATGTCGAAAACGTCAAGTTGATTGTCGAGGGCTTGATCGAAAAGCAGAAGGGGGATGCTTTCTTTACCTGTGGTTCCAGCCGCTTGCTTAGATTGATGCAGAGTCTGGGACGGAAACACAATGTGCCCGGTCAGGTCGCGATGGAACAGATTATGGTTTGCGGTTTTGGTGCCTGTTATGTGTGTATGCGCACATTTGAAGTTAATGGAGAAAAGGTACTTCGCCGTGTATGTCGTGAGGGCCCCGTATTCAACATGCAAGAGGCAGTAGGATGGTAGACCTTTCTGTAAAGATAGGAGATTTGACTTTTCAGAATCCCATTCAACCCGCATCAGGTGCATTCTCGTGGGAGTATAACGAGGTTATCGATCTTAACCGCCTGGGAGCGCTGGTTGCCAAAACAATTTGCCGGGAACCGCGTCTGGGAAACCCAACGCCACGCATGGCGGAGACCGAGGCTGGTATAATTCAGTCGATCGGACTGCCTGGCAAAGGAATAGATTATTTCCTTGATCATATTGTTCCGGAATACGCCAAGTTCGACCCGCCTTTGGTGGTAAGTGTCTCGTCTGAATCCGCCGAGGATTTTGCAGCGCTTGCCCGGGAACTCAGTGTGCCGGATGTGGATGTAATTGAATGCAATATTTCCTGCCCGACACGTAATACGACGGGGGGAAATTTTGCACTGCAGGATGATCATACCAGGATGGTGATGGAGGGAATTCGGGCGGCTACCGATAAGCCGGTATGGGCGAAGCTGTCACCCAATGCAGGTGATATCGTTTCTATAGCGCTGGCCGCGGAGGAAGCGGGAGCGGACGCGCTTGTTATTGCGAATACCTTCCTATCGCTCAAAATTCGCACCGATAACTTTCGTCCAGCCCTCGGTAACAAATTTGGGGGCATGGTCTCGCCTGCATTAAAACCTATCGTATTGCGTATGGTGTACCAGGTCGCGAAAGAGGTAAAAATTCCGGTAATCGGCGTGGGTGGTGTGACGAAAGCCGAAGATGTTGTCGAGTATATGCTTGCTGGCGCCCATGCTGTTGGGATTGGCTATGCTGGTTTCCGCAACCCAACCGCGCTCACTACGATTATCGATGATCTGGAGGACTGGTGTGATGAACGCGGTATTGACAGGGTTATCGATCTGATCGGCGCTATCAAAGACGACGATATGGAACTGGACCCCCTGGTGGCCGCCTCGCACGGGGTATAATTCCATGTCGGTCGTGCCCACGTTGCCGCCGTCGCCGGAGGCGGCCTCCCAATACTATGGTGCCGGCATTTGGGAAAACAAAACGTTGTATGAGATTGTCCGGGAGCACGCGGCCGCCAGGCCTGAGAGTGTAGCTGTTCGCAACAGTTTTAGGACATTTTTCTGGCGGGAATTGCTCGACGCAATAGATCGGTTTGGCGCTGATCTCTGTGGCAGAGGTCTCACTCCCGGTGATACAGTCTTCGTTGGCGCGCCGAACCGGATTGAGACGGTGGTCGCGCTTCTCGCCGCCTCACGTTGTGGATTTGTCTGTTGCCCGTCCCCGCACCGGAATCATACGGTTTCCGAGATTGCCAATCTTTGCGCGCGAGCCTCTTGTGCAGCCTATGTCCACCAACCGGGACACGGTGCAGACGCAGGGGGCGATGAAATACTTGATGTCATCGGCAAATTTCCCTCCCTTCGTCATGTCTACAGGCTCCTGCCGGCTGGTACCGGTGTTCCGTTCGAAGGGTTGTTAAATTCAGATGAGGGCGGTCCATCGGACCCAGTTATGGATCCCGATCGGGTGACGTATCTGGCCTTTACGTCCGGTTCAACAGGATATCCTAAAGGCGTCATGCACAGCGACAATACACAACTCGTAGCTGCACGCGGCATCGTCCGGGCATGGGGTTTTGGTCCGGAGACGGTAACGTGCTCGCTCAGTCCGTTCAGCCATAACCTTGGGTGTGGTACGCTTTGGACATCCTTGCTTGCGGGCGGCACATTCGTGTTGCAAGACTGGCCGCGGGGCGAAAGCCTGGTCGATCGACTGGAAGATGCAAAAGTGACCTACCTGGTCGGCGTGCCAACACATGCGATGGACCTTGTGGATGAACTGTCATCACGAGGGATTGAGAGCTATGACCGCCTCCAATCCTTCCGGGTTTCGGCCGCTGCTTGCCCCGAACATGTCGCGGGCGCTCTATATGATATGGGTATCCCGGTGCAAAAAGGTTACGGCATGACCGAAACCAATGGCCATCAGCACGGTCGTCCCGGCGACAGCCGAGACCGTGTTCTTGCAAGCAGTGGGATTTGCTGTCCCGGCTATCAGGTTCGTGTGTTCGACGAAAATAACCCAAACCATGTTCTTGCACCCGGTGAAACGGGGTTGGTCGCAGGCAAGGGGGCTTCCCTGATGCTGGGTTATTTTGATGATGCAGAAGCAACCCAAACCTCACTAAACAATGAAAAATGGTTTTTGACTGGCGATCTTGGCATGCTCGACGCCGAAGGATATCTATACCTTTCTGGTCGCAAGAAAGAGTTGATTGTTAGAGGCGGACACAACATCAACCCCAATTTGATTGAAGATCTGGCGTTGCGGCATGACATGGTGGCGCTTGCGGCTGCAGTGCCGGTTCCGGATGAGAGGCTCGGTGAGAGAGCCTGCCTCGCCGTAATGTTTGAAGGTGGCAAGTCTATCAGCGCGATTAACATGCTCGCACATTTGTCTTCCGAAGGCCTGTCGAGCTACGACATGCCAGAATTCTGGCTGCCGCTTACAGATATCCCCCTGATGCCCAACGGCAAGATGGAAAAGCTGGAAATCATCTGCCGGATGAGGGACGGCCGGCTGATGCCCCAGCCCATGACGTGAGGTCAAGAGATGCGCGCCGTTGTGCTAACCGAATACGGTTCAATCGCCAACCTCACCTTGACAGAGTTTGCCGATCCGGTCCCGGGTCCACTGGATGTTATAGTTGATGTCCGCGCTGGCGCATTAAATTACGTTGACCTTGTGATGATCGGCGGTACCTATCAGTTTCGCCCGGAGGTCCCGTTCGTTCCTGGAAAGGCCCCAGCCGGCATTGTTAGGATGGTCGGTTCCGGCGTAATCGATTTCATGCCCGGGGACAGGGTTATCGCTATGGCGGAGCAGGGCGCATTTGCTGAGTTGACGTCTGTCCACCAGGATAACTGTTACCATTTGCCTGAAACCCTGTCGTTTATCCACGCTGCCTCCATGGCCCTGATTTTTGATACCGCCTGGTTCTCTTTGATACAGCGTGGCCGGTTCGAGAAAGGAGAGGCGGTTCTGGTGCTGGGAGCGTCTGGAGGCGTAGGTCTGGCTTCCATCCAGCTGGTAAAAGCCTTCGGGGGGAGGGCCATTGCAGCAATTTCAAATCCTGAAAAGGCTTACCTGGTTCACGAGGCCGGGGCAGACCACATTGTTGATCTCAACGCCGAGAATTTGCGAGATTCACTCCGCGAACAGGTTTTTTCAGTCACAGACGGTCAGGGAGCGGACATTGTAATTGACCCACTTGGGGGCGACATTTTTGACGCGGCGCTGAGAGCAGTCGCATGGCGTGGGAGGGTAGTTATAATCGGGTTTGCAGCTGGACGGATACCAACCGTTAAAACCAATTATTTACTGGTAAAAAATATCGATGTTGGTGGATTACAGATTAGTGACTATCGACGGCGTCGGCCCGATCTTACCGCAGAATGCTTTGACCAGATTTTTGAACTATACAGGTCTGGCAAAGTTTCCCCTTTGCCAACAGCGACTCTGCCTTTTGAGGAGTTCGCAGAAGGCCTTAAAATGGTTGCAAACAGGACCGTTAACGGGCGGATTGTTTTGACCCAGTAATAAAGTCAGTAAGCAGGATAGCAAGTTCAGTGACCGGATGATTTCAATCAGTAGGCAGGGATAAAGTCAAAATGAAACCTAACACTAGCCCCACCGCTCCTCAAAGTCAGAATGAGCCCATCCAGGACCTTCGTCAGTGGCTTGAAGCAGTTGACGAAATAGGCGAACTGGTGCGGGTTTCTGAGCCGGTAAACCGGGACCAGGAGATGAGCGCGATAGGATATCTTTTGGCAAAACAGGAGCCATCTCCCACTGTTATGTTTGAGAAAACCAAAGACTTTGAGAACGATGACATAGGCGCGCGTTTGTTGTGGAATCTGGCAGGACCCAGCCTGAAACGGATAGCCATTACCCTTGGAGAGGATGTCGACACCGCAACACTGGATCTCATACGCAAGGTTAAAGCGAAACTTATGAAGCGCATACCGCCGCGTGAGGTTTTGACGGAAGAAGCACCAGTCTTCGAAAATACGCTACTGGGGGAAGATATCGATCTCGATCAGTTACCTATTCCCATGCATTGGCCCCTTGACGGTGGACGTTATCCCGGTACGGCGGATTGTGTCATCACCCGTGATCCGGAAAGTGGGTACCTGAATGTCGGAACCTATCGAATGATGCAGCAGGGAAAACGGGCCGCCGGCCTTTACCTCTCGCCTGGTAAAGACGCGCGATTACACATTGAACGTTCTTGGGAAAAGGGTGAGCCGATCGAGGTCGCCGCCGCTTGGGGAGTAGATCCGATTTTTATGTTGGTTGGTTCTCAGGGTTTTCCAAAAAATATCTCGGAATATGAGTTCATTGGTGGAATACGCGATCAGGCTGTTTCGGTTGTAAAGGGGAAGACGACCGATCTGCTAATCCCCGCGAATGCTGAGCTTGTAATAGAGGGTATTCTCAAGCCTGGGTCCATGAAACTGGAGGGACCATTCGGAGAGTTTACTGGATACTATGGGCGCCCTGAGGGAGAAGCACCGCTGGTAGAGATTACCGCTCTGCATCACCGTTCGCAGCCTATAATGACAAATGCATTGATGGCCGATTATCCATCCTGTGAGCAGAGCGGTTTTTTTGCGATCATCCGTTCGGCTCGCGTCTGGAACGATTTTGACAAGTTGGGCATTCCAGGCATCGAGGGCGTTTACTGTCACCCGGCCGCTGCAGGCGGCTGGGGCATGACGGTCGTTAGTCTTGAGCAAAGATACGCTGGTCACGCTGCGCAGGTTTTGGCGCTTGCTGCCCAGGTTCCAGGTGGTGCGTACTACACCAAGTGGATCATCGTCGTTGATGAAGATGTCGACCCATGTGATATGGATCAGGTGCTCTGGGCTATGGCCAGCCGGAGTAATCCTATCGACGACATCGATATCCTGCGTGATACCTGGAGCACACAGCTCGATCCCAGCCAGTACCCGGCCGAAAACAGGCCTTACGGCTCGAAAGCCCTGATTAACGCCTGCAAGGATCACAAAAATATAAAAAATTTCTCGAAACGCACAATGCTCAGTAAAAATGTCTACGACAATGTGGTAGCGGATTGGGCGCGGCTAGGCCTTCCGGGCGAACCGCCCTCTATCAAACATTTTGAGAAAAATTGCGACTGACGTGTTATCATACAAACCCCATTCATTTCCCGTAATGACTGGAATCATGCCCGACCGGGCTGGTTAGCGGCAAAGATATGAACCAGTTCGATTTTAAACGCCGCCTGTTTGCCGAGGCCCTCGGTACCGCACTTTTGGTCGCGACAGTGGTGGGTTCAGGAATTATGGCCGAGAACCTCGCGGGTGGTAACGATGCAATAGCACTGCTTGGTAATACGGCAGCTACCGGGGCGATTCTCGTCGTTTTGATTCTGATACTGGGCCCGATCTCCGGCGCGCACTTTAATCCTGTGGTGACGCTTGCATTCGGTCTACGGCGCATGTTTCCGATGAGAGAATTGCCCCTCTATATAGTTGTACAGATAATAGGCGGAATTTTTGGCACGTTGATTGCACATTTCCTGTTTGAGCTCGAAGCGGTTACCTGGTCAACTCACGTCCGCACGGGGATTTCGCAATGGGGAGCCGAGGTTATTGCGGCGTTTGGGCTGGTAGCAACGATACTTGGTTGTGTTCGGTTTAGTCCCCACTCTGTGCCGTACGCAGTCGGCCTTTTTATCTCTGCAGGGTATTGGTTTACATCGTCCACTTCTTTCGCAAATCCTGCGGTCGCCATCGCAAGGGCATTTACGGACACATTCTCCGGGATACGGCCCGTGGATGTGCCAGGCTTTGTCGTTGCCGAGGTTGTCGGCGCAGTTCTGGCGGTTGTGGTTTTTGGCTGGCTATTAACTCCGGGCGAAAAACAGAAACCTGATAGTGTTTGATAAAGGCCGACAGCGACATTTCGGATGGAGTACCGTTTGGGTTCGTCAATCAACCCCGCGTCTTTCTGGCGTTTTGGTATCCAGTGGGCCCAAACCTAAAATTTGTGTCCCGCACAGGAGGGGCTTAAATCTCCTTTATCATAGGTGAAGTGGCGCCCGGTCGGTATTATCACCCAGTTTATAGAGGAAATTTTGTAATGGACGGACGTGATTATATACGGAATTTGCTGGAATATAATGGCTGGGCTAATGCTCAACTGTACTCCAAGGTTAAAGAGTTGCCTCCAGCGGAAGTGACCAAAGAGCGCAAAACAATACTCATATCAATACATGTTAGCCTCAATCACCTTCTCTCAGTTGATGTCATTTGGCTAGCCCATATGCAGGGGCGAGAACACGGGCTTACTGAACTTCGTGGTGTGTTATACGAGGATCTAGATGAGTTGTGGAATGCCCGGCAGAGTATGGACGCTGAGATGCTAGAGTACTTTGAGGCGCTTAATGATAAAAATCTTGACGAAGTAGTGGATTATCGACTTATTGGGGGCAATTCGGGGTCTCTTTCACGGGCAAATTGTTTTTTTCACCTGGTTACCCACGGTAGCTACCACCGAGGCTGGATTGCCGATATGTTTGGGCAGGCAGGAAGTGCGCCACCCGTTATTGATATTCCTGTTTATGAGCGCTTCATGCGCGAAAACCAAACAAGATGAATGCTCCAGAGCCCTTGAATATTCGTGACTGCTAGACCAAAGATTGTCGTGATAGGGGGCGGACTTGGCGGCGCCGCTGCCGCGCTTGCTCTTCACAGACGTGGTTTTGAGGTTCAGATCTACGAGAAATCGGCAGAACTGGGGGAAATCGGTGCGGGCCTTAATCTGAGTCCCAATGCGATAAAGGCCTTCCGGTATTTGGGCATTGAGGAAAGTGCTGTCAAAACCGGATTTCAGGCACGCGAGCAACTAATTCGCAGTTATCGAAGCGGCCGAATTATTGCCCGGCCTCGCAGGGCGGGGGATGTTGTGGAACGCTATGGTGCAACTTTTTTGACCATGCACCGCGCTGATCTGCTCAATATGCTTGTGGCCGCCTTGCCCGATACGCTTTTTCATACTGATGCCGAGTGTGTGGGCGTAGAGCAGCGCGACAACGGTGCCGTAGCAATTTTTGCTGATGGAAAGTCAGTTGAGGCTGATGTCATTATTGGTGCAGACGGCATTCATTCGGTGGTCCGTGATAGTTTGTTCGGTGAGACCGCACCCCGTTTCACAGGCTGTATATGCTGGCGGGGGCTTGTGCCGGGTGATGCTTTACCTGACCCATCTTTTGCAAGGCAGATGATAGCCTGGTGGGGGCCGCACGGTCATATCGTGCATTACCCGGTTCGGCGCGAAGGTGAGTTGGTCAATTTTGTTGCCCACTACGACAGTGAAGAATGGACCGAGGAATCGTGGACACATGAATGTGATCGATCAGAGATCATGGAGACATATGCGCGGTGGAACCCCGATCTGCTCGGGCTCATTCAATCGAGCGAGAAATATTATAAATGGGCTCTGTATGACAGGGATCCACTCGCCAAATGGACAATCGGACGGGTCACATTATTGGGAGACTCTGTCCACCCGATGTTGCCATATCTCGGACAGGGGGCGTGTATGGCCATAGAAGATGGTTGCGTGCTTGCCGAAGCGATTGCCCACACAACTGATGGGATCGAACTTGCTCTTGCGAATTACGAATGTGCACGTAAACCACGCACAACCCGGGCGCAACTTGGATCTCGTGTTAGAGCAAGGCAAAACCACCTCGTTTCGCCGTTTGCGCGCTTCCGGCGGGATGTCCGGATAGCGTGGAACAGCCGTTTTGGCGCGGACAGCTCGGCCGGACAAGCCGCGGCTTTCTACGATTATGATGTTGCCAGGGATAATCAGTTTAATTAATGGCAGACTGAAATAGGTTCCAGGATTGGTGGAATTTCTACAGGCCTAGAATCCGTTCGGCGTTGCCATGAAAAATTTTTTCCATAACTTCCGGTTTGTAGCCCAGTTCGTCCCACTCCCTAAATATTCTTTCGTAAGGGAGACTTGGATAGTCGCTACCGAACATAATTTTGTCCTGAAGTCGGGACCGCATGTCGATTTTTAGCTGCGCCGGAAAATGCTTGGGTGCCCAACCGGACATTTCCCAGAAGACATTGCCTTTATGCAATGCAACGGCTGTCATTTCATCAACCCATGGCCAGCCTGGATGAGCCGCAACGATGGTCAGATCGGGAAAGTCTGCGGCCAGTTCATCGATGGCTGACGGATGGGCGTGGCGGAGTTTTGCTCCCATTCCGCCGGGAATTCCGGCACCCATTCCGGTGGTTCCTACATCAATCATCACCGGAGCCTTCAGGCCGTTTATCGTTTCGAACAGTGGGTACAAACGGGGATCGTTTACCGCAAAGTGTCCCATGATCGGGTGAAAGTGGAAGCCAAGCATGCCATGAATTTCGATCGCCTCCGTGGCCTCTTTGATAGCGATCTCGTCTTTGAACGGATCGACGGCGGCCCAGGCCTGAATGATCCGGTCGGGATGGCGTTTCCACATGCCAGCGACGTATTTGTTTGAGCAGGGCGGGGTGTCGATGGTGGTTTCAAGGTCAAGCGCCACCAGAACAGCTTCGACGCCGGCAGTCGTGAATTCGTTAACTACGTCATTCTCTTCCTTTGCCTTCCATTGGCGGTCCCAGTAATCCGCCAGAGCTTTGACATAAGGCCCCTGACAGTCGATCCACGGCTGCGTGTTCGGGTAGCAGTGCAGGTCGATGATACGCATGACGGGGTTTCCGCAGTTGTGATTTGTTAATTGAAATAAATGAACATGTTCATTTGTCTGAGGCAAGGCGCCAGACTGTGCTTGGGACCCATATTGGACAGAACCTAAGTTGATGTCAGGGCTTGGGGGACATCCTCACAGACCCAGACCAATCTGGAAATGCGACAGATGTTGCTGTTCGCGGTCGTCGAGAATGTAATAAAGGGCGACAAGCTGCGACGGATAAAGAATTCGGCTTGCGATTTATTCTTAGAAAGAAATTACGATCAGGCGACGACGCGTGAGATAGCCCTGCGCGCCGGTGTTGCGCCCGGCACACTTTTTACGCACCTATTCGACAAGTGCGACGTACTGTCTCTGATCTTTACTGCTGCCAGAACCAACTGCGGCGTTGGGTTGGCGAAGAGAAGCCCCCTGCGGGGATTGCGGGATTGCGTCGGGTCTTACGGCTTTTTATTTTTGTGTTACCGCCTTTGGACAGGAATTGACAAAGAACCGAAGCGGGTCAAAATCTACTGAAACAGAAGATTTATTCATGCAATAAAAAGGGAGAAGCGGCCCGCCGCTTGAAGAAATGGCACCATCTGACAAAAGGGTAGCACTGGTGACCGGCGCATCGACCGGGATCGGCCGTGAAGAAGCGATCGAGCTGGCAAAAGCCGGTTACAATGTAATTATAAACTATTCCCGCAGCGGCGCGGAAGCCGAGAAAACTGCCGCTGCCTGCACCGAAGCTGGTGCCTCGACGCTAGTAATTCAGGCCGATGTCGGGGAGGAGGCCGATGTCATTCGCATGATGGAGGCGGTCACTGCCGAATTTGGCCGGCTTGACGTTCTTTGTAACAACGCTGGGACGACGACGAATGGGCTTGCGTGGCAGTTCGAACAGATAAAGGTTGAAGACTGGGACCGGGTATTTGCCGTAAATGTGCGTGGCGTGTTTCTTGTCACCAAGCATGCGGCACCCCTGCTCAAGGCCTCCGACGACGCCTGCATCGTCAATACCAACAGCATTGTCGGCGCAAGGCCTGGACCGCAGGCATTACCTTACTCAGTCAGCAAAGGGGCGTTGTGGACCATGACAAAGGCACTTGCTGGCGCGCTAGGGCGGGCAGGAGTGCGGGTGAACGGAGTGGCGCCGGGTTGGATGGAAGGCGACTGGATGGAACGCATGCTTGGTGACAATTATGACGAGCTAATGGGGGTCCGTGCGAAGCAGACACCCTTACAGCGCGTCGTCAACGCAGAAGATGTAGCCCGGACGGTCATGAGTCTGGTTGATGGCAACAAGTCGGTAAGCGGACAGATACTCGTCGTTGATGGCGGGTTTTCGTCGGTCACATAACGCGACGCAGGAAGGGAAAGTTTCATGCTTGAAGGTGTCGTAAGATATCCGCCAGAATACGCAAAGAAATACCGTGAGAAGGGTTATTGGAAAGACCGCAGTATTGCATCCCATTATGCTGAATGGTTTGACAAATATGCTGACCGAACGGCAATCATTGATGGCGAAAAAGTTGTCACCTATCGGGAGTTGGACCAACGTTCTACTCGGGTTGCCCTTAACCTGATTGACCTTGGATTTGTGTCTCTTGATCGGGTCGTCGTGTGCTTGCCTAACGTCATCGAATTCTCGTACCTCTATTTTGCCTTCCAGAAAATTGGGATGATACCCATTATGGCGTTACCGACCCATCGTTACATGGAGGTATCGCAGTTCGTTGAGATCGCGCAGGCCAAGGCCTGCGTAGTTCCCGCGAAGGCGCGCGATTATTCCTTCACCGATCTCGTCAACCGTTTACGGAACGAACACGACTGTCTCACAATTGGGATTGTACTCGGTCCACCGCAGGACGATTTTGTCACCGTCGAGGACCTTCTCGACACAGAGCCGAACGCTTCGGAATCCGATTTAGGTGAAATACAAATTGATCCTGAGGACCCAGCGGTGTTTCAACTGTCTGGTGGTACCACAGGAATTCAAAAACTGATTCCACGAACCCACAACGACTATATCTGCAATTCCCGACTGGCATGCGCTTCCACAGAAACGGGCCCCGACAAGGTTTTGCTCGACATCCTTCCAATCGGCCATAACTTGCCTCTCGCCTGTCCCGGCATGCAGGGGTTCCTCATGAAGGGTGGCACGGTGGTGTTCAGTCAGACCACGCGTGGTGAGGTCTTGTTTCCGCTAATTGAAAAGCACGGGGTGACGCATGTACATTGCGTGCCGGCGTTGCTGATTCGCTGGTTGCACGATCCTGCTATTGGCGACCATGATCTGTCATCCCTCCAATACCTGCAATCTGGAGGTCAACGTCTTCAGCCCGAAGTTCGGCGCCGAACCTACGAACTGATTCCGAGTGTATTTGTACAGGAGAATTTTGGTATGGCGGAGGGCATGTTGTTTTTTGCCGAAAAACATCACGAGGAAGCGGTGCGCATGGAAACGGTCGGGTTTCCCATGTGTGAAGATGATGAGGTGCGGATTGTGGATGAGGAGGACAACGTCGTTCCATTCGGTGAAGTCGGCGAGATGTGCTGTCGAGGCCCATACACCCTGCGCGGTTATTTTGGCACGCCGGAACATAACGCCCGCGCGTTTACTGTCGACGGCTTCTACCGCACTGGTGATCTGATGCGCCAGCATCCGTCAGGCGCCTACCTGGTTGAAGGCCGCAAAAAGGACCTAATTAATCGCGGAGGTGAAAAAATCTCCGCCGAGGAAATAGAAAACCTGATCCTTACCCACCCCGCAGTCAAGAATGTGGCCTGTGTCGCCATGCCTGACCCGGTTCTGGGTGAACGGATGTGTGCCTGTATTATTCCTGCCGCCGGACAAACCCTGGACCTGCAGGAACTCACTTGCCATCTTGAATCGTACGAACTCGCCCGCTTCAAACTGCCGGAGCGACTCAAATTGATGGGCGAATTTCCCCTTTCGCCTTTCGGCAAGGTATCGAAGAAAAATCTAGTCGAAGACATTGCGGCAAATCTTGCCGATGAGGGCGCTTGATCGCCGTTGCCCAACCGGACATCAGTGAGTTGCTAGGTACGCAGAAGGCATAGATGCCAGGCTTCCTGGAGCCTATTTAATTGGCGATCAATGGTGATTAAAGTGACATCGGCGTAACCGGCGAGATAACCATCTCGATGCTTGCTAAATTTTCTCACCCAAATCGGGGAAACAGAATTTCGGAATTGCCACGGTTTACCGCTGCGTGTTCAGCCTCGGTAAATCCATCCCAGTCGTCAAAACCGTTCCTTTCAATGGTGACCTTGTCCCCCGAAATATAGGGATAATCAGTCCCAAAAAGAATTCGTGAGGGGTCGGCCACGGATTTCAGTCCAGCCAGCGGCACACTTGATCCCGAAAGTGCGGTAGCGAACCAAAAACGCCTAATATAGGATGCCGCCCCGTCCGGATAATTTTCCTTGAAAGGGGTCGCGTCGTCGAAGATCGATACCCTGTGAGCGAGGAAAGGTAATGAGCCGCCGGAATGGGACAGTATGAACCTGATATCCGGAAAACGTTCCATGACGCCTTTGAAAATCAGGTTCACCGCAACCCGCGTTGTTTCGAACGGGTAGTCAATAAGCATTCGTGGGATGTCCCAGCCGTCAGCCTCGGTGCCTGGTGGGTAGCAGGGGTGTATGAATACGACCGCTTTGCGTCGGTCAAGTTCCGCAAAGAGCGGCTCAAAATCCGGATGGCCTACATATTTATCGTCAATACTGGTCAACAGTGTGATGCCGTCCAGTTTCAGCTCGTCAAAAACCCTGGCGGTTTCTTCCAGCGCGGCGTCAATATCCGGCAGCGGCAAAAACGCAAACCCGCCGAACCTACCCGTGAAATCGGTCGCAAGGCCTGCCAAATAGTCATTGCACTGGCGCGCCAGGTCGCGTGTCTGTGCTATATCACCAAACCAGATGCCGGGCGAAGTGAAGGACAGTATCGTCGTTGCGATACCTTCGGTTTCCATAATTGACAAGCTGTGCTGCGGGGTCCATTCGGGGAATCCACGGTAGGCGGTTCCCGTGATGCCGGCGCCCTTCTGCGCTTCAATATAGAATTGTGGCAAAACGTGATGATGCACGTCGATGCGCCTGGTATCGGCCATGTTATTTGATCCCTGATTGTGTCGTTCGCGACTGTAGCGGTGGCGTAGCTATGCCGTCGAGAGCTATGATCAGGAAAAGGCGAAACAGGGATAGATATGGCAACAAATTCTGGAATCGAAATTATTGCTCTTGAGGAGCATTACTGGGACCCGGTCGTGACCGATACATACTCCGGCCGAAATGCTTCGAGACGGGGCGCGCTCCTGGACCGGCTTTACGACGTCGGAGAATTGCGCCTTAAAGAGATGGATGCGGCTGGGATTGATATGCAGATACTTAGCCATGGTGCACCGTCAGCACAACGCCTTGACGCGACAAGTGGCCCTGGCATTGCGCGCCGGGCAAATGATAATCTTTGTGCGACCGTTAAGGCACACCCTGATCGGTTTGGGGCCTTTGCTGCGCTGGCTACGGCCAATCCAGAAGTGGCTGCAGACGAGCTGGAACGTTGTGTAAAAGATCTCGGATTTTCTGGGGCGATGATTCATGGTCTCACTAATGGAGAATTCTGCGACAGCGAAAAATACTGGGTGATTTACGCGCGGGCCGAAGCACTGGGCGTGCCGGTCTACCTTCATCCCGGCTATCCGCATCCGAATGTGGTCGAAGCATATTATCAGGATTACCTCGACGATTTTCCGGCACTCGCAACCGCGGGGTGGGGCTACACTGTGGAAACAGCGACCCAGGCAATTCGCATGGTGTTGTCGGGGGTTTTTGACGCCTATCCCCGTCTTCAGATGATCCTTGGCCATATGGGCGAGGCATTGCCGTTTTTGCTATGGCGGGTAAATCAGGCACTATCGCGGGTGGAAAATACGCAGACGCGGTCGTTTCGTGAGGTCTTTGAAGGCCATTTCCACATCACCACGAGCGGAAACTTTTCAAATCCCGCGCTGTTGTGCACGGTTCAGGAAATGGGTGTCGACCGGATTATGTTTTCCGTCGATTACCCCTTTGTCGAAAACCAGCCAGGTACCGAATGGGCTGAACAGATATCACTTTGTCGTGAGGACCGGCAGAAGATACTCAACAGGAACGCGCGACGGTTACTTAAGCTTTAGATAGTTTTTGAACATGCCTTGGCACCGGAATAAAGAAATGGAAGCGAAATTAACGATAATGCGTTTTATCAGTTTAATACGCGCGGCGAAACCACTATGAATTTGAGCCGATGAAAGATTTCACTCAGAGCTACGCCAGCGGCACAACTGGCGTTCCACTTATAGGTGCGACAATCGGTTCCCAGTTCGATGCCGCTGTTGCGCGCTGGGGTTCACGCGATGCACTGGTAGTGCGTCAACAGAATGTCCACTGGTCTTGGTTAGACCTGAAAGACCGGGTTGACAAATTTGCCGCCGGACTGATTCATCTTGGCCTCACTCCCGGGAGCCGGATCGGCATATGGGCACCCAATTGTGCGGAATGGACAATCACGCAGTTTGCGGCGGCCAAGGCAGGGCTAATTCTCGTCAACATTAACCCGGCCTACAGGGCGGCAGAACTCGAATATGCACTGAATAAGGTCGGATGCCTGGCGCTGGTTACAGCCGCCGCCTTCAAAACGAGTGATTATCTCGGAATTATCCAGGAGCTTGCACCGGAGATTGATACCTCGGCGAGGGGCATGCTTGAAGCCGCGCGTCTACCCCATCTGCGCCACGTTATAAGGATTGGTGGCGAGGAAACGCCGGGGACCAACCCATTTGAGGAAATTTTGGAACGAGGTCGTGCGGCCGGGCAGGAAACTGTTGAGGCGCTTGCACCTAAACTAAAATCTGATGATCCGATCAACATACAGTTCACCAGCGGTACCACGGGCTTCCCCAAGGGGGCGACCCTGACCCATCACAATATTCTTAATAACGGTTATTTTGTCGGGGCAGCGCAGGCGTTGGATGAGATTGACCGTATCTGTATTCCAGTTCCTTTATATCATTGCTTTGGCATGGTAATGGGCAATCTTGCCGCCGTCACTCACGGTGCTGCCATGGTTTATCCAAGCGAGGCATTCGATCCGCTGACAACCCTAGAGACGGTTGAGGCAGAAAAATGCACGGCTCTTTATGGCGTTCCAACCATGTTTATTGCAGAACTCCAGCATTCCGACTTTCCGGAGTTTGACCTTTCCAGCCTGCGTACCGGCATCATGGCGGGCTCTCCGTGTCCGATAGAGGTAATGAAACAGGTTAATGAACGGATGCACATGAAAGACATCACAATTGCCTATGGAATGACCGAGACAAGTCCGGTGTCAACCCAGACCTCTATCGACGATCCACTCGACCGCAGGGTATCCACCGTCGGGCGCGTACAGCCTCACCTTGAGGTGAAAATCATTGATGCTGACGGTCACATCGTCCCCGTTGGAAAGAAGGGCGAGCTCTGCACGCGCGGGTATTCTGTCATGAGCGGTTATTGGGAGGATGCTGATCGCACCGCAGCAGCCATCGACACCGATGGTTGGATGCATACCGGTGATTTGGCAACCATGGATGAGGCCGGTTTTCTCAACATCGTGGGCCGGATCAAAGACATGGTTATACGCGGTGGCGAAAACCTGTATCCGCGAGAAATTGAGGAATTTCTCTACAGTCATTCGAAGATTGCAGAAGTCCAAATATTTGGTGTTCCAGACGACAAATTCGGAGAAGAACTCTGTGCGTGGATCATGCTCGCGGAGGGCGTGGGTGCCCACGAAGTTGACATTCGGTCGTTTTGTGATGGCCAGATCGCACATCAGAAAGTACCGCGCTATATTCGGTTCGTTGACGCATTCCCAATGACGGTGACGGGAAAGATTCAAAAATACATAATGCGTGATCGGATGATTGAAGAACTTGGGCTCAACGTCGTAAAGACGGCCTGAAGCGAAAACATCACCGTTGTAATCTGCAGCCGGGCATGGCAAACCGCGCGCCATGTTGAAAATTGATAATCTTACATACCGAATTGGCCCCCGGATTTTTCTAGATGGAGCCTCGGCGACGATACCTGCAGGTCATGGTGTGGGCCTCGTAGGGCGGAACGGCACCGGCAAGACGACGTTACTAAAGCTGATTACCCGCCAGATTGAGGGTGACGGTGGAACGATTTCCGTACCGGCCACCTGGCGTGTAGGCATTACCCGCCAGGAAGCGCCTGACGGGAAGGAAACCCTGCTGGACTATGTGGTTGCGGCGGATACCGAACGAAACGCACTTAATAAGGAGGCCAAAACTGCGGCCGATCCCCTACGGATTTCGCAGATACACGAACGTCTGGCGGACATAGAAGCCCATTCCGCGCCGTCTCGGGCTGCGCGTATTCTCGCCGGGCTCGGTTTTGACAATGGGGCCCAGCAACGCACCCTGAATGATTATTCGGGTGGCTGGCGTATGAGGGTTATGCTGGCTTCACTACTTTTCACTCAACCCGACCTTCTTCTACTTGACGAACCCACCAATCATCTCGACCTGGAAGCCGCGCTGTGGCTCGAGGATTATCTATGCAGTTACGATGGTACAGTTCTTATTGTGAGTCACGACCGCGGTCTCCTGAATAGGGTTGTGCAGGAGATTCTTCATCTCGAAAAATGTGAACTAACACTCTATCGGGGTGGTTACGACCGATTTGAAGAAGTCCGCCGTATGCGTATTGAGCAGAATGATCGGGCGCGTGCAAAACAGAACGCCCAACGTGCCCATATCCAGAACTTTGTCGACCGGTTTCGTTACAAGGCTACCAAGGCAAAACAGGCGCAATCCCGACTAAAGATGCTTGAGCGAATGGAGCCAATTCCCGAACACGCCGAAGGCCCGGTGATAACCTTCAATTTTCCTGAACCAGATCCGCCAATTGCGCCACCCCTTTTCAGCATGCGAGGTGCTTCGGTTGGTTATGGTGGACAGGCAGTCCTTCGAAATCTAAATCTTCGGATCGATGAAGATGATCGAATTGCCCTGATTGGGGCAAATGGAAATGGCAAATCAACCCTGATACGGCTTCTGGCCGGGCGTCTGGAGGTCATTTCCGGAACCATCGTGACTGCCCCTAAACTCCGGGTTGGCTATTTTGCACAACACCAGACGGACGAACTCGACATTGAGGCCACGCCGCTGATCGAGCTCGCGCGAAAACGGCCGAATGATGGAACAGATAAGGTAAGGAGCCATCTGGGCCACTTTGGCTTCAGCCAAGAGCGGGCTGACACCTTGGTAGAAAATCTGTCGGGTGGTGAAAAGGCACGGCTGTTGTTTGCGCTTATGACGATAGAAAATCCTCATGTTCTGTTGCTTGATGAACCGACAAACCACCTTGACGTTGATTCTCGGCAGGCACTAATTCAGGCAATAAATGGTTTTGCAGGGGCAGTGATTATTGTCAGTCATGACCCGCATGTACTTGAACTTACCGCGGAGCGCTTCTGGCTTGTTGACGATGGAAAAGTAGCGGCATTTGACGGCGATATGGATGAATACCGGTTGTTGTCGGCAAAAGGCAGGAAGAATTCGGCAGAAAACAAGCCCAAGCCGCAAGAACCTGTGTTGGGCAGGAATGAACGGCGGCGCCAGGGGGCCAACCACCGTCGTCTGTTGGCACCATTGAGGAAACAGATCGCACGTATTGAAACAAACCTTCGGGATTTGGACGCCCAGAAAACCGAGATTGAGACCAAGATGGCGGACCCGGCAATATATCAGGGAGATACCGTTACCCTAGTGGCGTTGCAGAAGGATCTGGGGTGGATTTTGCAGCAGCTGAGCGATGCGGAGGGAGCGTGGCTTGCCCTTCAGGAGGAAATTGAATCTGCCCCCGAATGCTAAGGTCGCGACTTGCTGCAAAACATGTTAAGCCCAATCAGGCGATGGGTTTTGAGGAGGTTGAGATGATAGATTTGTACGCGGCACCAACGTCCAACGGTCTGAGAGCAAAAATAATGCTCGAAGAATGTGAGTTCGCCTATACCCAACATACGGTCGACCTCGCTAACGGCGCGCAACTGGAAAGCAGATATCTCTCGTTGAACCCCATGGGTCTCATACCCACCATAGTAGATTTGGAGGGTCCTGACGGTAATCCGCTAATACTGTCCCAGTCGATCGCCATAATGATTTATCTATCCGAGAAATCGAACAGATTTATGCCGAAGAATGTGTCCGAGAACCCGGTCTTCTGGCGCGATATAATGAATATTGCGACAGACATGACCGGGGTCCTTATGGCGGTATTAGCCGTTGGCAGGATGGCCAATCCTCATCTTCCGACAATGGATGAATTTGGAGCCCGGTTTAAACGGTATCTGAAGTACTGGGATGGAGTGCTGGCGGACAGCCAATTTACCGCTGCTGATGAGGTTACGATTGCCGATTTTGCGTTTTATCCGGTTCTTTATCGGGCGAAGGCGGTCACTCCTCAATACACCGGCGGATGTGACAATGTTGAAAGATGGTATTCTGAAATGGATGCTCGTTCTGGTGTGCAGAAAGGCGTCGATTTTGGATAAAGATTAACTGAGACAAGGAAACCTGTTAATGAAAATTGCTGTACCCGACCTAGTTTCAAATTCGTATTTTCCAGCGCCGGCGGCCGCAGAGCTTGGTTTCTTCAACCGAGAGGGGCTTGATGTAACCTACGAGCTGATTTTTCCAGTAGATGATGCATACAAGGCGTTGCGTGACGGAACGGTTGATTTCGTCGCTGGATCGGCTCATGCCACCCAGGCCGCGTTTCCTGAATGGCAAGGTGCCAAGGCTGTATGCGCGCTTTCACAGGGGATGTACTGGTTTCTTGTTGCAAAAACGGAGCTCAATATCGCGCTTGGCGATACGGATGCGATCAAGGGTCTAAACATTGGGGCTGCACCATGGGTTGATATTGGGCTCAAACGTTTGTTGACCGAAGTGGGTATTGATGCTGAAAATGACGTCAATATTGCTCCAATTCCGGGTACGGTGGTGCCCGGGGTTTCGTTCGGTGTCACAGCGGCCGCGGCGCTCGAAGAGAAAAGAATTGATGCGTTCTGGGCCAACGGTATGGGTGCGGAAGTGGCCGTGACGCGGGGTGTCGGGAGTATTGTTCTTGATCCGCGGCGTGGCGTTGGTCCAGCGGCATCATTCAACTACACCCAGCCGGCACTAGTAACGACCGAAAAGCTCATCGACGAAAATCCTGAAACTGTTGCTTCGGCAGTGCGCGCTATTGTCAATGTTCAGAAAGCCATCAAGGCAGATGTTAGCTTGGCTACCGAAGTTGGCCGGAAAACCTTTCCAGAGGCCGAAGCTGGCTTGATTGCCCAGGTGGTGGAGCGTGATCTTCCATACTACGACGCCGCCATAAGTGAGAATTTTGTTATGGGTATGAATGCATTTTCACGGGATATGGGCCTGTTATCGGGTGATCCCGCCTTCGGGGAGGTTGTTGCGACCCAGTTCAGCGATTTCTGGCAAGGCGGTTAGTTACTAACCTGACCACCAAATAGGGCTAGCAACCATTTCGATTGGCTTGGGCATTTGTTGTTCGTCAATGTTTCCGTCTGGTCCGGGAGACAACCTCTATCATTGAGGTGTCGTCACTTCACATTGGATAGCATTGTGGAAACGACACCTTTCTCATTTTATTTGTGACTCTGTTGGGCCTTAAACCAGTCGAGTATTTGCTCACCTGTCATAATAACCACGCCTGGCTTGTCCAGAATGTATTCCAGAAGTTCGCGAACATAACGTATGCGATGTGGTGACCCTGAAATATATGGATGCACGGCGAAAGACATTATCCGGGCAGATTCGGCACTTTCCTCATAAAGCGTATCGAAATAATCGATCGCCCGCTCCTTGTATGCATGTGATCTCTGGTTTTGGATTAGCGAAATGACGATGTCATGGATCTCAAAATTGTAGGGAATGGAGTAAATTTCCCCGTGTTCAGTCTGGAGGGCAACAGGCTGATCATCAAAGGCCCAATCGCCAATATATTCAAAGCCTGCTTCCGCAAGGTGGTCCAGTGTCTCGAAGGTTTCGGTGAGTCCTGGTCCAAACCAACCGCGCGGGCGGTATCCAGATACCGCCTCAATGGCTTCTATGGTTTTACGGATGTTTTCGCGTTGGTTGTCAACGTTGTGCATTGGAATCTGTTCAAATGCATGGGCATTACATTCCCACCCCAGTTCCAGGCATGCTTCCACCACTCGCGGATATTGTGTGCAGACCCGGCCGTTCATTGTGACGGTGCCCTTGATATTCATTTCGGCGAATAGTCTCTCCAGCCGCCAGAAACCTACCCGCATGCCATATTCGTGCCATGACCAGTTGGGTACATCTGGGACCAGCACCTGATGCTGCGGTGGTGGCAAGACGGTGCGTGCCATCGCACGATCAATATTCCAGACTTCCAGCGACATAAGTGGCCATATTATCATCCGTCCGCCATCTGGAACGGATAGTGGAGGCCGGTCAATGATGGCTGAGTAATCGGCGCGTTCGGACGGTTTCATCGCGGCCATTTTATCACCTTTCGTGCAAAACAATTTTTAGCGAGACGCCATAGTCGCCGTTTGGACATAAACAACGTCCACGCGAGTTTTCAGTATTGCCATCAACACGTAAAGCCAAAACCTGGCTCTTGCTGGCGCGGTGAGACACATTCGCTATAGTTAGAGATGAACGGGGAGAATGCTGTGACAGCTATTTTCAAGAACAAGCGGGATTCCAAGACAATACCGGTCACGCCGGTGGAAACCGAGGTCTTTGATGCGTGGTTGAAAAAGGCGCCTGCCGAGGTAAACAACTGGGTTCACTCATCAGGTTTTTCGGCGCGTCCAGGTGAGATTAGTCTAGTATCAGGTACGAAAGGTATTCTGGGCCGGGTTTTGCTCGGTGTGGACAGTCATTCGGGCATCTGGGATTACGCTGGTCTTCCCGCCGCACTACCCGCCGGTTCGTATCGTATTGACGCCCGGATGGGTTCAAAAGGGGCAACCGCGGCAGCAACTGGTTGGGCGCTGGGTTGTTATCGTTTTGAAAAATACAAATCGGTGAAATCTTCGAAATCAGCTACCCTGGTGTGGCCGGCAAACGCGGATCGGTCGCGCGTCAAGGCGATGCAGGGTGCCGTTACGCTGGTTCGTGATTTAATTAACACACCTGCCGAGGATATGGGCCCCTCGGAATTGGCAACCGAAGCGCGGAAACTGGGACGGAAATTTAAAGCAGTAGTCAGCGTCGTTATCGGGGAATCTCTCCTGAGAAAGAATTATCCAACCATCCATGCCGTTGGACGGGCCAGCGATGACCCTCCCCGGTTGATAGATCTGCGCTGGGGCCGTCGAAGTGATCCAAAAGTAACGATTGTGGGCAAGGGTGTGTGTTTTGATACCGGCGGCCTCGATATCAAACCGGCTCCAGGAATGCTGCGGATGAAAAAGGATATGGGTGGTGGTGCTCATGCCCTGGCTCTAGCTAGTCTGATCATGGAATTGAAACTTAAGGTTCGTCTTCGGGTCCTGGTACCTGCAGTGGAAAACAATATTGCCGGAAATGCCTACCGTCCTTTGGATGTGATCAAAACCCGAAAGGGTATCACCGTTGAGGTTGGCAATACTGATGCGGAAGGGCGTCTGGTTATGTGTGATGCGCTGGCTGCAGCCGATTCTGAGAACCCGGAGATGATAATTGATTTTGCAACCCTTACTGGTGCCGCGAGGGTCGCGCTTGGCACGGATTTACCAGCGTTGTTTGCCAACCAGGATGCTCTCGCCGCGGATCTCGAAAAAGCGGGGACTAACGTCGGTGACCCTGTTTGGCGTTTGCCTCTATGGAGACCTTACCGCAAACTTCTGCAAAGCAAGATTGCTGACATCAACAATGTATCGGAGGGTGGCTTTGGTGGCGCAATTACTGCCGCCCTATATCTTCAGGAATTTGTGTCTGCCACTACGCCTTGGGCGCATCTGGACATCATGGCATGGAATACAACGGCAAGGGCGGGACGCCCGGTCGGCGGAGAGGCACAGTCGCTTCGTGCGGTTTTCGAACTGCTTGAAGGGCGGTATCGATAGTATCAGCGATCCTTTGGTCGGGAAGTGGCAGAAGATCTGTATGATAATGGCAAATAAGTGCCTTGCCGAGGGCACCGACCATCTGTGTGAAAATTGTAATAAAATTATCGTCCGGCCCGCGCACCTGTTTCAGACTCCCACCGCGACAGAAAGAATGGCTGAGTAGTTTACCACATGTCAGCCGAGTGGTGTTTTTTGCCTTTCACTTCAAATGGTTTAGCTCGATTTCTGCAAGCAATCCTTTTGCTCCTGTTTCGATCATGTCAAAGACGCGTTCAAACCCATAGTCCCCGCCGTGGTAGGGATCAGGAACATCCTGTCCGGCGGCCCTGGGCGTGAAATCAGTGAACATTCGAATCCGAGCCGCCAGCGGTTTCGGGCAGAGGTCTTTAAGGGCAGAGAAATGACTTAAGTCCATCGCGAGGACCAGATTAAATTGCTCAAAGTCGTCGGGCCGGACGGTTCGAGCCTGCTGGGCGCTGATGTCGATTCCCCGGCGCAGTGCGGTTTCCATGGAGCGCGGATCAGGGGCTTCACCGGAATGCCAGGACCCGATGCCGGCCGAGTCGGTTTCTATCTGATCCGACAGTCCACCATTATCGACAAGCATCTGGAATATGCCTGCCGCTGTCGGTGACCGGCAGATGTTTCCCGTGCAAACGAATAACACCCTGAACATGCCTGGCCTCCCTGTGTACCTCCGTCGTATACTAGCCGCTTCTGGCGCTCGAAAGTCTCATGTCTCAATACCTTGAAACGCCCTTCCGCGACACTCGCGCCTGTACATATTTTGAAATTCAACTGTCGATGGTCGCACGCCCCGAATTTCGAGACAGTAATTCTGCCCGGTTGTACATTGTCGGGCAAGCACCCGGCCGCAGGGCACGCAGAACTGGGTTTCCATGGCCGGATGCCAGTGGCAAGCGGCGAAGAAAGTCAGTGAAGGATACAATAGCGTCCCAGAATGAATATCTTCCCTGCTTCCTGACTATTTCTCATTCGAGTTGCAGACCCCTAACCCGGCAGAATAATACTTCCTGGTTTGAGGATAATTTTCTTTCCGAGCCACGTCACTGTATTCTTGGATTAATCCAATGACGGTGCCGTCTACCTATCTGGCGCTGCCCGTTCAGACACGCGCTGTACTTCTGATGACCATGTCCGCCCTGTCTTATGCGTTGACTTTTGTTTGCGTGCGCGAGCTGTCGGAGACCTTCACCGTATACCAGCTTGTCATGTTCCGTGCCGCAATAGGCACGGCGGTGATGCTGCCCTGGGTGGTTCGCAGGGGATTCGGGGTTTTATACACCGCACAATGGAAGCGCTATGCGTTACGCACGCTAACTGTCTATACCGGTAACCTTTGTTGGTTTTACGCTTTGGCAAAAATGGCGCTTGCGGATGCGACTGCGTTGTCGTTTCTGATGCCACTCTTTGCGGTTCTAATCCTAGCTTACTGGATGCGAGAAAAACTATCCAGGCCCAGGTTGACTGCGTTTGTTCTCGGAATTGCGGGGGCGGTGGTCATAATTCGACCGGGCTTTGTTGAAGTAGGACCCGGGATCATATGCATGTTGTATGCGACGGTTGCCTATGGGGCTGCAACAGCTATAACTCGAGTTTTAACCCAAGAAGACGATCCTAATGTTGTTGTTTTCTATCTGTTTGCACTGAACCTGCCCTTGGCAGTAGGGCCTGGAGTTTATCATTGGACATCCCCGACTTTAACGCACTGGGTGCTGATCGCCTCCTTCGCCATTCTTAGCCTTTATTCGCAAATTTTCATGACCCGGTCACTTGCGTTGGCTGAGGCGGTCGTGGTCATGCCTACCTTTTATTTACAACTGCCCATTGCCGCCACCCTAGGTTTTTTTCTGTTTGGCCAGGTTCCCAGCATCTGGCTGTTACCGGGTGCAATCTTGGTTATTGGCGGTAGTTATTTTTCACTTTGGAGCGAGGCACGTCGCCGAGGGCCTGATGAGAATCTAGGGGAAGGTGTGTCATGAGCTGTCGTCAGGTATCTCCACAGTTCGCAGGACTGATGTGGATGACCGGGACCGCTGCCTGTTATGCATCCAGTTATGTTACGATGGGACTGTTAACCCAACATATGAGCATCTACGAGGTGACACTAATCCGGTCTGTCCTCGCATGTCTTTTTCTGGGACCGTGGATTCTGCTCATTCGTCCGCGTGCTATTCTTGTCACTCGTTGGAAGGTCTATTGGGTGCGCTCGTTGGCGACCTATGGAGCGATGCTCTGCACAATATACGGGCTGGCCAACATAGCGATCGCTGATGTCACCGCACTAATCATGGCCTCCCCACTTTTCACGGTTCTGTTTGCTGCCGCGTTTCTCAAAGAGCGAGTGGGACTGCATCGATGGATAGCTTTGCTGGTAGCAGGGTCGGGGGCGCTGTTGATCATTCGACCTGGTTTTTCAGAGGTTACACTTGCCAGTTTTGCCGGTCTACTTGCCGCTTTCGGGTATGGTATTGCCAACGCCGGTACCAAAACCCTAACCGGCACCGATCATCCCGACGCCGTTGCATTCTGGATGTACGCGCTGATTATACCCCTTTCCGCAGGGCCTGCATTCTACCATTGGACGACACCATCTTTGGCTCTTTTGCCGCTACTCGTTCTGTTGGGACTGCAAACAATGTTGTCACAGTATTTTATGGCCCGCGCTTTTCGGGTATCTGACACAAGCGCAGTTCTCCCCGCACACTACTTGCAGATGCCATTTGCGGCGGGGCTTGCGTTTATTGTGCTTGCGCAGGTTCCTTCCGTCTGGGTCTGGCCTGGTGCCGCAATCATAGCGGCGAGCGCCTACTACACAGCGCACCGTGAAACGCGCCAGAGTGAGTTTGGGAAGCCGGGATAGCATACCGCGTGGCACCTGCCGTTATGAATCTGCCTACTCTTCGACCTGTGCCATGCCCTCGTCGGACACGCCGTAATGGTGCCCAATTTTGTGGGTCAGTCCATGTCGAACAAGATGGCAAAGACCTTCCTCAGGTTTAGATCATTAGTGGAGCAGTGGGCGCCGATAGATGACGAAGAATGTCCGGTCTGTTGATGACTGCTCCTCCCTCGTCATACAGCGGCACTTTCGCGTGGAGGGTCACCAATTCGAGAGGACGCTATAGCCCCGTGTCTCTTTCATCGTCCGGCTTAAGGATCGTGTGCCATATTTGTGATATGGTCCAGGATCGGGGGATTTGTTCAAGGAAAGCTGGTGTTGTCAGTATTACCCAGACTAGAACTAGTGGCCAATGCGCTTCATGATGCATTAGAGATTAGGAGAGCAAAATGACCGAAAAACTCAAGGGTTCTGACCGCAAAAAGACACTGGCTTCCCTCCGGAACTGGAAGAAGGTTCGCGGTCGGGATGCTATAACTAAGACACTGAATTTTAATGATTTCAATGAGGCGTTTGGGTTTATGGTGCGTATTGCGATCAAAGCCGAACAAATGGACCATCACCCGGAATGGTCAAACATCTATAACACGGTAGTCATCGTTTTGACCACTCACGACGCAGGAGGAATTTCAGACCGGGATGTGGTTCTCGCGAAATTCATTGATTTAATCGCCGGGCGTGAGACGGTTACCTAGGCACCCTTTTTCCGGGCTTCATGGTGGGTTATGTAAAGTGTTGCCGAAACGATGATTGCCGCACCTACCCAAGTCCACAAGTCTGGTATTTCGCTAAAGAAAAAATAACCGGCGACGACTGCAAAGACTAACCGGATATATTCCATTGTGCCCATGAGGCTGGATTCTCCAACAGAGAAACCCCTCACAAAAAAATTCATACCGGCGGCGGTAAATGCAGCAATGAGAAAGAGTTGCACCCACTCGACGGGAGTTGGATTTACCCAGACATAGAGTGCCGGGCCAGCAAAGATGATCATCCCGAAAATATGATACCAGAATAGAATAGTTCCCGGCGGATCGTCGCGTGCAAGAACTCGTATGATAATTAGCCCCCACGCAAACAGAAACGCCGTGAACAACGCAACAAACCAGGCAATATCGACATCTCCACTGAATGGGCGCATCATTACAATAACGCCGGTAAACCCTACGATTGTTGCGCTCCATCTCTGGAGCCCCACGAACTCTTTCAGAATGAAAATGGCGAGGATGGTGAGAAAAAGCGGGCGCGTAAAGGTCATCGCAGTTGCGTCCGCCAGTGGCAGGTGAATTACAGCGTAAAACATTCCCGCTTGACCGATGGAGGCTATAATCGCGCGAACGAAGTGAAGTCTCAGGCGTTTTGTTTTCATCCGCACCACGCCGGTGCGGATGAATAATGGTGTTAGCAAAAGAAAACCCACACAGTAACGGAAGATAGCCATCTGTGCGGGATGAATGTTTTTGCCTGTATCTTTGACGACAATATCTGTCAGAACGAAACAGACCGTTCCAGCGATGACAAACACCGCTCCGCGCATGTTTGGCTGCAAGTCGCGAAACCAGACAACAGGACCACTCATTGAAGCTTTCGTCCGAGGCGTGTTAACCAGATCGACGCAGCAAAAATTATTATTCCGCCAGTCCACGTCCGGAGATCGGGAAACTCTGCGAAGACAATCCAGCCAAGCAGAGCGGCCCAAATCAGGCGGGTAAAATTGAACGGCATCGCGATGGAAATATCGGCTGCCTGTATTCCTCTGTTGTATGTCCGTTGCAGGATGAGGCTCATGAACCCTATTAACGCGAAAAAGCACCATTGCTCAATCGTTGGCATGTGCCATACGTAAATTGTTGGCACAAGCAGGATCAGCGTCTGGGTAATAAACAACCAGGCAGCGATCGTGTCAGGAGAATCCTTGCGGACCATGGTTTTGATCAGGATGGAGACCATAGCGCCGGTGAGCGCTGAACCAAGCGCAAACGCCATTCCAAGATTGAATTCTGCGAATCCTGGACGGATGATGATTAGGGCACCCCCAAGCCCCGCGCTGATCGCAAGCCAGCGGTTGCGTCCAACAACTTCGCCTAGGACAAGTCCAGCAAATGCCGCGCCGAGGACGGGTTGCAGAAAATTGATCGCCGACATGTCCGCAATCGGGATTAGTGCAACAGCGGCGAAAAGCAATGTGACATTTGCTGACGACAGAAACCCACGGATTATATGACGCCCGATCTGATTGCTGCGCATAGCCCCAATTCCCACGTTCAAAAGCCAGGGCAGCATAAAAAGCATTGCAAATGCGTTACGGAGAAACGCGATTTGAAAGACCTCGATATTCGGTGCGAGGTAACGTCCGATTGCAATTGAAACCACGTAGGTGACTGCCGAGATACACATCCAGAACCCCGATCTGGCTGGTCCTGGAAGGGTTTCGATACGTAAAGCCCAGCCCGGTTTTTTCATTCTATTTCTGTACCGAAGCGGTTCTGGAGTTTTCCCGCGAAATACGGGCTTCCCGATGCGTGATATAGACAGTTGAGCCGAAAATCAGAAGCCCGCCTATTACGGTATAAACCGAGGGCACCTCGTAAAAGAGTAGGAAACCGAATAACGCAGCAACCAGAAGACGGGTAAAATCTATCGGAAGCATTATCGATGCGTCCGCAGCCGCAAAGCCACGGCTCATTGCCCGTTGGCCGAGCGTGCCTGCCAAACCCAGAAAACATAACCAGCCGAGCTGTCTCCACGTTGGCGTCTCCCACACTAACATGGCCAGCAGTAGCATTACCGGCGTGGTAAATATTACATAGTAAATAGTGATGGTATCAGGCGCCTCCGAATGGGACAGGTAACGGATAAAAATTGCTGAAGCGGCGCCGGCAATTGATGCAATGAATACTGATGCTAGCCCAAGGTTGAAAACTTCAAAACCTGGACGCACCATGACCAGAACGCCGATGAATCCAACCCCTAACGCCATCCAACGCCGCAGTCCGACTAACTCTCCCAGAAAAACAATAGCGAAAATTGCTCCATAACGCGGTCGGGTAAACATGATAGCGACCGCGTCCGCAAGCGGAATTTTCGACAA
>JAYZQT010000088.1:0-13268 GCA_036136335.1 Pseudomonadota bacterium
AAGTGTATAATGAATAGGCAAGTCCCCGTTTTTCACGCACCTCCTGAAACAAACGCGAAGACATTCCACCACCCAATGCAGTGGAATATACGCTCTGAGAATAATAATCATCATCGGTAAGTGCTACCCCCTCAAATCCGAGCACCAGATGAACCTGCTCTAGAGCACGTTTCTCTCGGTATTCGCCGCCGGTATAACACCCCATCGGAGCGGACCTAGCGGTATGCTGGGGCAAATGCTGGAACAATCTCTCAGCACATCGGACCAAATGGTCATGGTCAAGGTTTCCAGCGGCCGATAGAATCATCCGGGCCGCGCCATATTGAGCCCTCATATATTCCAAAAGAATATCACGCGGTAAATGTGCGACGATTTCAGTGGTTCCCAGGATCGATCGCCCTAGCGCTTGGTCCGGATAAGCAGTTTCTTGAAACCGATCGAAGATTATGTCGTCTGGGGTGTCGTTTGCCTGGCCGATTTCCTGCAGTATGACTGCCCGTTCACGTTCAAGTTCGTCTTCATTGAAAACAGAATACAACAGGATATCTGCTATAATATCCAATGCGAGATCAACGTTTTCTTTAAGAATTGTGGCATAATATACCGTGGCATCGCGCGACGTATATGCGTTCAAATGTCCCCCCACATCTTCCATTTCTACCGCTATCTCGAGCGCCGAACGCCGCTTGGTTCCCTTGAAGGCCATATGCTCCAAAACGTGTGAGACGCCGTTGACCTCTGCGGGTTCGTTGCGAGACCCGGCCGCAACCCAAACGCCAAGTGTGACCGTTTCAACGGAATCCATTCGATCACTTACAATTTGCATACCATTTGCAAGGGTGGACTGATAAATCGTCATGCTACCCAACCGTGGTTGTTTCGCTAATAAACTTCCGAACGGCTTTTAGGTTTTTCGAAATGGTTACATACCGTTCGGGCCGGTCAAATAAAGTCGCCAAACGGTCAGGTAGTTGCGGACGCAACCCAGTTGCCTCTTCAACCGCATCGGGAAATTTCGATGGGTGGGCAGTAGCCAAGGATACCATAGGCACTGTGACATCCCCTCGGCACTGACGACCAACGCCAACGCCAATGGCGCTGTGTGGATCCAATTGTTCTCCGGTTTCAGCGTATAAACGGCGAATTACCTGTTTTGTGTCTGCATCATTGAGGCGTGCCGCACAAAACTTTTCGCGCACCTCCGCAAGACATGAATCGTCCACCGACACTGTGCCGGTTTTACGAAATGTATTAATCCATTCAGATACCGCCACCCCATCACGTCCCAGCATATCAAACAGAAGCCGCTCAAAGTTGCTGGAAACCTGTATATCCATGCTCGGTGAGAGGGTAGGGACGACTTTCTGGCTTCTCATTACACCACTTTCAAAAAAACGAAATAGAACGTCGTTACTATTAGTCCCGACTACGAGTCTTGACACGGGCAAGCCACATTTCCACGCAACCCAACCAGCATATACGTTGCCAAAATTACCAGTAGGCACCGCAAAACCTATGGAATTTTTTGGTGCACCCAACCGGACCGCTGCAACGAAATAATAAACGATCTGAAACAGCACCCGCGCCCAGTTGATCGAATTAACGGCCGATAGGTTATACGTCTCGCGAAATTCAACGTCGTTGAACATGGCCTTTACCAAGTCCTGACAATCATCAAATGTTCCGGCAACCGCAAGCGCATGGACGTTACCACTTGTAACCGTCGTCATCTGGCGTCGCTGCACTTCCGAGACCCTGCCTTCGGGATAAAGGATGAAGACATCCACGTTATCACGGTCGCGACACGCCTCTATCGCTGCCGAGCCGGTATCGCCCGAAGTTGCACCCACAATTGTAATGCGCCGGCCACGAGCAGAAAGTACATGATCAAACATCCGCCCGACCAGTTGAAGAGCCAAATCCTTGAATGCCAGCGTCGGACCGTAAAAAAGTTCCATTAGCCATTCATTTTGGCCAATCTGTTTGAGGGGTGTCACTGCTGTATGGTCGAATCCTACATATGAAGCTTTAATCAATGTTCGCAATTCATTGTCATTAATAGTTCCCCCAACAAACGGCCGGATAACTCGATGGGCAATTTCTGAATAGGAAAGTTCTGCCATGGCAGATATTTCATTATCGGAAAACTGCGGCCATACCTGCGGCACATACAATCCTCCATCCGCCGCCAGCCCGGCCAGCAGTACATCGTCAAATTGTAACACGGGCGCTTGCCCGCGGGTCGAAATATATTTCAAGGGTCTATCCTCTAAGCCGTGCGAAATGTAGTGAGGCAAACTTTGTTGTCAAATGAGAATTCGCATCACGCTCTGTTATCCATATCGAGCTCGCAGATGTGCCTTGAAAGCTGCTGTTTCCAGGGGGTGGCCGGTAGCCTTTTCAATCAGTTCATCCGTCGATGCAAACGATGCGCGGGCATGCAGATTGTCCCTCATCCAGCCAATTAAAGGGCTAAAGTTGCCTCGCGCGATCGCCGTAGGTATTTCCGGCAAAACCTCGTTTGCGGCCGCAAACAACTGCGCAGCAGCAAGAGCACCCAAAGTGTAAGTTGGAAAATAACCCCAAGCACCATCATACCAGTGTATGTCTTGAAGACATCCTAAGCGATCGTCCGGAGGGCGGATACCTAACAGACCCTCTAGTCCATCGTTCCACGCAATTGGAAGATCGTCCAGCGTCAGATCATCAGAAATCAATGCCCTTTCAAGGCGATAACGCAGTATTACGTGTGCCGGATAGGTAACCTCATCGGCATCGACGCGAATAAAGCTGGGTTTAACCCGATTATAAGCAAGGTGAAGGTTTTCCGAGTCCCACTCAGGGCCAGCTCCACCGAAGGCCTCGCGCATAAGGGGTGCCGCAAACGCCATGAATTCGCGGCTGCGGCAGATCTGCATTTCTATCAATAGGGACTGGCTCTCGTGAAGGGTCATGCCACGCGCTGACCCAACAGGCTGATACCGCCAATCCTCTGGTAGCCCCATTTCATACAATGCGTGCCCGGTTTCATGGAGCACCCCCATCAGGCTTTTGGTAAAATCATCTTCCGAGAAACGTGTAGTTATGCGTATGTCCCCCGGTACACCCCCGCAAAATGGATGCAGGCTCACATCCAGTCTCCCGCTGCCAAACTCAAATCCCAGAATCTTCATCAGTGTTGCGCACAGGGCCCGCTGTTTTTCAATCGGAAACGGTCCGCTAGGTAGAAGTCCGATATTTTGCTCTTCCTGCGCTAAAAGAGCAGTTTCAAGAATTTCCGGAAGAAACGTTTCTATATCAGCAAAATGCACATCAATCGCAGCGGTTTTACAACTCGGCTCGTACTGATCCAACAGGGCTTCATATTGTGAACAACCGAATACCGTCGCTTTTGCGACGGCGATCTTTCGCGTCAGATTAAGAACCTCTTCTAGGTAGGGCATTACAAGCGCATAATCGTTATCATGCCGCGCTTTACGCCATACCTGCTCGCAAGTGGAACAGGCGCGAGTAAACGCCTCCACCAGGTCGGCATCAACGGCATTGGCGACAACCCAGCTACGACGCATTTCACGCAGGTTGGCAACTTTCCAGGGCTCGGTAATATCCTCGCTCTCCGCTGCGTCCAGCAAGTCCGCTAATTCATTGTCGGTTAATATTTCATGGGTCGTAATTTTCACTGCCGCGAGCTGTTCGGTTCGTGCGGCGGCGCCACCAGATGGCATGATTACCGATGTGTCCCAATTCAACATAGTCAGCGCTTCATTCAATGCTGCAACCCGCCTAAAGCGGGTTTTGAGTTTGCCATACGCCGTCACGCCCAGCTTACCACTTCGGTCGTCGTAGATGATAAGCGACAAACACAATTACCAAGGTCATCGCGAGACCAAACCAAGTAATTGCGTATTCGAGGTGCTTATTTCGGATTTTTAAACTCGCAGGAGAGCTTTTTGGAAAACGCGGTTCATTCAAGCCGGGAAGGACCTTGATGAGGTAACTTCTAAAATTTTTTAGCCCGGCCCTCGCAGCCATTTGTGAAACATCGGCAAAAAACCACTGATCTCTTGCGGGGTTGTTGTCGGGCACCCACCTGTTCGGGCGAACGCCTTGACGCAGAACACCGGTCAGTTTGACCGTCCCGGGCACGCGACGATTGTCTAACCCGCCCTTTGGCCACGTTAAAGGTACCCAGCCGCGATCGATCAGTATGCTGACGCCGCCTTCAGTTGCGAGAGGGGTAATCAGCTGAAAACCTACCTGACCGCGGTGGGTCTGGTTCACTATCAGTATTTCCTTGTCATGCTGATACCTGCCGCGAACGGTGACACGTCGGTGCTCCAGTTTACGCCAGTCGTCGTCCGGCACCTCTGAAATGGCTAGGGGGGGTAACACTTTCTTTCCCGCTCTTTCAGCTATGAGATTCTCTTTCCACTCAAGACGGTGCAATTGCCATGTCCCGAGCCCAACAAGCAGAACAAATGTTGTGATTGCGCACGCAGTCATCCCGAAAGTTGGGCGGATAACGTGCCACCTAGGCATTGGGGCCTGTCTGATATTTATGACGAAGGTTCCTGTAATGGTAGCCGACCAGGATCCCCTTGAACGGCCGGAGCATTGCAATCGACAGAATTGTGATCGCCGGGACCCAAACCACGAGATGAACCCAAATTGGGGGGGCATGTGACGCCTCAAGCCATAACGCCAGCCCTACCACGAGCGCGCCCAGGATCAGAATGACGAAAACGGTCGCCCCATCGCCCGTATCGTGGCAAGACAGGTCGAGATCACAATGGGTACACCGGTCACGTATTTCAAGAAGACCCTTGTAGAGGGTGCCGCGCCCACATCTCGGACAGTTACAAGAAAGGCCAGTCCGCATTGGGGAAAGCACAGGCCAACTTTCACGGTTGTTCATTGCGCTCCGCTACGCTGAACGGAGAGGGTAACTAACGACCCCACCAGTAGATACAGATAAACAGGAATAACCATACCACGTCGACGAAATGCCAATACCATGCCGCCGCCTCAAAGCCAAAGTGATGGTCAGCCGTGAAATGCCCAGCACGTCCACGCAAAAAACAGACAATGAGAAAGATGGTACCCACTAACACATGAAAACCATGAAAGCCGGTCGCCATGAAGAATGTGGAGGGATAAATACCTTCACGAAACCCAAAAGCGGCATGACTGTATTCAAAAATCTGAACGCCTGTAAAACAGATACCCAGGCCGATCGTCAAGCCCAGTCCTTGCAGAAAGTGTTTGCGATCACCCTCACGGAGGGCATGATGGGCCCAAGTTACCGTGATTCCTGACATCAGTAATATTAGGGTATTTAGAAATGGCAAATCCCAGGTATCAAATGTTTGAATACCGGGAGGTGGCCATTGGGCCCCAATTTGTTCACTGGGAAACAGGGCCGCGTTAAAATAAGCCCAGAACCAGGCTACGAAAAACATAACCTCCGACGCGATAAAAAGCGCCATCCCAAAGCGCATACCCACTTGGACAACTGGGTTGTGAAAACCTCGGTATTCTGCCTCTTTTATGACCTCCCAGAACCACCCGGCCATGGTGCCCAACACGCCTAGGAATCCTAAAATCAACACCCAACCTATCTCAGCATGCATGTAAAGAACGGCCCCAACCGCCATAACAAACGCGGCTATTGAGCCTATAAATGGCCAGGCACTTGGATCAACTAGGTGATAGGGATGTTTGTGTCCATGGTAATCATATTCTGTGGCGCTAGCGCCGGATTCTGCAGGCGGGACCATGATTCTGCTGCTCCGTGTTTACCCGTTTATGTCATTGGAAACATTCCCTACCCGCGCAGTGTGGGTCGATAAAGTTTCCGTATGGAAAAAAGCGTAAGAAAGCGTAATTGTAGTAACATCGTTCAGATTGGGATCCTCGCCGATAGCTGGGTCAACGAAAAAGGAAACCGGCATATCTACAGTTGCACCCGCACCAAGCTTCTGCTCGGTAAAACAAAAACATTCGATCTTGGTAAAGTATGGACCCGCCTTAGCTGGCGTAACATTAAACGCTGCAGTACCTGTGATTATATTGGGGGAAAGGTTTTTTGCCCTGTACATCGCCAACGCACTTTCACCCACTTTTACACGTATACTGTCCTGCATTGGATCAACCTGCCAACGTAATGCCTTGTCAACATCACTGTTAAAACGGATCTCGATTTGGCGATTCAATACATTTGAGGGAGGCGCCGCTGCGGTTTGAGTGGTACCGCCGTAACCAGTCACCTGACAGAAAACTTCGTAAAGCGGAACGGCAGCAAAGGCCGCTCCCAACATTCCACCAGCGGCAACAAAGGAAATAACTGCTACGAACCTGTTGCGAGATCTTTTTTTGTAATCCATATCAGCCGGCAACTCCATCCGACATACGGACGATCGACATCACGTAAAAGAGGATAGCAAGTGCAAATATTGCCACGGCGAGCGCGATATTCCGGCGCCGGCGTTTACCATGCATATCAGAAACCCGCTTCGCCATCAGAGTTGTCCCGCCCCCATGCCGAAATAGAAACCATCGATGATAAGTGCGGCAAAAAGTGTTGTCAGGTAAAATAACGAGAAACGAAACATCCGTCGTGGTGCCCTATCTGTTTCGTCAAACCAGACGCTGATCGCCAGCGCAATGAATACAAACCCCATCAGGGCCGCAAATCCACCCCACCAAACACTCACTGTACCAAGCGCGCATGGGATAAGCGACACCGGCAACAGAGTCAAAGTATACAACAGGATCTGCCGTTTTGTTTCCTGAATACCAGAAACAACTGGCAACATCGGTATACCGGCCTTCTCGTAGTCTTCGCACTTATAAAGCGCGAGGGCCCAAAAGTGTGGTGGCGTCCATATAAATATCAGTGCAAACAGTGCTATTCCGCCTACGCTGATATCTCCTGTAACCGCGGCCCACCCTATCATCGGAGGAAAGGCGCCCGCTGCGCCGCCAATTACAATATTCTGTGGGGTCCGTGGTTTAAGCCAGATCGTATAAACAAAAACGTAAAATCCTATCGCTAGGACAAGTAGTGCAGCCGCCGCCCAGTTCACGCCGAGGCCCAGTACCATCACCGACCCCCCGGCAAGAACTACCCCGAAAGCGAGTGCAGCCTCCGGCTCCATCCGTCCGGCTGGAAGGGGGCGATCTTTCGTCCGACCCATTTTTGCGTCAATATCTCGTTCGTACCACATATTGATTGCACCGGACGCACCGGTTGCCACTGCAATACAAAGAATGGAAATAGCGGCAATGACGGGATGTATTTGACCGGGTGCTAAAAGCAAACCAGCAACACCCGTAAAAACAACAAGTGACATGACCCGGGGCTTCAATAGTACGACAAAATCCCGCACCCCCGTGTCCACACCGAAAGATAGGGCGGTTGTGGTGGTGGCCATACCACCGATTGAATTAATGGGCTGGTCGGTCATACCGGGCCCTAGTGGGCACCCTCATCCTGGATTTCCGGCAGTACGTCATAGGAGTGGAACGCTGGTGGGGACGGCAAAGTCCACTCGAGCGTCGTTGCGCCCTCGCCCCATGGATTTGCACCGACCTTCTCACCAGCGACAAAGCCGCGCCAAACGGCATACAGAAAAACCAGAACGCCGAAGGCACTAATGTAAGAACCGTAGCTCGCAATCATGTTCCATCCCTCAAATGCGTCAGGATAATCTGGGATCCGTCTAGGCATTCCTGCGAGACCGGAAAAGTGCATGGGGAAGAAAGTCAGATTCACCCCAATAAAAGTTATCCAGAAATGAAGTTTACCGAGACCCTCACTGATCATACGACCGGTCATCTTGGGAAACCAATAGTAGAAGCCTGCGAATATGGTGAACACGGCCCCAAGAGACAGCACATAGTGAAAGTGTGCTACCACGTAGTATGTATCGTGCATGGCGTTATCAACACCAGCATTGGCCAGAACGACGCCGGTAACGCCGCCCACCGTGAACAGAAAAATGAAACCGATCGCCCACAACATCGGCGTGCTGAAGCGAATGGACCCACCCCACATGGTCGCAATCCAACTAAATATCTTGATACCCGTCGGCACCGCAATAACCATAGTCGCCGCGGTAAAATAGGCCTTCGTATCCACACTCATACCGACCGTGAACATGTGGTGTGCCCAAACGATAAAGCCTACAACCCCAATTGCGACCATTGCATATGCCATGCCTAGGTAGCCGAATACCGGCTTGCGCGAGAAAGTCGAGATAATCTGGCTCACTATTCCGAAGCCAGGAAGTATCAAGATGTAAACCTCGGGATGCCCAAAGAACCAGAACAGGTGCTGGAATAAAATAGGATCCCCACCCCCTGCCGCATCGAAGAACGCTGTTCCAAAATTACGATCGGTCAACAACATCGTGATCGCACCCGCAAGAACAGGCAGAGAAAGAAGTAAAAGAAAAGCGGTTACAAGAATCGACCAAACGAACAAGGGCATCTTGTGCAGGGTCATGCCGGGCGCCCGCATATTGAAAATCGTGGTTATAAAATTCGCAGCACCTAAAATCGAAGACGCCCCAGCCAAATGAAGTGCAAAAATAGCAAGGTCCACCGCAGGACCGGGCTGTCCGGTTGTTGACGAAAGCGGCGGATAGATAGTCCAGCCTCCCCCAACCCCTTCTCCCCCAGGGGGGCCCGCGACAAAAGGAGAGGCCAGCAAAAGCAGAAAAGACGGAACAAGCAGCCAAAAGCTTATATTATTCATACGCGGGAACGCCATATCAGGCGCACCAATCATCAGTGGTACAATCCAGTTGCCAAACCCGCCAATCATCGCAGGCATGACCATGAAGAAAATCATTATCAGCCCATGTGCGGTAACCAACACGTTGTACATGTGATAATCGCCGCCGAGTATACCGTCGCCGGGGGCCGCCAGCTCGGCCCTAAAAACGATTGACATGGCACCACCGATGAGGCCGCCCACGATCGCAAAGATTAGGTACATCGTGCCGATGTCTTTATGATTGGTTGAATAGACAAAACGCCGCCAGCCCGTCGGGTGCGCGTCATGATGATCGTGGGTTACGTGTGCATCTGCCATAATTCGATCCCTCGACCGCTATTTAAATTTGTTCTGAGCGAGCATACGAGGCGGCGCCTCAGTATCGTCGGAAGCGAATTCCTTCTGTGCTTTTAACACCCAAGCTTCAAACTTTTGCTTCGAAACGACCTCTACTGCGATAGGCATAAACCCATGCCGAATGCCACAGAGTTCCGAGCACTGACCATAATAGACCCCCTCTTTCTTCACTGGACCAAACCAAGTTTCGTTTAGCCGACCCGGTACCCCATCGACTTTCACTCCAAAGGCGGGCATTGCCCATGAATGAATCACGTCAGAAGCCGTGACCTGGACACGAACGATGGTATCCAGAGGGACGACAATCCTATTGTCGGACTCCAGCAGACGAAGCTGTCCTGGCTTGAGGTCGGCCTCGGCGATCATATTCGCATCGAATGAGAACTTACCATGGTCTGGATATTCGTAATTCCAATACCACTGATTACCCGTGGCCTTGATCGTCATGTCCGCCTTCGGGATGACATCGGAAAAATAGAGTAGCTTGAATGAGGGGATCGCTATAACAACGAGGATCACAACCGGTATCACCGTCCAGAGCACCTCAATCATCGTATTATGAGTAGTACGAGTTGGCACCGGGTGCGCTTTTTCATTGAACTTGACAATCACCCAGACGAGGAGGCCAAGCACGAACACACTAATCAATATGATAATAATCAGGAGAAGATCGTGAAAGCTTGTAATTTTCTCCATAAGTGGCGTAGCCGCTTCCTGAAAGTTAGTTTGCCAGGGTATAGGCTGCGACGCAAACGCCGCACCCGGCGACGCAAATGCTCCAAGGGCTGCAAGGAAACACAATTTTCTAGGTGCAATCTGCATTATGTGAGGTCCGTTTTCATAAATTCCGGATTTCAAATTGAATCCTTAGCAACTTGAGGAAGCTGCAGGGATGTCCAAGGTAACCGTTGGTGCTAAGGACCGCACCAAGATTAGAAAGTACCCCATCGCGTCTATTGTTAACAAGCCGCGCGCATTGTCGCAGATGTTCGAATACCCTGTCACATCAAACAGATAACCGACAAAAATATAACGGTTCCGGGAGCTTTAGTCAGTTTGGGGGTTTGGCTTGGTCGTTTTTGCGACGTAATGTCGCAGAAATACGGTGTTTTAACGACATTTCCGACAACATTTTCCGGGGGTGACTGCAGAGGAATAACCGGTCATATTGTCCTTTTTTACGCCATCGAAAGCGCGAGATGAACAAAATCCACAACACTGACGAGCTTTTCTACAACAGCACCGGCATGGATAAAGGCCGAATCGAGGCGCTCGTTTCCGATTCACTTAAGGGCGCAGACGACGGCGAGCTTTTTCTTGAATATTGCCAATCAGAAGGCTTTGCATTTGATGATGGCCGACTCAAAAACGCCTCCTTTGACACAACGCAAGGCTTCGGTCTTCGCAGCGTGTCCGGCGAAGCAACCGGGTATGCCCATGCTTCCGAGCTGTCGGAAAACGCAATAAGGCGCGCAGCAGGAACCGTCCGTGCCGTGCGGGGCGGTCACCTTGGAATAACTTTGCTAGAACCCAACAAAACAAATGTGTCACTTTATGCAGATACTAACCCTCTTGGTGAATTTAGCTTCTCTGAAAAGGTAAAGTTACTTGAAGATATGAACGCGTATGCCCGGGGTTTGGACAATCGGGTAACACAGTTTTCTGCCTCAATATCTGGGGAGTGGCAGGCCGTCCAAATTGTCCGTGCCGACGGCGAAAGACGAGAGGACATTCGGCCACTTGTTAGAATCAATGTCTCCGTTATCTGTGCCGATGGCGACCGAATGGAAGGCGGGAGCCATGGCGCTGGAGGCCGGACAGGATATGCCGCTTATACCAAGCCCGCTGACTGGAAGTGGCAAATCGACGAAGCCTATCGCCAAGCATTGGTCAATCTTGAATCCGTCCCCGCACCGGCTGGCGAGATGGATGTGGTTCTTGGACCGGGCTGGCCCGGAATACTTTTACATGAAGCGATTGGCCATGGGTTGGAAGGCGACTTTAACCGAAAACAAACAAGCGCTTTTAGTGGCCTGATGGGCGAACGGGTGGCGTCTCCGGGAGTGACAGTTGTCGATGACGGTACAATCAATGAACGTCGGGGTTCTCTGACAGTAGATGATGAAGGAACGCCGACGGGCAATACGGTACTGATAGACGACGGTATTCTTACAGGTTATATGCAGGATCGCCTCAATGCCCGAATAATGGGTATGACACCAACTGGCAACGGAAGACGCGAAAGCTTTGCCCACGCGCCCATGCCACGAATGACCAACACCTATATGCATTCGGGGGACCATGACCCCCAAGAAATCATGTCCTCAGTAAAGTCGGGTCTCTACGCTGTCAATTTCGGTGGCGGGCAAGTTGATATCACATCTGGAAAATTCGTATTTTCAGCGGCAGAAGCCTATCTGATTGAAGATGGAAAAATCGGCCAACCGGTCAAGGGTGCGACGTTGATAGGAAACGGCCCAGACGTTCTGACCCGGGTCAAGATGATTGGCAACGACATGAAACTAGATCCGGGCGTAGGTACCTGCGGCAAAGACGGACAAGGAGTTCCCGTGGGCGTCGGGCAACCGAGTCTTCTTATAGAAAATTTGACCGTGGGCGGCACCTCCACTCATTAGGGTGGATACAAAAGGTACAGGACCTGCCGGTTAATAGGCAAACTGGGTATAAATAGGGTCAACATTTCCGTTCCAGACCGTATCGTAAAGTTCGCAAAGTTCTTCAGCCGGTGAGTAACCGCGCTCCGCAATCTCTACTAGCGTCTGGAGAAATTGGCTTTCGTCATTCCCCGCTTGATCAAGAGCTGCTCGCCTTTGCAAACCCGCCATCGAGATCTCGAGCACCTCCGTCGCAATTTCATAAATTTTGCGGCCGTGAAGATCCGTCTTCAACCCGGATTTTGGAACTTCTTGACGAAGAAAATAATGATCTTCCAGAGACCATCCACGAATCAAATTCCAGGCTGCAGATTGACTGATCGAGTCGTAAAGCAAACCAACCCAAAGTGCGGGTAATGCACAAAGGCGTCGCCACGGACCGCCATCAGCACCGCGCATTTCAAGGTAGTTTTTCAATCTGACCTCGGGAAAAATTGTCGTAAGGTGATCAGACCAGTCACTCATCAGTGGCAGTTCACCGGGAAGACCTGGAAGTTTGCTCTTGAGAAAATCCCGGAATGATTGGCCAGACACGTCGATGTATTCACCGTCCCGATAGACGAAATACATCGGCACATCTAATGCAAATTCAACGTACCGTTCAAAACCCATCCCGTTTTCGAATACGAAAGGCAGAATGCCGCAACGCTCGGGGTCGGTGTCTTCCCATAGATGGCTCCGATATGACTGCCAGCCGGATGGCAATCCCTCAATAAATGGAGAGTTCGCAAACAAGGCTGTGGCGATGGGCTGTAGTCCCATAGCGACACGGAACTTTTCCACCATATCGGTTTCAGACGCAAAATCCAAATTAACTTGCACAGTGCAAGAACGCAGCATCATATCAAGGCCAAGTTGACCTTTTTTTGGCATGTATTCCCGCATAATTTCATAACGTCCTTTTGGCATCCAGGGAATTTCTGCCTGTTTCCATTTGGGGATAAAACCTGTTCCAAGCAGTCCCACGCCAAGCTCACCTGCGATTTCCTTAACCTGTGCAAGGTGGGTATGCACCTCGTCGCACGTCTGATGAATGTCTATGAGGGGTGCTCCCGAAAGCTCAAGCTGCCCGCCCGGCTCCAGAGAAATATTGCAGTCTCCCATCGTTAACGCGATTGCATTTCCATTTTCAAGGACCGGCTGCCACCCGAACCGCGTTAGACCGTTCAGAAACCGCCCAATTCCCCAGTCGCCGTGGTAGGGCACCGGTTCATGGGTATCGAGCTTAAAAACAAACTTTTCATGTTCGGTACCTATCCGCCAGTCAGCACGGGGTTTGCAGCCCCCCTCGAGGTGCTCAATGAGCTGTCGATAATCCGTTATTGGTTCGGAATTTCCTTCCGGAGGTGAGGCCATACGAATATATCCGGGAACATGTCCAAATTCAGCGGGGGGGGGGTTTAAAAAATTTATCATAAAACAAAATAATATATTGTGGCGATACTCCGAGACAATAT
>JAYZQT010000089.1:0-7086 GCA_036136335.1 Pseudomonadota bacterium
TAGCCTATGACCCGCCCTTCGTTTTTTTCTCAGGTTCGGGCGCTGTTGATGGGCCTGAAGCTGAACCGCGCCGGAAAGATTCGGTTGTAAACGCTGAGGATACCGGGGAATTTGTATACAATATGGCAACCTACGATCTTCGCAACGAAGTTAATCTGTCATCAAAACATGTACCGCCCGATGTTGATGAATTGGAAATGTGCGGCCTCACTCCGGCGCCCTGTAAACTCGTGAAATGTCCCCGCGTTTCCGAAAGCCCGGTAAATCTTGAATGCAGACACCATTCTACCATTACACTGCCGTCGAATTCTCCAAAAGGCGTGCACCATGTTGTCATCGGCGAGGTCGTTGGAATTCACATAAATGATGCAGCTCTGAATGATGGAAAGGTTGACTGGGTAAAAATACAGCCATTAGCGCGGATGGGGTATATGGATTACACACACGTTACTGAGGTTTTCACAATGCCTGGCCCCAAAGGTGAAGAGTTTCGTCCAGGACAAATTGGTGAACCCAAGGACTCGAAGCTTTGGGATCGTGTAAAAGACTGGGACGTGAACAAGAAAACAAAAACAGAAATAAAGTGACGCCTTTTGTGTCTTATTAGCGATAAATCGTTAACGGGCCAAATTCCTAACGCTGGCTCCCCATGGACTTTTGAATCTCTGATAATGCCAACTACCCCGCGTCTGATATTGTGGCGATTGGGTTATGCGTCCGACACGCTTGTCAATAACAGGCGTATCTCACCGACATTTTGTGTTTCGTAAAGGACCAATTTGACGTTGGTGGTACTAAACCCTGCGGCAGTGAGTTTAAGTTGGTAGGTGCTGCCATCAGGGTCTAGGCGATCAAACTTGAAATCTCCGAAGACATCGGTCTGTTGCTCGGCGACAGTTTTGCCATCGCGCACGAGCGTTGCGGTAGCGTTGGCAAGGCAGTCGATTGTGCCTTCGTTCTCCGCCGAGACGGTACCGGCAATGAAAACCTTTGTATAACGCCAAAGATTTTTGTAGTGCACCCGGGACCGGGTCTCAAGGTCAGGTCTGAGCTGTTCAAGCTCCTGTTCAACTACAAGCTGCTGCATTTCTGCGTCTTCTACTTTCACTGCTTTCAAGGAGTTGGTTGCGCATACGGTAACGCAGCGTGGTTCATCCCAGCCGGCATCCAATAGATGGGCATCGAAAAACCAGTGCTGCGGCAGCTGTTTTTCCTCGTTCCACCAGATGGCTCCATAGGGGCATGCGTCGACGATATCCCGTCGGCCCTTGGCTTTGACCGGGTCTATGAGCACAATTCCATCCGGACGTTTGGAAATGGCGTCAGGGGCCGCTGCAATGCATGGCGCAACGTCGCAGTGCTGGCACATCACGGGCAGATAGGCCACATCCGTTACCGGGGGCGTACCCCGCTCACGTCGTTCAATTTCTATCCAACGATGGCCATGCTTGGGCATCTCTTCAGCATACCCGGGAAAGTTGTTGCCAGTATGCTCGTCCTGCAACGCTACAGTACACAGATTGCAGTTGGTGCAATTAGCGACATCCACAATGAGGTTCCATTTCTTCATTGCCGGTGCTCCTCTGCCGCAGTGAGAGCCTCGTTACGCACATACGCGGTTTCGCCATCCCATTTGACGATTTCCACCATGGCCATACCATTGGCCATGGAATGGGCGTTTTTTATCTGTGTGCGGGCGGGCGACAGGAGATTAACGCAGCCACCCCTGTCTACGGAGTGTCCAGGTTTGCCCATGGGGTCGTAAACGGCGGAGGACTCGTAAGAATGGACAACGCCACGCAGCAGCCGGGCCGTCAATAGTGCGGCACAGACAACGGCGCCGCGGCCGTTGAAGACCTTGACCAGATCATGATGCGTTATACCGCGGGCGGCTGCGTCATTGGTGTTGAGGCGCACAATCCAGTAATAATAGCCATCGATGAGGACCCGGTGGTCCTTGATATCATTCAGGTAACTGTCCTTGCCATCGCCCTGGGTGTGGAAGCTGAAGCGCACATGTGGCGTGATGAGCTGCAGGGGGTACCGGTTACCTGCGTCAGGACCCTCCCACGAAGGTATGTATTTCGGTATCGGTGGGCGTTCGGGATCACTCTCCTTGAAACGTTTCAGGCTTTTGGCCTCAAACTCAAACTTTCCGGATTGGGTCTGCAGGCCTTCCAGAAACTGTTCAGTGTAGTCACCGGGTAACGGCATTGCTTCGGGAATATCTTTCTTGCGGCCTTCTGCGAACCACCGGTAGGCCGTCCTGGGGCGCAAATTCTCTCGCTCCGGCGGAACGACGAAATAGCCCTTCTCTATAAATTTTTTCCACGAGATCATTGTCGGGAGATCCGAGGCATCGAACATACGTTTTGCCCAGTCAATATCGCGCATACCTTCAGTGAAGTAGCTGGCGAGGCCAAGCCGTTCCGCAATCGAGGTAAAGATATCGTAATCTGACTTTGACTGACCTAGCGGCTCGATGCATTTAGCCTGAAATGCAATAACACGGTGATTAACCTGGGAGTTGAAATGAGCGCCATAACCACCTGAATGAGCCCATTCTCCAATATCATAACGTTCCAGGTGGGTGCATGCGGGTAGAATGATATCGGCAAACCGTGTATCGCCTTCTTCCCAGATCGATTGGTTGACAACAAATTCGAGATTGGGCGCTCGGTACATTTCTACATACCGATTGGCGTCGCTAAGCGTCCCGAGAATGGCATTGCCGTATCGGTAGAGCATATGCACCGGGGAATGCCCAGGCGCCGGATACGCTGCTCTGGTGAACTGCCCTTCAATGGTCCGCGCGTCCCAGATTTCACCTTCCGCATGGCCGTCGATGATGGCATCAGGCAACTTGAGACGCGGGATGATCTGGGTAGACGGATTGACTGTCGCGAGCTGTGGCATCCGCTGATAAAGGCTGACAGCGAGGGCGGTATGGGTCAGATCACCCGATATGCCTCCATCAGCATAACCCGGAAAATAAAAACCGTAATCATGAGGCACTCCCATTTGCAGGTTTCCGAAATTGATTCCGGGTTTGCCGAGCCCCTGCATGGCCATAAGACAGACCATCATGCGCGTCCACTGGTTTCCGGTGGCGTTGCGCGCTGCACCGCCGAAGGCGTTACCCATTCCGCCGGCTGCAAGATAGGTCCGCTTGTTTCCCCATTCGCGCGCCAACGCCCGGACGTCTTTGGCAGGAACTCCAGTCTCCGTTTCCTGCCATTCGGGTGTCTTGGGCGCTCCGTCCTCTATTCCAAGGACATACGCCTGCCAGACATTGAAACCATGAGTGCGGGTTTCAATGTACTCTGTGTCGTAGAGTTCCTCGGTCATCCACACATACGCGATGGCTAGCGCAAGCGCTGGCGATGTTGTGGGCCTCGGTGCGATCCACTTGCCGCCAAGAAACTGTGCCGTGTCGTTTAGATGTGGGTCGATATGAATGATCCTGATGCCTATGTCTTTTAACCATTGCCGGCGCACTGATCCTTCGAGGCCGCCATAAACGCCACCAGTTGCCTCCGGATTTGAGGACCAGAACACGATCATTTCCGCATTTTCAAGACAGTCTTCGATGGTACCGAAGGGCTCACCTCCGCCGACCCGCAACGATCCACCCCAATGGTGGACGGCGCCCCAGTACCAGCCTTCCCAGCTATCGGGATTGTGGTGGACTTCCGTAGTGCCAATGGCATTCATGAAGCGGGTCTTGGCGCTGAGATAGTACCCGATATTACCCCAGCTGTGATGGGAGCCAGTCGATTGCGCGATGGCACCCTGGCCATAGTCCCGTTTCATCCGTTTTATTTCACCGGCAACGATATCCAGTGCCTCATCCCAGGAAATGGGTTCATAGCCAGAAATGCCGCGGTTTTGGTTATTACGCTCGCCATTGGGATCAAAGTCCACACGTTTCATCGGCGTGAGCAGCCGGTTGGGGGCGTAGACGAGAGCTTTCCAGTTCATGCCATGGGAAGACAGCGTCGCCTTGCGCGGCGGTGTGAATTCGCGACCGCGGGCTTTTATGGTGAAGGACTCGGCATCGTCGCTCCCAAAAACCATCGGCATCGTGCGTACGATCCTGGCATTCTTTACATAGACGAACAGTGGTCCGCCATTGGTCATGGTGCAATACCGCGTCGTCCCGTCTCCGGCCGGCTGGCCAACCTTCCACGCCGAGCCGAGCGCCGCCATTAAAGTCTGCGCAAACCAGACTGCAGCTTCATCCGGACCTTCCGGATGGAACAGAAAATTTTTCATTGCTTCTATCTGCTCAAGCTGGTTGATCGGTGGCATCAGGAGCCGGGCGCCGATCTCCGCGGTTTTGAAGACCAGCGATAGCTCGGCCTTCCGGTCTATCCCGGCTTTGGAAACCACGTGGTTTCCGGCAAACAGATATGTCCTGCCGGTGCGACCATCGGCTGTGCACAGTACCACCGTGAGATCGCGGTTAGCGAGGTGCCGCCGGAAGCTGGCACTCCGCCAGCGGGCGTAGCGAAATAACAGTCCCAAGCCAAACAGGATCAATTTGAATTTCATGGGGCCGCGTGCGCCTTATATGGGGCACCCAGTATCTATTCTAGATCCCTGTGCGTCTACCGTTAACGATTAGATCTAACTAGTCGCTTTTCCGGAATGGCCAAATCACTCTTCACCCACCCCCTCCAGACATAAAAACGGATACAAATAATAAAATAATAAAGTTCTTTTTCGGTAACCCTGTTCATTGAATTCACAACCCGTAGACATTCCAGAGAGTTATTAGGCTCGAATTTTTAAACATTTCCTGGATTCCGGTTTCTTAAATCAGAGGGACTGTCCCCCACCAGGCTGATGTTGTTTACTAAAGAAACTTAAACACCTTAGCTTCAGACATATCTGTCGGGATGAAGTTTTCCGAAAAGGAGTATTTTCATGAGCGAACCACTTTGGCGTTGGACGGCAGCTGATCTGGTGCCCGCGATCCGGAATCGTCAGATTTCCAGTCGGGAGGTAACCGAAAGCTGTCTCAGCCGGCTAGACGAGGTTAACCCCGCCATTAACGCCGTGGTCGACGTGCTGGCCGACGACGCTCTACAGGCAGCCGAAAAGGCAGACGAGGCCGTACGTATGGGCGAAAACCTCGGGGTGCTGCACGGTGTGCCCATAACAGTGAAAATCAACGTGGATTTTGCGGGCCGACCCACCACCAATGGGGTCGTTTCCTTCAAGAACCTGGTCGTAGGCGAGGATAGCATCCCGGTTTCCAATCTTCGTAAATCTGGCGCTGTAATTTTTGGCCGGACGAACGTGCCCGGCTTCTCCACACGCTATTTTACCGACAATGCATTACACGGACGGACGCTCAATCCCTGGGATCCGGAGTGCACGCCTGGCGGCTCCAGTGGTGGCGCTGCCGCAGCGGTAGCCAGCGGGATAGGTCCCATCGGTCATGGAAACGACCGCGCCGGCTCGGTGCGCCAACCAGCATTCGCCTGCGGTGTCATCGGATTGCGCCCGACCGTAGGCCGAGTGCCGGATTACAACCCCGCGAGTATTGAGGATCGGGGTATCTCCACACAGCTCACACACGTGCAGGGACCACTCGCTCGGACAATTGCGGATATCCGACTAACCCTCAAGGCGCTATCAGCGCGGGATCCCCGTGACCCATGGTGGGTCCCGGTGGACGAAAAACCGAACCCAGGCCGGAGTCCAGTGGCTTTAATTTCATCGATGCCGGGGGTTGATGTTGATCCCGCGATCGCAAAGGCTCTGCAGGATGCCAGTCGGTGGCTTGAAGAGGCCGGCTACAGGATTGAAGAAGCAACACCACCCCGTCTGACCGACGCGGCGGATTTGTTCTGGCCCATGTTGTTGGCGGAGGAACGGGCGGCCTCATCCGCGACGGGTTCACTTTCAACCAGCGCTATTGGGGTAGTGGGCGATGAGGCGGTGCAGCGGGCGCGAGCATCAACGCGAGCCTACGCCGGTGAACTGGATTACTCGGAGTACATTCGAGGTCTCGCGACACGCACGACCATCTTACGGGAATGGCAGGTATTCTTTGAACACTACCCTCTTCTGCTCATGCCCGTATCATGGCATCGGCCCTGGCCCATTGATTTTGACCAGGGGGGTGACGAGCAGGTACGCCGAATGCTGGACGCGCATCATCCACTGGTCGCCGTTTCATTACTGGGTCTGCCCGGTCTCTCGGTACCGACAGGCCTGGCCGACGGGGTGCCGGTAGGTGTCCAGCTTGTGGCCGGCAGATTTCAGGAGGAACAGTGTATGGCAGCCGGCGAGGTTATCGAGGCCCGTTATTCCATGGGCACGCCGATTGATCCAAGAGGCAACGATTCCGGATAATTATCTGCTTTAGGGAGTATTAGCACGCCGCATTTCAGGGTTTCTGCTTTGTCACCTCAGAGCATGCAAGCGGGCATCAGACACAATACACTGTTCGTTTCTGCATTCGATTCAATACGGTGATATTCATTGTGTAATTTAATTTTAGATTAAATAATATAAGAGGTGCTTTGGTTTGGAGATCCAGACATTGTTCTGGTGAAATCGTCATTATGAGGGGGCAATGGGGTGGACGACATGCAAACAATTGAGGGAAAGATCCTTGAAGACAGGGTGATCGACCCACGTGGGCATTATGCAGGTGAGATCAGGGCCGGCGAGGTGTTCCGGATTATTGACATTGAAGGCGAGCAGGTCGCAGATTTTCTCTGCCTTAACCTAAACCGGCTTGAGGAAAAGCTTTCCCCACACAACACGGTGCTTTTGAACGGACAGGTATTTCCTCAAACCGGATATTCCCTTTACTCAGACGAGGCAGGGAAGATGATGACAATTACCGCCGACACCTGCGGGGTCCACGACATGATAGCCGGTGCCTGCTCCCGGTTCACGAACGAATACCGATACGATATTCCTGATCTTCCCAATTGTCGGGATAACTTCGCCGCAGCGCTCGCACCATGGGGGGTCACCTGGAAACAGGTACCATACAACATGAACGTGTTTATGAACTGCCCCATTCAACCCGATGGCAGCTACTCGATTGAACTGCCACAATCA
>JAYZQT010000090.1:0-18833 GCA_036136335.1 Pseudomonadota bacterium
CCGACCCTAAGGCTGATTTGTATTTTTGCTGTTAGGGTGCCATTTCACCTGGGGTCTGGTTCTTTTATTTGATAGAATCACCCTGAGCGTTAGAGGCCCTTATACTAAGCCTGTTTTGGGTGCGGCGCATTTCATTGCAGCAAACAGCTGGTCAACGACTTTTGGCAGTTCGGAAAAATGCCCGATTAAACGATCGGCGCCCAACATCGATGCCGGATTCTTGCTATAGCCATGGGACACTAAGATCAATGGCACGCCAGCGTTACGTGCCGTTTCCACATCAGTTTCACTGTCGCCGACGTAGAGACTTTGGTGCACCGCCACTCCTAGGGCGGCCACCACCTCGTCGTAGTGTCGCCGGTCTGGCTTGTGGTAGGGGAGTTGCCCTTTTCCTATACAAACAGGTATGTGTGCATCAAGCTCTAAAGACTTCAATATAGACAATGCCATTTTTTGGGGTTTATTGGTGCAAACACCAAGCTTTGTATCCTGAGCAGACAAGATTTTTAATGCTGAACGAACGCCATCAAAAAGCCTGTTTTCGGAGGTGTGATCCGATAGATAGTGAGAGGTGAATGCTTCTACGCAGGAAATGACATTATCGTGCGGTAGGGGCGAACCAGTAGCTTTAAATGCATTTTGCAATAAGACGTCGGCGCCGCCGCCGATCATGGACCTTGTCTCTGAAGTTGAAAGCGGACGTCGGTCGTTATGCTCTAGAACGGCATTCAAAGCTTTCATCACATCTGGCAGGCTGTCTATTAAAGTGCCGTCCAGATCAAAAATTACTGCGCGCATCAGAATATTTAGACCATTTAATCAACCTGGTGACAGCCTAGTTTGATGATTATTATAATCATTTTTGACTTTCGCGGTGTTCGTCGAAAGTGCCTTTACGAGTGATAAGCTCTCCTAGGCTACCTTTAACATCTATTTTTCTGTTAGACGCGCAAGCGCCCACTTTACTTGAGTATTTCCTTGCCGGGTGGCCGCGGAAATTACTATCTGTTCAGAGCGTCGGGACCCCTGACCATTTCCCAGATAAACGCTTTCTTGAAGACTCGCAACGCCTCCGGAACACCGAAATCGCCAGCCGGACCTGTCTGGAAGACGTAATAAGACGGAAGCCCCGTCTTTTACAAGTGACGCCTTTACGGAAGGGTGGAGGTGCAACCGAATTGCAAATTTGTGTTCTCCGGATCCTTCCAGCGTATCATCTCCGCGGACATCGGTACCGGATGTATTCACATAGATACGGCGTCGGTGCACCAGCCCGTGTGAATGGCGGTATCCGTCGTGGGTGAGATCCAGCCACGTATTGCCATCCTGTTCGCGCCGTTCGCACGTCACGATGGCCGGCGTTACGCCAACAGATCCGTCGGGAGAGATTTCGGTAGAATTTCTGTGATCGACGATCAAGGTAGAATGCGCAGCGGTTGCTCGCTGAGCTAGGCGCCAGACCTCATCTCGTCCGGCATAGGCACCGCAGTTAACAATCACACGCTGTTTGCCAATGCTCATTTCAAAGCTGAGCGAACCTGCGTGCGCATCGGCCGCGGTTTTGGTCGGTGTTCCGCTATCCACGATTAGGAGTGTACGGTTAGCGACGATTCTCTCAAATCCTGTTTCAGCAGCAGATGCTGGGGGCTTTCCCCCCGCTGCTGCTTTGGCTAGGATAATATCAACCAGCCCTGGCTCACCCTCGGTGCTGCCATTAAACAACGCGAATGCTCCGTCCCCATGACGGTAAAATCTTAACATAGGAGCCGCTCTGTCTATGGCTGCCTGCAATTCTTCTGGTATCGTAATACCCGCTTTTTCAAGTATTTCTTTGATATCCACTAGGTGATAGAGCGCCATAAATTGTGCGACCGGACTGCGCTCAATATGACCCCCGTCGGGTAGAATTTGTTGCTCGCACATCAGCGAAATTCGTTTTAGTAATATAGGGATGTTGCCAATACCGCCCGGTAGACAGAGTGCAGCATAAACCAAAGCCTTTAAAACAAGCATGCGCTCTAACCCCGTCGTAATGAAACGTGCGGCGCGCCGCAGGTGTTTCACTTGGCGGGCGGTACTTTCAAGAAATGCCCTAGCAAAACTCTCGTCAGCTCCAATAGATAGGAATTCGCCATGGGTAAACCAGTTGCAAAGGCGACTGGAAAGAACGTCGGGCTGCCAGGCGAGGGGATGCCATTTGGAATTTGCCAAGATCCAATCAATAATATAGTTGCGCGCCTGAATCCGTGCGGCATCGCCCCCAACAGCGCGCAAATCGCGCAACCAATTGAAATCGTGGAGGGACGCCTGCCAAATTCGTCCGGCGTCGTTCCTTCCCGTAAGCGCGGTAGCCGCGTCGAGACTGTAGTGAAAGAAACGAAATTGCCCATCGACTAGGTGAGCACCACGGTCAGAGTTGCCAGGCCAATTTTCTTCCGGAATTAATATCAATGTTCGAGGACGTCGCCCCCGCAGTGTCCGATGATAGAACACACCACGAAACCAGAGCCGGGCAACCCAGTAACACCCTTCTCTGACAGTTGTCACAATCGAATGTTGGCGCACATTCGGCATAGTCCGACTGTTTCACCCTCCATTTTTGCGTCGCGCCTCTGTGTAGTCACATCCTCGCGAATCTGTGCTTTCCCGACGCTCATCAACCCACGTCGCGAAGCCTACGGATATTGGCGGCATAGCTCCGCCGCCCACCTTTAAAAGTAGCGGAGCCGGCAACTAATACGTCGGCCCCTGCTTGAATGGCCGGTTTGGAGGTCATCGGAGTAATACCACCATCGACTTCCAGATCTATATCGCGCCCTGTTTTGTCAATTGCTTCGCGTATTGCCGCAATTTTTTCTAACGACCTTGGAATGAACTTCTGGCCACTGAATCCAGGATTTACACTCATCACTAAAACCAAATCGACTTCATCAAGCACATCCATCACGGCGTCCACTGGTGTGCTGGGGTTAACAGACACTCCCGCTTTCTTGCCTAAAGATTTGATCAGTTGAAGTGTGCGGTACAAGTGAGGTCCGGCCTCCTGGTGGACCGTGATGATGTCCGCCCCTGCTTCCGCAAAGGCGGGTACATAGGTGTCGGCCGGGGCAATCATTAGGTGAACATCGAACGGGCGGGCACTCGATTTTCGGAGCGCCGCGACCACATCAGGACCGATTGTGATATTGGGGACGAAGTGGCCATCCATTATATCCAGATGGATATAGTCTGCTCCTGCACGGGTGATCGCGCGAACCTCGTCGCCCAGTGCTGCGAAATTCGCGGATAAAATAGAAGGAGCAATGCGGATTGGTTTTTGCACTGAGGTTAGGTATCAGGTTGCCCGAGTCGCGGCAAGCACGGCGCAGCCTTCATTTTCAAACTTTCTTACGTAACCGAGCGATAAAAAACCCATCGACTCCTCCTAAACTCTGTAAATGTGTAGGTATAGTTTGCACAAAACCCCTAGACGTTCGGCACTCGGCAAAGTCCGGTATCTCCTGAGACTTGATGGGTTCTATTTCCAAACCCGAGTGAGTATTTAATGCTACCTCGATCTGCTCGACCCCTTCAGTCGGTTCTAAAGAACAAACACTGTAGACTATGATGCCACCCGGTGCGGCGAGAGAGATGGCGCGCCTGAGAATTTCTGTTTGAAGGCGCGCCCGCTGGATTACGTCGTCCACGGATTTAAGGTGGGGGATATCGGGGTGTCGGCGAATTGTTCCGGTAGCGCTGCAGGGCGCATCGACCAATACGGCGTCAAACTTTTCTGTAGGTTCCCAATTCAAAGCGTTCGCCTCGATCATGTTTGCCCGTAGACCCAAACGACACATGTTAGCGTCCAGGATTCGTATCCGCTTCGGCGAGATGTCGACCGCTGTTACGTTGTGCCCTGCAGCCGCTAGTTGCGCTGTCTTTCCACCAGGGGCGGCACATAAATCGCAGATCCTTCCGGCCGGTAGTGCCGATGTTAGAATCTGTGCGGGCAACGCTGCCGCTGCGTCCTGAACCCACCAAGCTCCATTCTCAAACCCGTCTAGCACAGTGATATCACTGCGAACCGGCAGACGTACTGTAGACTTTCCGATCCGCAATCCACCCAATGTGGTGGCCCAAATGTCGGGTGTTTCTCGTGTGGTTAGATCTAACGGTGGTGTTTGAAGATGGACAGCACCAATATTTGTTGCAACGTCCACACCAAAAGATTCTTTCCATGATTGCCAAAGCCAGTCGGGAACATTCGTTCTTTCTGGGTATTTTTGTGCTAATTTGACTGGGCCATCTCGCACGAGTTGCCGCAGGATAGCGTTAACGAGGCCTTTGAACTTATCTGGCCCGCTCCGGCCAATGAGTTCAACTGCGGTGTCAACAGCGGCATGGGCCGGAGTCTGGAGATATAGAAGCTGACAGACCCCGAGTCGAAGCGCATTGCGGACGGCAGAGGCTGATCGCGGCAACGGTCGGTTTAGCCTGTCTTCAATCGCCGCGTCAATTTGTCCAAGCCGGCGCAGGGTGGTAGCGACGAGGTTATGGGCAAACGCTCGGTCACGGTCGTGGAGTTTGTTGAATTTACTATGGTATTCTAAAACTTCATCCAGCTTTCGGGCTCTATCAATCACCTCATGTAAAATGGATTGTGCCTGTTCGCGGGCCGCAAGACCTGCGATTTCTGCGGTGTGGGGCGAATTCATTTATGCAAAATAACTCAAATTTGGTTAAAGGGCATATTTTAAAAATCGGCCGATTCGTTGATATTTGCCCAAGTATTTGTCAAACCTCTAAGCAGATTTTCCGCCCTTGTGCTTCGGGCACGCAGCCTTTGCTTTTTGCAGTCTACAAAAGGTTCTGGTCCAGAGTAACCGTGCCAGCTTTCGGTGCAAACATATTCCAAATCCGACCACTGCACCCCATGTAACAATGTTACGGGGGGCGGCGCCTCAACTATCGTAGTCGAACACAAAACATAGATGCAGCCTATCGAAACAAATGCGGATAACCACCCCATTTATCCATTTGCACAACTGTTTTTTGCAGAACTCCCGCTTACACAGTGTGGTCAACCAGCAAACAGACCACGTTATTATCGAAGGTGTTAATGGCCAAAAAATCCGTTTGCCAAACCAACCGATGGTGGATTGACAAAGAAAATAGGGAAAGGCAATCAAAGCAAGGAACCCGGGAACACCCCCGAGCTTTAAATAGGGGACAGCGACGGCCCCGATCCAACTCGTTTTGGCGACTGCGGAAAAGACGGGCGCTGCGTAAATTTTTAGTTGCGGATGGCGATCTGGAAATACGCCATCGTTGACATGCCTTGTTAACGGTTCTGTCGTTTCTCCACCAGATCCTCTACTACAGCCGGATCAGCGAGAGTGGTTGTGTCACCGAGCTCACGATGTTCGTTGGCGGCAATCTTGCGCAGAATACGTCGCATAATCTTTCCAGATCGCGTTTTAGGTAGCCCCGGCGCCCATTGTATGAGATCCGGAGATGCAATGGGCCCAATTTCCTTTCTTACCCACTGGACCAGTTCCCCGCGTAGTTCATTAGATGGCAACTCACCCTCCATTAGGGTCACATAGGCGTAGATACCCTGACCCTTGATTTCGTGTGGATATCCGACAACCGCGGATTCGGCTACCTTAGGATGGCCAACCAGCGCACTTTCTACCTCAGCCGTTCCCATACGATGGCCGGAGACATTGATCACGTCGTCCACCCGACCAGTGATCCAGTAATAACCGTCGTCGTCCCGTCGACAGCCGTCGCCGGTGAAATAATTTTCCCTGTAGGTAGAAAAATAGGTTTTAATAAACCGGTCATGGTCACCGTACACGGTGCGCATTTGACCGGGCCAAGAATCTGCGATGATTAAGTTGCCTTCGGCTGCACCTTCAAGCACTTGACCGTTAGCATCGACAATTTCGGGTTTTATTCCAAAGAATGGTTTTGTCGCTGACCCTGGTTTTAGATCCGTAGCACCTGGCAGTGGTGAAATTAGTATCCCGCCGGTTTCGGTTTGCCACCACGTATCGACTATCGGGCAGCGTCCATCTCCCACCACCTCGTTATACCATCGCCATGCTTCGGGATTTATCGGTTCCCCGACTGTACCGAGGAGGCGGATGGACGTTCGACTGGTTGATTTTACCGGGTCGGTTCCTTCACGCATCAAGGAGCGGATAGCAGTTGGTGCAGTGTAAAAAATATTGACACTGTGTTTGTCACATATCTCCCAGAAACGTGAAAAATCCGGATAATTAGGAACTCCTTCGAAAATGAGAGTCGTCGCACCGTTAGATAGCGGGCCATAAAGAATATAACTGTGTCCGGTAATCCAGCCGACATCAGCTGTGCACCAATGTATCTCGCCGTCGTGATAATCAAATACGTATTGGTGGGTCATTGACGCGTAGACCATGTAACCGCCGGTAGTGTGCAGAACCCCCTTGGGTTTTCCAGTTGATCCGGATGTGTAGAGAATAAATAGGGGATCTTCAGCGCTCATCTCCACAGGCGAACAATGAGGCGATGCCTCGTCCATCGCTTCGTGATACCAGACGTCGCGCCCATCGACCCAAGTTATTTCGTTACCTGTACGTTTTACAACAAGGCATTTTTGTATTGTCGGACACCGCTCGAGCGCTTCGTCAACATTGTTTTTAAGTGGGATTGGGCGCCCGCCTCGCATCCCCTCGTCGGCTGTGACGATGATAGAAGAATCAGAATCGTGAATGCGTCCTGCAATGGACTCGGGCGAAAAGCCAGCAAAGATTACCGAATGAACCGCACCTATCCTTGCACAGGCAAGAACCGCGATGGCAATTTCCGGTATCATCGGCAGGTATATGGTGACCCGATCGCCCTTCTTGGTGCCGTTGCCCGTTAACACGTTGGCAAACCTGCAAACTGATTCGTGTAATTCCCGGTACGTCAGCGATTTGGATTCTGCCGGTTCGTCGCCCTCCCAGATTATTGCAATCTGGTCCCCGCGATCACCCAGATGTCGGTCGAGGCAATTTGCCGATGCGTTCAAAGTACCATCGTAATACCAGCGGATATGTAGATCTTCAGTAGAGTAAGAGACGTCTTTGATTTGTGTATAGGGCTTGATCCAATCAATTCGCTTTCCGTGTTCGTTCCAGAACCCTTCAGGATCTTTGATCGACCGGTCGTACATCTCGTGGTACTTTGCTGAATCCGCGTAGGCACGCGATGTCCATTCCGCAGGTACTGGAAATAGATCCTTTTCCGACATCGGGGTCTCCATCAGGTTTTGGCGTCACTGCGCTAGAGCGCAGATCCGATTATGTTTTGTTCCGCTGTTATCGGCAAGATAGGGCGACCTGTTTTCGGTCACCGGTAGAGATAAATAGAGCCCTCTTCAGTTCCAACCGACACGGGGGTAAGCCCCTTTCCAAGGCACGGGCCATTTATACAAATGCCGCGGTCCAAATTAAAAAGGGCACCGTGCATAGAACACAATATGCTGTCCTTTTCATATGATAGGAATGCATCTGGTTTCCAATCAAGCGGCGCGCCGTAGTGGGGGCAGGAATTGAGATATGCGAATACGCCACGATCACAGCGAATTACAAAAAACGGCGCTTGACCTTCGACAGCCACGAAACCCTTGCTGCCCGGGTCCTCAATTTCATTAAGCTGGCAAAGGTAAATTGCGTTATTCACCATGCTGGTACAGTTTCCTTATCATGGTTTGATGCCGGCCATTTTGCACAATCGCTTCCATTCGTCTTTTCCTATCGGCACGACCGACAGTCGCGACTGTTTTACCAATGCCAGTTCGGCAAGCTTCGGCTCCGCTTTGATGTCGGCGAGCGTGACTGGCGTTTTTACGGTGTGTAGCGGCCGCACGTCGACCATACCGAACCGACCCGTTTGGTCGGTAGGGTCAGGATAATGTTCCCGGGCCACCTCAACCACTCCAACAATACTTTTCTCATTTACCGAGTGATAGAAAAACCCCCGATCGCCTTTCTTCATTTCTTTCATGTTATTATTGGCTTGGTAGTTACGTACACCATCCCATTCGGCGATACCGGCGTTGACCTGGTCGTCCCAGGACCAAGCGCTCGGTTCTGATTTGAATAGCCAATATCGCATTGGGTTGTCTCCTCTGGCTCAATTTCTCCTTTTGCATACAACAGGATTCGCCAAATTGGAACGGTATGCGATGGGTCAGTCGGCTTCCGCGCGCAGCGGGCGGGCCAAAAGGTCATCGATCAGCCGCTCTATCGAGACACCTCGGTTCAGTATGGCATCTACCGCTCGGGTAATTGGCATTTCAATCGACAGCTTTTTCGCTAAACCAGCGGCAGCGCTCGCGGTATAGATGCCTTCCGCGACTGTTTGTCGGTTCTTCAAAATTTCCGCGAGCTCATTGCCCTGTCCCAGTGCGATGCCCAACGAGTAATTGCGAGACTGTTTGCTTGTACAGGTCAACACAAGATCACCAAGCCCGGTTAAGCCCATCATCGTTTCCGGGCGGCCACCTTTGGCTATACATAAGCGGGTTAATTCCAACAATCCCCGGGTTATTATAGCGGCACTGGCGTTGTCACCAAATTGGCGTCCGTCAGCGATCCCGCAGGCGATCGCCAACACATTTTTTACCGCACCTCCAATTTGCGTGCCGATTACATCGTCGCTCGAATAGGGGCGAAACCGTTCCGAACCTATGCTTTGCCCCACTTCCTGTGCTGCGTGTATATCGGCTCCAGCAAGTGTGATGGCGGTTGGCAGCCCTGCGGCAGCTTCCGCCGCGAATGTGGGTCCCGAGAGTACCATCGTCGGGTTTTCTGGGAATAATTCTGATACCACTTCACTCATGAGTAGAAGTGAACCCTGCTCGATGCCTTTAGAGCAGACGATTAGTGGCGTTGTAATTGGTAGCAAAGATCGTAGAGGCTCGATTGTTTTGCGCAAATGCTGGGCAGGCACGACAAGAAGAACCTCTTTAGCGGCCACAGTATCCGTTAAAGTAGTGGTTGCCTCAATGCCGACCTCCAGTCTGTGGCCTGGCAAATAAAGCGGGTTTTCCCGATCGGTGTTGATCGATTCAGCAACATGGCGCTCGAAGGCCCAAATAATCACGTCATGCCCAGCACGTCGGGTAACCGTCGCCAAGGCAGTTCCCCAAGCACCCGCGCCGATGATCGCGATCATTGATTGACCATTACGCAGGAAAATTAAAATGGGGTGAACATCGGCCCGAAGGGTCGAGATGCACAGATTGGTATAAAATTGGACCCACCCCTTGCAAAACCTCTACGCCGGCATTTGTCGTCAACACGTTCGTTGTTGTTGATATTCCGCCGCCGCGGGGGGTTCTGTCGCTTTTTATGTTTCGGAGGTCTGTCACCGGGTGCGATCAGGTTATCGGGTTACGAGTTAAAAAATCACCCACCGCAGAATTATATTCGTTGATGAGGATATGATTAACAAAATGGCCCCCTGTTGGCAGAATAACTTTTTCTGCTCCACCAACACTTCCAGCGATTTCGTCAGACAAGTAGCGTGGCGTTACCATGTCGTCTTCTGCTACTATCACTAGGGTTGGGGCTTTAATATCAGCGAGCCGGTCGCGTCGGTCAAACGCACAAATTGCGTCGATCCGGCTTTCCATTATCTCTACCGGCTGATCGGCACCAGCCAAATAAGCTTCAAGCTCAGAAATTTTATTCACATTTTGCGTTATGTACCACGGTGGCAATAGTGACAGGATTGAATGGCGGGCATATTCTTGGGTCCCGGCGTTGGACAAGACACCTTTGCGGGCAGCGAAAGCCCGATTGAAATATTGGTCTTGTCCGGCCCATGTTGCGCTCAGAACAAGAGCAGAAATTCGGTCGGGATAATCTTGCGCAACGATCTGTCCCATGGCGCCGCCTGTAGAATGACCAACCCAATGGGCCTGATCGATATTCAGGGCGTCCATCAACCTGATCGCGTCCAGTGCCATCTGTTCGACGGAATATTCGATCATCGAATAGGTGCTTTGCCCGCATCCGCGATGATCGTGCGCTATCGTGCGATGGGTCTTTGACAAAAATGGGGTTTGGCATGACCAAACCCCTCCACCACCGCCTAGGCCTGGAACGAGCATGATTGGATCACCACTACCGGCTTCCTCGTAATAAATTTCGGCGTCGCCGATATTCACTTTTGGCACGTTAAATTTCCTCCCGATGGCATGGTACGTTCCCCGTGCGTTTTATTTAGTGCAATTCATTCCCATCGAGCGTTCGATCAAAATCACGTCTTTCGGTCGGTCAAACGGCGGGGGTGCGACTTCCCCGTTTTTACGGGGCGTTCCTATTGTCTCAAAAAAATCTTCAAGCCCTGCCGGAGTGATGACCCACATCATTACAAGGTCTTCATCGCCATCGTTAAAGATTTCATGTTTGACATCGTAGCCGAGAAAACACGAGGATCCTGGCACAAGGTCGTGGCGCTGCCCGTCAATATTTACATGACCCTTGCCGCGAAAACAGATTTGAATCTCCACCTGGTCGGGATGGGAGTGTTCTCGGACGTACCCCCCCGCGGCGATAGTCTGGTAACCCATCGATAGCCCTTGGTATTTTGTGTTCGCTGGGATCAGTTTTGTTTCCGCGTAACCGTTCGCCGGCACTGGTTGCCAGAAGCTGGGCCCCTCGTTCGGCTGCATCACAACTGCATGTCCACGGATTTCCTCTGAGCTGTCCATACAATGTTTCCCGATATTGTAAATCTTAGCCAAAGCCATACCATCTTATGCTGATCGGGGCTAATTCCAAACGGGCGCCTTTTGTTTCGTCCAAACACTACCCGCAGGCTCGGTTTAATTCTCCCAAGGGCCAGCGAGGGCGTGGCGCAAAGTCCAAGCCGTCTTCCATCCCCAGTCTCAACCGCTCGATCCCCGCCCACGCGATCATCGCACCATTGTCTGTACACAATCCCGGGGGCGGCGCAATAAACCGGAAGCCCGTTAGCGTGCAAAGCGTCGATATTCGGTCGCGTAACAGCCCGTTAGCAGCAACGCCACCAGCAACCACTAGGGTCTTACCATTTGGATAAGTTTCATCGAATGCTGCGATCGCGTTGGCACACCGGTCCGCGGTGGTATCGGCAACAGCCTCCTGAAAAGAAGCTGCAATATCCCGTACATCGGTGTGAGATAAAACCTCCTCAGGGAGCTTGAGAATCGTTTGGCGAATAGAGGTTTTGAGACCAGAAAAGGAAAAATCACATCCCCGCCTTCCCTTCATGGGGCGAGGAAACTTAAACCGCTGCGCGTCACCGCCGATTGCTGCTTTCTCGAGCGCCGGGCCGCCTGGAAATCCCAAACCCATCATTTTGGCGCACTTGTCGAAGGCTTCACCGATTGCATCATCAACCGTACCACCCAACAGCGTATAGCACCCTGGACCCTCTACTGCTAGGAGCTGACAGTGGCCGCCTGACACAAGCAATAACAGGTAGGGGAAGTTGACCCTATCCGTCAGGCGTGGTGTTAAAGCGTGACCTTCGAGGTGATTGACTGCCACAAACGGTAGACAGGCCGTTGCGGCGATCGCTTTTGCCGTCATGGTGCCAACGATAACGCCACCAATCAGTCCGGGGCCAGCGGTAGCGGCGATACCATCCAAATCTTTGATTTGGACTTTTGCATCTCGTAAAGCGTTACAGATGACACCGTCTAAAACTTTCAGGTGCGCTCGAGCTGCTATTTCCGGTACAACCCCTCCAAATGCTTTATGTTCGTTTTGCTGTGTATATATTTCGTTTGAGAGAATGGTGCCGTCATCTCGCACAATGGCCGCTGCTGTTTCATCACAGCTCGTTTCTATCCCCAGCAAAATCATTTTGGCTCGGCTATGCCTCCTGTAACCCTAGTCCGGACTTTAACCCAGTAAGGCCAGCGATTCCACGGCAACACAAATTCGGGTAGGATTGGAAGATGACGGCACCCAGCGTTCGCATTGGCACTCGCGGTACCCGGCTTGCTCTTGCGCAGGCCAACGAGGTTCGACGCTGTTTGGCGGAGGCACATAAAGAATTGGCAGGGGAAAAGGCCATAGAGGTCCGTATCATTCGAACCAGCGGTGACCGCCTTCAGCAGGGATCGTTGTCGGAGGTTGGCGGCAAGGGCCTGTTTACCAAAGAAATAGAGAAAGCGCTGCTCGATAACGAAATTGATATCGCCGTTCATTCTATGAAGGATGTTCCGACTTGGCTGCCCGACGGATTGGAAATCAGTTGTTTTCTTCCACGCGCGGATCCACGCGACGCGTTGATTTCCCCTGGAGCGAAGTCTATAGAAAGCCTGCCTGAAGGTATCACTGTTGGCACTGCATCTCTTCGCCGCAAGGCAATGTTGCTCCATCGGCGGCCTGATGTGCGCGTGGTGTCCATAAGGGGAAGTGTTGATACTCGGCTAGCAAAGTTGTCTTCTGGTGTTGTCGATGCCACTTTTTTGGCCGTTGCAGGGCTGAACCGCCTTGGGTGCAGACAAATTGGGGCGGTACCTATAGATCCAGAGGAAATGCTACCCGCCGTTTGCCAGGGGATAATTGGTGTAGAACGGCGGTCTGAAGACGTTCATTTGGCATCTATACTTAGTCCTTTGCACGATGTTGACACCGAGAAACAAGTCATAGCGGAGAGAGCACTTCTTGGAGCGCTTGACGGTTCTTGCCGAACGCCGATCGCAGCATTTGCTGAATTTGATCATGGAAAAATTTGTCTTCGCGCTGCGATCGTTCGGCCAGATGGCAGTGAATTGCTAGAAACAAAAAGGTTCGGTTTACCTGCCGAAGCGGCGGCCTTGGGTCGTGATGCAGCTGCTGAGCTTCGTCATCGAGCTGCTCCCGGATTTTTCGATAATGAATAGTCGCCGTCGCCGTGCCCTCATCACCCGGCCGAAGGAAGACGCTTCTGAAGTGGCGATCGCGTTGGTCCGCCGCCGCATAACGCCGTTAATCGAGCCGATGATGCGAATTGAATACACAACCTTGAATATCGACGCGAAAGTCGCCACCGCGCAGGCGCTTCTTTTTACCAGCCGAAATGGTGTCCGGGCCTTTTCTCGTGTTTCGGAGCAACGCGGGATGCCAGTGTTTGCAGTCGGTGATTCTACTGCGGCCCTCGCGAGCGATAACGGGTTTACCGATGTTAAAAACGCGGGTGGTGATAACATCGCGCTCGCGAAGCTGGTTATTGACCAATTGTCACCCTCGGAAGGTCCATTGTTGCACGTCGCTGGGGCCTCTGTCGCCGGGCCTTTGTCGGAAACCTTGATAAAAACCGGTTTTGAAGTGGTGCGTATTGCCCTCTATGAAGCCAAGCCCTCTAGAGCCTTTTCAAACAAAACAGCAAATGCTGTCCGAAACAATGAGATTGATTATGTTCTCTTCTTTTCTCCCCGGACAGCGAAGATATTCGCCGAACACATCGTATCGAACAAATTGGAAGACGACTGTCACGACCTGTTGGCAGTCTGCCTTTCTGATTCGGTTGCTCAAGAGCTAGCTGGATTTGTCTGGAAAGAGCTAGCGGTCGCAAAGGCCCCCAATTTGCCGTCCATAATGGAGACAATAGAAGCATTCGAAAACCGCATTGCGTCGCCAGATGACACGACGCCACCTCGAAGCAACAAATTTTCAAGCAGTGTTCTGGGGTCATCAGGCCTCGGAGAGCGAGCCGAAGCAAGAACTGCTTGGTCACTGGATACGCCGGCAGTTGATCCCGACTCTTTCGCGGAAGAGAATACCCAAAAACGGCAGGAAACACAGATGGTCGATGCTTCAACTGGAGGACCAGTATCGAGCCCCACTCCAAATCCGCCGTATCCGAGACACGGAGTTAGTTGGGTGGTTTGGGCTCTGGCATTCGTGCTGCTGGCAATACCAATATCCTATTTAACGTTACCCTACTGGAATAAATTCCTACCGGATCACGTGCGGGAACGGTTCACCGTTAGCCCGCAAGTGAATGCCACTGATTTGAAGACGATCCAAATCATTGAGGGACTGCGGCAGGACAATAGTGCCCTTCGTATGCGTATCACCGAGTTGGCTTCCGGCCTTGGGGATGCGCAGGCGAAGTTAAATGAAAATGCGGCGTTGGCCCTCCGGATGAGAGCGAGCGAAAAACTTCTTGCTGGTTTGAAAACTGCTCAGGTGAAGGCAATGTCTCTGGTCGCCAAGGGTACAGAAAATAGTGAGAAGCTGGCGACGCGGGTGGAAAAACTTGAAAAATCAATTGAGAAATCCGACCCAATACCCGGAGGTGAAAAAGTTGAGCCCGGTCGGATAGATTCCAAGACGGCCGCCATGATATCCAGACTGGAAACGACTATTTTGGATTTTAGTGGCCGTATTGTCGATCTTGAAAGACAGCTTTCATCGGTTCGGAGGGGATATAGCGGGACGGACAATACCAGCGCGGTTGTTCTTGCGATTGATCGGTTGCGGGACGCACTATCAGGGTCCGATCCTTTCGCAAGGCAACTGACGAAACTTCGGCACCTTGCCGGCCAGAATCCCATTATAGTCAGTATTTTAACACCGATTGAAAGTTTGTCGGCGGCGGGAGTACCTACAAGCGCGTCCCTGTTTGCAGATTTACCAACTGCTATAGACGGGATCGTTGCGACGACACGCACGCCACGGGAAGGAGACTGGGTCGATAGGGTTGTGCAACGGCTTCAGAGTTTTGTGAGGGTGCGTCGGGTTGATGGAAAAGGCGTCGGGACTGAAGCGCAAATAGCGCGTACTGAAATGGCTGCACGACGCGGTGACCTGGCCGGTGCTGTTAGGCAAATCGCTAAACTCCGGGGGGCGGCCGCGATTGCCGCAAAAGACTGGGTGGTAGCGGCACAGGCCCGTATAGTATTGAACAAATCAATAACAAGCCTTAATACCGCCACCCGCTCGCTCCTGACGGCCGGCGCAGAGCCATGATTCGCTACACGGTTTATGTCGTATTAGGACTGGGGGCGGTAGTTGCAGCGTCGATTTGGTTTAGCGAGCGGCCGGGGCTGGTATCAATAGAGTGGCAGGGCTGGTTGATCGAGCTGTCAGTTGGCAAATTCGTATTGTTTGTCTTCGCTGTGTTGGCGTTGCTCTTGGTGGCTTATGGGACTATCAGGTCAGTTTATCGGTTGCCACGCCGATTACGTCTAAAACGTGATAGCATGAGGAGAGAGCGGGGATATCAGGCCCTTACCCGCGGGATGGTTGCTGTGGCGGCTGGGGATCCAGATGAAGCGAATCGGCAGGCGCGTCGAGCCGATGGTTTGCTCAACGAGCCACCGCTGACGATGCTGCTGTCTGCGCAGGCCGCCCAATTGGGCGGCGAGGAGGCCGCGGCCGCACGATACTTCAATGAAATGCTCCAACGACCGGAGACGGCGTTTCTTGGCCTCCGCGGGCTGTTGGTTCAGGCACAGAAAAACAACGATCAGGTTGCGGCTTTGGGATACGCTAAACAAGCCTATGAATTGCAACCTAAGACGCCCTGGGTTCTTGCCACCATGTTTAAATTGCAGGCCGCTGAACGTAGGTGGAGTCAAGCGTTGGCTACGCTTGAAGAGCTGGTTAAGTATACAGCCGTGCCAACCCAAGAAGCGCGCGAGCGGCGAGCTGTCGTTTTGCTCGGATGCAGTCAAGAGGAAGAAGAGAGGAAAAATCTGACACAAGCGCTGCGTTTTGCACGTAGGGCCAGTTCCTTGGCACCTGAGTTCCTGCCGGCTGTGCTGCGTACGGTCGAGCTGATGGTGGCCCTAGATAAACCGCGGCTTGCCTCACGGATGATTGATAATGCATGGGCCCGGATACCACATCCTGAACTTGCCCGTTTTTATAGCGAAATTGGAAAAGCCAATGGTCCCCTGCAGCGGGTTAAGCGGCTTGAACGACTGCTAACATTTAATCCGGACCATTCAGAAAGTCATATAGCATTGGGGAATGCGGCACTTGCAGCTGATCTTTGGGGGGAGGCGCGCAATCATTTAGAACAGGTGGTGCGGTATAAACCAACTGCGGGGGTTTATCGAACGCTAGCGGATCTTGAAAAACGTTCAGGCGACGATTCAGAAGCGGCCAGGTCTTGGTTGTTACTTGCCTCCACTGCTCCTCCAGACCCATCCTGGGTCTGTGATGATTGCGCTGCTACACAGACCGTTTGGTCGCCATTGTGCGATAACTGCGACGCGCTTGGCACGTTCAGCTGGCGGTCACCGAAGTTGACCCGTAGGTCAGGGGACAAGCTTGACCAAGGCTCTGGTGGGAAATAGTCGTTGTTCAACAATCATGAGGTCGTCGATGACGCAAATTGTCCCGGGAGGTGCCAGCGAACGATTAGGATTACAAGGATTTAATTTTGACAACTTGTTTGCGCTTGATTTAGCGGACATTCGTCCCCGTCGAAATGAAAAAGAAGCCGCCTTAGCCCAGTTGGCAGAGCACCGCATTATGAGAGCATGAGGATGCCCACGACAAGGAGGGGAAAGGTCAGACAACGGGCAGTAAAAAACCTGTTCATAACCAAATCTTGACATACTTCAGAATGCCTGTGAATTACATTTCCTATTAGACCCCAGACCAAATCCAAGAGGCCCTAGCATGAGCCTGTGTGGTTTTCCTGACTGTATGTGGCTCCCTCTCTCATACCTCTCAGAAATGGCTCTTCAGTTTGTTTTCTTATTGCCCCTAGTGGCTACTAAATTAATTAAATAGGATTTGATAAACTATGCAAATCTGAGCTAGCCAACTGCCAATAAAAGCGGGAGTACGAACATAAGATATTCCGGCCGTGTAAAATAGATAGTGAATAACGCGTAGCCAGAAATATGCTATTGTTGCCGTTGCCGTAGCCTCATTGGAAATGTTTGCTAAGTGAGCAACGATCACAATTGCCGCAAATGGAATCAGGTTTTCAATAGAATTGTAGTGTGCCCGTTTAGCCCTCTCAGCCCACACAAAGCGGGGTTTTTCATCGCCTTGCCATTTAAAGGAGGCAACCAATCCATCATTTAAAATACCTGCAAGAACGTATGGCACCCACATAAACAAAGTAAGGGTTGAAACCCAAATCAACATTTCTAGCTCTACTGACATTATAAGTAACTCCTTTATTTGGTAATGGTCAGGTTTCTCATAATAAAGGTGTGATTAATACCCTACACTTTGAAAAGCGGATCCAGCGACGATAACGTCCTCTTTTGGGCTTAGTTGCTGTGGGACTATACTTTTCAACACCCCTTGAATTTATTACCGACGCATTCGCGGACAAACATATTCCTCACCCTCAAATATACATAGTTAAGGTTCCGATTTCCCGTAAAAGTTGATTGTCCGAAATTCACTCGTACTGACTGGACCAATTGATTATGGTCCTGGTAATGCAAACACGCCGCTCCCCTGATTGTATTATACCTGATTGCGTCGGGATTGGACCAAATGAAGTTTTGACAGTGTGAAAGGGGGGCAAACTCATACGATCGGGAAACGAAGGGCCAAAGCTCAATTGCTTGTTTATGCTTGATTTAGCGGGTATTCGTCCCCGTCGGAAAAAAGAAGCCGCCTTAGCTCAGTTGGTAGAGCATCGCATTCGTAATGCGGGGGTCGCGTGTTCGAGTCACGCAGGCGGCACCACACCCCTCCATGCCCAGTAAAAACCAGTAAAAACAGTATGTTATGTACTTCTCAAAACTTGTGTATCAGCGTTTGCTGGCGTCTTTGATACACAAATAGATACACAAATAGGGTATCCGTTGCTGGTTATCTCTGACTGACAGGTGGAAAAGACACACCCTCCACCCAAAAAATCACCCACCCGGCTAATAAATAAATATACGGCCTCTCAGGTACGGACCAAAATAACAGGGTCTGATCATCTTCTGACCTGGCTATTTTCTGCTGAAGTAGAAGTCCCCACGCAATGAAGATTCATACCATGGGACCTGTTTGCGGTTGGTCGTCTCGTCAACCCATATAAGCGTTTGTTTGAGAACACTTTCAATAGTAATACCCGGCATGTTTATCGCTCTCACAAGCCCAAGTGCATAAGGACTGTTTTTGCCCGCTCCATCCGTTGCTTCCTTGCTGGGAGAGGTTGCATAACCAACGATGGTCCCCTTTGGTGCATTCATCTGGGTAAGTCCGGTACTCCCTGAACGAACAAATGATTTGAATGGACTGCTGCGGCATGCTCCAGAGATATACTCACCTGAAGGCAGAAAGACTTGGTTTTAGCCGACGGTGGCTTTGGACAGCCCTTCTCGTGTCAGGGCATTTTGCCGTGGACATGTTAACGTCTATACATTTATCAATCATGTAAGAGACAAAAGACCTTATCTGGATGTGATTAGTTTTCCCGCTTTCCAGATGCCTTGTTGCACCCGACCGTCTGCGTGCCGGCGAATGCCTGGACCATTGGGCACACTGCCTTTCCACTCACCTTTATGTGATTTGTGCCTTTGGCCATCGGCCCAGGTATATGTCCCCTGACCGTGAAATTTGCCATTCCTGTATTCGCCACTGTATTTGCTGCCGTCGGCCCCGGTATAGGTGCCCTGCCCGTTCTCTTTGCCACCCCCGTATTCACCTGCGTATCGGGTGCCATCGGCCCAGGTATAGGTGCCCTGTCCGTGAAATTTGCCATTTCTGTATTCACCAACGTATCTGCTGCCGTCGGCACGGGTATAGGTTCCCTGTCCGTGAAATTTGCCATTCCTGAACGTGCCAACGTACTTGTCGCCTGCCCATTGTCCTGACGGACTAGAGGCATATGTGCCCTGTCCGTGAAATTTGCCATCCCTGTAT
>JAYZQT010000091.1:0-24716 GCA_036136335.1 Pseudomonadota bacterium
CATCGAACCATAGTTTCCCTGACCATCAATCAGGGGTAGCCGCATGGAAAAGCTTTGAGCCATCCGCACCATGGCGTCGTAGATTGCCTGGTCTCCGTGCGGGTGATACTGACCCATTACATCGCCTACAACGCGCGCTGACTTCCGAAATGGCCGGTTCCAGTCGTAATTACTTTCGTTCATCACATGTAAAATACGCCGGTGAACAGGTTTAAGGCCGTCCCTGACGTCCGGCAGGGCGCGACTTACGATCACGCTCATTGCGTAATCGAGGTAGGACTTTCGCATTTCGTCTTCAATCGAGACCTGTTCTATATCCGGTTCGAATGAAGACGGTGGGAGGGCACTTTCAGACAAAAAATGTGTCTCTCAATAGCATTATTGATCAAATCAATCTGACCAATACAATCCATTAAATTTTAATCTTTTTAGGTGATTCGGGCAAGCACATCTGTCTACTTAAACAGGTCTTAACCATTTGAAATTGTGAGGAAAAATATTTTACGACTAGTATTTTTATCAAACCTAAACTGCCATGATTTTTAACAGGCAGATTAAGATCCCAGGCCGTCAGCTTTTCCTATCCATTACCTTATCAATTGGAATTAAAAGGGTATTTCGTCATCTAAATCAGTAGCATTGGAGCCAGGGTCGACGCCGCTGCCCGCACTCGAGGATTCCCCAGGAGTGCCATAATCTGATTCGCTAGCCGGACCTAGTTCCCCCCCGCCGCCACGGGCATCCAGCATGGTGAGTTCACCTCGAAAACGATTAAGAACAACTTCTGTCGAGTATTTTTCCACGCCTTGCTGGTCGGTCCATTTACGAGTCTGAAGTTGGCCTTCGAGATAGACTTTGGATCCTTTCTGGAGATATTTTTGGGCGATTTCGCCAAGCCGCTCATTAAAGATAACGACCCTGTGCCACTCGGTACGTTCGCGCCGCTCTCCACTGCCCTTATCTCTCCACGTTTCCGAAGTCGCGATAGAAAGATTGATGATGGGATTGCCATCATTTGTGTGACGGACCTCTGGATCCCGACCAAGATTGCCGATAAGAATAACCTTGTTGATGCTGCCCGCCATCTACTCCTCCTTTAGTCTAATATTTACCCATCATAGCGTACTGCCCGACATGCGCCATGACTGAAAAAAATCTAGTTTAGAAACTCCATCAGAAATGCCTAACCTGGCGCGGTGGGATTGCGCCCACCCATCCTATTTATGACATTTCCGTCAAGCCACGAACGGATATTCTCAACTGTACCCACATACCAGTTACGGTAATTTTCTTCCGTAACGTACCCAAGGTGCGGAAGGATAACTGTAGTCGGCATATCCCTTAACGGATGCTCTAAAGGTAATGGTTCAACGTCAAAGACATCCAGTCCAGCTCCACTTATCTTTTCCTGTCGCAGGGCTGCAACAAGAGCCTTCTCATCTACAATAGGACCACGCGAGGTATTAATCAGGTATGCAGTGGACTTCATCAGTGCCAGGTCCTCCTCCTTTATGAGTTGGCGCGTCCGGTCACTCAGCAACAGGTGGATTGTTAAAAAATCTGACTGTTCTAAAAGTTCCTCCTTGTTAACCAATTGAGCACCAACCTCATCGCATTTTTCCTTGGTGAGATTTTCCGACCAGGCCAACACCCGCATACCAACCGCTATTCCCACACGAGCAACATCGACACCAATCCGCCCCAAACCCATGACCCCAAGCACTTTGTCACGAAGACCTATCCCGACCGTCTTTTGCCATGCTCCGAGGCGAGTCTCTCTGTCTTCTATGTGGATGCTCCGCGCAAGGGCGTGGATAAGCCCCCAAGTAAGCTCCGATGTCGGATAACCAAGTGACGGTGTTCCAGTACAAATGATCCCATGTTCGGCAGCCGCCCCGACATCTATTGAAAGATTCCGCATTCCACTACTGATCACGTGTTCCAGTCTGGGTAGTTTTTCGAACAGGGAACGTGGAAACGGTGTCCGTTCGCGCATAACCATAACAATTTCAAATTCCGCAAGACGGGCGGCAACGTCACTTTCATTTGATAGGTGATCATTAAAAACCGTTATATCAATGTCGTTTTGAATTGTTGACCAGTCTGCCATATCCATCGCGATGTTTTGATAATCATCCAAAATTGCGAGTTTCTTTTTCATTAATACCGGCTCCTACAAAATATGGGACTTAACGAGTCGCCTTGGGACCCACAACGTCTTATAATTGGCACATCAGACCGATTAACTGGCTGAATTTGCCTGCGATGCAATCCAAAATCATCGTTCGCGGCGCCCGCGAGCATAACCTCAAAAACATTGACGTTGATATCCCACGGAATTCACTCGTCGTAATAACGGGGCTTTCTGGCTCGGGCAAGTCAACCCTGGCATTCGATACCATTTACGCAGAAGGGCAACGCCGTTACGTCGAAAGCCTTTCTTCATATGCCCGGCAATTTCTCGAACTGATGGAAAAACCGGAAGTCGATATAATTGAGGGACTGTCACCGGCAATCTCCATCGAACAAAAGACGACATCACGCAATCCACGTTCCACCGTAGGCACCGTTACCGAAATATATGATTACATGCGCCTACTATTCGCGCGCGTCGGAACCCCGTATTCCCCGGCGACCGGCCTTCCCATTCAAAGCCAGACTGTTTCACAAATGGTCGACCGGATTCTGGATATGCCAGAAGGTGCAAGATTATTTCTTCTAGCACCCATCGTCCGGGGCAGAAAAGGTGAGCACAGAAAAGAGTTTGCCAATATCCAGAAAAAAGGGTTTACGCGTGTCCGAGTGAATAGGGAAATGTATGACATACAGGAAGTGCCCGGGCTCAACAAAAACAACAAACACACTATTGAGGTTGTGGTCGATCGCATTGTCATTCGCCCAGATATTGAAAACCGAATTGCTGATTCTTTCGAAACAGCGCTAGACCTGACCGATGGCATAGCCATAGCTGAAGATGCCGACAACGGAGAACAAACAATTTTTTCCTCCAAGTTTGCCTGCCCGGTATCTGGATTCACAATTGACGAAATTGAACCCCGCCTCTTTTCGTTCAACAACCCACAAGGTGCTTGTCCGGAATGCGACGGGCTCGGCACTAAGATGCATTTCGACCAAAATTTAATTGTGCCTAATCGCGATAGAACACTGGAAGCTGGCGCAATTTCTGCCTGGAGTGGCTCATCTTCCAGTTACTACGACCAGACACTTCAATCCCTTTCGCGGACCTTCAGGTTTTCTATGAAAATTCCCTTCAAGGACCTTACTTCGCAGGCACAAAAAATACTGTTGTACGGGTCCGGTGATATATCCGTTCGAATGATCTACACCGATGATAACCGCTCCTACACAATTGACCGACCCTTTGAGGGCGTAATACCCAATATGGAACGCCGGCTCCGCGAAACAGATTCTAGCTGGACACGAGAAGAGCTGGCCAAATATCAGTCGATTTCCAATTGCGTGAAATGTGGCGGTGCACGCCTTAAACCCGAGGCCCTTGCCATAAAAATTGACGGGAGCCACATAAGCCAAATTAGCGAGTTTTCAATAGCAAAGGCACAAAGGTGGTTTACCGCCCTTTCCCCCCGTTTGAACGACAAACAGAACGAAATTGCCACCACCATTCTAAAAGAAATTAACGAACGTTTGGGTTTTTTAAACAAGGTGGGGCTTAACTATCTCACTTTGGCGCGAACCTCGGGGACACTTTCTGGTGGAGAAAGCCAGCGTATCAGGCTTGCGAGCCAAATAGGATCGGGACTCACTGGTGTTTTATACGTCCTGGACGAGCCCTCAATAGGCCTGCACCAGCGCGACAATGCCCGACTGCTCGAAACGCTTGAGCATCTGCGTGATATTGGTAACACCGTAATTGTTGTTGAACATGACGCGGAGGCTATCCGGTCAGCAGATTATTTGGTGGATTTAGGCCTTGGGGCAGGCGTGCACGGCGGTGAAGTCGTAGCGTCCGGAAAACCATCTACTGTTCTTCGATCGAAAAAGAGCCTCACCGCGAGGTATTTGAGGGGCGAACTGAAAATCGGAGTTCCCGCTCACCGGCGACAACGAGACCTCGATCGCCAGCGAAAAATCGTCGGTGCAACAGCCAACAATTTGAAGGACATTACAATTGATGTGCCGCTGGGCCTTTTTACCTGTGTCACCGGGGTTTCCGGCGGTGGTAAATCCAGTTTGATAGTTGAGACTTTATATAAGGGAATTGCCCGCCAGATTAACGGCGCCCGCGTTGTCCCCGGCGTGCATCGGGAGATTACAGGATCGGAATTTGTCGATAAGATAGTTGATATTGATCAGTCCCCAATCGGTAGGACGCCACGATCAAATCCCGCAACCTATACCGGCGCCTTTACACCTATTCGTGACTGGTTCGCAGGCCTTCCTGAAGCCAAGATTAGAGGTTACAAACCGGGTCGTTTTTCCTTCAATGTCAAGGGCGGAAGGTGCGAGGCCTGTCAGGGCGACGGTGTCATCAAAATTGAAATGCATTTTTTGGCGGATGTTTACGTTCAGTGTGATATTTGTAAGGGCAAACGTTACAACCGTGAAACACTGGAAGTTGTTTTTCGGAAAAAATCAATCGCAGACGTACTAGATATGACCGTTGAGGAAGGGGTGGGTTTCTTTTCTGCTGTACCCGGCATTCGGGACAAACTCGATATGCTTCTGCAGGTTGGCCTTGGCTATATCAAAATTGGGCAGTCCGCTACAACCCTTTCAGGGGGAGAAGCACAGCGTGTGAAGCTTTCCAAGGAACTTTCTCGTCGCTCAACCGGAAAAACCCTCTATATCCTTGACGAACCAACGACCGGGCTCCATTTCGATGACATACGCAAATTGCTGGACGTTCTTCAGGCACTCGTAAAAACTGGTAACACGGTCATCGTTATTGAGCACAACCTAGATGTTATCAAAACTGCGGATTGGATAATTGATCTGGGTCCGGAAGGTGGTGACGGTGGTGGTAAAGTCGTCGCATTTGGTACACCGGAGGACATAGCGCGGGTTCAAGGAAACCATACCGCTACTTTTCTTGCCCCTTACCTTATGAAACAAGAAAAATAAGGAAGGGATCAACATTTATGAAACAGGGTTTCCAATAACTTGTGCAAATTAAATTATCACGTTAATATTATTATTTAATACACTGTATTATAATAATAAAATGTTTTAATTATTGTAATTCGAGTAATTCGGACAAACGCTCCAGCAACGCACCTCAAATTTGTATCCTCGTCCTAAGTTTTTGCAGGTAGTAGAAACATTGAAAAATCCTCCACCCACATCCGGTGAACACCTCTCAAAAGACGATTTCCTTCGCGGGCATCACGATGATTTAATCATCAACGCTGGGTTGGAACATGTAATGATACGAAATCCCGTCGAGGCAAGACTTGCAGCGCGGGATAAAATACTGGCCGACGCACCAGCGGGCTCCCTCATTTGGATTTTCGCATACGGATCCCTGATCTGGAACCCGGCTTTCGATTTTGATGAACAGACAGTGGGTACCCTCTACGGCTATCATCGACGTTTTTGTTTTTGGTCAAAGGTTGGGCGGGGCTCGCCCGACGCCCCGGGGATGATGCTCGCTCTTGATAATGGTGGAGCATGTACAGGTGTTCTGCTCGGTGTCCGGCGCGACCGCGCGCAAGAGGAACTTACGAGCGTGTTCATGAGGGAAATGACCGGCCAAACCTATTTTTCAAGGTGGGGCAAGGTCAAGACCGATTCAGGATGGGTTCAAGCAATAACTTTTGTTGCCAACCATCAATCAGAAAACTATGTCGGGTTCAAACCTTTAGACGATGTCGCCGGTCATATTGCCCGTGGTTATGGTCACCTCGGAAGTTGTTCTGAATATCTTTTCAACACAATGCACCACCTTGAAGCATTTGGATTGAAAGACCCGATGCTCCGTCGTCTATGCAATCTGGTTGAACAGGAAAGACAATGTTGAATGGTCCTGTCCATGTGATTGGAGGCGGCCTTGCTGGGTCCGAAGCAGCGTGGCAGGTAGCCCAATCTGGTGTCCCAGTTGTTCTCCACGAAATGCGGCCAATCGTAAACACGGCCGTGCACCAGACGACCAACCTCGCCGAACTGGTTTGTTCCAACTCGTTTAGAGCCGATGACCCGGAGTACAATGCGGTCGGTTTATTACATGAGGAAATGCGACAATGTGGATCACTCATTCTTACGGCAGCCGACGCTCACAAGATACCGGCGGGTGGTGCACTCGCCGTGGATCGAGAAGCATTTTCCAATGCTGTTACGAGGTCGATCAACGAACATGAATTAATTACCCTGAAACGTGGTGAAATAGCTAGTTTACCAACAGAGAAATGGGAAAGTGTCATAATAGCGACCGGACCATTGACATCTCCATCCCTTGCCTCAGCAATTGCCAATGTCACAGAGGAGGATTCTTTAGCATTTTTCGATGCGATCTCACCAATCGTTTATACCGACTCCATCAATTTTAAAAGAGCGTGGTATCAGTCCAGGTATGACAAGCCCGGGCCCATTGGCACGGGAAAGGATTATATAAACTGCCCAATGGATAGGCAGGAGTATTTAAATTTTCTAATCGCCCTTGAAAAAGCTGATAAAACTGAATTTAAAAGGTGGGAAAAAGACACGCCATATTTTGAGGGGTGTTTGCCAATCGAAGTTATGGCATCGCGTGGTGAAGACACTCTCCGGTATGGCCCGATGAAACCGGTGGGCTTGACTAATTCACATACCGGCGAATCGGTCTACGCAGTAGTTCAGCTCCGCCAAGATAATGTACAGGCGACGCTATATAATATTGTTGGATTTCAGACAAAACTGAAACATGCGGAACAGACACGCGTGTTTAGGACTATACCGGGGCTTGAAAATGCAAAGTTTGCTCGTCTTGGAGGAATCCACAGAAACACATTTTTAAATTCACCCCGGGTTTTGGATGGGCGACTCCGATTAAGGGGTGCACCCCGAATTAGGTTTGCCGGGCAGATAACAGGCGTTGAGGGTTATGTCGAAAGTGCTGCAATCGGCCTGCTCGCCGGGTGTTTTGCCGCTTCTGACGTAAATGGTGGAATATATAAACCTCCGCCTGCAACGACCGCATTGGGGGCGCTCCTTCTTTATATAACCGATCACGAGAGAACCGCTCAATTGCAACCGATAAACGTTAATTTTGGTTTATTTCCTCGGCTTGCCACAAAAACAAAGGGAAGACACCGGAGAAAAGAAATGTCCGAACGGGCGTTAAGAGATCTTGAAATTTGGCAAGACGCTCACATCCCCGATACCTAAACTCTACCGATAAGACCAGCTTTCAGGATACGCATCTGTGTTGCTATCCGAGAAGGTTTTAATCCATTTTTTACTGGGTCAAAATCGGCGGTTGTTAAACGCCTCCAGTAAGCACCAGCTACGGCAAGATAGGATACGGCTGGCCTCACGGGTTTTTCAAAATAAGCCGAGATAGTGCTATTCAAACGAAAGGTCTTTGCGAGTGTCTCAATGATATGACTTACCTTTTCCGACTGTCCGCTATCCAACAACCCATCCGGCGGAAGATCATGTTGCCGCAACAAATCGTTGGGAAAAAATACGCGACGATGCCTAAAATCATACTGAAGGGATCGTATTATCCCGGTAAACCCCCAATACTTCCCAAGTGAAAGGGCTGTATTCCGTTTTAATTTATCGCCGCAGATCATACAGGCGTTTACCATTACCTCTCCCGCTGTCGCCATTACGTATTCCTCCAATTCATTTAGGGAGTTTGGAGGACCATCTTTCAAATCCAATGTCCTCCCGTTTACCATCCGCTCCAAACTGGTCCGATCAAGCGAAAACCGTTCGATCGCTCCGGCCAGTTCCACTGCAACAGCGTGATCACGAACGGAGCCTCCGTATATGCCATCAAGGGTATCGCGCCACCATTGAAATCTCATTTCGCCGATCAACGGTTCAGTGACCCTTTCTTTCACCATCGCCAATTCCGAATTGAAGGCATAAAGGGCAAACAGGCCGCGTTGCACCACCTCATCGCCCATGACAGCCGCAAAGTAACGGTCATAGTCGTACAATTTCACCTGCGCTGCACAATATTTTCGGTCGGTTTCCTCAGACATTGTCAAATAGTTTAAGGAGCCCATTCCGAGTCGTATACCCAGGGGAGTATTATCCCAGCATGGCATTTTTTATCGATCTAATTCCCGAAACTGGCACATTTTCTGATCCCAGTATTGAAAAGTCGATGAGCTTATTCTATTCCGCAATTAAAAGTGACACTCAAACAAACCTAGATGAGCGCCTGCAAAAACTAGTGATGCGCATTAAACATGCAGATGCTAAAATACAATCTGGAAAAAGGATTCGGCGCTTCAGCGAAGTTCTTTCGCTGGGGCAATTCGGGGCTGGTTCAATAGGACTTGCTATAGCGGAGATCTTCGAGACAAAATCCGCTAGCCCGATCTGTGAAGCACTGTTTATTTCGCGTTTCATTACTCAGACAGCAATTAATGCGGATCGGTACCCCAATCTCATTCCTGAAGATATTTTGCAAACATATGCCGTAGATCGCGCAGAATTGAACTCAGAAAAAGCATTCCCAGTGTATGATTACCTTTTTAACCGGGCGGAACAAATGATCAAGTTTGTGCCACCTCATTTATGCCTTAATACCCCGGATAATTTGGCCATTTATTTATTACGACATCGCTTGCTGACCCAAAAGCAGATTTCCAAATTAAGTGGAAGAAACCCCTTAGGATGCGGTGTACGACTAACATTTTTGGAACACTCATCTTTGGTGTTAAGGACGCGGCGCATCTTTAATGTTTGGTCTAAAACTCCATGACTTTATGCGATATTTCGGAGTTGATCACCTGATGGGCACGATTCATATCATCGGTGCCGGGGTATCCGGTCTGTCATGTGCCACTCGGGCAGTTCAATACGGAGCAAATGTTGTGGTGTATGAAGCCACGGAACATGCTGGAGGCCGGGCCCGGTCGTTTTATGACAACAGTCTCGGGTGTTTAATCGATAATGGAAATCATTTGCTCCTAGGTGCAAACGAATTCACACAAAAATACTTAACCCGGATCAAATCCACAAATAAAATTAAAGAGATCGCGCCTGCGTTATTCCCATTTGTAAGACCGGAAACTGGAGACAAATGGCAAATTCGGCCGGGAGGCCGGTTGTTTCCAATATGGATATTATATCCAAAACGAAGAATTCCAAGAACCTCGGCAAAAGACTATATCAAACAGATTTTCAGCCTTAGGAACGCAGGCAAGGACGATACCGTTGTGTCAGCGGTTGGTGCCAACACTGTATTGTTCAAAACATTTTGGGAGCCCCTTTGTCGCGCCGCATTGAATACGGAAGCAACCCTGGCATCGGCCCAACTTCTCTGGCAGGTCTTTCGAAATACGTTTATGAAAGGTGAAGAGGCCTGCCGTCCCTCTTTCTTCAATGAGGGCCTAGCCGCTGCACTGGTTGATCCTGCTTTAAAATATTTGGCCGAACACAACAACGAAGTACAACTCCAACGGCGACTGCGGCGTATGGAACAGGACAAAGACTATATTACGTCTCTGTATTTCGCAGAGGGCAGGATATCAATTGCCTCGGATGACGCTGTTGTTCTGGCATTACCGCCCGATGCGACTAACCAGATTTGGCCGGACGCAGGAGCACCTGTTGAGGCACGTACAATCGTAAATGCCCATTTCAGGTTAGACTACCCAGTGAGGTTGCCCGGAGACATGCCCTTCGTCGGTTTGATTGGTACGGAATCCCAGTGGCTGTTCCTACGCGAAAACATCCTATCAATAACTGTTAGTGCAGATGACGGAATTGCGGACAAACCGAGCTGGGAGATAGCAAGATTGCTTTGGTTGGAAGCAGCCATGGTCTTGGACAGTCCGACGGACCGATTGCCGGCATGGCGCATAATAAAAGAAAGGCGTGCAACATTTGCCCAGACACCGTCACAGGTAAATTCTCGACCTGACGGGACTACTGTTATCAAGAATCTTTTCCTTGCCGGTGACTGGACCAATACCGGGTTGCCGGCCACAATAGAGGGTGGCGTTAAGTCCGGCTTTGACGCAGCCTCCAACGCAATCAAAGTCATTGACAAAAACTCCGTGGCAGGAGTTCAGACAAAAATTAACAACTTTTGATTCGGACTAATTTAAAACAAAAATACATCCGAGTTAATTTTTTTATACAGCATTGTTTTCATTGATCTTTTATTTGAGAAATAATTTCGTTAATAGGTTTGAAGATAAATGCTGACGTTGAGGCGTGGATTCATTATCGTTAGCATTCTCACGCTAAGAATATTAACGGTAGCATCAAAAAGTTATGAAACTTGAGGGATACATCGATGGCTAAAATACTTTCCGACCTTACAAGTACAATCATTGCCGGTGTGGTGCTGGCAGTTGTGCTTGTCGTTGTAATGATGCTCTGGCACCAGAGTGGTCTTGCTCTCGATCATGGCTGGTGGGGGTTTCTGTTCCGTTGGCTTCACGTCCTTAGTGGCGTGATGTGGATCGGTATTCTCTGGTATTTCAACTTTGTTCAAATTCCAAACATGGGAAATATCCCGGACGAACAAAAACCGGCAATTACTGGTGTAATCGCACCGGCAGCGCTTTTCTGGTTTCGCTGGGGCGCGATGTCGACGCTCATCACTGGCCTAATCCTCGCCTATCTCAATGGATATCTTGTAGATGCGATCACGATCGGTTTACAGGACGGTGTGCCAAAGCATACTGCAATTGGGATTGGGATGTGGTTGGGCACGATAATGTGGTTCAACGTCTGGTTCATCATTTGGCCAAATCAGAAAAAGGCCCTTGGCATCGTCAAGGTGGAAGCTGCTGAGAAAGCGGCGGCAGGTCGAACCGCTATGCTGTTTTCTCGAACCAACACGATGCTGTCAATACCGATGCTTTACGCGATGGTATCCGCTCAGAATGGCATTTTTGGTTAGGCCATAAATACCACAGCAATGTGAAAGGGGGCCCCTTTGCCCCCTTTCTTTTTATTGTGCCTTTTAACATTTTAGGGACTACGGCGAGCCTGTGCCCCGCCAATTAACCAGATATACGGCAACCTATATAAGTAGCCACTATTTCAAGCTCACCCTCGCACTCATCTAGATTGTTTATATCTTGGGTTCCAGCTTTCCAAATTTTGAGCCTAATCAAATCATCAATAATACTTAATATGCAAATTTTAGACCCGTAAAAATGATTTCATCGTGCTTCAGGCATAAGGTTTTAACAGCCCAAAAAAACTAGCGGGTCAGGCAGGATCATAAAAAGGAACTAGCACACCACCGATGCAGCGTTGGAATAGGCCCCTGCAGCATTTTGCTGCCAAATCCTGACGCGGCAGAAATAAGTCTTACTCAGCTGTATCTTCGGCGGAAATCTCTTCATTCGTATCGCCTACAATTAGGCCAGACCGGCGCAGGTTCATGTAAACGAGAAGGGGAACCGCGATGAAAATAGAAGAATAGGTTCCTACTACAACGCCCCAGATCATTGCGAAGCTGAAACCTTTAATAACTTCTCCGCCAAATAGATACAAAGCTAAAAGAGCGATCAGGGTTGTCACACTTGTAAGTAATGTTCGCGAAAGTGTGCCGTTAATTGAAAAATTCAATAGCTCGTTCAGAGGCATCTGTTTGAATTTCCTCAAGTTCTCACGCACCCTGTCATAGACCACAACGGTATCGTTGATCGAATAACCCGCTATGGTCAGGATTGCGGCAACGGTAGACAGGTTAAATTCCAGCCCGAGGAGCGAAAATATACCAATTGTCAGAATTACGTCGTGAACCAGAGCGATGACTGCGCCTACACCAAATTGCCATTCAAATCTAAACCAGATGTAAACCAACATGGCAGCAAGCGCTAAAAGAACAGCTGTTATTCCCGCTTCAATAAGCTCGCCACCTACTTTGGGTCCTACGAACTCTGTCCTCCTATAATCCACTCCAGAACCCAATGCTCCCTTCGCCACTTTAACAGCGTCAGCCTGTGCCTTATCTCCACCGGGCTGTCGTTCAATCCGAATAAGAACATCTGTCGGTTGGCCAAACTCCTGTAACTGAACTTCTCCGAGCCCCAATCCGCCCAGTGTTGACCTTAGTTCGGACATGTTTGCAGCCTGTGGCGTACGAATCTCCATCATTATTCCACCACGAAAATCGATCCCGTAATTAAGCCCCTTACCGACAAATAGGCCCACAGACACCACGCAGAAGACCATTGACAGAATAGCGGCTGTCCTCCGAAAACGCATGAAGTCGATTTTTGTACCGATCGGAACAAGATTGATTAAACGCATTTCACTTTCCTATAGAGGCAGCTTTTTTGGTCGTCGACGATGGAGCCAAGTTACAACCATTAATCGTGTAACCATGATTGCAGTAAACATTGAAGTCAAAATGCCAATCGCAAGTGTTACTGCAAAGCCCTTGATCGGCCCTGAACCAAACTGAAACAATAAAATAGCAGCAATAAGTGTAGTAATATTTGCGTCAATAATGGTCTTCAGAGCCCGTTGATACCCTGCATCAACAGCCGAAATAGGTGTTCTCCCATTCCGTTCTTCTTCGCGAATTCGTTCGAATATCAATACATTGGCGTCAACCGCCATACCAATCGTCAACACAATTCCAGCAATTCCGGGTAATGTCAGAGTTGCCTGCAACAGGGAAAGGGCCGCCGCAATTAATAGCATGTTCAGTATCAGTGCCACATCCGCCATCACTCCGAATAATCCGTAAGCAGCGGCCATGAAAACAATGACAAGCACAATAGACAGTATGCTGGCGAATTTACCCGCCGCAATTGAATCCGCACCCAACTCTGCACCCACAGTACGTTGCTCAATAGGCGTAAGCCTGGTAGGTAACGCCCCGGCACGAAGCAGAAGTGCCAAATCCTGCGCCGTTTGGACCGTGAAACTTCCAGAGATTACACCGTTTCCACCAAGGATCTGCTCGTTGATAACGGGAGCGCTTATCACCTCTCCGTCGAGTACAATTGCAAAAGGGTGCCCAACGTTAGCTCCTGTAACCCTCGCAAAGCGTCGCGCACCAACAGAATTAAAGCGGAAGGCAACAACCGATCTCCCGTCTTGAAAAGTACCCTGTGCATCCACAAGGTCACCGCCATCAACGGCGGCACGTTTTTTCACAAGAAACATAACCGGTGTGGTTTTGTTAGCTGTATCCTTCGGTATCTCCCCCCGGTATTCAGGAAGACAAACCGTTCCGGGTGGTCGCCGGTTACCGGGCCCGCAGGACGTTGCCGCCGCGTTATCACGATCAAGGAGGTGAAAGGTCATTTTTGCAGTTTTGCCAATAATATCGATGATACGTTGAGGATCGGTTTCACCCGGAACCTGAATTAAAATTCTGTCCTGCCCCTGGCGCTGTATTGCCGGGTCCTTGGTACCAAGTTCATCTATCCGTCGCCGGATGATCTCAATTGAACGCCCTACGGAATCTGTCAAAATTTCCTGACGACCCGCCTTTGTCCAGCAAGCAGTTATTCTAAGATCATCTTCCTCAACAGACAGTGCCGGCGTAAAAGTGTTGGTATCAAGCTTACGTGCAATTTTTTCAGCCCGCGAGACATCTTCCTGACGCAATGCCCGGAAGCCGACACACTGCCCACGCATGCCAAGCTCCCGGTATCCAATTCGGGGCGAAGCCCCCCGAAGGCCTTTGCGCAGGGCATCAACGAGGCCCTGTTGTCGCTCTTTAAGCACGGAGGTCACGTCAACTTCAAAAAGAAGGTGCGAGCCACCCTGCAAATCAAGCCCAAGGCTTAGCTTTTGGTTTGGCAACCAGCCCGGGATCCACGCAGTTTGTTTATCATTCAATAAATTAGGGAATGCAAACGCTATTCCCATTGCGCAGAGAACGGCGATCAGGATTACTTTCCATTTAGCAAAATAGACCATATGACGTTTTGATCTAACGTTTGAATTTCATGTACTGTAAACGAATTCAGTTCTTGTCTTTTTCTTCTTCAGTGACATCTTCAACAGCCTCGTCACTACCATATTCTTCATCGACTTTTGTTTTCGTCTTTTCTTTCCGCGGTTTGTCTTTTGATGAACGTGAAGCTGGATCAGACTTTGAAACACCTTCAGAAATCATGCTGCGCATGACCCGCACCTTTACACCATCCGCGATTTCAACAATCAGTTCATTGTCATTGGGAACACGGGTAATCACTCCGATCAATCCTCCGTTTGTGACGACCCGGTCACCTCGGTGAAGATTTCCAAGCATTGCGCGGTGGGTTTTTGCTTTCTTTTGTTGGGGACGAATTAAAAGAAAATAAAACACGACAAAAATCAGTACGAGTGGAAGAAGTGATTCCATTCCGCCGAATCCGCCGCCAGCGCCCTGCGCCCAAGCCGGTGATACTAACATTCCATTCTCCGCGTTGCGTAAAGCTTGCGGAATATAACTATACACCGGCAGCTTGCAACTAATTCTGACAGCTTATCACTCAAGATTGACGGAAAAATCCGGTGTGTTAGTTTCCGCCGCTCTTTTCGTTGCTGACTTTCACGGATGCTCAACACTTACATGAAGAAATTGATAACAAGGATAGCCAACGCCCTTGACCGCTTAGCGCCACCGCCCAAGCCCATCAATATCGACGGTAGTGTTGATGCGCTAGTCTGGCAGCCCGAAAACTTTCACCTGAAAACTGTCACGTGCGTCAATCGTCTCAATATCGATCAGTTGGTTGGTATCGACCTCCCTCGCGATACACTCCTTTTAAATACAAGGCAATTTGCAGAGGGTTTTCCTGCCAATAATGCGCTTTTGTGGGGTGCGCGTGGTATGGGGAAAAGCTCGCTCGTAAAGGCTATACACGGGAAAGTCGCTGCCGAGTACGGCGGAGCGCTTGTCTTGGTAGAAATACACCGTGAAGATCTTAGCTCGTTACCAACGTTGTTGGATATTCTTAAAAAAAATACACGGCGCTACATTTTGTTTTGTGATGACCTGTCATTCGACGCCAATGACAGCACATATAAATCACTTAAAGCACTGCTTGAAGGCGGACTAGAAGGTCGACCAGAAAACGTTTTGTTTTATGCCACATCTAACCGTCGTCATCTTATGCCCCGCGACATGATCGAAAATGAGGGATCAACCGGAATCAATCCTGGCGAATCCGTTCATGAGAAAGTTTCACTCTCAGATCGTTTCGGATTATGGCTTGGATTTTATAACTGCAACCAAGAAACATATTTAAAGATAATAGATCAATACGTCACCCATTATCGGCTCGAAATTGACCAGGACGCATTACGAGCACAGGCGATTGAATGGGCAGTTACCCGCGGTGCCCGTTCCGGTCGGGTTGCCTGGCAATTTATTCAAGACCTGGCAGGCAAACAGAAAAGGACGTTAAGTTAGCGTTTCAGGAGCGCCGTTCGACGTTCCAAATATTTTTCCGGATCAACTGGCTGCTTGCCTCGCCGGAGCTCAAAATGGAGTTGAGGCTTATCGACACTTCCCGTTTTTCCAACTCTTGAAATCACCTGCCCTCGACTTACACTTTCTCCTGTCTTCACGAGTATTCGATCATTGTGGGCATAGGCTGAAATCCATCCACCGTGATGTTTGACGAGTAACAGGTTCCCAAAACCGCGCAGTTCATTGCCCACATATGCAACAATCCCATTCTGAACAGCCCGTACGGGTGTGCCCTTTCGGGCCAGAATGTTTATTCCGTCGTTCTGCAGTCCCTTTCCGACAGCACCGAATTTCGATAGCACAGGACCACTAACAGGCCAGATAAATTCTTGTTGTTTAATGGGACGCCGATTTAACGAAGGCCTTGGCGTGGCTTCAAATGTTTGTGCGTCCGAACGCAGGGTAGAGGCATTTTCTACCCTCTCCACGGACCTAATCCGAGTTTTGTTTTTTGCGTGGGTTTGGGTCTTCGGAGTGTTGCCTGGTTGTACCACAAGGGGACGATCAATCTGCCGCAATACCCAGAGGCGTTGGCCTGTCGAAAGACGGTAGGGTGGTTGGATGGAGTTAAGTCGAGCCAAATCTCTTGGGTCAGCATTATGAGTTCGAGCAATTTGGAATATCGTTTCGCCTTGTTGAACGACATGGATCCATTTCAACGGCAAAAAAACCTTTTGTCCCGGATACAGCGTATACGGTGGCTTCAGGCGGTTCATATCAATCAATCTTCTTAAACCAACGCGGTATTTCCTTGCTATTTTAAAGAGGGTGTCTCCCCTTCTGATAATTATACTACCTTTGGCGTGTAAAGCCCTTCCCTGAGGCGAGACCCTTTCCTGTACGAAGGGTTTTTTCTGAGCCGGCTTTATATGATTGCCCGGTGGCCCATTAACGACCGGTGCAAGCCCCAAGCGATCGGCACATGATGTGATCCATAGGGGTGCAGTCAGCACAACAATTATCTTCCCAATTTTCAAATATTTATCGTCCATTGCAAAAAAGTGTGATTATTGACAATTGATATTAACTGGGCGACGCCATGGCTTCGTCTCCAATAAGGGGCACAAAACGAACCGGCCACATTTTTTCATGCTGAAGTTCCCCAGCAGTTCCATAACTGAAACGGTATAGGTACTGCTCTGTGGGCCCCTCCGCTATTGGAGCAATCATAATTCCATCCGGTGCAAGCTGCTCCAACAAAAACTCTGGCACCCCGGCGCTTGCTGCCGCAGTTACAATAATTCGATTGAATGGGGCCTGTTGCGGCCACCCTTTCGTGCCATCTCCATGCACAGCCATAATATTATTTATACGAAGTACCCGGAATTTTTCTTCAGCTACTTTCAAAAGGTCTCGGTGCCGTTCAATCGAATAAACTCTCCGACAAAGTTTCGCAAGGATGGCGGCCTGGTACCCCGACCCAGTACCGATCTCCAATACTTTCATCCTGCTACCCAGTTCCAGTTTCTGCGTCATGAAAGCAACAACTGACGGTTGACTAATTGTTTGCCCATTACCTATTGGTAACGCCGTGTTTTCATAGGCCTGGTCGCGAAAAGATTGTGGCACAAATACTTCTCGCGGGACTCGTTCGATTGCGCCAAGAATCTCTGTATTTGTAATCCCCTGTCGTCGAAGTTCCATAATTAACCGGATCCGATTTGCCTCCAAATTCATGAAAACAACGCCTGAAGGCATTTCACGCTTCGGTAATCGGTCAAATCAAGACTTAAGGGTGTAACCGAAATCCGCCCTTCATAAACCGCCTTGACATCCGATCCCTTAAACGTTCTATCTTCTCTTCTTTCTGTTCCAATCCAGACAAATTCATAACCGCGAGGATCCCGACCAGTCGTTATTGCATCACCGACCTTTCGCCGCCCCTGAACAGTAATTTCAATATTCCTGATCTCATCCATAGGCTTGTTAGGAAAATTTATATTCATCAAGGTCTTGTGTGGCCATCCTTCGGTGTAAAGTTTTCGTACAATATCGGGTCCAAATTTCTGAGCAGGTTGCCATATCACGTCTTCGCCAAAAACCCGCGTTTGACTTAGAGCAATCGACCGAATGCCCAGCAGAGCGCCTTCCATTGCCGCAGCCACCGTCCCAGAGTAGGTCACATCTTTTCCTAAATTAGCCCCAGCGTTTACACCGGACAGAACAAGGTCCGGCCTATTACCTTCGATAATGTGCTGCACACCGAGAAGAACGCTATCCGCCGGGGTACCGTTAACCGCAAATCTTCGGGATTCCAGTTTTCGGACACGTAAAGGGAGAGTCAAAGTCAGTGAGTGACTGGAAGCACTTTGGTCACTCTCAGGGGCCACAATCCAGACATCGTCGGATAGGGAAAGAGCAATATTTTCAAGAATTTTCAGACCAGGCGCGTTTATCCCATCATCATTAGTGACCAGAATGCGCGATCGGGGAAGCGACATTGGCTACCTTTCACCCTTTAATAAATTCCAAACCACCCATGTAGGTTCGCAACGCTTCGGGTACCTTCACTGAACCATCTGCCAGTTGATAGTTTTCCAATACCGCGATAAGGGTTCGACCAATCGCGAGCCCCGAACCATTAAGTGTATGCACGAATTCCGTTCCTTTCTGGTCGGATCCGCGAAACCGCGCCTGCATTCGACGCGCTTGAAAGTCTCCACAGTTTGAACAGCTCGATATTTCGCGATATTTCTGTTGTCCAGGAAGCCAAACCTCAATGTCGTAAGTTTTGCGTGCGGAGAAGCCCAAATCCCCAGTTGAAAGTGACATAACGCGAAAGTGTAATCCCAAACGTTTGAGCACTTCTTCTGCGCACGCTGTCATCCTTTCGTGTTCTTCTTCCGACCTATTCGGATGGGTCACGCTCACCAGTTCTACTTTCGTAAACTGGTGTTGACGCAGCATTCCACGAGTGTCTTGACCGGCAGCACCTGCTTCAGATCGAAAACAGGGAGTGTGGGCTGTAAAACGAATAGGCAGCCGACTTTCGTCTAGAATTTCTCCGGCTACAAGGTTTGTCAACGGCACCTCTGCCGTTGGGATTAACCAATGCCCGCTCGTGGTTTGGAAAAGGTCGTTCTCGAACTTTGGTAGCTGTCCTGTGCCGTAAGCAGTTTTGTCATGCACCAAAAGGGGTGGGTTAACCTCGGTATATCCAAATTCACTTGTATGCAAATCGAGCATCATCGACGCCAGTGCACGTTCCAATTGGGCAATCGCAGCAAGTGACACAACAAAACGAGATCCCGAAATTTTTGATGCACGGGTAAAATCTAGCATCCCAAGTGCTTCGCCAAGGTCCACGTGGTCTTTTACTTCAAAATCAAAGACCGGTTTTTCACCCATCGAACGAATTTCAAGATTATGACTTTCATCCGTTCCGTCGGGAACATCATCTGCTGGAATATTCGGCAGGCCATCCAGCACCGACCGGATTTTCTCCGTCAAATCCCTTTGTCGGGTTTCCAAAGTGACCATTCGATCTTTCAATTCAGTCAGTTCTGAAATCAAATGCTCCACGGGGAGCCCTTTACCTTTCAGGGTTCCAATTTTTTTTGAAGCCTCATTTCGGCGAGCCTGGGTAGTCTGCAGTTGTGTTGTAATTGTTCGATTTTCAGTATCAATTTCCAAAATTGTCTGAGAAGCTGCCTCAAGTCCGCGACGGGCAAGCGAAAGATCGAAGCTTTGGGGGTTTTCCCGGATCCACCTAATATTATGCATGATGTCTGTTTTAACCGAATTACACCCGAATCTCAGACACTTCGATTTCAGGCCCCATCTTCGAGATCATTTTCCTCGGTCTCATTGGTCTGCCGAGCGCGCTTCCGTTCGATCAGGCGGGCTCCAAGAATAGACAGCTCGTAGAGGAGGATGATAGGGATCGCAAGGGCAAGTTGGCTAATAACGTCGGGAGGCGTGAGTATCGCAGCCACAATAAAACCACCCACAAATGCATATCGCCTCTTCGCAGCCATCCCTGCTGCCGTAACTATCCCCACGCGGGTAAGTAAAAGGAGAAGGACAGGTAACTCGAAGGCCAGACCAAATGCAAAGATTAGCCTAAGGACAAGAGACAGGTATTGATCGACCTTGGGTTCCACCTGTACTGGTAAAGCACCGTCACCACCTTGGGTCTGAAAGGTCAGAAAAAAGTCCCAAGCCATCGGCATAACAAAGAAATAAACTAGGGCACCACCCAGAAAAAAAAGAACAGGGGTCGCGAAGAGAAAAGGCACAAAAGCCTTTCTTTCTTCTCTAAAAAGCCCGGGAGCAACAAACATCCACAACTGTATGGAAATTACCGGAAAAGCGAGGAAAAGGGCCATATAAAAGGCTACTTTTATTTGCGCCAAGAAGGGCTCGTAGAGAGCTGTAAAGATCATGCGAGCCCCTTCCCGCCCTTCAAGAGCCCTCGCTAGCGGTCGCACAAAAAAATCATAAATTTCTTGAGCAAAGAAAAAACTGAAAACAAACATCAATAGAAAGGCACAGAAGCTATATATCAGCCGCGTACGAAGCTCTATCAAATGATCAAGGAGCGGCATTTTTTTTTCTTGGCGTTCCGCTCCGTTCATTGAGTCTCACCGGACGTTGGATCCTTTTCTGGTATACTTTCTAATTTTTCACTTTCACCGCCAGGTTTATTGAGAGAGGGTTCAGCAGTGCCCAGCACGTTATTGTCGAGGGGGACCGAAGAAGGGTTTTCTACCAATTCGTCGTCCGTCCACGCTGTATCAAACGTCATCACATCTTTTAGGTCACCGCCCGGGTCAATTGAATTTTCAATTTCTTCACGGAACTCAGAGGTCAAGGTGTCCGGATCGACTATTTCTCTGAGTTCGTCCGATACCTTGTCGAGATCCGCTTCCCGAGCGACTTCGTCAAGCCCTGCTTGAAAATCACGGGCGAGAGTTCTTGTCTTGGAAATGAATATACGCACTGTTCTGATGGCGCGAGGTAATTCCTTGGGACCGACGACGATAATCCCAAGAATACCAATTAGAAGAAATTCCCATCCGCCTATGTCGAACATGGCGGTGTGTCCCTTTCCACAGAATTACAGACGAGTGAGGCCCTAACTCTTCACCTCTTCGTCCTTTTTATCACTAGACGCAGGTTGTCTTTTCTCAGCATCGAGACCTTTATCTATAGAATCGGGAGCACCTTCATCCCCCTTATCCTCCTTTAGACCCTTTTTAAAGGCATTTATGCCTCTCGCGGCATCACCCATCAGTCTAGATAGTTTTCCACTGCCACCGAACAATATCAGGACAACCACAAGAACTATAACCCAGTGCCATATGCTAAAGGCCCCCATTGGTGAGGCTCCTCTCTAATCGGACTTGATCTGTATTACGATAATCGCAGAAAGACCTTACGGCTGCAATGTAAAGGGCTGCGCGACCTATCTCTCCGAGAAATACTCGTCATATGGCGCTAAAATTTTGCCTTTTTCAATAGATTCAGCGCGTTATATTTCAGCGTCCTGTCTATTGGATGTCAGTTATCGGATATTGAAGATTCAAAGTTTACAACACCACCCGCATCCAACATTTCCTTCTGTTCCGTTTTTCCAAAGCCATCAACTGCGGCATCTCCATAAAGGTTTCCAACTTCACCGATGATTGTTCCAGCCGGTCGTGTGTCCAGCAATCCGGAAGCCTTCAACTCCTCAACCCCGGGAAGATCCGCCACCGAGTCCAGCCCAAATTCCTCCAAAAAAGAAACGGTAGTACCCCACGTCGCCGGGCGCCCAGGTGTACGACGCCTGCCAACCGGCCGGATCCAGCCAGCCTCCAGCAAAACGTCGAACGATCCCTTACTGACAGAGACACCCCTGATTTCTTCAACCTCGCTCCGAGTTACGGGCTGATGGTAGGCAATAATGGCAAGGGATTCTACTGCCGCTCGCGATGGTTTCCGACTAACTTTCCGTTCAATACGCAGGTGAACCGCCAGATCTTCTGCCGTTCTCAGTGACCATTTTCCCGCGATTTTCATTAAGTTTACCCCTCGCCCCTCATAAAACCCTCTGAGTTGCTCAAGAATGAGAATGGTATCTGTGTCGGCTGGTAAACGTTCCGATAAGAACTCTGTGCTTACCGGTTCGGTTGCCGCGAATAACAATGCCTCAACAATCCGTACTTCCGTGGTTACCTCCTTAATACCAGCGCCGTGCAAGTCCGTTTCCGTCTCTCGGTGTACGGGTATGGTTTCAATCTTTCTAGCCATCTGCAAGACCCTCTCTCTCCTTTACATAAATTGGTCCGAACGCGGCTGATTGCCGGATCTCCGCCCTTCCTTCCTTAACCATCTCGAGGCTCGCGGCAAAGGTGGAGGCGATTGCCGAACGTCCCACCACACCATCCACCAGTTCATCAGGCAAAAAGGAAAGGAGCGATACCCAGTCACCAAATTTACCAATCATATTTTGAATCCGCTCGAGTGCGTCGTTGAGTGAAAATAGCTGTGAAGGCTCTATCGTTAACTGAGAAGCCGTTACCCTACGGCGATTATCTGCATAAGATTTCAAAAGTTCATAAAGTGTTACTTCGTAGACCGTAGTTCGGATCACCTCCATCCCTTCGGGAGCACCGCGTGCATAAACATCTCGGCCAAGCCGCGGACGTACCAGAAGTTTATCTCCAGCATCTCGCATTGACGCCAGACGACGCAGTTGAAAGGTAAGGCCCTCAGCCAGTTCTGGTCCATTGATTTCATCGTCTCCTTTGGCGTCCGGCAACAGAAGTCGGGATTTGAGATAGGCAAGCCATGCCGCCATAACCAGAAAATCCGCAGCTAGTTCAATTCGAATTGATTTAGCGGCAGCAACGAATGACAAATATTGTTCAGCAAGTGTCAGAATTGATATACGGGTAAGATCTACTTTTTGCTGACGTGCAAGTGTCAACAAAAGGTCTATCGGACCCTCAAATCCCTCTATGTCAAGAACGAGCTCAGCTGATTGAAACTCACTTGGTTCTTCAAAGCCTTCGGAAACTGCACTCACGCGCTGTAAAGCCTTTCAACAAGCTGCAAGATAACAAATTATAAAGTTTGCTTTGATTCAGTCCAACCGAGCAAGTTCCTGTCAATTAGCTGTTTAACTGTTAAAAGTCGCAGAAATCCAGTGTCTCATAGATTCCTTATCGAACCATTCCGAATCGATACACACATTCTGCGCCCTGTTTAAGCGTCCAATTGATCGTGGTCGCATTACCGGACAGGTTTCCGCAATTTTTGCCATATCAGTGAAATTGGCATCGCAATGCAACGCGATATCGCATCCGGCGTTCAGGACCGCTTGAACCCTTTTCCACACCGGGCCTGACAAAGCCTTCATGCAAACGTCATCCGAGAAGAGCAAACCGTCGAAACCAAGATCTTCTCGAATGACCCCGCCGACAACCTTCACTGAAGAACTGACAGGCTCCAGTGGGTCAATTGACGAATAAACAACGTGGGCTGTCATTCCAGACGGAGTATCTCGAAGGTTCCGAAACGGCACAAAATCAGTTTCATCAAGAGTAAGGTAATCTGTTTCTATAGTCGGCAGTTCGATGTGGCTATCCACCTTGGCTCTTCCGTGCCCTGGAATATGTTTTATCACCGGCATTACTCCCTGTGCGGTTAGTCCATCACATGCGGCACGGCCGAGCTTCGAAACTACGATAGGGTCATTAGAAAATGCGCGGTCACCAATAATTCCATGACTCTCGGGCGCTGGAAGATCCAATACAGGCGCACAATTTACATTGATGCCCATTTCAACAAGGTCACACGCAATAAGTCGGTAATTGGCTTTAACGAGTTGGGCCGCTTTCTCAAGATTGACATTCGCGCACTTGCCGAATGTTTCAGCGGACAGGTAAGTTGGCCATTCCGGAGAACAAAGTCGCTGTACCCTTCCCCCTTCCTGATCAATCATAATTAACGGATTTCTGGCACCGGACGCTTTTCGGAGATCATCCACAAGCTGTTGAAGTTGCGGGCGTGATTCAATATTCCGGTGGAAAAGGATAAATCCTGCCGGTCTGATTGCATCAAACAATGCATATTCGTTTGGAGAAAGCGAAGTGCCGGCGCAGCCAAAGACAACAGCCGCGGGTGCCTGGGTATCACTGTTTAACAACTATACACTCGAGTTTGAGACCTTTCAGTTCACGGCACAGCCGGCGAGCTTCGTCCCGTGTTTCAAACGTTCCTGCCTGCATGCGGTAATAGACCCCGCGACGGCCACCTAACTTCTTACGTTCTATAAAGAGCGAAAGTTTACCCAACAGGTCTTTATGCCGTTTACCTAGGGCCGACCAGTTCTCGCGAACCGAATTTTCTGAGCGAAGGGAGGCAATCTGTACCCGGTAGCCAGCATTCGGTGCAGGCTTTAGCTTTCCGGACCCTGGTTTTTTTTCAACCTGCAGGTCATAGCCCGTTTTAGGCTTAGGACCGGGTCCAGCTGTTTTTGCCTCTGGGTCTCCCTTTTGAGTCCGTTGCAAGCCTGTCTTGATGTCCGGTTTCCATAAACTTTGATTATTGTGCCTTTTGGGTATTTCGGTCGAAGGCGTCTCCACGGGTTTCTCCGGCTTAGGTCCAAGTAATTCTGCTCGTGGACGATGTGAGTCGGGATCCATTAAGCTAAAGACATCCTTGTCTTGATTAGGCACCTTCAACCCACCTGGATTTTTTGGACGAACCTTTGAAGGCCCATCCTCGGGCTGAATCACAGGCGGTACACCGGACCTTTCTTCATGTTTGCTTTTGTTGTGGACATAAAGAGCCAACACCCCAAAACCAAGTATCACGGAGACCCCTATCATTATAGCCATAACCCTCCGGCGGCGGCTACCGAAGCCAGACTGCTCCAGAGATTTGGAAGACGCGATGGTGACACCATCCTCCGCGCCGAAATTATCGTTCATCACCGCATCTCCTCAACGGGTGTTACGCCCATTACCTGAAGGCCAGATGCAATCACTAGACACACTCCACGAACAAGAGCAGTCCGACTTCGGGTGAGAGACTCATTTTCTGCCAAAAGAAAACGTAGCGTTGGATCCTCATGGCCCCTATTCCAAAGACTATGAAATTCGGCCGCCAGCTCCTGTAAAAAATAAGCTACCCGGTGGGGCTCACG
>JAYZQT010000092.1:0-7804 GCA_036136335.1 Pseudomonadota bacterium
CTTTGGGTCGGTCCAGACCAGAAAAGGCATATCGAGCTTAGCCACTTGCTCCGCAGCGTCAAAGGTAACAGCGAAGACATCTATGCCTAAACTATCGAAATCTGCGTGTCGTTTTGCAAAGGCCTCTACCTCAGGCCAGGCTTTGGATTTGGCGGATGGACAGAAGATTAGCAGAGATGGTTTTCCCCTGGTTCGCTCGTAAAATTGGTAAAATTTTCCATCCGGGCCGGGAAGCACGAAGTCCAAAGCGCGGTCGCCTGGCATAATATCGTGCTCGGGTCCTTGCATTGTCACACTCTATCTTTTTCATGGATTTCCGTCACCGTCTGGGATGGTGTACCGCATCGCTAAAAACATTTGAAGCGTGACTGCTAGCTCGATTGATACGCCTCCCAAGGCGGGATAGCTCTCCCCGCGATTAGAAGACATAGGCTTTGACAACATCAAATTCTGGGCTAGTGTCTCGGCTGAGGCAAAAAATTAATATAATAATGAGGGGATTGGACGTGAAAAAACATCTTATGGTTGCCGCGGCGGTTGCACTCGCTGTTACTTCCGCACCTGCGACGGTATCTACTGTTGCTGCGGAGACGGTAAAAATTGGATTTATGAATGGTTTCCCTGGCGGCCGTGGGATTTTTGGGCGTTACCAATGGGAAGGCTTTCAGTTGGCCATGGACCACCTCGGCAATAAAATGGGCGGGATGGACGTTGAAGTGATAAAGGCCGATACCCAGCACAAGCCGGATGTTGGCAGAACGATCATGAACAAATTTCTCAAGAAAGATAAAGTTCATTTTGTTACCGGTATTACTTGGTCAAACGTCCTTGCTGCGGTTTGGAAGCAGGCATTTAAAGCCAAAACATTTTTGATAAGCAGTAATGCTGGCTGGTCGGGGATGGCAGGCAAAAATTGCAATCCATGGTACTTCCAAGGCTCTTGGAACAATGACATGCAACCGGAAGCACTGGGTATGTTGATGAAAAAGGAGGGCATCAAGGATGTCTTTCTGATTTCGGCCAACTATCAGGCCGGCAAAGACATGCTAAATGGGATGATGCGGCGTTACGGCTCCCCGGCCAAAGGCAAAATACTATACAAGCTGGGGAACCAAGAATGGTCTGCGGAGCTCTCACAGATCCGAGCTGCAAAACCGGGTGCAATTTACGGTTTTCTGCCTGGTGGGATGGGTGTTTCTTTCGGGAAACAATATAAAGCAGCAGGCTTGGACAAGGTTGCCAAACTTTACACCGTGTTTACCGTTGATAATGGAACGCTAAAAGGTCACGGCAAAAACGCTATCGGGACTTATCACACCAGCTTCTGGAACAACACTTCCAAGGACCCGGTTAATGTTCGTTTTGTAAACGACTACAAAAAGAAATTTGGTCATCTACCGTCAGGGTTTTCTGTTCAGGGTTATGATGCGGCCCTTCTGATCGACCTCGGGGTGCGCGGATCAAAGGGTAACCTTAAAGACCAGGATGCCATTCGCAACGCCATGAGAACAGCTGACATTAAATCCCCAAGGGGAAAGTTTAAATTCAACAGAAATCACAGCCCAATTCAGACTTATTACAAGCGAGAAGTCATCGCGGACGCGAATGGCAATCCGAAAATTGTAACTCGCGGTGCTGTAATGGAAATGGCTGGCGATAGCCATGTTGATAAGTGCAAAAGGATAAAGGCCTGGAATTAACAATCTAGGTGTGGCTAATCGGGGGCATCAGTGTTGGTGCCCCCCTTTTTTAATGTTGTAAAACTACTGTTAAGCGGCGTTTAACCAAAGCACTAACATGGGTTGGTTATAATAAAATATGACTTTTACGCTATTTCTTGAACAGCTCCTTAACGGCGTCCAGTTTGGGGTTTTCCTGTTCCTGATTTCGGCGGGCATGACGCTCGTTCTTGGAATTATGAACGTAGTCAATCTGGCACATGGCTCCCTATACATGGTCGGAGCCTATGTCGCCACTACACTGTATTCGGCAACGGGGAACCTTTTTATCGCCTTCCTTCTGATGGTTCCGATCCTGTTAATCATCGGGATGGTAGTTGAAATTGTCGTGCTTCGGACGATGTATCAACGTGACCATATGGATCAGGTTCTTGCCACTTTTGGCCTAATTTTATTTTTTAATGAGCTGGTCCGAATTGTCTGGGGTGTAGAGGGCCTCGGCATGGAAATTCCAGAATCTCTTTCGGGAAGTATCGATATAGGTATTCCGTATCCAGCCTACCGGGTACTAATAATCGTGGTTGGTATTCTGGTGAGTGTTTTGCTGTATCTAATGATTACAAAAACAAGAACGGGAATGCAGATCCGGGCTGGCGCCAGTAATCGCCCTATGGTCGGGGCTTTGGGCGTAAATATACGGATACTCTACACTGTAGTTTTTGGACTTGGCGCGGTTTTTGCTGGCTTTGCGGGTCTGATGGCGGGACCCATAATTTCAATTGAATCGGGTATGGGTGAAGAGATGCTCATATTCGCTTTCGTCGTAATAGTAATCGGCGGGATTGGGTCAATTCGAGGGGCGTTGGTGGCGTCAGTAGTTGTTGGGGTATTTGAAATCGTGGGAAGGTCCATTCTTCCCTATGTTCTTCTCCAACTGGTTACACCCGACCAAGCCCAGACCGCGGGTCCTGCTATCGCGTCGATGCTTGTTTATATCCTGATGGTAGTCGTCCTTTTCTTTAAACCGCAGGGCTTGTTCCCGGCGAGGACAGGCTAGTTGCATGTTAAGTCGATTAAAAATTTGGATACTTCTGATTTCGTTTTTATTTCTCGCGACACTGCCAATCGTCGCGGAAACGATCGGGGAGGAATTTTATATCTCTCTGGTTGCGAGGATGATGGTGTTCGCGATTGCTGCCATGAGCCTTGATTTGATCCTTGGATACGGAGGTATGATCAGTTTCGGGCATGCTATGTTCTTTGGTTTGGGATGCTATTCGGTTGGGATTCTCGCTTTCTACGAGATTACGAATGGGTGGGTCCAGTTGGCGGTCTGTGTTTTAGGAACGGGCTTGATAGGGGTATTTGTCGGCTTCATATCACTGCGCACCAGCGGCATTTATTTTATCATGGTTACCTTTGCCCTTGCCCAGATGTTTTATTTCCTCGGGATAAGCCTCGAAACTTACGGTGGTGATGACGGGCTACCGATTGATACCCGAAGCGAGTTTTTGTCATTCTTTGATCTTTCAGAAGAATTGAACATGTACTACCTGATCTTAGGAACGCTTACGGCCTGTACCGTTTTCGGGTGGAAGTGTGTTAACTCACGATTTGGGATGGTTCTGCGAGGTTCTCAGGCCAACCTGGAAAGAATGGAGGCAATTGGTTTTCCCACTCTTAAATACCGACTTTCCGCGTTTGTGATATCCGGGGTTATGTGCGGCCTTGCCGGCTTCCTTTTAGGCAACCTGACGGAGTTTCTAACCCCTGAATATATGCACTGGTTCCGATCTGGGGAGATCATGATCATGGTAATCGTTGGCGGGATGGGTACCCTGTTTGGGCCTCTTTATGGTGCATTTGCCTATCTGATTTTTGAGGAGGTAATGGCCGGTTTTACGGAATACTGGCAGTTTTATTTTGGACCACTTCTGATCATTCTCGTGCTTTTTGCCAAACAGGGCCTCTGGGGTCTTTTGCCCGGAAAGGAGACTCTTGGTGATGACTGAGTCAATTCTTCAGGTCAGGGATCTAAACAAATCGTTTGGTGGCGTAATAGCCACCGATCATTTGGACTTTGATGTGCAGAACGGAGAGATTCATGCAGTAATTGGCCCAAACGGCGCAGGCAAAACAACGTTTGTGGCGCAGATTGCCGGGATGCTTTCTCCTGATTCCGGAGAAATTATTTTTTCTGGTCAGGAAATCAGCACCTTTACAGCGCCTCAGAGATCGCATCTCGGTCTTGCCAGATCGTTTCAGATCACGAGTGTTTTTCCCAACTTCACAGCCCTCGAGAATGTGGCGCTCTCGATACAGGCCCATGCGGGGCATAGTTTCAGGTTCTGGACGCCGGCTTCGACCGACCCTGCCCTGATAAAACCGGCACAAAAAATTCTTGACCAAGTAGGGCTTGGCGAACGTGCGAGATCGCTCGCGGGCAACCTTGCTCACGGTCAGCAACGCCAGCTCGAGATTGCGATGGCTCTTGCCACTGGACCTAAGATGCTTCTGTTGGATGAGCCTACGGCGGGGATGGGAGCGGAAGAATCCGAAAATATGCGGCAATTTCTCGGTAATTTAAAAGGCGACTATTCAATGCTGTTGATCGAGCACGATATGGATACTGTGTTCAGTCTCGCTGACCGAGTGACGGTTCTAGTCTATGGACGAGCTATTGCGACCGGAACCCCAGAACAAATCCGGAATAACGCAGAGGTTCGCGCAGCGTATCTCGGCGAAGATGAGGCCGCAGTAAGTGCTTGAAATAAGGGATATAGAGACTTCATACGGAACTAGCCAAGTCCTTTTTGGGATGACGCTTTCTGTGAATGAAGGCGAAGTAGTATCGTTACTGGGGCGTAACGGTATGGGTAAAACGACTACGATCCGTTCGTTGATGGGCATGGTGCCAATACACGGAGGGAGCATCTCTTTGGATGGTAAAGAGATTGGCCAGCTTAAGGATTATCAGATTGCTCAGCTTGGACTCGGCATCGTACCGGAAGGCCGCCAGATATTCCCAAACCTAACGGTCCGTGAGAATTTAGTGGCGACAGCTGCCAACCGAGCCGGAACTGACGAGCCGTGGGAGGTGGAAAATATTGTGGATATGTTTCCCAATCTGGGAGATCGTATGAATAACATGGGAAATCAGCTTTCGGGTGGAGAGCAACAGATGCTCGCTGTCGGGCGGGCGTTGATGACAAACCCCAGACTTTTAATTTTAGATGAAGCGACCGAAGGTTTGGCACCTCTTATCCGAGAGGAGATCTGGAGTTGCCTCGAGGGTCTAAAGCAGCGTGGTCAGTCGATATTGGTGATCGACAAAAACGTAGATGCGCTCACTCGAATTGGGGACCGGCACTATATTGTTGAGCGTGGAAAAATCGTCTGGAGTGGAAATTCCGATGAACTTCGAAGGGATGAAGAGACTCAGCATCGCTATCTTGGAGTTTAGATAATAATGTACAGCATCGATTTAGTCCGGCGATAGTCGGGATTAGTCGATTAAATTGACAGCATTTGGTCTGCTCACTCTTACTACCTTTTTTCGAATTCCACGACTGCCCGTGACACGTATTGAACAAATCCGGTATGGTAACCATGTATCTAATTGATCGCTGAAAGGCGAAAGCATGAGGAGGGGGCCCTAATGACCGAGATGCGCTATGAGGCGCCGGAGACGCTTGATGCAGCCGTTGGATTGCTTGGCGATGCAAATGGCGGTGGCGCGGTGCTGGCAGGGGGCACGGATTTGCTGGTGCTGTTGCACGCGGAGATGATAGAGCCAGAAGTTTTGGTCGACATCAAGAATATTTCGGACGTCAAAACCATGTCGGTAGCCGGTGGCGCATGGGTGGTCGGGGCAGCGGTCCCTGGCATGCATGTTATCGACAATGCGGAATTTGCGGCGGCCTGGCCCGGGGTCTGCGAAGGCGTGGCACTGATCGGCTCGGTCCAGGTTAAGGGACGTGCCAGTATCGGCGGGAATCTTTGCAATGCATCGCCGGCGGCGGACAGCGTTCCTGCGATAATCGCGGCGGGCGCGATAGCTAACATCATCGGGCCCGCTGGTTTACGCGAAGAGCCCGTGGAAAACATCGTGACGGGGCCGCGTCAAACGTCTCTTTCCGAAGGAGAATTTATCGTTTCGTTTTCATTTCCAGAAAAATTACCGCACACGGGGGACTGCTATTTGCGTCTGACACCGCGGACAGAAATGGATATTGCGGTTGTGGGGGCCGGTGTCTGTCTGACGCTGGATGACGGCGGCACCTGCACGGCGGCGCGTGTATCCATCGGTGCTGTGGCGCCGACACCTCTGCTGGTTGCCGATGCGGCTGATGCCCTGATCGGCACCAAGGTGGATGATGCGGCACTCGATAGCATGGTTGCCGCGGTACGCGCTGCATGCGATCCGATAAGTGATAAACGTGGTACTCGCGAATACAGGATCAAGACGGCTGGCGTGATAGCACGGCGGGCCGCGTTTAAGGCGCTGGAAAGGGCACAGGCAGACTGATGGCAAAGAAGGTACATGTTACAACGATAGTAAACGGCGACGAGTACGAATACCTCGCCGAGGCTGGACAGACTCTTGTTGACGTTTTGCGCAACGAGTTGGAATTGACGGGTACCAAGGAAGGGTGTTCGACCGGTGACTGCGGCGCCTGCAGCGTAATAATGGATGGCGAGTTAGTGTGTTCGTGTCTCGTACTGGCGGCCGAGACAGACGGCAAGTCTGTAGAAACTATCGAAGGTATGGCCGACGGCGATGCCCTTCACCCCTTGCAGCGTAACTTCCTGGAGCTAAACGGGCTGCAATGCGGCATCTGCACGCCGGGCTTTTTGATTGCGGCTAAGGCGCTGCTGGAACGCAATCCGGATCCGACCGAAACAGAAGCCCGTTTCTGGTTAGCGGGTAATCTCTGCCGCTGCACTGGTTATGACAAAATTGTCCGCTCCGTTATGGCAGCGGCCGAAGAAATGAGAGGAGCTTGATATGGCCACCATTCTCGAAGATTCAAAATATGATCCCCAACGCAATCTGAATATTGTTGGCAGTAATCCGGTCAAGCATGACGGGCTCGACAAGGTTACTGGTCGTGCGAAGTTCGGCGCCGATTTTTTTCTTCCAGGAATGCTTTACGGCCGCACGTTGCGCAGTCCGCATCCTCACGCGATTGTTAAGTCGATTGACACCAGCAAAGCCGAGGCTCTGCCAGGTGTGAAGTCCGTCGTCACGCGCGACGATTTTCCCGATATAGATCCAGGTACTGTGGCCGGCGATATGACCCGGACTGCCATGGCGCGAGAAAAGGTATTGTTTGATGGCCACCCCGTTGCTGCCGTCGCTGCGACCAGCGAAGCAATCGCTCGGCGAGCCTTGAAACTAATTAAGGTCGACTATGAAATCTTGCCTCACGTGATCGATCCTGTCGATGCGATGCAGCCGGGTGCACCAATCTTGCACGACCATATCCGGACCAAAGGCCTCGACGAGCCAAATGACAAACCGACCAACGTGACGGAACGTATGGTCAGTCAGATGGGCGATATTGAAAAGGGCTTTTCTGAGGCTGACGTCATCGTAGAGAGGGAATTTGATTCCAAGCCCATGCATCAGGGGTATATTGAGCCGCAGGGCTGCGTAGCAGAATATTCCGAAGATGGACAGGTCGAGCTGTGGTGCAGTACTCAGGCGCCTTTCGTTTATCGTGACCGGTTGTCAGCAATTCTTAAGGTTGATTCATCAAAGATCAACGTACAGCAGTCGGAGCTTGGCGGCGGGTTTGGCGGCAAGACCGGCTTTTATCCGGAGCCGATCGCGATCCAGCTTTCCAAGAAAGCCTCCCGTCCGGTCAAGATGGTGCTCAGCCGAAGTGAAGTGTTTAGGGGAACTGGCCCGGTATCAGGAACCAGCTATAAAATTAAGATGGGTGTCACCAAGGATGGGAGAATTACCGCCGCTCAAGGCGAGCTGATTTTCCAGACCGGCATTTTTACCGGCTCCATGTATTTCAACGCCCCAAATGCAATGTTCACGCGCTACAATCTTGAAAACATTTATGTTGAATCCTTTGAGGTGGTATCGAACCGGCCTAAAGTAAACTCCTTTC
>JAYZQT010000093.1:0-61807 GCA_036136335.1 Pseudomonadota bacterium
ATTATGGTTGCCCTGGTTAACTCTTTCTTTGATAATCGGGTGGATTCAGGTATCCCGCTGCGAAGCGCGTTGGAATAAATATAACGGGCCATCAACAGGGCAATGATAATGCCAGGAAAAACGCCGGCAATAAAAAGCAGGGCAACTGACTGTTCAGCGGACGCACCGTACAAAATCATGCTGATCGATGGAGGAATCACGATCGCGATCGCTCCGGAAGATGCAAGCAGGCCCGATGAGAATTTCTCGTTGTAACCCGCATTACGCAGTGGTCCGTAAAGCAGACGACCAACAGCGGCAACCGTCGCCGGACTTGAGCCAGAAATAGCACCAAACACCGTACAGGTTCCCACCGTTGTAAGTGCCAGAGAGCCACGCAGTCCGCCAATTATTGACAGAACCCAATCGACGATCCGCTTTGAAATGCCGCCATGGCCCATGATCTCACCCGCGAAGATGAAGAACGGAACGGCCATCAAGGCGAATTTATCAACGCTTCCAAACATATTGATATGCACAGCCATCGGTGGCACTGGTGCAAATATAAGAAGAACAATTGCCGCCGTTGCCAGCAAGATGGTGAAGATAGGAAAGCCAAGCAAAAGTAGAATAACCGGCACAATCCCCATAACCCATTCCATGGATACGCTCCTATTTCTCTATTATCTACAGGGATCAGTCTTTGGTGGCCGGCACGAAATTGGCCTCTTCACCGTCATTGTCCGCGACGAGTTTGTCAATTTCGCTCTCGAAGTCAGCTGTAACGTGCAATCGAAAACGGAGGGCAATGCCAATAAAAATCATCACGAAACCAAACAACAGGGCGAAGTGGGGTATAACCATCGGCGCTACCGCAACAACACTGCGTTGATCATTTACCGCCATCATTTCAACCACGACCCAATTTTGAGGAATTACAAAAAGGCACACCACCAATACACACACGGTCGCTATACAATTCACAATTTCCTTATAGGGCGACGGCAACATGATCGAGAAGAAATCCATCTTGAGGTGCTGCCCCTCATAGGAAACAAGGATGGCACCGATGAATACGGTCCAGACCATGATGTAAATCATGATCTCCTCCGCCCAGATAATGGGTTCAAGAAAAATAAACCGTCCAATAACGTTGCCAACATTTATGGCAATACCGGCAATGATTGCGATCCCGATAATAAACCGCGGTATCGTGACCACCAGCCATTTGAGGTTCCTGTCAATGGGATTGTCCGATAAGAAGGAAACCCTCATCAGAACACCGCCGATAACAGCAGCGACAACCCAATAATACCAATGCTCCATCGTCCGACTTCCGTTCCTTTTGTGAGTGTCTCTTCCTGTTCACCAATCCGACCAGCAAATCACCATTCGCCATAAGGCTAACGGAACGAGCGTACCGAATTTTATTATACCAGCGTATCTTCCCTTCAAAACCCTGTTTAGATTAAACGCCAAAAGAAGTCTAATCAAATGGGGGGGGTAACCATGGGAAAGTCCGTCCTGGTAACCGGCGCAGCAAGTGGTATTGGCCTAGCCTGCACAAAACTGCTGTTGGAAGATGGCCATCATGTGCTCGCCTTTGATCCCCAGGGAGAAAAGATGCGCGCCGAACTACCCGAATGTGATGAGATTAGTTTTTTTGCCGGCGATGTTTCGAAGACAGGAGACTGCGCCGCGTCGGTAGTTCAGGCAGTCAAAATCTTTGGAGAACTAAATGCACTCATTCACTGGGGTGCGGCTCATTCGTCAAAACGCTGGGATGAACTTGATGCCGACGAATGCAATTACATCATGTCAGTGAACGTCACGGGATCGTTCCTTATGTCCCAGGCCGTCGCCAAATTCATGATGAAACACGGCGGCGGGTCAATTGTCCTTACCACCTCAGCATCTGTCCTGTATGGCGTCACAGGCGGCAACGGTCAGGGCGGGCCCGCTTATGTCAGCTCAAAAGGAGCCATTATCGCACTTAACCGGTCTCTCGCCCGGGCACTGGCGCCGACGGTAAGATGTAACGCAGTCAGCCCGGGTATTACGGAAACCGCGATGCTCGGCGGCTATACTGACGCCCAGCGCCATGCGATGACTGGCCGATTCCCAATGGGTCGGTTCGGTCAGCCCCAGGAAATAGCGCATGCGGCCATTTTTCTTATTTCTGACAAGGCAAGCTTCATCACGGGTGAAGTAATCCACGCTAATGGAGGTTCAAACTTTAACTAACAGGAGCAAAATTGTATCATCTACCTCAGGCCTAACAGGAGACAAAGATGCCTCATAACTTCGAAATGCCAAAAAAATACATCGATTCGATGGTTACCCGCATGGGTCGTGAACACTCTCAGGAAACATTTGAAACAGAGAAAACCGCCCTCGTCGTCGTTGATATGCAGAACTATTTCATGGATGAAAGCCAACAGGCGGGCTGTCCGGTTACACAGACCATTGTCGGCAATGTTAACCGCATCGCCGAAACAGTCAGAAGGACAGGCGGGATCGTTATCTGGATACAAAATCTCGCACCGGCTGATACCGATACAACATGGCGTACCGCGCACGAACGCTATACTCCCGAAAAAGCTGAAATCCGGGTCAATGCCATGACCCGCGGTGAATGGCCCTTCGAACTCTGGCCAACGCTCGATGTGAAAGATGATGATTTCAGGGTTACAAAACGCCGTTATAGTGCCTTCATACAGGGTTCTTCAGACATTGAACTGATACTCAAAGACAACAACATCGAAAACATCCTCGTCTGCGGGGTAGCAACCAACGTTTGCTGCGAAAGCACCGCACGCGACGCAATGATGCTCAATTATAGGGCCCTGATGGTATCCGATGGTTGTGCCACGTCATCGGATGAAGAACACGCTAATTCCCTGATAGCTTTCTACACACATTTCGGGGACGTGCAGAATACAGACGAGTTATGCGCTCGCCTGGAGGCGTCAGACCGTCGCAACTCACCCACCCCGGAAAAAGACTAATAAAAAAAACAGGAAGGACAAGGAGATGGCTGAACCCGCGGCTCCTCAAACGCCGAAAGGAAAGACTGTCATACACAACATCGGGATGATGCTCTCCGGCGCTCTCGAAAATCCAATACTTGATGCCGACACGATGGTGGCGGTGGATGGTCAAATTACCGCTTTCGGCAAACAGAAAGACCTCGATACCGGGAACCCTGACGTGACCATCAATGCTCACGGTACAACCCTTTGCCCAGGTCTGATTGACAGTCATGTTCATCCGGTATTTGGTGACTGGACCCCACGTCAAAGCCAGCTTAACTGGATCGATTCTTCCATGCATGGCGGTGTAACGACGATGATTTCTGCAGGCGAAGTGCATCTTCCCGGCCGTCCTAAAGACCCCAAAGGGGTCGTTGCTCTGGGCATTACCGCGCAACGTTGTTTTTCGGCGTTTCCACCAGGAGGAGTAAAAGTTCATGCGGGTGCGCCCATCCTGGAAAAGGGGATGGTGGAGAACGACTTCAAGGAATTGAGCGAGGCGGGTGTCAACCTTCTAGGCGAAATTGGGCTCGGGGGGGTCAAGGCCGGTGATGAGGCCAGACAGATGGTGGATTGGGCTCGCAAATACGGTATCCAGTCAACAATACACACCGGTGGACCCTCAATCCCAGGATCTGGATTGATTGATAAAGATGTTGTTCTTGAAGCCGGTGCCGACATTATAGGCCACATAAACGGCGGCCACACCTCGCTGCCGCTCGATCAGATCCGTTGCCTGTGTGAGGAATGCCAGGCTGGTATTGAAATAGTACATAATGGCAATGAAAAAGCAGCGCTGTTCGCCCTTCGCACCGCGTTCGAACTTGAACAGGCGGAGCGGGTCATTCTGGGTACTGACGGCCCGGCTGGGTCTGGCGTTCAGCCACTGGGAATTCTACGTATGATTTCCATGCTGTCGGCGCTTGGTGATATACCCGCCGAAATAGCATTTTGTTTCGGAACCGGGAACACAGCGCGCATGCGCGATCTCGATTGTGGCCTTATCGAAACCGGTCGCGCTGCAGATTTTGTGTTTCTGGACAGAGCGCAACACTCCGCCGGTATTAATCTTCTGGAAAGTGTTCAAATGGGCGATATTCCGGGTATTGGAATGGTCGTGATCGACGGAAAGATCGCATCTGGACGTAGCCGAAACACCCCACCTGCGGAATCAATTCCCGAGGTGGTCTGAGAGGTACACCTTAACGCAAGCCGTCTTCGCCAACCATCTCATCGGTTGTCAGGCCACCCACCCGTGGGAAGGGACGCCCTGAGTCCGTCACCGAAATTGCAACAAGTATCTCATTTGCCCGCGGCGCATCCGCGAGCCGCACTTCCATTCCATCAAAATGGCTACGCACATATGCCGCATCCTTATGGCCCAATGGCACGTCGATCGCCGTTCCAGGGCCACCCAGTTTTTTTACCGAAGGCACCAAGGCAGCGCCTTTCTGCACTTCTTTTCTAAGTGGTGCACCCAACCTGGGGTGCAGAATTGCCGCCGCGTGTTCCCATTCACCGTTCTCTCCAACGATCGCTGCCTTTCCATAACTTTGAGCTTCTTCAGGTGTGATCCTGAGTGCCTCTACACACATTTTACCAAGCACCTCGCCAAGCTCCGCACCAATATCCATTAATGTCGAAAGATCCTGTTCGTACTTTCCAGCAAACGGATTTTCTATCACGGCGAGGGCAGCAGCCTTGCGTGTAGGAGGATATACAAGTTTACCAATGTCCCGATGGGTTTCTTCCACGATTACAGACGTCTTTCGAATTTTCGCTAACACGGCGCGCTCCCGAATCACAATTAGGTCTTTAAACATCAACGAGGGTCGTTCCCAGTCTTTCTATTGTCAAGGTCACAGCAGAGTGTAATTAAAATTCGTGGTGGACGGATTGCCTGAGTGCAGCGCTCTGTTAAATTAGCCAGGAACACACCTGCAAAGAGTAACACCCCATGCCCAATGACGTCGTTCTGAAAACACCCAAATTTGGGATTGGTCAGCCGGTTTTACGTTCGGAAGACCCAAAACTGCTTATGGGACGCGGCGAATATACGGACGACTACAATGCAGCTGGCCAAGCTTACGCGTTTTTCCTGCGCTCTCCGGTAGCCCACGGTAAAATCCGGAAACTAAACGTCGAGGATGCTCTCGCCATCCCCGGTATCCTCGCGATACATACAGGAGAAGATCTCCGTGCCGACAAGGTAAAGGATATTCCCTGCCCCATAGCCGTCAAGAGTCGTGATGGTTCCGATGCGGTCGTACCGCCCCGCCCGGCATTGGCGGTAGATTGCGTGAAACACGTTGGTGACCCCGTTGCGGCAGTGATCGCCGAAACAGCAGCGGCCGCACGCGATGCGCTCGAGAAGATTGAACTGGAGATTGATCCGCTTCCTTCAGTCACCGACCCGGTTGTCGCAGAAAAAGAAGGCGCGCCCCAGGTCTGGGAAATGGCACCCGGCAATACGTGTCTTGATTATCATTGGGGTGACGATAATGCCGTGCAAAATGCCTTTGAAGAAGCGTATCACGTCACAAGAATCGAACTGACCAATACCAGGGTTATCGTAAGTGCGATGGAGCCTCGAGCAACCGTCGCGGAATACGAAGAAGAAACTGATAAATTTACCCTCCATGTTGGAACACAGGGTGTAAGTGGTTACCGCAATGCCATGGCCAATATGCTTGGTACCGATGCGGAGAGGATGCGGATTATTTCAAGGGAGGTAGGTGGGTCTTTTGGGATGAAAGGCAGCGCATTTAACGAGGCGGTTGTTGTCCTCCACGCCGCTCGCAAGCTATCGCGGCCAGTTAAGTGGACAGCTGACCGGGCGGAGAGTTTTCTCTCTGATCACCATGGTCGCGCGATGACATTCAAACTCGGTCTGGCCCTAGATACAGATGGGAACTTTCTCGCATTGCGCGTTGATGGCGTGGGAGACATGGGAGCCTATCTCACAGCCATGGGGCCGTGGCCTCCAACAATGGTTACCAGTCGAAATATCATCAGCCTCTACAAGACGCCAGCCATTTCATTTAACACCAAATGTATATTTACCAACACGGTTCCCACTGGTCCCTATAGAGGTGCGGGAAGGCCCGAATCGAAGTTTTTTCTCGAGCGACTGATCGACAAGGCCGCGGAAGAGATGGGCATGAACCGGATTGATATCCGAAGACGCAACATGATAAGCGCTGACAAGCTTCCTCACACCACGCCGGTTGATCTGACATATGATTCCGGAGAGTTTGAAACGATTCTTGATCTGTGCCTGGAACGGGCCGATTACGAGGGGTACGCTGGCCGAAAGCAATTATCCGAAGCGGCGGGTAGACTTCGAGGCGTTGGAATAGCGCCCTATCTCGAGACAACGGCCGGACCCGGCACTGAACTGGCGGACATCCGGTTCGAAGCTGACGGCACTGTAACTCTCGTGACTGGCAACAAAGATTTTGGGATGGGACATGCCACGCCATTTGCGCAGGTACTGTCCTCCCAGCTCGGCATCCCGTTTGAAGCGATTAACCTGATCCAACATGATTCAGATGAAATGAGTGCGGGTGCAGGCGGGTCCGGGGGGTCGCGGTCCATGATTGCCGCGAGTGGTGCAATCATGGAGTGCGCGGAAAAAATCATTGAAAACGGCAAAAAGGCCGCGGGCCAAATGCTTGAAGCTGCTGTTGAAGATATCATATTTTCAGAAGGAGTGTTTACGGTAACTGGCACGGACAGATCTATCGGCATAATGACCGTGGCGGAAAGACTGGGCGGGCTAAAAACTGTTGATGATAGCCTCCCTGAAACACTGTCACACAAGGTCAATCACAACACCGCGCCAACGAGTTTCCCGAACGGTTGTCATATCGCCGAAGTAGAAATTGATCCGGATACGGGGAAGGTCTCGATTGACCGCTATACCGTGGTCGACGACTTCGGTGTGGTGGTCAACCCCCCAATTGTTGAAGGACAGGTTCATGGGGGAATAGCCCAGGGAATTGGGCAAGTTCTATGCGAAGACACTATCTACGACGAATACGGCCAGCTTGTTACAGGAACATATCTGGACTACCAGCTACCCCGCGCAGACGACATCGCTCATATTGATTTCAGGACCCATTCGGTTCCCTGCAAAACCAACCCGCTGGGGGTCAAAGGGTGTGGTGAAGCTGGTAATGGTGGTTCATACCCGGTGATCTACAACGCAATCATGGACGCAATCGGAGGCAATGGTGGTCAGGAACTGGGAATACCCACAACCCCGCAACGAGTGTGGCGCGCGATCAATTCGCCCTAAATCCTAACGAAGCCCGTCTTCCCCGATCACGTTTCCATCAGACAACCCTGAGGAGCGGGCGTAGATTCGCGCAGTGGTTGCCATTGATTGAACCCACACCACCTCGTTAGCGCGAGGCGCATCGTTGACAGAGCAAACCACTGTATCAAAATGGGACCGAACATAGGCGGCATTAGCGTGCGCAATGGGTACATCTATCGAACAACCGGGCGCCCCGACCTTTTTCGTAGATGGGACAATTGCGGCCGACTTCTCCATCAACTTCCGCATGCCATAACCACCAGGTTTATGCCAAAGCGCCGCGTGCTCAAGTTCACCGTTCTCGCCAACGACAGCTGCTTTCCCGTAGGCCACGATTTGGTCGGCCCCATCCAAAACATTCATCAGCTTTTCTGCCATCTCGATGCCCATCGGTTCGAGCTGTTCCATCAAAGGGAGAATGTCTTCCACATAATGTCCGGCGCAGGGATTGTGGGTAACCGCCGCGACGTATTCCTGTAACTTGGGTGTTTCAGCAGGGGGCCAAATTCGTGAAAACCTCTTCAACATGGACAATGAATTTCCGTACCCTGACCAGGTCTCCAAAATTTCCACTCTGCCCAATTTCAGGTTCAATCCGAGCATCATCCATTTTTACCTCCAAAACGCCTGCACCCAGTGACCTGTTTGAAAATCCGTTTTGCGGCAACCCGACCCACCACCATGACGCATCTTGAACGCCCCGGTTTTCTCAAAATCAGCAAACCTGAGCATATCGTATTTTACCCGCTAGGTTAACACTATGGGCATTTCCCAAACCCTGCGATAGCCTGTAAAAAACCGCCTACAACCCGATATTCGCCCGATAGAAAAAGTGCTGCCCCCGATATTAAGCCCCTTCTTGCCATGTCCTGTGCCACCGAAGTTCCCGCATCGAGGGCCAGACCAATCGTAATGGGATCGAGTTCTCCCACAGATACCGTTACAAGCCTTTCACCAAGATCTGTGTAATCATCAATCTGGGATGCCGGGCGACGGGCGACGGCTGGATGATCCGCATTTACGGCGTTAGCAATCAGCGTCGCCGCGACATCAGCTTTGGCAGCATTTGTTGAAAGCACAGTGACTGCATCGGCAATACCAAGCGAAAGGCTCCGCCCATCCCACCCGCTCGTAGCAATTCCGCGGACCGATGAGCCGTAGTCCAGCAACACGGTTCCATCAAGGTTCGGGTTGGAAAGCTCTCCGACAATTCCAAGGCGAAGTGTTTGCCGCGGGGCAAGATAGATGGCGATATCCCCGGAATTGTTAATGTAAGCCTTTCTGAGGTTCCGCCCGTCAACAAGAGCCCCCACCATCTCGTCAGCAACCGATCCCGCGACGGCCGCCATGGGCGTTACATATTTGTTTTTGTGTGGCCAAACCGCGTCTACCATCCTGGCCGCTACCGGTCCAACTGGTTTCCACCTGGGTTCTTGTGCCGGGCGCCGCAGCTGTTCCAATTCCTTTACCAGTTCGGACAAAACCATCTTGAAATGTTCTCTGGCCTGCCGGTAAGCGGCATCCACTTCTTGCTGAACGCCGAACGCTTCTATGATCAGATCAATAGGTCCATGCTGCAGATGAAGCCGACGGCCGTCGGGTAGCATTGCAATCTGGGGCAGAGTCGACGCCACGCGCAGACAACCTCAGGTGTCTTCGAGCGCCAGTCGTTCGGAAAGCGGCCATGGGTTTTTGCCTTCCCAGGGCATCGCCGCAACACCGTGAAAACCATCTTCCCGGAGCACTTCATCCAAGGACCGAACATGATCCTGATACCCACCCAACGCAACAAATTCGTCTCGTGGCATGGTGAATTCTATTGGGGCCACCAACGCTGGTGTCGGCACATAACCAAATGATCTGTCCGGCATCCGCAATACATCCGCCATAATGGTGATGCCGCCACCCGGCCATACGTAAACGGGGGCACCACCACAGGTAACCCTTGTCCGTAATTCCCGAACCGAACGCGTCAAAAGAACTGGATTCACGGTCACTCCCGCCCGAAGAGATCCACCAGCACCACCCATAAACATTACGGTGCTCAATGCTGGCTCGCAGTTTTCTCCAATACGTTCAACAGACACAACCAACTCAGAAGGCATGTCGGCAGGAATGGGGTTCAAATCACCATCCAGTACAAAGTATGCCTGATCCTCTCCGGTTGTACTTACCATCAGGAGCCTGAGCCCTGGCCACGCTACCTCGCGATCAATATTCTCAATGATCGACAGGGGATCAGTGATGTCCGTGCCGCCCCATCCACTTCCCGGTTCCGCGACCTGAAAGTACCGGCCAGGGGTTGATCGTCGACCAATAACGCGAATTCCCGCGGGGGGCATATCGAGAAATTTGCCCGACTGGTGTTCGGTTAGAACACCGGTAATGTGATCGTCAACGACGATTACTTCATCCGCATGCCCATGCCATTGTGGCGCAAAAATCCCGATGGTTGCCGAACCGCAACCGACACGCATTCGTTCTTCCTGCTCATTTTCTATGATCGGCGCCTTGCCCGCCTGAACGGTCAATGTTGCACCAGCATCGACTGTCATTTCTACCGCTTCTTTGTTACAGAGCGACAGCATAGCCTGACAGGTCAGGTTTCCTTCTTTCTTTGTTCCACCAGTCAGATGGCGAACGCCCCCGATTGCCAACATCTGTGAGCCATATTCTGCGGTGGTGACATGGCCAATCTGTTCCCCATTAAGCCGTACTGCCGCTGGTTCAGGACCAATATAGCGATCCGTATCGATCTTTACCTTGACACCGCAGTAGCTGAACACTCCCTCAGACACAACCGTAACCATGTCTACACCCTGATGATCGGACGACACAATAAATGGCGCCGGTTTGTAGTCAGGGTATGTCGTGGTGGCGCCAATCCCGGTAACAAACGTGGGGGATTGAAAATTAAGGGTACCGTCCCACTCTGTCTGATCCGGGAGAAATGGCACCAGATCACCGTTATCCGCCTTAATCTGCTGGGTCACAACCAGAGGATCGGTGCGGGTAAGTTGTCCATCAAAATTGCCATAACGGCTGCATGCCCCTGTCCTGCCTTCACGGATCCTGCAAAGTACCGGGCAGGCGTCACAGGTAATTACACCACCCTCGGCAGGTTTACTCATGAATGGCCTCCTCCAGACGCCAGTATCGCCGCACGCACGCGATCCGGGGTAGCCGGTGCAGTTGTTATCTGGGCACCGGTGGCGTGATAGATAGCCCCAAAGATCGCCGGTGGCGTCGGTATCAGGGCGGGTTCGCCAATGCCCTTTGCACCGTAGGGACCCGTTGGCTCAGGGTCTTCTACAAGAAAAACGTCAATTGGTGGCACGTCCCCGAAGGTCGGAATCAGGTAATCATGAAGATTTTCAGTGCGTCCGGGCACATATTCTTCCATTAAGGCGAGCCCAATACCCTGAGCAACACCCCCATGTATCTGACCTTCCACCTGCATGGGATTTATGGCGGCCCCCACGTCATGTGCCGCCCACACGTGCGCTACCTTTACGGTTCCAAGCTCCACATCCACCTCTACTTTGGCAACCTGGGCACCAAAGGCATATGTGCCATATGGACTGCCCTGCCCCATGTCATCCAGAGGCGTCGCGGGTGGGTCAAACGTGGCCTCGCCCACAAGGACGTTTCCGTGAAGCCCATCCGCTGGAATCTCAGAAAGGTCGACCTCCCGAACAGCATCCCCGTCCGTCACAGTCAGTATTCCTGCGCCAAATTCAATAGAAGCGCTCCCCCCGACATTTGCCAGTCGGAGAATTTGTTTACGCAGATCTTCTCCCGCTCCCATGGCTGCGCGTCCGGAAACATACGCCTGTCTCGATGCTGAACTTTTTCCAGCGTCTGCGGTTCTGTCGGTGTCACCCCAGACAAGTTCCATCTGGTCCATTCGAATACCCAGTGCATCAGCCGCCACCTGTAACATTGTCGTGTTAGTGCCCTGGCCGATGTCCTGAGCACCGGAATAAAGTGTCACCGTTCCGTTTGCAGACAGACCGATGTGCATGGTCGAGGGGTTTGACATGGAGGTATTGCCGCAGCCATACCACATACAACCGACACCAACCCCCTGCCGTTTCACGCTATCGGTCGCAGCATTGAATAGTTCCGCTGCCTGACGCGCTTTCTTCCAGGGTCCCCGCAAGGCTTCAAGGCACTTATCCAGACCCGCAGAATACTCTAGAAGTTGCCCGGTCGGGGTCTCCTGTCCCTTTCGGATGGCATTCCGGAGCCGAAATTCCAGCGGATCCATCCCAATTTTTTCAGCCAGACGGTCCATCAGATTATCATGTGCGATTGCCGCCTGCGGTATCCCGAAACCACGAAACGCCCCTGCGGGAGTTCCATTGGTAAAGACTGCACGAGTTTTCGCTTCTACGTTCGGCACGAAATAGGGACCAGGAGAATGAACGGGCACCCGGTCCTTTACCGTAAGTCCCCAGGACACATAGGCACCAGTATCAAAATCACCTGACATTTCATAAGCAATTAAATCACCCTCGTTTGTGCATCCATACCTGGCCGAAATCGCCGATGGATGTCGCTTCGTGGACGCAGACATGGATTCGATGCGGTTCCACGTGCAGCGCACGGGCCGATCAAGTAGCCAGGCCGCTATAGCTATTAGTGGATGAACGCCAAGATCCAGCTTGCCACCGAATCCACCGCCACACGCAGTAGGGATAATTCGAACCGCCTCGTTAGGGATATCAAGAATCGCAGCCACCAGATCACGGTCAAGATAAGGTGACTGTGTTGAAACCGTCATTTCAAGTCGATCACCAACACGCCTTGCCCATCCGGCTTCGGGTTCAATATAGGCATGTTCGACGAACCCGGTTGAAAACGAGTTTTCTGCCACTGCGTCCGCGTCGGCCATTGCGGATACAGGGTCGCCTTTTTTTAGATAGCCGTGGGCAAGAATGTTGGCTGGATAGTCCGGATGAATTTGATGCGCACCCTCTGCGAGGGCTGCTTCAAGTCCATAGATCTCATCTCGCAGATGATAGGTGACTGGCACATCTTCGTCGCGAATTCCATAGACCGTCGCGTAGTCACCAACCAAAGCCACGACCGTTTCCCCCCTGAATCGTATCTCGCCATCAGCGATCGCGGGCTGGTCGTTGACCTCGGGATAGACGCCGTAGGCATTTTGACCCGGAACGTCATTCGCAGTGAGCACGCGTTCAAGCCCCGGCCACTTCGAGTGAAGCACGGCAAAATCACCGGTTGTGAAAGTAGCATTTGCGTGCGGTGAACGGATTGCACGCACCCAGAGTGCGCCAGCGGGAGCCTCGTCCGCACCAAAAACCTCCGTCCCATCGACTTTCTGCACACCATCGGTTTTTAACGCCCGCGCTCCCATCGCCTTGCCAGTATCCGGGTTTGTAAATTCTGGCGCTACCGCCTGCTTCACCGCATCAACAATATTGCGGTAACCGGTACAACGGCAAAGTACGCCGCCCATGGCATCAAGGATCTGTTCTTCATTCGGCGCAGAATTATGTCTAAACAGATCTGCAGCCGCCATCAGCATCCCCGGGGTACAGATACCACACTGTGTCGCACCGTATTCATGAAAAGCCCGCTGCAAAGTTGACAGCCGCCCATCTTCGGCAGCGAGACCTTCGACAGTAATTATTTTACGACCCGCTACCTGTGCGACCGGGAGCATGCATGAACAGACCTGCTCGCCATCCAGCAGGACAGTACACGCGCCGCAATCACCCGCGTCACATCCTACCTTGGTTCCTGTAATACCGAGATCGTCTCGCAACACTTGCGCGAGGGGACGGACCGGCTCCGCGTCGGTCGCTGTGTATTTTCCGTTAAGGTTGAATGAAATCGACATTTCTACCCCGCAAGACCTGCGACCGCTCGACGAACAAGCGTCAAGGAGGCGTCACGGCGGTATTCTGCAGAACCGCGGATGTCATCTATAGGACTTAACGATGCAAGGTGTTCTGACGTAATACAATCAGCAAGGGCAGCATTGAGGGGCTGCCCGGCAAGAGCTACCTCTGCGGCGGGAAGCCGGCGGGCAACCTCAGAACAGGATCCAACCGCAATCCGCAATCGATCAACATTTCCATCATCCGTGGTCTCCAGTACCACGGCCACCATCACGATCGAGATAACCAGATACTTTCGGGCACCGAGTTTTAGAAAGGTGCTTTTGGCTGTGTTTCCGCAAACCGGCACCCTCAACCCCAGCACCATTTCATCCGGTTTTCTGGCAGATTTCCGGTTCCCTATCACGAAATCCGCAACGGGTATTTCCCTTTCACCGGAGACAGAAGCGAGCAGCACCGACGCGTCAAGAGCCATCAACCCCGGCATACCATCGGCTGCTGGGGATGCATTGCAAACATTACCAGCGATCGTACCAGCATTTTGAATCTGCACACCGCCTACTTCGCGGGCAGCTAGCTCCATCACACGGAACCAACCTGGCAAATTTGCGCGAAGCAAATCGGTCCAAGTTGATGTGGCGCCAATCTGTATATAATCCCCGCAGTGTTCTATCCGGCGGAGCCCCGAAATGGCCGTAACGTCCAGAACATTTTCATCTATGGGCTTTCCGACACGCGCTGGATAAAAATCTGTGCCGCCCGCAACAATCGTGTGTGCGCCGCCCGAGAGGACCGCAAGGGCTTCGGCTAGTTCTTTTGGCCTTGAATAAGTCGGCATTGTTACTTAGATACCCTGAAATAAAATTTGTTCGTATACATACATTTATTCGCCATCCTCTAATGGACTGTCAAGGAAGAGTTTGGTCTGTAAAGGGTATCCTTGTAAAATACACCGGAGCGTAACTTGGGCGAATCAGCTCCTATCAACTCCAGTAGGATGGAAAACCGGGACCCCCGCATTTGACAGGCATGCCGATGGAACAGAAACCGATTTCAAACCTAAGTAATTTGGGGGTGTACGACTCTTCTCTCGTGGTATAAAGCAGGGGTCTTTGGATCGGAGATTTCGAATTTGTAGAAAGCGCTGATGGCATTGAAGACCGCTTGACGGGGAAGTAACGTCTACCTAATTTCGTTCGCATACATATAAATATTTTTGGATAGAATCCATGGCCACAAATGCTGCCTCCTCGCTGAACGTGGGGGGTAAATCGCTAGACTCGGTTGTTATCCGCTTTGCTGGTGATTCTGGTGACGGTATGCAGCTTACCGGAACACAATTCACGCAATCAACGGCGTTGATGGGTAACGATCTGGCAACATTTCCCGATTTCCCTGCGGAAATTCGGGCGCCAGCGGGTACAACGTTTGGGGTATCGGCCTTCCAGATCAACTTTGCATCATACGATATTCAGACACCCGGTGACGATCCCGACGTACTGGTGGCAATGAACCCGGCTGCCCTTAAAGTGCATCTTAAAGATGTGCCGAAGGGCGGTACTGTAATCCTGAACACCGATGCGTTTTCCGACCGAAACATCGCGCGCGCCGGATTCAAGGAAAATCCGCTGGAGGACGGCACACTCGACAACTATATTGTCATCGCAATCGAGATCAACAAACTCACCAATGCCGCCGTCTCGGAGTGCGAAGTCACGTCCAAGGAGGCAACACGGTGCAAAAACTTCTGGGCTCTCGGCCTGATGTGCTGGATGTATAACCGTGATCGACAGCCGACAATCGAATGGGTTAACCAGCGCTTTGCCAAATTGCCAAATATCGCAGCCGCTAATATTGCAGCACTTAACGCGGGTCACGCCTACGGCGAAACTGTAGAATTACCCTCTGGGGTGGAAGCTTACGTGGTGCCAAGGGCCGATGTTCAGCCTGGCACATACCGCGCAGTGACCGGGACGGAAGCAGTCGCTTGGGGCCTACTGGCAGGCGCCGCGAAAGCGGGCCTGAAACTTTTTCTTGGGTCCTATCCCATTACCCCTGCGTCCGCGTTACTGCACACATTGACCAACCTCAAACAGTACGGTGTGACGACGTTTCAGGCGGAAGATGAAATCGCTGCCGTCTGCTCGGCAATTGGTGCGTCTTATGCAGGTTCTCTCGGCATCACATCATCGTCTGGACCTGGCATTGCGCTGAAGACAGAAGCAATCGGCCTCGCACTCGTCACTGAGCTGCCGCTCGTGGTTGTCAACGTTCAGCGAGGGGGGCCATCGACCGGACTGCCAACGAAGACAGAACAGTCGGACCTCTTCCAGGCAGTATATGGCCGAAATGCTGACACCCCGCTCCCAGTGATCGCCTCTCGCACAGCAGGTGACTGTTTCGGGACAGCAATCGAAGCGGTCCGCATTGCAACCAAATACATGACACCAGTTATATTTTTGACCGATGGATTTCTCGCGAACTCCGCCGAGCCATGGGAAATTCCAGATGCTGATGAGGTCGACGACTTTCCGGTGCAGTTCCGTACTGATCCCGAGGGCTTTCACCCATACCTTCGTGACGAGATAACACTTGCAAGAAACTGGGCCACCCCCGGTACACCTCGTCTGATGCATCGCATCGGTGGTATCGAGAAAGACTATAACTCTGGCCATATTTCTTATGACAGCGACAACCATCAGCGAATGACAAAAGTTCGCGCGGCTAAGATCGACGGAATTGCCGACGATATCCCAGAACAGGCTGTCGAAACAGGCGAGGCAACAGGCAAACTGGCCGTTCTCGGGTGGGGCTCAACGTTCGGCGCTATCAACCAGGCGGTTAGCCGCTGCGTTGATGATGGATTGAGCGTCTCCCATATTCATCTCCGGTACATCTCACCCTTCCCTCGAAATTTAGGTGACCTTCTCGCAGGTTTCGACCAAGTAATCGTGCCAGAGATGAACAATGGCCAACTTGTGCATGTGATCCGCGGCAAATACCTCGTCGATGCGGAAAGTATCACCCAGATAAACGGTCAGCCCTTCAAGGTATCAACGCTCGAACACGAAATCCGCTCGCGCGTGAAAGGATAACACCATGAATGTTGAAACACCCATCGAAGTACTCAAGCCTGCCGATTACGCATCGGACCAGGAAGTCCGGTGGTGTCCAGGTTGCGGCGATTACGCAATCATAAAGGGTGTTCACCGTACACTTGCAGAACTACAGATCCCGCTGGAGAAACTCGTCTTTTTCTCGGGAATCGGGTGCGCAGCGCGTTTCCCTTATTACATGGCATCATATGGTTTTCATACGATACACGGACGCTCCCCCGCACTTGCCACTGGTGCAAAACTGGCCAATCCAGACCTCGATATCTGGGTAGTGATGGGTGACGGCGATGCGCTATCGATCGGCGGCAACCACACAATGCATGCGATACGGCGCAATGTGGATCTGAATATGCTGCTTTTCAATAACGAAATTTATGGATTAACCAAAGGCCAGTATTCTCCGACAAGCCAGCTCGGAACCCGATCACCTTCCACGCCACAAGGGTCCGTTGACTCGCCCTTGTCTCCACTGGGTATCGCACTGGGTGCCGGTGGACGTTTCGTTGCGCGGACCTTCGATACAAACCAGAAACATATGCCGGGAGTACTCAAGGCAGCCCACGCCCATAAAGGCGCGTCTTTCGTTGAAATAATTCAGAATTGTATCGTCTACGCCGACGGCGTTTTTGATGGCTGGACTGACAAAAAGGTTGTGGGTAACAACTCTATCTCCGTGGAGCACGAAATGCCCTTGATATTCGGGGCAGAACGCAACATGGGTATTGCTAGGTCAACGGACGGATTTGGTATCCGCGTTGTCACTATTGGCGAAAACGGCGCGACCGAAGATGACATTTTGATACATGATGAAACCAATAAGATGCTCGCCACGATGCTCGCCGACATGAAACAGCCGGATTTTCCGGTAGCCCTTGGTGTTCTCTATAATAACCCTCAGAAACCCTACGATGCGGCTGTGCACGAACAGCTCGCAGCGGTTAAGGAAGCCAATCCACCCGGCACTATTAACGAAATGCTTCGCAAGGGACGCACTTGGACAGTGAGCGAGGGTGCATAGGCCACTGGAGGATAGATCCACCTATTTCCGGTCACGACACAGCTGATTGCTGCGTCACCGAACTATGTTGTTTTGTTCCCTTTCAAAGGCCTGTCATGAAAAACGTTTTACTGGCTGCCGAAGCCCCCATCCCGCCACTTCCTGCGCTTCTGCGGTTGAAAAACACGGAAATACTTAAATTTCAGGGGCATTACTGGAGGTCTTAAATTTGTTAGACGTGGATGCCACACATTCCATAAACCGTGTCTAAATAAATTTTTTAAGAAACATTAACAGGAGTGGGCTGCAATGTTTTACAAAAAAAGGAACTGCCAATGGCTTTGGTAAGACCAACGAACCTTACGGTTCTTGAATTCAAGGGGCTTCATCTTTACCACGCTCACGTTTCCAACTGTGCAGGTCGCGTCAGGCTGCTTTTGGAAGAAAAGCGTTTACCCTGGGTCAGCCACCACATCCAACTGGCCAAAAGCGAAAACGTGACCGAAGAGTACTTTGGGATTAACCCAAAAGGCGTGGTCCCCACACTCGTTCATGACGGCAAGGTGATTACAGAGTCAAATGATATTCTGGTTTATTTGGAAGAAAACTACACCGAGACCAGCTTTCGCGCAGTCTCGGATCAAAAACAGTCAAAAATAAACCGATGGCTTGAATTATCGGCCTCTACCCATATGCCCGGCATCAAAACGTTCCAATATCACCGGATTAACGCGACGGCTTTGAAAAAATCCGACGACAAGGTCGCGCTGTATCGTCGCCTTCAAAAGGACCCCGAGTATCTGGAGTTCCATGGGAGACATGATCTTCCTGGGAAAAGTTTTACTTCAGAAGATTCTGACAAGGCGCGAAATTTATTGGACGGAATTTTTCGCGAAATGGAGGGGACATTGACAAGGAACCGGTGGCTCGTCGAAGACACGTATACTTTGGCAGACATTTCGTGGTCACCGTCCATTAAGACGCTTATGCGCGGAGGCCAGGGGAGTTTTGATTTCACACCTTATCCTTGCCTAATGGACTGGTACAACAGGATTTCTGCACGACCGGCCTTTCAAAAAGCTATAACCGAGTGGTACGCACGAACGTGGGAGTAGCACCCAAACCTAATTTCCACGTAATCAAGGTGCCTATGTCGTGGTAATAAAGTGCATAATGAAGACCAAACTATCCACCGTCCGACGATTTTGGTTCATTTGTGCAAACCCCAAAAAAAGCAAAAAATTAGCTAGGACCCTAGAAATGTGGATGACCGATTGGTTTTCGGTTCAAACTGAATTAGGAGACCCCTGACCCAACAGAAAATTTAGGTGCTGGTAGCGGTATGCGGCCGGACTGGACCCGCTTCAAATATGAGGAATCGTTGTTCGATAATGTACCAGAAGCTCGCCTATCTTATCTGCCACCGCGGCACCGGCCTTAGCGTGTGGAGCACCATCATCCTCGCTCTGGCCAGGATATTCTTCTAGGTCTTTATAGCTCGCCCGCATCGTTATACCGTCCCACCACCTCTGGACGTTAGGCCGACCATCCAGCCATAAATCTAAGATGCGAAGCATCTCCAAAACCTTAATAAAGGGCGCACTATTCGTCTCAATCAAAGTAAATTGGTCACCCATAATCCAAGGACGCCCATCAACAAGTGTTTCTTCCATCTTTGTAAAAATCCGCTCCCAGGCACCAATGGCCCGCAGTACGTAAGGAGAATCCAGCCCTTCAAGAACGCAGGATTGTTGACGGTGGAGACGATCGATGTCCGTTACCTTTTTCCATCGCTCTTCCATTTGGTCACGGGGTATTTCCAGTCGGAATTTTGTAACGAAGTTGAGTGAAGCTGTCGCCTGATACCCTGACTCGTCAGAATCTTTGATCCATTCTCGCATATGGGCGCGGGCGGCGGGATCAGCAGGCTTGAGCGGCGGCTCGGGTCGTAGATCATCTAGGTAGTCACAAATTATAGACGATTCACGAATGACATTGCCGTCATGCACAAGAGTTGGCACCTGAGCCTTGGGATTAAGTTTGAGGTATTCGGGTCTGAACTGATCACGGTCCAGCAGGACCAGCGGCCTAGGAATCCACTCGTTTATACCCTTTTCTGCTAGTGTCATCAGAGCCCGGTTAGAACAAATGGAATCTGCCTCTTCCAGGTAATAGAGCTCAAGCATTTTATCCCCCCCAATTACCGTTGAACCAATACATACGCTGGGACGGCCATACCTCGCGCTGTGTACATGTCAACGAGGTGCCGGTGCACGGCACTGACAAGTTTATCAGCCTTGACAGGCACGTCGATCACACCGTTGAAGAAATCAATATTCGCCTGCTGAGCTTCTATCATGGGGAGGTCCTCTGTACCTATAACAGCATTTTGTTCTTTGTACATGTCCTCGTCAGTCGGGTAGCTCTCCCCGAAGCTAAAGTCGCGTGTAAAGTCCATAAAATAGTGTGTCGTGGTCTCTGTTTCTGGTGTCATAATGTGATCATGGTTTAGGGTGATTTTGTTCTCATCGTTCTCAAATTCCAGATGAACATGAACAGTGTTTGGTGCCTCCCACATCTGAATGTTTGTACGGTCAACGTTTCGAGTAAAGCTTCCCCATCTCTGTGGGTAGGCTCCGACCCGAACATTCGTAAGCTTCCTATAACTGTGAACCTTGTCCCCTTCCTGCCAGATCCTAAACTCCACCTTGTCTGGTTGAGGACCGTCCATAACACCCGATTTGGAGCCCAAGGTGTTCGAGTGCAGATAATCCGCGTGCGAAATATCCAGAAGGTTGTCAGCAACAAGTTGATGATTGGCCTTTACAAAAAAATACAGAAATACCGGCCTGTGTCCGGGATCCTCAGTCCAGGGTAGTTGGGGAATGTCTCCAGTGTCGGCCTTCTCCGCGACGCCTCGCCAAATCCAGATAAAACCCCACTTTTCCGCAACTGGATAGGCTCGGATATGCGCTCGACTGGGAATAGTGTCTTGGTGAGGGATGTAAACACACCGGCCGTTTTTATCAAAAACAAAGCCGTGGTAGGAACACTCGATGTTATTGTCGCGCACTATTCCGGTCGACAAGGGTGCTTGACGATGGGAACAGCGGTCTTCAATCGCAACCGCCTCACCCCGGGTCCCCCGGTAAAAAACTATGGGTTCATTGCAGATCACCCGTCGCATTGGTTTGCCGGTCACTTCGTTTGGTAACGCGGCACAATACCAGTGATCTTCCAAAAATTTTTTATCTTCGTCGTTCAAAACAGATACTTTCTCCATATCCAAATCACCCACACGTCACGTGGCTTCTCTCGTTTAAATTCCCTAGGGCGCGAGGTCCGGCCTGTCACCGCGGTCAAAGAAGAAGTTTGTCTGCTCGAGCGGTGTGTGTTGAATTTCCCACCAGTTGTTGTCGCGATCCTGAATAAGGAACGCGTAATTGCCATGTTGAAGTACTGGCCTGGTGATCTTCTGGATGCCGTATTTTTCCTTACTTGCGACCGCGGCCGCATGCGCGGCGTCAACATCTTGCTTGTTTTCCACGTCAAGACCCCAGTGGCTCATGACTTCCATTGGCGGTACTTTTTTCACCCGGACGCAGACGATGCGCATGTCAGTGTTAAGCCGGAAGCACATCGCCGCACTGTTATGACGCACAACTTCGAGACCGAGAAATTCCTCATAGAATTTGCGTGTCTTTTCCAGATCGAAAACGCACAGGGTACCATGGGACAGGAAATACGATGGAATGACAGAATTCTTGTTGTTCCGCGGCCTAATTTCAGGGGGGCGTGCCTTCACCTGTTCATCCATGATCAATACGCTTCCCGATTCGATGCCGATTGAAAAAGTTAACATCTGTGCATTTGTGCGTCTATCGTGTCACCTCCAAAATACATATGGCCACGTGACTTTCAGGCATTTACAATCGACAAGGGCCTTCACGATAGAAACAGCGGTCCTCCATCGTAACTCGCTCCCACCGGGTATTCCGGTCAAAAGCTATCGATTCATTGCAGATCACCCGTCGCAAAGGCCTGGCGGTCATTTCATTCGGCAAGGCGGCGTGATACCAACAATCTCCTCAGAGATAATTTATCCTTATCTCCAGCCAAATCCTGTCGAACGCAGAATGTTTTACCAAGGCTGTCTGCCTTAACTAATTTTGGTTTTGTTGTGACCCCTGAAATGCGGGATTACGTTCTCTCCAAACATTCGCACAGACGCCTCGGCAATGTTCACGTCCATGCCAAAGTAGTTGACTTGCATGGACACCTCGTCACAGCCATTGCAAGCTAGGTCGAATTCTTCCAGTTGTTCAATGATATCGGAGGGTGTGCCAACGAACGCTGCGCCGCAATCTATCTGACTCTCCATAGTCTGAGCCAGTATTTTTTCGCGCATATTATCATAATTCTCATATGCGCTCGACGGTGAACCCCCGCGATATTCATGCATGGCACTGGCTATTTCCGAAAAGTGTCCTTCAATCAACGGTTTGGCAATGCGTCGTGCCTCTTTGCCATCATCATGACAGAACATAAACACTGCCATCATGATTTTGGGCGAATTTGCATGACCCGCCTTTTTCCATGCATTTCGATAGGTTTCAAGGAGTTTGACTGGATCCGACCCAACCCCCGGTATTGCCATCAGCCAGTGGCCCATCGTCCCAGCACGCTCAAACGATGCAGGCGTGCCCACCGCCGCAACGTAGAAGTTGGGCCTTGGATTTTGCGTCGGCCGAGGAAAGGTCGTGACGTTTTGAAAACTGTGGAATTTACCTGTATGACTAACCTCTTCCTCTTCAAGGAGCAGTCCGACCTGTTCTATTCCTTCCTCGAAACGCTCGATGCTTTCATCTATATCGACTTCAAAATTTCGAAATTCTTGCGGCAGAAATGCGCGCGCGAACCCAACGTCCAACCGGCCATCGCAGAATGCATCAATCATGCCGATGTCACTTGCAAGTTTAAGTGGACTGTTGAAGGCCGGCAAAAGTGCTCCCGTTACCAGTCGTGCCGTCTCGGTATGCTGGGAGGCCGCAGTTAAAAAGACTATCGGATTAGGGCTGTACCCACCCCACTGATGAAAATAATGCTCAACTGTGCGCACATGACTAAATCCATATTCATCACATAAACCGATCAACCGCATCGCTTCATGGTAGTATTGCCTGGGTGGTTTTACATCCTCCCGGATATCGGGGAAAAATTGAAATCCAAATTTCATTACAATTTTAGTCCCGCTATGCCGGCTCCGCACTGCATAGCTCCGTCGTCCTCCCCTTACACGAGTTCGTGGTGGATCTGCCTTGGGCCAAAGCGCTGGGTTCGGGTACCAGAGGCCTGGTCATACCAGCTTTGGATGTTTTTTCCGACATTCCCATTGCGAACAATTATCCCGATTGTACGGTGCGGCCCGTTATGCTCGACATGAATATCTCCCGGAGGCACAAAATCGATATAGCCGGGTGTCACTTCATGATCCCCCACTAATTCAAGCTGTATCCCTTCGTCGCCTCCCTCATCACCTACCCTACGATATCGGCGCACGGTTTCCCCCCCGGACAACACACCGTATACAGTCAGCACCTCACCGTGATCATGGATGGGTGTCGATTCTCCTGGCTCTTTGATTAGAGCATTAATTACAAAACCATATTCGGAATCTTCGTAAAAAAGGAGATTTTCATAATATCCCTCTGCTGGATTGTTGCGCGAAGGCCAGTCTTTGGCGCGTTCCGCCAACTCCGGGTCGTTTAGTAACTCCTGAAGCGCAGGCCGTATCCGCTCGTATCGGGTCAGATCGTCCATATCCAATGAATACAGTTCCCGAAGGCGAGAAACAAAAGTCTTGACGGAGGGCAGCATGACACGGATATCCCTTTGTTTAAGCCAGTGTGGCCTATCAAATTAACCGGCGCAACGGCGGTAATCCAGCAATGCTCTCGCGAGAATTTCAGGGACAGGCTATACTTCGGCTTCCGGAGTATCAGACCGGTTTTCTAACTGGATGGATAGGCCGCCAGACGCGGACCTCCCAGCCAGTAGGAATTTTCTTGTAATCTAACTTTTCAAAAGAGACACCGCGTTGCACAATTGTGCGATCAAGCCCCACTATTTCTAACGGGGTAAAGATCGGTGGCAGAGGCGGCGCGTCATCCGTTAACCTGTCGACAAGCATGAAGGTTTCTTCCGGTTTTATCGACAGATCGGGATCAGATGTTCCCTCCGGTCCTTGTACCAGATTTCTATCCCAGTTCACCATATTTATCCGAAATTCGGGGTCAACAGACATACGCCCGGCCTTTGACCTGTACGCTTCACTGGTCATCACGTCCGGGCCAACCAGCCGATAGAGAGCAAGGAACGGTGCGCGTCCAGATTCAACGCAGTGAAAACGTTGCGCCGACATGAATCCCGGGATGGTCAGTAACATATCTATGTGGCGGCGGTAAAACCGGTCAAACGCTTCTCTTTCCGCTAACGTTTTGTGTGGGTAATTCATCTCGACCATGTAGTAAGTAGCACGGGACATCTAATTCATTCGTAAAACGGGTTGGGGCCCATTGCATGATCAGTAATGTCCATCACCTCTTGTATTGTCGGCACATTGCTAAGAATGGCGTTTTGTACTCCCTGCTGCAGAGTTACGGCAGAGGCAGAACAACCTTGGCACCCACCCTCCATTCGGACATAAGCAACGTGATCCTTCACATCTACAAGGGTGATACGCCCGCCATGTGCGGCAACAGCCGGATTAATTTTTTCGTCCAGAAGCTCCAGCACGGCCTCGGCCTCCACGCCGGTGGGCGGCTCATCTGAGCCATTAAATACCCAGTCAGGTATTTCCACGGGTGCCGGCGTTCCTACCCACGCTACATCCGTAACTTCCGGCACATGATGTGTAATGATATTAGTCATCATAGAGCGCTTTTGAGCCCCGCCCCCGCTCAGGAGTTCCAGCGTAAGAATGCCGTCCGAGAACTTTTTAAAAAGGATTTCTCCGCCGTAGACTTCAACCGCCGGCCGGAGTCGGTCGTCAAGCAACGCAAGAATACGCATCACCACGGCGTTAGCGACTGTGGGTTCACCTGACGCATAGTGATCCATGATCATGCCAAGCACCGCGGGCTTGAGAATATGCCACTCACATTCAGAAGCCCGCCGAAGGGTGAGGTCATTCAAGGTTAGGGATACTGACTGAATGCCGTCAATCCTCAGCAGTCGCCTTGCAAGTGGTGACTTTGTAGCGGCGTCGACGTTGCTCATTGCCACAGCGTCAACGGGAAGCACCGGTTCGCCCGGTGTAAACCGCATCAGCGCAGGATCTTCAAGGGGGTGTGTCTGAATAAACATCCTGTGTTCTCAGAGCCTACGGGCCATAGCGCTGCGAGATGTAATCTTCAAGAAGCGCGCGAAAGTGTTCAGCTATATGTGGCCCACGCAGGGTGGTCTTCTTTACGCCGTCAATGAAAACAGGTGCCGCGGGATCTTCCCCGATGCCCGGCAAACTAATGCCAATATCTGCGTGTTTGGATTCCCCGGGCCCATTAACAATGCAACCCATCACAGCTACTTTCAGCTCTTCAACACCCGGGTATAGGGCTCGCCACTCAGGCATCGAATCTCGAATTTGATTCTCAATTTTCTTTGCTAGTTCCTGAAAAACAGTGGATGTTGTGCGTCCACACCCAGGACAGGCTACTACGAGAGGATTAAAGGAGCGCAACCCCATTGTTTGCAGCAATTCCTGCGCAACCCTGACCTCCCGCGATCTGTCTCCCCCTGGTTCCGGGGTCAGTGAAATCCGGATTGTGTCGCCAATACCGGCCTGAAGCAGAACCCCTAGTCCCGCCGACGAGGCTACGATCCCTTTTGTCCCCATGCCAGCTTCGGTCAGACCGAGATGTAGCGCATATTCGCACCTCGACGCCAGGTCTCTGTAGATGGCAATCAGGTCCTGTACCGCCGATACCTTTGCCGAAATGATGATCCTATTTCGTGGCATCCCCAGTTCTTCGGCTCTTTCTGCCGAAACAAGCCCCGACAAAACCATAGTATTTTGGGTTATCCGGGACGCGTCTTTCGGATTATCGGAAGCGGAATTTTCATCCATCAGCCGGGTTAGCAAATCTTGGTCAAGAGATCCCCAGTTAACCCCGATCCGGACGGGCTTATCGTATTTATTGGCAATGTCAATCATGGCACCGAATTGTGCATCACGTTTCTCGCGAAACCCGACATTTCCTGGATTGATCCGGTATTTTGCCAGCGCTTCCGCGCAGGCCGGATTATCAACCAACAGTTTGTGACCAATATAGTGAAAATCACCTGCCAGCGGTACCTCTACGCCCATCCGTTCCAGATGATCACGGATGCGGGGAACCGCCTTGGCCGCCACGTCCCTATCTACGGTAATACGCACGATTTCAGAGCCAGCAGCGGCCAAATCAGCTATCTGTTCCGCCGTAGCAATTACGTCGGCTGTATCCGTATTGGTCATGGACTGAACAACGATTGGCGCCCCACCACCTACCACCACGCCGCCTACATTTACAGCGACACTTTCACGGCGTTGAAAAAAACCTGTGTTACCGGCGTTGCCCATACGATTTGAATTCCTATCCTGAAGATATAGCGCGATCTTCGTCAGAAAACAGCGGCCTTGCTATATCTATCCCTGCCAACAGATCTTCATATTCAGTAAACACGGGGTACTGTGGGAATTCATCTATAACATTGCGCGGCGGACGGAATAAAAACCCGGAATCCGCCGCTCCAAGCATTCGGGTATCATTATATGAATCACCTGCGGCAACAGTGTAAAACTTCAGGGTACGAAATGCGTCTACTGCGGCCTGTTTGTGGTTCTTCATCCTTAATTGATATCCAGAAAGACGTCCCTGGCTGTCAATACCAAGGCGGTGACAAAATAAAGTAGGATGCCCCATCTTGACCATCAAAGGCCCAACAAACTCGTAAAAAGTATCGGAAAGAATTACCAACTGGTGTTTCTTCCGCACCTCATCCAAAAAGGCACGCGCACCGGGTAGAGGTTCAATCTCTTCAATAATAGGGCGTAGAGCACTCATTCCGAGGCCATGGTGCTCCAGAATACCAAGTCGATAGGCCATCAGAGCATCATAATCCGGCTCATCACGGGTGGTTCGGCGTAGATCATCAATGCCCGTACGTTCAGCGAGTTCTATCCACATTTCAGGTGCAATAACACCTTCCATATCGAGGCACACAATTTTCAATGGATTTGTCCCCACGTTTCCATGGGCGGCGGTATAACAGGACCGCGGTTACCCGGCAAACGCCAACAGCCCGTCAGCCACGTCCCGGAACCCTCGCCCGCTCCGGCCCGATCCCCTGGATAGTTGTCCGGCGTAACATGCGCCGCTCACTATCTCCAAAATCCGTGCGTGCGTGATTGGCGCAACGGTTGTCCCAGACAACGAAATCTCCGGGGTTCCAAATATGTTCGTAAACAAATTCGGGCCTTTCCGAATGATCGAATAGTTGAGATAGCAAATTCTGACTTTCCCCTTCGGGAAACCCCGTAAGGGATTCAGTCAGCAGACGGCTCACGTAGAGCGACGTCCGACCCGTTTCCTCATGTCGAATGAATACCGGATGTCTAGCCGAATTCTGGTAATCGCTAATACGAAGCCTCTGTTTCATCCCATCCGAGACGTCACTACCAGTGTAGAACCCATGTTCAGCCTCAGCTTCACACAACCTTGTTTTCAGGTCTTCCGGCAAAGTATCGTATGCCCTGTACATATTTGCAAAGAGTGTATTGCCACCTTGGCGCGGAACTTCGAGTGCATAGAGCATTGTATAACGATAGGGATTAATTTCATATGCCCCATCCGTGTGAAAGTGCATTTCACCATCAGGCAATGACCCGATTATCTTTCCGTTTTCACGCACGTTGGACACCAGCATCACTGATTTATGGATTTGATGATCTGATTTGATCCCCTTGGAATGTACCGGTCGATCAGGCATCTCCCCGAAATGGCGGGTAAAAGTTACCTGATTCTCATCACTGAGATTCTGTTCGGGAAAAACGAGAACTATGTGCTCCAGCCAAGCTCTGTGTATTTTCCGAAAATCTTCATCATTTAGAGACTCTGAAAGGTCTACTCCCGTCACCGTCGCGCCAAGTGGCGCAGTGAGGGGCGAAATTTCAATAGGCATTTTGCTTCACCTTGTCACAATGAAAAAACTAGGAAAGCCCAAAATACGCACCACGATCATGCTTAAAATTGGTCCAGAAATGGAATGACATTCTTCCATTTAAAGCCAAACAGTATGACATTGACATAAAATCGCCTAAACATCCTTGGGAAGATATCTTAGTCGAACAATGTTAGGGTACCTGAATGGCTACCATTCATACAGTCGCGGACGTAGACGGTGAAGAATTAACCCGGCGCGCAATCAGTTTTCGCGAGTTAATTGCGGACCGGGCGATAGATACCGAGAACAAAGGCCGAGTGCCGAAAGAGATATTTGACGAGGCACGCGATCAAGGGTTTTTCCGTTACTATCAGCCCGCTCGTTTTGGCGGACTGGAATATGATCACACACCCACGCCAATGAAATGGGTGCTGGAGTGGGCCTCTGCGGACGCATCGACTGGCTGGGTTTGCGGACTGGGCATCGTTCACCAGTGGTTGATTGCGCAGTTTCCAATACAATTACAGGAAGAAGTTTGGGGTCAGGATACCGGCGCTACTGCCTGTGGCTCATATGCGCCGGCGGGTCAGTGCACGCCTGTCCAGGGGGGGTTTAGCCTTACGGGAGACTTTCACTTTGCAAGTGGAATTGACGTCATGGACTGGGTAGTTCTGGGCGTGTTTTTTCCTCCAGATGGGAACAGCGACACAGGGTTGCCAGGTTTCACGATGGTCCCGAAGTCCGATGTTGAAATTCTGGACAACTGGGACACAATGGGACTGATCGGCTCGGGATCTAAAACAGTTGTCTGTAAAAACGTCTTCATCCCCGAATACCGTAAAGTGACCTTCCCACAACTCGTCTCAGGGAGTTCGCCTGGTTACCAGGCACTTCAGAACAGTGTCTATCGTTACCCATTTCTTTCTCTAGTCGCCTACGCAATCTCCGTTCCAGCTTTGGGTGCCTTGAATGGCGCCCTTGATACATTTCTGGATACCGTTAACAACAGGACAACCCGTGGCGCAGTTGTTTTAGGTGGCAACAAGGTAAGGGATTTTCAGGCGGTTCAGATGCGTGTTGGGCGAGCTGCTGCCAACCTCAAAGCGGCAAAAGCGATGCTTTTCGAGCAACTTGAACTTTCAAGGGTCAGAATTGTTGAACGAGGAGAGATGCTGACCGTAAATGACCGGATGGCTAACCGCATCACCCAGGCGAAAATCGTGGAACTGGGAGTCGAAGGACTTGACCTGTTGTTCGGCGCGGTCGGAGGCAACGGTATTCATTCCTCTGAACACATTCAAAGGGCGTGGCGCGACGCCCACGCTATAGCTCACCATATCAGCTTCAACTGGGACGCGCTAAGTTCGATGTTTGGGCAGCATCTGATGGGGCTGGAACCAGAGGGACAATATTGAAATGGTTGCCTACTGGATAGCGGCCCTAGGTGTGCAAGACATGACGCCGCTCAGAGCATACGCCGCTCAGGCCCGAATCGCTGTCGACAAGTATGGCGGCCGATCACTCTCACGCTTGGGCCGTTTTCAGCTTCTGGAGGGACAGTTCATTGGCGACAAAATGGCGATTATTGAATTTGATGACATGGAAACAGCCGTCGCCTGCTACAACTCTCCCGAATATCAGGCTGCGATAGCGCTGCGCAAGGGAAAGACGGATGCCGTCTTCTTCGTGGTCGAAGGCACCAGGTGAATATTAAATCCAAATCCTCCGCCGGTGGTGCAGACATTACCGGCATAGACCTTCGGAATATCCCCAGTGCTCAAACGTTAACAGCCATTAAGGACGCGTTTCTGAAATACGGCGTGATTGCCATCCGGGGACAGAATCTCTCGGATCAGGATCAGTTCCGCTTTTGCGAACTAATGGGCGGTACGGCAACCAGGGGCAAACCTTCTGACCGGCGGAATGACAACGCTGATGCCAAATATGGCGGCGCGGTACACCTCGTTACCAATCTGACCGAGGATGGCAGACCATTGGGATCATTTGGTGATGGTGAAGTCTGGTTTCACCATGACGGCAGCTTCAAGGAAATACCCTATGCCGCCACCGTTCTATATGGCATGGCGGTAACATCGGTCGGTGGTGAAACTGTGTTCGCCAACATGTATATGGCCTACGACCGATTGAGCGGTCAGATGAAAAAGCGCCTGGCCCGCCTGAAGGCCCTGAACATATACGATTACGCCGCGACCGGTCGCGTGGACCTCGACCAGGATACCTCAAAAATCAACCAGTGGATCCATCCGGTGGTTATCCGACACCCGGGCACCGGGAAAAAAGCACTTTACGTCAGCCCGTTGATCACAGCCCGGATTGAAGACGTGCCCGGGGTAGAAAGTGATGCTCTACTTAAGGAATTATTCACATACATCCAATATGACGAAATCATGTTTCAGCACAAATGGGCCGTAGGCGACCTTGTGATGATGGACAACCGCTGTATCACCCACGCCCGCATGGACTTTCCTCCGGGGGAAGCACGTATGTTACGTCGAACCATGGTGGAAGGCGTACCCGTGGGCGCCTAGACCTTTCCGTCAAACTCCAAGGTACTGGTGTTGAACTTCCTTGTTCGTGCTCAACTCTTCCGAATTTCCCTGCCAAACCACCTGACCACGTTCAACAATATAATGTCGGTCCCCAAGATTTGTGAGCACGTCAACGTTCTTATCGATAACGAGTATTGATTGGCCACGCTCTTTCAAACCTTTCAGGCATTTCCAAATTTCTTTCCGGATAAGGGGAGCGAGGCCTTCCGTAGCTTCATCTAGGATCAGCAGCTTGGGATTGGTCATCAGCGCACGCCCCACTGCGAGCATTTGCTGTTCTCCACCCGAGAGTTGATTGCCCATGTTGTTCATACGGTCACCGAGGTTTGGAAACATTTCAACTATGTGCTCGACCTCCCACGGATCAGAAGAGCCCGACCTGTTTGCTCTGGTGGCAATCAGGTTCTCATGAACAGTAAGATTGGGAAATATTTGCCGCCCCTCAGGAACCAGTCCCAGTCCCAGTTGCGCTATCTGATAGTCCTTGAGCGTTCCTATTTCCTGGCCCTCGAATGTGATCTTTCCCGATTGCAAAGGCACCATACCCATCATCGTCCGAATAGTGGTTGTCTTGCCCATCCCATTGCGGCCAAGCAGGGAAACCATTTCACCTTCGCGGATAGACAACGACACCCCAAACAGTACCTGGCTGGTACCATAGGACGCCTCAATATCAACTACTTCAAGCATTATACTGGGCCTCGTCTTCGCCAAGATAAGCTGCCCTGACCTCTGCATTGCTGCGGATTTCGTCAGGCGAACCCGTTGCGATGGACCGTCCGTAAACCAAGACCGTTACCCTGTCAGCCAGGCTGAAGACCGTGTCCATGTCGTGTTCTATCAGAAGCATCGAGTAGTCGCCCTTCAGGTTCCTCAGGAATTGCCTCATATTCTCTGATTCTTCGGAACCCATGCCGGCCGTCGGTTCATCCAGCAAAAGCATTTTCGGGTTGGTAGCGAGCGCCATGGCAATTTCCAGCTGGCGCTGCTCCCCATGCGCGAGATTTCCCGCTAACGACATTGCTCGACCTCCAAGCCCCACCTGTTCCAGCATCTTTCTGGCCGGCTGGGCCAGTTCCGGATCCGTCGAAGCCGGGGTCCAGAACCTGAAACTATGCCCGGCATGGGCCTGTATTGACAGGGCTACATTTTCGAGTGCTGAGAAGTTGGGGAACACACTTGTAATCTGAAAGGATCTGGCAAGACCGAGATGCGATCTCTGAGGCGCAGTGAAGGTGTTGATTTCCTGGCCGGAAAAAATTATTGCTCCAGAATCAGGGGAAAGCATGCCAGCAATCTGAGCCACGAACGTCGTTTTCCCAGCACCGTTTGGACCAATTACCGCATGAATCTCCCCGTTCTTCACATCAAAATCCAAATGATCAGTCGCAATTACGCCACCAAAAGATTTATTTAGATCTTTAACCTGAAGGATTGGCTCAGTCATCGCCAAGCGTCTCCCTTCCCGGCAAAATGCCCCAAAGTCCCTGTTTTGCAAAAAGCACAAGGATGATCAGCAACGGTCCAAAATAAAACTGCCAGTATTCGGTAAAACCGGCCATAACTTCCTCGAATATAAGATAGGCGAAAGCGCCATAAAGAGGACCAAACAGAGTGCCCATTCCACCAACGATTACCATGATCATTATTTCGCCAGACCGGAACCAGTGCATATACTCAGGCGTCAGAAATTCTGTCAGGTTACCGAGCAGAAAGCCCGCAAGACCACACATAATTCCGGATATAACAAACGCGGCCAGCCGGTATTTAAGCGTGGGAAAACCAATTGCTTCCATTCTTTCCAGGTTGGCTCGCGAACCTCTCAGTACCATCCCAAACCGGGAATTGACACACTTCCACCCGAAAACGGTGCAAGCCGTGAGCGTTCCCAAAATCAGATAATACATGTTCCATTCTTCTGAAAGATCAAAGAATGAAAGGAACTCGCTCCGAGTATCAATAGGAAGTCCATCATCGCCCCCATAGGTCTCGAGACTGATCCCAAGGAAGTAAAACATCTGGGCAAGGGCAAAGGTAACCATGATGAAGTAAATACCGCTGGTACGCAGCGATATGAAACCAACAAAGGCCCCGATTAATGCAGTGCCAAAGACGCAGACCATTAACTGAACCCATCCGTTCGTGATCTCGTAGAAGGCCAGAATCCCAACGGAATAGCATCCCAGGCCAAAGAACATCGCGTGGCCAAAGCTGATCATTCCACCGTATCCGAGGATCAGATCAAGGCTCATGGCAGCAATCGCGAAAACCATCATTCTCGCGACCAGTGATATATAAAATTCTTCCCCAATTGTTTCCGCCACTATTGGCAATAAAGCGAGGAACAAAAATGAAATCAGCAGTATCCAGATTTTTAATCGACTTAACATTTGATCAGCCTGTCCTTGCCGGGAACAAGCCCTGCGGTTTAAAAAACAGGACGAATACCATCAGGATATATACGAGCATCGAAGCGATTGCAGGGCCTGCAGTCTGTGCCTGATCCGGTGTCACCAACTGGAGCAGGACGTATGGAAGAATGGACCTTCCAACGATTTCAAATACGCCCACAACTATTGACGCCACCAATGCCCCCCTGATTGACCCAATTCCTCCGATTACAATCACCACAAAAGCGAATATGAGCATTTCTTCACCCATACCGGATTCAATGGAAATGATTGGCCCTGCCATAAGGCCTGCAAAACCAGCAAAGACCGCACCGAGTCCAAAAACGACGGTGTAAAGGACCCTTATGTTTACACCGAGTGCGCCAATCATGGGACGGTTACTGGCACCAGCCCGGATCTGCATCCCGGTTCGTGTTTTTGTAATCATCAGGTACAGTAAAACGCTCACCATTATTCCAACCGCAATTATCAGCAGCCGGTAGCTTGGATATGGGACACCAATATCAATACTCCCGGATAGCGACTCAGGGATCTCCATGCCGAGACCCTCCACACCCCACACGATCCGGACCAGCTCGTTAAAAAATAATATCAGGCCAAAAGTAGCGAGAACCTGATCCATATGGTCCCGTTCATACATTGTTCGAAGAACGACGATTTCGACAATCATCCCAACAATCAGCAGGATTGGCACCATCAGAAAAAAGGAAATAAGAAGGTTTCCGGTCAACGAATACAGCGTAGTGGAGACATAGGCTCCGACCATGTAAAGCGAGCCGTGCGCCAGATTGACAACATTCATAATACCGAGAACGAGCGTCATGCCCGCTGAAATCAGGAACAGGAAAACCCCGAACTGAACACCATTAAGAATTTGCTCAAGAAACAGCGTAAGAGTCATTTTGAATCAAAACCAATCCAAGTTCGTTCTATGTTCTGGGGTTGTTTAACAGTATTTCTAACAACGTCAAAAAAAGGGGGCACCAACACGCTGATGCCCCCGTTTGGCTATGCCTAAAACATTAATTCCAGGCTTTGATCCTTTTGCACTTGGCAACATGACTGTCTCCAGCCATCTCCATTACAACTCCGCGAGTCACAATTTTGGGATTGCCATTGGCATCGGCAATAACAGCTCGCTTGTAATAACTCTGAATTGGGCTGTGATTTCTGTTGAACGTAAATTTGCCCCTTGGAGATTTAATATCGGCCGTTCTGATAGCGTTACGAATAGCATCCTGGTCTTTGAGGTTGCCCTTTGATCCCCGTACGCCAAGATCTATCAAAAGCGCAGCGTCATAACCCTGAACAGAAAAACCTGAAGGCAGGTGACCAAACTTCTTTTTGTAGTCGTTCACAAATCGGACATTAACCGGATCCTTGGAAGTATTGTTCCAAAAACTCGTATGGTAGGTCCCGATAGCATTTTTACCGTGCCCTTTGAGGGTTCCGTTATCAACGGTAAACACAGTGTAAAGCTTTATGACCTTATCAAGCCCAGCCGCTTTATACTGCTTGCCGAAGGAAACTCCCATTCCACCAGGCAGGAACCCATAGATGGCACCCGGTTTTGCAGCGCGGATTTGCGAGAGTTCTGCAGACCATTCCTGGTTACCCAGCTTGTAGAGTATTTTCCCTTTTGCCGGGGAACCGTAACGCCTCATCATTCCATTCAGCATGTCCTTGCCGGCCTGGTAGTTGGCAGAAATCAGAAAGACATCCTTGATGCCCTCTTTCTTCATCAACATGCCCATTGCTTCCGGCTGCATGTCATTGTTCCACGAACCCTGGAAGTACCACGGGTTGCAATTTTTACCTGCCATTCCTGACCAGCCAGCATTGCTGCTTATGAGAAAGGTTTTTGCTTTAAAAGCCTGCTTCCAGACAGCAGCCAGAACATTTGACCAGGTGATGCCAGTAACAAAATGAACTTTATCTTTTTTAATGAACTTGTTCATAATTGTCCTGCCAACATCCGGCTTGTGCTGGGTATCCGCCTTTATGACTTCGACGTCCATCCCGCCCATTTTATTTCCAAGATGGTCCATGGCCAATTGAAAGCCTTCCCATTGGTATCGGCCGAAAATACCGCGGCCGCCCGGGAAACCATTCATAAATCCAATTTTTACCGTCTCCGCCGCGACGGGCGTTACAGTTGCAGGTGCAGAGGTAACCGCAAGCGTGACCGCCGCCGCAACCAAAAGATATTTTTTCACGTCCAATCCCCTTATTATTTGAATAACCTTTTTGCCTCTGGCGAGACACTAGCCCAGAACTCGACCTTCCGAAAGGCCCGATTGCGTTAACTTAGTTGCTTTCCTATACATATTAAATCGCCTATTTGCTATCAGACGGCCGATTGGCCGGAATGTGAAGCTCAATCAAGCAACAAACAGGTAACATCCTTGAAACTGAGGTTCGCTAAAGAAGTCCGTTACACTTGGTTCAGAACCTGACATGCTGAAATATATTTTCAGAAAATTCTTTTTCCCACCGCGAGCCCCGACCTTGCGGTTTACACCTGACTTGGCAGGCCAAGACCGTGACCATCTCAAACAGGAAATGGAGGCCTGTTTGAATCGTGACGGCGGATCCGTCAGAAACCTTATACGCGTTGAGGCACTCACCGAATTATTTCTTCAACTCTCTCCTGTCGGCCAACAGGTGTACGTTGAGGTTCTGACAGGTCTGGACGATACGCCAACGCAAACGTCGGGTGACACATATTCCAAATTCGAAGAAGCGGAAATGTTTGGTAGCTCGGCAAGCAAACTCGCGGTGCTCGATGTATTCGAGCCAAGACGACGGCGGTTTATCTCAATGTTGCGGGCTTCGGAACGAGGACCGGAGGCACTTGTAACAATTGACTCGATAGGACCAGAAGATTTAAAAAAAGATATAGAATTGTCTTTTAAAACATAATGTTGTTGGATAAATATCATGTAGTTATTTAACTAAATTAAATGCCGGTTTGATTACAAATAAAAGTTACCTACTACGCCACAGACACCGCTGGCTGCCATCCCTGTAACTACACTATTGATTTTCACTGGAATACAGGGGTTCTGCGCGAAAACGTGTAACTGCATAATTTTAGTGACCGTCGCTTGGTGATAAAACCTGTTTGGAAAGAATAGTGCGTTTACAAAAAGGAATAACAAAAATGCTCAATGTCGCCATTGTCGGCCTCGGCTGGTGGGGCAAAATCCTCACCCAGACCCTCCAAACCAGCAAAAAGATCTCGGTCGTCCGGCTGGCCGACGTTGACGCAGAAAACGGCGGCTCATTTGCCGCTGAGTATGCTGTGAAGTTCACGACCAGTTTCGACGCCGTCCTGTCTGACCCGCAGGTTGATGCGGTAATTCTTGCAACGCCTCATTCGCTTCATGAAAATCAGATTACAGCCGCCGCGGAAGCCGGAAAACATGTTTTCTGTGAGAAGCCGTTCTGCCTGACCAGGGCCGCCGCCCTCCGGGCCATGAAGGCCGTCGAAAAAGCAGGAGTTATGGTCGCGGTAGGGCATGAACGCCGGTTTGAGCCCCCAATTATGGACAGCATGGGTCTGGCACGGGATGGCAAGCTCGGGTCACTAATGCATATTGAGGCCAACTTTAGTCACGATATATTTGCAGGGCTTGAGAGAGATAACTGGCGACTGAAGTCAGATGAAAGCCCGGCTGGCGGCCTAACCGCAACCCTCCTTCATCTCATGGATCTCTCTATAAGTCTTTTCGGACAGGCAGACCGCGTTCTGGCGTCGGTCGAATGCCATGGGGGCGTCGTGTCAAACGGCGATACGCTCACCGCCCAGATAAAGTTCGCGAATGGGTGTACCGCTTCTCTGAGTGCACTCACACATACGCCCTTCTTTTCCCGGTTTGCAATATTTGGCTCAGACGGATGGGCAGAGGTGCGCGACAAAGCGCATGTTCAGGCCCCTGAAGGCTGGGTTTACACCACTTGCTTTAAAGGCCAAAAAGCCAGCACCACAGAATATGAAGTTGCGACCCCTGTACTGACTAACCTCGAATGTTTCGCTGACGCGATCTCAGGGAGCCGGGTCTATCCGAACACGCCGGAACAGATTGTGCAGAACGTGTCGCTTCTGGAGGCAATCGTCAAATCAACGAAAACAAATGAAAGCGTTGAAATCGAGAGGTGACCATGCACGAGGTTCGGGCCAGAACAAAAAATGTTTTCACAGGCATTTAACGATCACTTGAGCATTTGGGATTCAATTTTGTATGGCAGTTTTCGACGTGAGGATAACAACCCCGTTTTTCATTTCCTAGCAGGAAGCAGAGGGCCTTGCTGAAATCGAGCCATGCCAGCGCAAGACACCTGAACAATCTTCCGGAATTGGGAGGCGTCTTGAGATCCCAAAATCGATCGCGCAGAGCGCGGTAATGTCTGCGAATGAAAAGGCATCACCCGCGAGAAATTCGTTTCTGAGGAGCTGCTCATCAATTTTTGTGTAGAACATCCGCAGACGAAGCTCGCCTCGCTTCGCGAGATCCGGTATTTGAGGAATTTCCTGCCTGTACCCTGCAAGGGCACGTCCAACAAATAACTTGTGCGTATTCCGAAAAAATTCCGAAATAGCCATCATTCCCTCCCATTCGACAAGGCGATCCCACATTTCAACTATTGCTGCCTCTTTTGGGTCACGGCCCATGAGCGGCGCTTCGGGATATAGCGTTTCGAGATATCTACAGATTGCCGCGGCTTCGCCGATCCAGGTTCCATCGTCCAGTTCCAGAAGAGGTACACGCCTGTGTGGATATTTCTGGCAAAATTCCGCATTTAACTGCCCGGGATTGTCAGGATCGCTAGCTTCGACAATTTCCATGTCGATATCCTTTTCAGCTAGGAATACCCTGGCGCGTCGGGGGTTTGGGGCGTTTAACCATGTATATACCTTCACGTGCGGGCCTCCTCGGCAATCATTCTCGCAAGAATTTGACGCGCCTGCAGAACGGGTGCGTCAAGGTTAACGTCGATCGGCTTCCAGACAGATGTTCTGTTGAGCGATTTCTGTTGCGCCTCAACGATCGCAACATCTTCTCTGAAAATTTTTGTGAACTCCGCAGTCATCGCTTCACTAAGTGCCTGTTCTTCAATGCGGCAGTTGCGTCCAACTGTCCAGAAATAATGGCAGGTATTTTTGGTTTCAGGCGTCATGAAATGTGCAGTATGTATCGTCACTCCCTGCGATCTGTCGCCCTTTTCAGCGCCAGTCCCGGCCAAAGCGCAGCCAATATCAAAAGCGCAGAGTGAAGGTGGCGTAAATTTCCAGTTCAGCCAACGGTCCACATTTGCATTGCTCCCCAGCGCTCGCGCAAATGTTGGCGCTGGCACAACATCCATCATCCAACGTGCGGTGCTGATGCTTTTTTCCGCCCTCTCGATTGTAGGAGGATTATCTATGATTGCCCCTGACCCGATGGTATCAGGGTGAACGAATGGTGCGTGCGTATTGTCGAGCTGGATGTCTATCAAAAGGTTGTACCCGCATTCGACCGTCCAGAATGCGCCTCCAGCAACCCAGTTTGGGTCATCCCGCCAGAAAATATCAGGAATTTTCTTTTCGTCCGCCTTGTCCGGATCGCCCATCCAGATCCAGAGGCAATTGTAACGCTCGACTAGCGGGTAGCTCCGCACAGAGGCGCCCGGGGGCACCCTGTCCTGTCCTGGAACCTCCACACAAGTACCGGACAAATCGAAACGGAGGCCGTGATAACCGCACTGCAGTGTATCATTAACGATCTTACCGAGTGACAGGGGCAGATGACGATGACAGCATCGATCCTCCAGTGCAGCCGGATTTCCATCAGAATCGCGAAACAGCACAACGGGATCGCCAAGAAAAACCCTGCCAAGTGGCCGGTCGCGAACCTCTTCCGGCAATCCAGCTATGTACCAACAGTTACGCAAATACACGCCCTTGCTCCGTTAATTTATTTTGCCAAAAAAACAGATCCCGCGTTTCTAGGCACTTTCCGCATCCAGTAACTCATCTATCACACGTCGGGCATATACTGCCCCTGCATCAGAGTGAATATTTTTCCACTCCGCTTCTGTTCCGATCCGGTTCAGCACCTCCTGTTGTCGGTTAAGCACTTCAATATCCTCTTCGAAGACCGCTTTAGAACCCTGATACATCATTTCTGTAACCTGCTGTTCAGGATTGAAATTTCTTGGTACCGACCAGAAAAAATGCGTCGACGTATAAGACTCAGGCGTAATCGCACACAACACCCGGTATTCAAGTCCATCATCGGTCTTATCCAGGTCCGACGGGGTGGATTTGCTCTCGATAACAATCGTCGCCGGCGGGGCGAATTTTATTCGGTGCATCCGGTCAATCAACCCGTCATAACCCTTTAGGTTTTTATAAAATGGCGGTGACGGGCATCGCGGCATGATCCTCTCAACTGTGACGTGATCACCCTCTCTTCGTGCCGTCGCAGGCGTTTCTGAGACCGCGTCCGTGCCGATGGTACCGCGATGCACGTATGCTTCGTGAGAAAGATCCATCAGGTTGTCCGCCAAAAGCTGATATTGGCAGTCAAGGTGCATGTAATCACCAACCGGATACCATTCCGGATCATCATTCCAGTGAAAATCTGGTATTCGCGCTTCATCGCTCCGTTCTGGGTCTCCCATCCAGATCCAGACCAACCCCCACTTTTCGACCACGGGGTAAGTGGGGATTATAAGTCCATCGGGGGGTGTTCCCTCCTGGGCCGGCACACGGACACATCTTCCATCGGGCCCAAATTCAAGTCCATGATATAGGCAGCGAACCAGATCACCGTCGCGCTCCCCCGATGACAGACGTGCGGAACGATGCGGACAGACATCTTTCATCGCAGTGACGGCACCGTCGTCAATTCGATAAAGAAGTATCGGCTCTCCAAGGACCCAGCGCCCAAGAAGTGCTCCATCATCAAGCTCCGACGGCATGGCCGCCACATACCAGTAGTTGCGCAGGAACATGTTTACCTCCCATTGCTCCCGAATGTCTGACGAAGGCATTATGCTGAGAATGACCGCACGCGCCAAGCGCGCACCTAAGAAGGAAATAACTCATGGCACGCATAGCATTTATTGGTCTTGGAAATATGGGTGGCCCAATGTCCGCCAATCTGGCCGCTTCAGGGCACACCGTTCGCGGCTTTGACGTCGTCGCAGACAGAGTAGCAGCCGCGGCTGAGCGCGGCATAACTCCTGCGATGTCCAATTCTGATGCCGTAGCTGGTGCTGATATCGTATTGACGATGCTGCCGACGGGAGTTGAGGTCCGAGAAGTCCTGATGGACGTGGATGATGTACTGGGCCTGATAAATGAAGAAACGATCGTCATCGACTCATCAACCACAGATCTGGTAACCACGGAATACATTCATGAGCAGGCCGCATCACGAAAAATTACCTTTCTGGACTCTCCCGTTTCGGGTGGCATGTCGGGCGCAGAAGCGGCAACGTTGACCTTTATGGCAGGCGGCGACACGGCGGCGATTGAAAAGATCAGCCCGATTTTACTCTCGATGGGAAAAACTGTGATAAGAGCCGGCGGTCCATCGGCGGGGCAGGCGGTGAAAGTATGCAACAATATGCTACTCGGAATATCGATGGTCGGTGCATGCGAGGCAATCGCGCTGGGCGAAGCCGCCGGCGTCGACCATCAGGTTTTATTCGATGTAATCTCCAACTCAACCGGCAATTGCTGGTCAATGAACGTCAACTGCCCGATGCCCGGAATGGTTGAAACATCGCCCGCCAACCGCAACTATGCCCCCGGCTTCACTGCAACGTTGATGCTTAAAGATCTTACCCTTTCGCAGGAAGCTGCAGCAAAGACCGGAGCAGTCACCCAGCTGGGAGAACATGTACGACAGCTATACGAGCGTTTTTGCCATGAACAGGATGGCGAGCGTGATTTTTCCGCAATGCTCGAAATGGTCCGTGAGATGCGGTTGAGCTAGTTCTGAGATTTCCCCCAGCCAGCAAACTACAAACACCAGACCTCTCCGTCATACCACCTGTAGTTTGGGTGCATGGTACAGAGTAAAATCAATTGCGTTTCTTCGACCTTTGCCGTCGCCAGTGAGCTTCCAAAGCCTTTAAACCAGCTTCAGCAACCAGAATGTCCTCCGCCGGTGTTCCCGAGCTGACACCAATCCCACCAACACAGTTCTGGCCCATCATTACAGGAATGCCACCGCCAATCGTTGAAAATCTGCCGTCATTGGAAACATGAATTCCGAATACGGGGGGCCCCGGAACACAATATTCATTATCAAACATCGTGGTGTTGCGCGCGGCACCAGAGGTGAACGCCTTTGCCATAGCGATCTGGATAGAACTCACTTTCCCCCCATCCATCCGCGAAAACGCTATGGGATTTCCACTTTCATCGGTCACGGCGATGGCCTGCGGTACGCCAATCGCCGCCGCTTTTTTTTCAGCGGCAAAATAATTATAAAAGCCTCGTCCCGGGACAGGCGCTTAATAGACAGCATTTTACTGTTCCTTCCTGCTCTGCACATTCAACGACAGTTAATAAATGACGCAGGCCGATTTCAAAATTTGACCATGTCCCCACCCTTGAGTTTTAGCCGTTCGCGCGCTTCCGAAGGAGTGGCAACCTCGAGCGAAAGATCCTCCACGATACGTTTGATTTTAGCTACCTGATCCGCATTACTCTCGGCGAGCTGCCCTTTTCCAAGATAGAGAGAATCTTCCAGCCCAATCCGAACATTTCCACCCATGATCGCGCCAGTCGTAACAAAACTCATTTGGTGGCGGCCGGCCGCAAGGATGGACCATTCGTAGTTCTCTTCACCAAACAGCTTATTCGCCATGCGCCGCATGTGAGCAAGGTTTTCGATATCCGCACCAATCCCACCAAGAATCCCGAATATGGTCTGCACAAAAAAAGGTGGCTTTATCAGGCCACGATCAACGAAATGCGCAAGGTTGTAGAGATGCCCCATATCATAGCACTCGAATTCGAAGCGGACCCCGTGTTCCTCGCCCAAGGTCTTCAATACCCATTCGATATCGGCAAACGTGTTGCGAAAGATGAAGTCCCGGGTCATCTCGAGATATTCCGGTTCCCACTGGTGCTTCCAGTCCAGGTTTTTCTCGAGAATTGGAAAAAGTCCAAAATTCATCGACCCCATATTTAATGAGGTCATCTCAGGGCTGACGACAAGCGCAGCCGCACATCGTTCTTCCAGGGTCATTCCATGGCCGCCACCGGTTGTAATATTAACTACAGCGTCGGTCGCCTGTTTGATACGGGGCAGAAATTCCATGAAAACGTCCGGATCCGGTGTGGGGCGCCCGTCATCAGGGTCACGCGCGTGCAGATGGAGGATTGACGCCCCCGCTTCAGCCGCCTTGATCGCATCCTCCGCCACCTCGTTGGGGGTAATCGGCAAATACGGTGACATTGTCGGCGTGTGAATAGCTCCCGTCACCGCACAGGTAATGATTACTTTCCCATCTTTGGCCATTCTTCGAATCCCCTGTCTATTGATCGTTGATCACCGCGACCGCGCGCGTCCAGCCGGCTGAAGCATCTTTGATTTTGGTTGGAAAGCATATTACGTCGAAGCCCGATGACGGCAACTGATTTAGGTTGCCCAGTTTCTCGATCTGGCAATAGCCCTGCTCCATTCCAGCTTTATGACCTTCCCATATAATGGAGGGATCTCTGGATTTGTTCCAACGTTCCAGGGTCTGGGGAAACGGGGCGTCCCATGTCCACGCATCCGTTCCCACAACTCGAACACCCCGTTCTGTAAGCCACAGCGTCGCCTCGCGGCCAAACCCACACCCTTTGGTCAAATAGTCATCCTCGCCATAACGTTCACCTGCTGCAGTGTTGACCACAACAATGTCCAGAGCCTGCAGGTCATGATCAATTCGATCGAGTTCCGCCTGCATATCATCAGGCGTGACGAGGTATCCATCTGCAAAATGCCTGAAATCAAATTTCACGCCTGGCTGATAACACCATTCAAGCGGAATCTCATCGATTCTAATCGCCCGTTCTCCACCATTCATGGTCGGGTGATAGTGCCAAGGGGCGTCAACATGTGTTCCGTTGTGGGTGTTAAGTCTGATTTCTTCCATTGCCCAGCCCATCCCGTCCGGTAACTGGTCTCGTGTCAAACCCGGAAAGAGTGCACAAATATCCTTCGCGGTCTCCGCGTGCTCCCGATATTTGATTTCGGGCAGCATGAAGTCCGGGTCGGATTTGATATCCGATTGCAATGCCACGGAGATGTCTATGAAACGGCGGGGCATATGTTCCTACGTTGTTTGTCACGGTCATTATGACGGACGCAATTGACTGGAGGAAGGTAATCACTAAAAACTTTTTACGGTGCGGCACAATTAACAACTGATAATGGAAACTTCATGCGACTGGTTACTTTCAGGTCCAAGGATGGGTCGGACCGTCTCGGAGCACTGATTGACAATGATGAAGCTGTCGTCGACCTGCACGCTGCCAGGACAGAAACAGCTTTCAATTCGATGCTCGCTCTAATGGAGGCTGGTCACGATGCACTCCAGGGCGCCCGCAAATTGGTAGCAGACCCGCCGTCGGCTGCAGTGCTTGAAACCAGCAAAATCTCGCTGCAAACACCTTTGCCCCGCCCACCGCAGGTCCGGGATTTTCTTTGTTTCGAAGATCATCTGAAACAATCTTACAAACTTCTGCGGCGCAACCGGGCCGCACTTGAACCCGACCCTGAGGCGGCGCTCAAACGGTTCGAGGCGCAGGGCCTTTTCCGCATCCCCGATATTTTTTATCAGCAGCCTATTTACTACAAGGCCAACCGACTGGCCGTGATAGGACCAGACCAGAATGTTCTCTGGCCGGACTACGCTGAGGACATGGATTTTGAACTTGAGTTTGGATTTTTCGTTGGCAAGCGCGGAAAAAATATTGCAAGGGACAACGCTCGCAGTCACATCTTCGGTTATTCAATTTTCAACGACATCTCGGCCCGCGACGCACAGGCAATTGAAATGCCTGGAGGTCTTGGACCGGGCAAGGGTAAAGATTTCGATACCAGCAACGTGATCGGACCCTGCATCGTTACCGCAGACGAACTAGACCCATACGACTGCACAATGATTGCCCGAATTAATGGAGAGGAGTGGTCGAGAGGTCATTCCGGTTCAATTCACTGGACCTTTGAAGACGTCATCGCACATATTTCGCGCTCCGAAACAATTTTTCCAGGCGAATTTTTCGGATCCGGCACGGTTGGTGGCGGGTGTGGACTTGAACTGGAAAAATACCTTTCGGATGGCGATGTGATAGAGCTTGAGGTTGAGGGAATTGGGATTTTGAGAAACAGAATTATACGGGAGTGATAGGAATGGTGAAACGAATCAGGAGGGTGGTGACTGGTCACGATAAAAACGGCAAGTCGGTTTTTATTTCCGACGACCACGCCACGGCAGTCAAAGAGATGGAGTCAATGCCAGGTCTGGCCCTCACGGATCTATGGCGAACAACCGGAGCACCCGCGGACAATTCAGGTAACGCGGATGCTGCCGACGCACCCGTAATTTTGGAACCATCACTGAGGGGAACCGTTTTTCGCCTCGTCGAATTTCCACCGGACACCGCCTGGCGTAATCGCGCTGACGCTCGTGATGCGTTTGATTCTATTGGCGCAGGGCATGCCCCCGTTGAGGGTAGCGACGATCCGATGATGCACAAAACATCCACAGTCGACTATCTAGTGGTTGTTAAGGGTGAAATTTGGGCGGTCCTCGATGATAGTGAACTATGCCTAAAGCAGGGGGACATGATGATCCAGCGGGGTACCAACCATTCCTGGAGCGTCAGGACAGATGAGCCCTGTCTATTGGCTGCAATATTAATAAGTGCGGACCCAGTTTAGATCCTTGACCAAACTCGCGTTCCTGCCAAATTAGTTATAGACAAACAAATCAGAGGATAGTCGATGAGTGGCTGTATCGTGGGCTGGGCCCATACCAAATTTGGAAAGCATGAGGGCGTCGACATTGAGACCCTGATTGTCGACGTCACCGCAAAGGCCTTAGCCGATTCAGGAGTGGCTCCAGGAGATGTTGATGAAATTTACATCGGACATTTTAATGGAGGGTTCGTAACACAGGATTTTCCGGCTTCCCTGGTTCTTCAAACGCACAAAGACCTTCGGTTCAAGCCCGCGACGCGTGTAGAAAATGCATGTGCGACAGGTACCGCAGCAATCCATCAGGGCCTCAACGCTATCGCAGCTAACCGGGCACGTATTGTCCTTTGTGTAGGGGTTGAGAAAATGACGGAACTCGCAGGCCCGGACATTGGAGATATTCTCACCAAAGCGAGCTACCACAAAGAAGAAGGTGGAAAGAACGGATCCTTCGTAGACATATTTGCGCGAATTGCGGAGAGTTATTTTCAAAAATTTGGAGATCGGTCCGATTCACTTGCCCAAATTGCCGCTAAAAACCACGCCAACGGCGCGGTAAATCAACTGGCCCACTTCCAGAAAGATCTTGGTTACGAGTTCTGTCGAACCGAATCCGAAAAAAACCCTATAATCTCTGGCCCATTGAAAAGATCTGACTGTTCTCCTGTAACAGATGGAGCCGCAGCAGTGGTGCTCGCCGACACGGAAACGGCCATGAGTATGCGCAAGGCTGTAATTTTTCGGGCAACATCACACGTGAACGATTTTCTGCCAATGTCCAGGCGGGATGTCACCCAGTTTGAGGGTGCCGCAGAAGCCTGGCGGCTGGTGTACGAGCGCGCAAAAATCGGTGTAAGCGACCTGGACGTCGCAGAGGTCCACGACTGTTTTACCATCGCCGAGCTGCTTATTTACGAAGCGATGGGACTGGCGGAACGAGGTCGCGGAGCCGACGTAATCGAAAATGGCATCTCAGCCAAGCCAGGTAAATTGCCGGTCAACCCATCCGGTGGCCTAAAGTCCAAGGGGCACCCCATTGGGGCGACGGGCGTTTCGATGCATGTGATGGCAGCTATGCAGACACGCGGCGATGCAGGCCCTCTTCAGATTGGTGGTGCCCAAATTGCGGCCGTGTTCAACATGGGCGGATCCGCCGTTGCCAATTATGCTTCGATTCTGGAAGCTGTCCGCTAGTAATTATTCTTCAACCGCTTAAGCACCAAAATGCAAACTACCTTGCCATATCAACATAGCACAGCCTTTCACATCCCATGAATCTGGCCCAGCTGCTATCAGACACGGCCTCGCAGTACCCTGGCGCCCCTGCCCTCGCCTGCGGTAATCGTGTCCTCGCAAATTATTCCGAGCACGCGGGCAGATCCGCTGGCCTCGGCGGCGCCCTGCTGGGTGAGCTAGGCCTTAAAAAGGGAGATCGGATTGCTTTGGCAATGGCTAACACTCCAGCGTACTCCGAGATAATGTTTGGGGCCTGGCATGCCGGTCTTTCTGCGGTACCGATGAATAGCCGGCTGCACTCCCGAGAATTTGCCTACATTCTTAAAAATTCGGGTGCCAAGGCATGCTTTGTTAGCGATGAGCTTGCTGATTCCATAGCAACCGCACAAAAAACCGTCACAACCTGTGAACATATAATCCGGGCGGACTCTCCGCATTATGAGAGCCTGTTGTCGGCTAACGCCGCACCAATGGCGAATGCAGACAACGATGCACTTGCCTGGTTGTTCTACACCTCTGGCACAACTGGCAGACCCAAGGGCGCGATGCTTACTCACGGCAATCTGCGGTCTGTGAATTCTTCTTATCTTTCAAATGTCGACCAGATTGCTTCGAACGACTGCATCATCCATGCGGCGCCATACAGTCATGGTTCCGGAATTTACATGCTGGTACATGTCGAGTGTGGCGCATGCCAGGTGATTCCAGGTTCAGGCGGTTTCGATCCTGACGAGGTCATCGACCTCATAGAAAAATGGCAGGGCGCAACATTATTTTTAGCACCTACCATGGTGACACGGTTAATGAATGCACCACGTCTACAAAACGCAGAGACAACAAATCTTAAGACAATTGTGTACGGCGGCGCTCCGATGTACCTGGAGGATTGCCTGAAAGCACTCAAGCTGCTCGGACCAAAACTTGTACAGATATATGGGCAGGGCGAAGCGCCCATGACCATTACGTCGGTCTCCCGGGAAGTTCACACACAATGCGACCATCCAAAGTACCATGAACGTCTGGCTTCCGTTGGAACCGCACAGTCTGGGGTCGAAGTGCGTGTCGTCAACACCGACGATACCGACGTTCAGGCGGGTGACATTGGTGAAATACTCGTCCGTGGTGACGTTGTTATGAGGGGCTACTGGAATAATCCAGACGCGAGCTCGAAAACCCTACGCGGCGGCTGGCTTCATACCGGTGACATGGGTGTATTTGACTCAGATGGCTACCTGACTTTGAAAGATCGATCCAAAGACCTCATCATATCAGGTGGGTCAAATATCTATCCCCGGGAAATCGAAGAGATCCTGCTTACGCATAGCGGTGTACAGGAGTGCTCAGTAATCGGAAAACCGGATCAGGACTGGGGCGAGAAAGTAATTGCCTTCATTGTTCCTGAAGTCGGGACAGACGTGCGGGGGAAAGACCTCGACGCCCTTTGCCTGAAAAGAATTGCCCGGTACAAACGTCCCAGGGAATATGTTTTCGTTGGTTCACTACCCAAAAATAATTACGGCAAGGTTCTGAAGACCGAACTGAGAAAACGTCTCGACGACTGAACCTGGTTAATTGTTTGTTTTATTCAAATCGGATGCGTGCCAGCCGTTCTATGAAACCGTGACTTTATCGACATCGTCCAGCTGAAAATCCGACTCGGTCTTAAACTTCGCTACAATAAAATCGATGTAAGCACGTACCTTTGGAGAAACGTTCCGCGTATAGGGGTAGACGGCGTAGATTGCTGAATCCAGGTGCGGCACTGTCGCATGATAATCTGGCAGAACGATGATCGCGTCGCCACGCTTGATGTCTTTGCCAACTACCCAGGAGGGAAGCAATGCTATACCACCCCCGTTCAACATAGCTGCATTTACCGCCTCCACATTGTTCGCCTGCAGGTTTCCATGCGCGTGAATGTCCGACGTCTTGCCAGTCAGTTTGTTCCGGAGTTCCCAATGGCTCTCTCCGGGGTTGACCCTGAATCGAAGACAGTTATGAGCGGACAGGTCCTCAGGTAACTCGGGTACCCCATATTTTCTTAAATACTCCGGGCTTGCTACCAGTACTCGAAGAATGCCAACAAGCTTGCGGGCTATAAAACTCGTATTAGTGAGTCCGCCCACCCGAATCGCCAAATCTGCACCATCTTCTATCAGGTCAATGTAATGATTGGTAACCTGCAGATCGACCGACAATTTGGGGTACTGACCCAGAAATTCCGGCATGGTCGTCGCGATGTACTGCCGTCCAAATACAACGGGCACATTTAATCGAAGAGTACCCCGCGGTTCTTGCTGCAGGTTGGTCACGGCGGCATTCGCGTCGACTACATCCGAAAGAATTAACTCAACATGGCGGTTATAAATTTCTCCTGCTTCAGTAAGGTGAAGATTTCGGGTTGTTCTATTGAAAAGGCGGGTCCCAAGCTGGTCTTCGAGCCCGCTGATCTGGCGCGAAACGGACGATGGTGCCAACCCAACCGCACGCCCCGCCGCTGAGAAACTGCCGGTTTCCACAACCTTGTTAAAAAGGCGCATTCCGGTGAGCGTGTCCATCCTCGCGCCCCACAAATACCACGGTTTGCGTATTTTGTAAAAATCACAAAGAAATTAGATCGATTGTTTATAATATTAAAACAACGTTAGGTCTATATTGGGTGTCATGATTGTTCCAATTCAATCGCCTTGTCCAAACGCGACATCGTCGCATGACAACCGATCGGTTGAAGACAAAATTGGTCTACTTTTCAAAACCCAGACCAAAATGAACATGATTCGGAGAAAACGTTTACTCGAGAATTGTGTTTAAGGCACTAAACTGTTGCGGTCATTTAGCCAACGAAACTTTCCGGTAACCAAGATCATTATCCGTCGATCTGTCGCAGGCAAAACCACAAACAACACTTTAGGGCCTGTATTTCGATAGTTACTCGACAATCAGATGGGATTCATTAATGTGAGGTCTTTGGTGACCTTTTCCATCACAGGTTTCCTCATCGTATTCATTCCATCTTTCAACGCAGTCCTTCCAAGCTTCGTAGAGGTCGAACTCGAAGTTATTGGTCTATAGACATTCAAGGATTTTCTCAGATTCTCCTTGCGTCTTATTGACATTGATTAGCAGCGAACTACGCTATTCGTACATTATAATGCATAATGGAAGGAATTTTCTGGTGACCGACATCACCAACCAACCGTTCGTCCGTAACGCATGGTATGTGGCGGCCTGGTCGGAAGAGATCGACGAGGCTCCGCTGGCTAGGACCATCATGAACGAGCCCATCGTCATGTTCCGCGACGCTGACGGCAATGTCGGTGCGATGGAGGACCGATGCTGTCATCGGGCTGCGCCGCTGTCGCACGGCAGCGTGATCGAACAAGGACTGCAATGCGTCTATCACGGTCTGGTTTTCAATGGTGATGGTAAATGCGTCAAAATACCGGGTCAGAAGACGATCCCCGACCAAGCCAATATTCAGGGCTATCCGCTGTTCGAGCAGCACAAGATCGTCTGGATCTGGATGGGCGATCCGGCGCTGGCGGACGAAAGCATGATCGTCGGCTATCCGTGGCACGACCAGACCGACAAGTGGCCGCACCGCAAGGAATGCTATCCGATCAAATGCAACTACATGCTGATGATCGATAATCTCATGGATCTCACCCATCTCGGCTATCTGCATACCAAGACCATCGGCGGCGAGCCGATGATCCATGTCGACGCGGACACGACCGTCGATCGGACCGAGACCGGTGTACTTCTGACCCGATGGATGCTCGATAGCAATCCTCCGCCAACCTACCAGAAAGGCTTCGGGTTCAAGGGCAAAGTTGACCGATGGGCGGAATTCGAATATTTCGCGCCGTCTACCATAGTCCAGTGGTCTGGCGGTCTCGATGTAGGCAAGGGCGCTCGTGAGAACCGGGAACAGGACGGATTCCATCTCAGGCTGCTCCACGCCGTGACACCGGAGACCGAGACAACTTGCTTTTATTTCTGGTCGACTGCCAACGGACATCGCCAGGACGAGCCGCAGGCCACCGAGGACATGTATAACGAGATCGTCGCCACCTTCATCGAGGACATAGACATCCTCGAAGCGCAGCAGTCGCGCATCGATCTCAATCCCGATCGTCCGCTGGTTAGCATTTACTCCGACGGCGCCATGACCTATGCGCGGCGCGCACTGCGGGAGATGATCGATGGAGACGACGCAGAGGTCGCCTCGGCAGCCGAATAAAATAGAAGCATACCCTACCGCTGGAGCGAACGGATGAAAATTGACGCCTTCAACCACGTATTTCCGATTGAATTCTTTGAACGGGTGGATGGATTAATGCCCGACGCCGCGGTAAAGCGGTGGAAATCCCTCAAAACGATATATGATATGGATGCACGGTTGCGCATGCTCGACGAGTTTGACGACTATCAACAGATCATCTCGATGTCTCAACCGCCTATTGATTCGATTGCCGGACCCGACGACAGTCCCGAATTAACCCGCGTCGCAAACGATGGCATGGCCCGCATTTGCCGCGAACATCCTGACAGGATGCCCTGGTTTATTGCTTCATTGCCGATGAACAATACCGAAGCCGCTCTTGCGGAAATCGACCGCGTCCTCGACGAAAACGGTGCCATCGGGTTTCAACTGTTTTCCAACGTGAACAACAGGGCACTAGACCAGTCTGAGTTCCGAGACATTTTCGCGAAGATTGCCGAACGTGAAAAGATAATATGGTTGCACCCAACGCGCCCGGGAAACCATCCTGATTATCTTACGGAAGATCGGTCTTTTTATGAAATATTCTGGGGTTTCGGATGGGCCTATGAAACAAGCGCGGCAATGGCGAGGATAGTCTGTTCCGGCATGTTTGATGAAATCCCGAAGCTCAAAATCATAGCACATCACTGGGGAGCCTACGCACCGCATGCCGAGGGCCGGTTTTCCCCGGCGTGGGAAAACCGGAACGCGGTAATGGGCGACGAGCAGAGTTTTGCAGACAAGCTGGATAAACCCCTTGTGGACTATTTTAAAAAGGATTTCTACGGTGATACGGCAATGTTCGGAGCACAGGCGGCAAGCCAGGCTGGACTGGATTTCTTCGGTGCCGATCACTCGGTTTTTGCAACTGATGCACCATATGATCATGAAGGCGGTGCCTACAACATCCGTTCGACACTAAATGTAATCGAGAACCTGAGGTGCACGGAAAAAGACCGTCATATGATATTCGAACACAATGCTCGCACGCTGTTTGGAATTTAATCAGAAATTCCCGACAGTTATTGTAAAAAATCTTAACACCCAAACGGAAAGAGCGCATGGAAGACAAATTCGGTGCATTTATGCCGGATGGGCGGATAAAGATAGAAAGCGTCGCCAAGGGTTCCCTTGCCGGCTATAAATTTGCCGCTAAAGACGTGTTCGATGTTGCGGGATATCCGACCAGCAATGGGCATCCATTGTGGTCCGAAACCCACGCGTTTCCTGAGAAACACGCGGGGGCCGTTGAGGCGCTCCTCACGGCAGGCGCCGCGCTGGTTGGTAAAACTGTTTGCGATGAAATGTGCTACAGCCTTGCCGGAGACAACATCCACTATGGCGCGCCCCTTAATCCTGCTGCGCCGGACCGGGCAGTCGGCGGATCCTCCTCGGGTTCCGCTGCCGCTGTTGCAGGTGGGTTAGCAAATTTCGCACTGGGTACCGACTGTGGTGGGTCGGTCCGTTGCCCTGCAAGCTTTTCAGGCATCTATGGAATTCGTCCGACACATGGGCGTGTCGACGCTTCGGGCGTGGCACCCCTTGCGAATTCCTTCGATGTAGTTGGCTGGTTTGCTCGAGACCCCAAAATGTTCGCAAGCGTTGGTGATGTTTTACTCGACGACGGTAAACAGGATATCATTCCTCGCAAGGGACTTATCGCAACCGACGCCTTCGCCCGCTTATTACCGCGAGAACAGGCACAATTGGAGGACTCCACATCCCGTCTTGTCGAACAGATCGGGTTGGAAGTACAGAAAATCCAACTGTCAGAAGAAGGGCTTGATCGCTGGTTCAACGCATTCCGACACCTTCAGGGGCGGGAGATTTGGCAAAATCACCGTGACTGGATTCAGCAGAACAAACCAGAGTTCGGACCCGGCGTAAAAGAACGTTTTGAATTTGCCGCTACCCTGACAGCCGCACACTCCGCCGAACATCAACCAGTTCGTGACAAGGCAACCGCACGACTTGCACGACTTTTGGATAGCGGAGACACAGTGATTTTTATGCCTACGGCACCCGTCAGCCCCAAACGTGATGCCGACGCCTCGGAAGTGGAGAACTTCAGGGCCCGAACAATGGGCCTCACCTGTCCAGCCGGACTTTCCGGAAGCCCACAAATCAGCATTCCAATTACAAATGCCGACGAACCAATCGGGATATCGATTATGGGGCCGCGCGGGTCAGACGAAGCGTTGTTGCAAATGGCCATGCAAATAACAACCTGATCACCTAACGGTAATGTCAACAAACGTGTGCAAATTTTTCAGAATTTGTTTGCCTGACAGCTGGTGGTCTTCAAATCAATCAAAACTTCCTCGGTGCTGTTGGCACATGGAAGTTTTGCATAATATAGTTTCTTGGTGATCTCAGATGCTGGGCAACCTTCCACCATGAAAGCCATAATATACGACCGTTACGGCGGACCTGAAGTTCTCATGTATCGCGACGTTCAAGACCCACATCCAATGCCCGGTGAGGCTCTGGTAGCAGTCCATTGCGCTAGCGTAATTCCAGGGGACTGGAAGGTAAGATCCGGCCTTCTTCACAAAATGTTCCCCCAGAAATTCCCAACAACACCGGGGCGGGATGGTGCGGGCGTAGTTGTCGCGACCGGGACTGAATGCGATTGGGCAGCTATAGGGGATGAGGTCTGCTTTGTAACACAACACACCGAGCCCGGCAGCTGCGCCGAGCTTGTGGCGCGACCCCGGAAGATGACTGTACCAAAACCCAAGGGTGTGGATTTTGCCCAAGCGGCCGCCATGATGCACTCAGGAATTTGTGCCTGGATAGCGCTGGTGGAAACAGCTGTTATAAAAAAACAACAACGCGTTCTTGTTCATGCAGGTGCCGGGGCCATCGGCGGTATGGCTATCCAGATTGCGTCACATCTGGGTTGCGAGGTGACAGCGACATGCAGCGCCATCAACTCGGATTACGTCCGTGGGCTCGGCGCCCATCACACCGTTGCCTATGACAATAGCGTATTTGATGATGTGGTTTCGGGCCAGGATGTGGTGCTTGATCTTATCGGCGGTGAAGTGCACGAACGATCTTGCCGTGTCCTTAGGCAAAAGGGGATCTTGGTATGGCTGATCGCGCAGCCATTCAGCGACGTGAGCAAAAAATACGGCGTATCCTGCAAACAGGTTCATATTCACGAACGGCGGGAGACACTGGAACGTGTAGCGAGCCTGGTCTCGGGAGGTGTATTGAGGCCACAGGTATCCCACAGGATGCCTTTGAGTGAGGCGGCCGAAGCACATCGGATGCTAGAACGTGGCAAAAACAGCCGTGGCAGAATCATACTCGAAATAAACGGGCAGACCTGAAATGAATGTACCTGGAGAGATGGGAGGTATCGGCGACGAAGTTCTCCGAAAGGAGGACGGGAAGTTCCTTACAGGGGCGGGCAGATTTGTTGGTGATATGCATGTTTTCGGTGAACTACATGCAAACTTCGTTCGATCCCCTCACGCACACGCAGACATCACAGGTATTAATGTTGGCAGCGCTTCAGGAATATCTGGTGTCCATGCCGTACTTACCGGGGAGGACATGAAAGCAGACGGCGTCGGCGCCATCCCTTTTTTGTGGACAATCAGCAACAGCGATGGGTCGCCGATGAAACAGCCACCGAGGTGGGGCCTGGCACGTAACAGGGTACGTCACGTCGGCGAACCGGTGGCGGTCATAATCGCGGATTCCGCTGAAATCGCAATGGATGCCGCGGAAGCCGTTATTGTTAATTACAAAACCTGTGAGGCAGTTACCGGATCACGGAAAGCACTCGCTGGAAACGCTCCTCAAATTCACTCCGAAGCACCCGGCAACATGCTCTATAGTATAGGCCGTGGAGATGTTGACGCCACGAACAGGGCAATCACCGATGCACCACATTCCGTGACCCTAGAAATTTCCAACAACCGGGTCGTATGTGCGGCGATAGAGACCAGAACATGCATTGCCGACCCCGACCCGGCGGGTGGCCAAACAACGCTCTTCGACGCGACCCAAGCGCCACACCTGATCCGTAAATCCGTTACTGATGCACTGGGGATACCACCAGGTGACCTGAGAGTTGTGGCCCCGGACGTCGGTGGCGGCTTCGGGACCAAGGGAAAACACTACCCGGAAGAGACCGTTCTAGTCTGGGCAGCAAGGCGTCTCAAACGCCCCATACGCTGGACCTCAGCCCGTTCAGAAGCATTCATGTCAGACACCCAGGCTCGTGACCATCAGACGACAGCCACACTGGCCTTCAACAACGACGGGGCGTTCCTCGGTTTGAAAGTGGATACACTCGCCAATGTAGGTGCATATATCTCTACCTTCGGAGCCAGCATTCCCGGCGCTATTTATCCCGCCCTACTTGCAGGCGTTTACCGGACCCCTGCAGTTTATGTAGGTGTTACGGCCGTCTTTACAAATACCGTCCCCACCGATGCCTACCGCGGTGCCGGGAGACCCGAGGCCTGTTATGTCCTGGAACGCCTTGCCGACGCTGTCGCCAAAAAGCTGAATTTAGATCGCGCAGAAGTTCGCCGCCGCAATCTTATTGGCCCTGGTGACATGCCTTATCAGACGCCAGTCGGTCCTGTTTACGATACCGGAAATTTTCCTGCCGTAATGGAAAAACTCCTGTCAGCCTCGGACTGGGCAAGTTTTTTGACCCGGCGCCTGGTGAGTGAATCCCGAGGTAAACTCAGGGGTATTGGGGTGGCGATGTATGTGGAAACATCCGGGGTGGCACCCTCCAGAATGGCGGGAATGATGGGAGCAAAAGTTGGATTTTTTGAGAGCGCCGAGGTACGCGTCGATGTGACTGGTGGCGTTCAGGTTCTCGCTGGTACCCACAACCACGGCCAGGGCCATGAAACAACCTATGCCCAGATTGTTTCAGACCGACTTGGTTTGCCCTTCGACGGTATTGCCGTGCTTGAAGGAGACACCGACGCAGTTCCAATGGGGACCGGTACCTTTGGATCGCGCTCAATAGCGGTCGGCGGCTCCGCAATTGTACTTGCTGTCGATAAAATCATAGAAAAAGGTCGCAGAATTGCCGCTCATCTGTTTGAGGCGGCGGACGAAGATGTAACTTTTCTAAAAGGAGTTTTTTCGGTTTCTGGCACGGACCGACAAATAACGCTCGAGGAAGTAGCCAAAGTGGCTAATTTGGGTCACATCCTTCCCGCAAACATTGAACCTGGGCTGAACGAAAATGCGTTTTACGATCCACCCAACTTTGCCTACTCAAACGGCGGTCACGTCGTAGAGGTCGAGATAGATCAGGATACCGGTACAATGGAAATACAGCGGTACTGCATGGTGGACGATATAGGTACTGTTATCAATCCCATGATCGTGCAAGGCCAGATACATGGTGGCATTGCGCAAGGGCTGGGGCAGGCCCTAACCGAAAACGCCACTTATGAATGCGATACTGGACAGATACTTTCAGGCTCTTTTCTCGATTACTGCATTCCCCGGGCAGACGACCTAATTAAATTTGAAGGCGATCTCGACGAAACTCAACCCTGCACGCACAATCCTCTGGGGGCCAAAGGATGTGGAGAGTCAGGGGCTATTGGCGCTCCCGCAGCGCTGGTCAGCGCGGCGCTGGATGCTCTGGGCGCAATTGGCGTTACCAAAATAGAAATGCCGCTCTCACCTCTTCGCGTGTGGGAAGCAATTCAGAAAGCCCAAGACAAATGAGGTACCGCGCCGGTGTCGATATCGGCGGCACGTTTACCGATATTGTTCTTGCGGGTGAAGACGGATCAATATACGCGGAAAAACTTTTAACCACGCCGGATGACTTCGGGCGTGGCATCGCCGAGGGACTGGTTATGGCGCTGGCGAAAGTGGGCGCTAGTCCGGAGGCAATCTACGCGATCGTTCATGGTACCACCGTTGCGACAAATGCCATTCTCGAAGGAAAAGGCGCCCGGACGGGTTTAATCACCACGGAAGGCTTTCGCGATATTCTGGAACTCCGCCGGTTACGAATTCCGGAGATGTACACGCTGAACTGGGCCAAGCCGCCACCACTTGTTGACCGACAGCTACGATGCGAAGCGACGGAAAAAATCGGGCCGCGTGGTGAAGTACGCATTCCGCTGGACGAAGATAGCGTTTCGGCAGCCTGCAAGCGTCTTATTCGCGAGAATGTGGCAGCCGTCGCAGTCGCCTACCTTCACTCTTATGCAAACCCCGCTCACGAGATACGCACTGCGCAGATTGTCAGGGACATGCTGGGACCCGAGGTATTCGTGACCTGCTCAAGCGACATCCTCCCTGAAATAAGGGAGTACGAACGAACCTCAACAACTGTTATCAACGCTTACCTGGGGCCCACCCTAACCACCTATTTTGACTCATTAAAACACCACCTTAAACAAATTGGCGTGTCTGCACCCGTCCAAATCATGAAATCTGACGGTGGCATAATGTCAATCAGCGCGGCGGCGAAAAAACCAGCCTACATTGTCGAATCCGGTCCAGCAGCGGGTGTAATAGGGGCTGCGCGCCAAACGACTACAGAAAACTACATTACTCTCGACATGGGGGGCACAACGGCCAAGGCGTCCATGGTTGAAGCGGGACAGATTATGCGGACTGGTGACTATGAGGTAGGTGCCGGAATCAATCTTTCCAGCAAACTTGTCATGGGGGGGGGATATGCACTGAAGCTGCCTGTCATCGACATTTCCGAGATAGGCTCCGGCGGAGGCAGTATTGTCTCGCTGGACCGTGGTGGATTGCTGAAAGTTGGCCCGAAAAGTGCCGGCGCTCTGCCTGGTCCGGTTTGTTACAACCAGGGCGGCGAGGAGCCCACCTTCACCGATGCGATCGTCTCCCTGGGATTCCTCAACCCAGAACATCTCGTCGGAGGGAACCTTAAACTGTCTTCCGACAAAGCCCGCAGAGCCCTGACAGAAAAAATAGCAACCCCCCTGAACCTTGATATCCTTGAAGCGGCATGGGGCATCTATCAGGTTACGTGCGGAAGCATGGTTCGGGCAGTCAAGGCGGTTTCCACATATCGCGGACGTGATCCCCGGGATTTTTCTCTGTTCGCATTTGGTGGAAACGGACCCGTCGTGGCCGCAGGAATTGCCAGGCTTCTCGACATGAACCGCGTGGTCGTCCCGCCCGCACCTGGTGTTTTCAGTGCCCATGGTTTACTTCTTTCGGATGTCGAGCACGAGATCAGCCGCGCATGGCTAAACCGTCTCTCTCAGGTATCTCCTGATGCCATGGGGGCAGCCCTTGTCATTCTGGAGTCCGAACTCACAGAGTTAATGGCAGGCGAAGGTTACGGGCCCTGTACATACGAAATAAACCGCTATATCGACCTTCGGTATGCCGGTCAGGCGCATGAACTGACAGTGGATTGCCATTTTACAGAAGACGCCCCGGACTTCAGCCGGCTGGCCGCTGAATTCGGCGACGAACATGAGCGGACATATGGACACCAAGCCGAAGCAGAGGCAGTCGAATGTGTGACCCTGCGGCTCATCGCCCGGGTCAACGAAGACCGACCTGAACTTAAAGGGAACACGTCTGGTAAGTCTCGAAAAACACGGCCCTCGCGAAATGTCTATTTCGGGCCTCTGCACGGTCAAATTGAAACATCCGTGATTGCCCGGTCTAATCTTGAAAGGCCGGCAGATGGCCCACGGATCATTGAGGAATATGATGCGACGTGCGTTGTTCCACCTGGCTGGACCGCCACACTGGATCAAAGCGAAAATATCGTATTAACCGTTAAGGAAGTATTATGAACGCCAAGACGTTTAACGCTGATCCCATCACCCTGGAGGTGGTGCAGAACGCGCTTGGCGCCATTGCCGACGAAATGGCGCTCGTCATCATGCGAACAGCCTACTCGACAATTGTTCGAGATTCCATGGACTATTCGACTGGCGTATGTGACCGCAAAGGGCGGATTGTCGCCCATGGAATGACAATGGCATTGCATCTGGGATCCTTTCCTGACGCCATGAAAGCCCTCATCCGGGATTACGACGGTGCCATGTATCCTGGCGATATGTTTGTCTGGAACGATCCCTATGCAGGAGGTGGCCAGCATTTACCCGACGTGTACATCGTTAAACCCGTCTTTGTGGACGATGCACTTGAAGGCTTTGTGGCAACGCTCGTGCACCAGATTGACATGGGCGGTATCGCGCCGGGGTCTTCGGCCGTCTTTGCAAACGAAATCTATCAGGAGGGACTCAGAATACCGCCGATCCGGCTCTATGAACGTGGGAAGGTTAACGAAACGTTCATCAAGCTTATGGCAAAGAACACCCGCATACCCGATAAACTTGCAGGGGACATGCGGGCCCAAGTCGCGGCATGCCGCAACGCCGACGGGGCGCTCTCAGATCTGATATGTCGTTACGGTGCGGAATCCTACCATGAGATCATCGAAGAACTGCACGATCACGCAGAAAAAATCATGCGCGCAGAAATAACAGCATTACCCAATGGTACCTGGTCATTTACAGACTATATCGACGGGCTAGGCGAAGTTCCTGAACCCATCCCATTAACTGTAACGATAACAATCGATGGGAGCGACATAGAGCTGGACTGGACGGGCTCTGCACCCCAGGTTGCCGCCGCCATCAACTGCCCGGTTCCATTCGTCAAATCGGCCTGCCATCTGATCGTCAAATGTATCGCAGACGAAGAGATACCTAACTTCGAAGGATTCATCCGGCCGCTACAGATTATTGTGCCCGAAGGTACAGTCGTAAATCCATTGCCGCCAGCAGCATGTGCCGCGCGGGCGATCGTTGGCTGGCGTGCCCTCGACCTCCTGTTGGGTTGTTTTGCGCAAATCATACCGGAACGTGTTCCGGCTGCAGGAGAGGGTGGTGTGACCTTTCCATCTTTCAGCGGTTATGATGGCGATGACCGTTTCGTCTGCACAGAAGCCTGGGCTGGGAGCTGGGGCGGTATGCCGGACCGGGATGGAACTTTCGGTATTCCTAATCCCGGAGGAAATCTTACCAATCAACCGGTGGAGATGGTGGAAGCGCTGTTCCCACTCGAAATTACCCGCTATGGCATGGTTGAGAATTCCGGCGGACCTGGCAAGTATCGGGGAGCACCCGCATACCAGAGAGAATATCGCTTCCTCAGCGAAGAAACCCAAATGGTGATGCGGTCGGATCGCAGGCGGTTTCTGCCCTACGGGCTGGATGGAGGAGCCGCCGGTACCCCGTCCTGGAACTTGCGCAATTTTGGTACATCTGATCAATCCCCCATCCCTGTCATGCCAATGGAACCGGTCCAGTTTACAAAAGGAGAAACCTTCCTCCATGTATCGGCTGGTGGCGGCGGGCACGGCGACCCATTGGAACGCGATCCCGAAGCTGTAATTGAGGACCTGCGCGAGGAGCGTTTTACATCTGGATACGCCCGTGAGGTCTATGGGGTTGTTTTAAAGAAGGGTGTGCTCAAGCTGGACAAAGACGCCACCGAAGAACTTCGCTCGCGATTGGCCACAGAAACCAATGAAGGCGATAAACCCGCATATCTGAGGCATTTTCACGATTTGCTTGGCATTAGGGAATTTCGACTAGTCAGCGACCGGGAAATGAAAACATAGCAGAGACACCCTCCTCTCCACCTCGCGCACGCCCGCAGAAAGTTAGACAAAACCCGGGATTTCTATAGGTTGTCCTGAACGAAGCTCATTCGCCTTGGCCCTATCCATGACAGACCGAAATATCCAGCCTGGATTCACCAGCGCCCAGACCATCGCAGTGCTTACTGGCTCCAGCATCATGCTCACAATGAGTATGGGCATGCGTCAGAGCTGGGGCCTGTTCATCACACCCGTCACACAGGATCTTGGAATTACGATTGCGGATTTCACGCTAGCGATCGCGTTGCAAAATCTCATCTGGGGTATCACTCAGCCAATAATCGGTGCATTTGCAGACAGGTTTGGTTGCCGCATCATGACCGTATTTGGCTCATTTCTGTATGCAGGTGGTATAGGCGTTACGATGGCTGCCTCCGGCCCGTTTCTCTTAATTCTTGGAATGGGAGTAATGATAGGGCTAGCGCTATCGTGCACGGCGCTGAGCTTGGCGCTGGCAGCTTCGGCTCGTGCGGTTACCGCCGCAAAACGAAGCGTTGTACTTGGGACAATTTCGGCAGCGGGCTCAATTGGGTCATTTATAGCCGCACCGCTGGCTGAAAACCTTATTGCCAGTGACGGTTGGATTGTTGCCATGATCGCGTTTCTCGGTCTTTGCGTCGTGATGTTGCCCGCCGCATTCTTCGTGGGTGCTGGCGATAAAACCGCGGCGGCAATCGCCAGGAACGCCAGCGACCCCGGTTCCAGATTACGGCTTTCCGAGGTGCTGATTACGGCGTCTCAACACCGGGGTTATGTTACAATGGCCGTAGCCTACTTCGTCTGTGGACTTCAGCTTATTTTCATCGCGACCCACCTGCCAGCCTACCTTGAGATCTGCGGGCAATCACCGGAATTAGGTGCCTACGCACTTGGGGTGATCGGGGGGTTCAACGCGATCGGATGCTATGTTCTGGGCTGGATGGGAAACAGGTTTCCAAAACACGTGCTACTTGGAGGTGTCTATATATTAAGGTCGGCCTTCATCGTAATTTATTTTCTCCTGCCACCAACGCCGACCAACACACTCGTATTTGCTGCGGTAATGGGTTTGCTTTGGCTAGGCGTCGCACCCCTTGTAACAGGCCTCGTTACTCAGATGTTCGGGCTTCGGTATGTGGCAACCCTGACGGGTATCGCTTTTTTCTTCCACCAGACTGGCTCATTTGCCGGGGTTTGGGGTGCGGGTTTGCTTGTCGCTGCATTCGGCAACTACGATCTCGCCTGGCAAATCGGCGTAACAATCGGCATCGCCGCAGGCTTGGCCCAGATATTCGTGGGCGACAAGCCCTCCCCGAGGATGCGGGCACCCGCTGCCGCATAGATTGTTGCCGCTTGCCGCTGTCAGCCACCCCCGTTAGTCTAAAAAAACAAAGACTGTGGACCCGTAAAGACAGGAGATACCTTCATGAACAATCAAGCCTCAACGTTAACCAATCCAATACCAAACGGCGACTACGCCGTCGCCCGGGGTTCCGCTCCCAAATATGTGAAAGGCCGTCGTGAGTTCTTCAAATATACTGATTTCGGTGTTACCGACGCCAGTAATGGCCGCATGCGGGCACAACGGACATCGGCTAGCGACGGGCTTTCAGAACCCACGGGGTGGCATTACCACAAATGCGAGGGCCAGTTTGTTTACATGCTGGAGGGATGGCTGGAACTGCAGTTCGCAGATGGTGAGACCGTAAGGCTTGAAGAGGGGGATTCAGTCTATATCCCTGGTTATGCTCCTCACAACGAAACCCGAACGTCGGACAGTTTTGACCTGCTGGAGTTCTCTGTGCCAGCCGACATGGGTACCGAATCATGCGAAGCACCATCGGTTTCCGCCGATGCGATAGCCTAGGCTTTACCTTCCAATTTATTGACGACAGGTTACGATCATCCCATAGCGAATTTTTCAGGGAACCATGCGCTAAGCGCGTCGTCGAACATGCCCGCGTTCGATGTCTTGAACGGTTTTGGTTGAATTTGATATAGTGCTGCACAAACACCCATACGCAATATGGAGTTTTCAATGGACGTACTCATCATCGTGAAACTTAAAACAACCTACCAAGAGTGGCATGCACTATTTGTTGGTGACGCTGAAAGGAGATCACAGTTTTGTGATGAAAGCCGGACACTGGTTGGCCAGGAAGACTAAAAAACGGCCCTAGTAACGGT
>JAYZQT010000094.1:0-20341 GCA_036136335.1 Pseudomonadota bacterium
CCAACACGCAATAGGGAGTATTCAATGGACGTACTTATCATCGTGAAACTTAAAACAAACTACCAGGAGTGGCATGCACTATTTGCTGGCGACGCTGAAAGAAGATCACAGATTTGTGATGAAAGCCGGACACTGGTTGGCCAGGCAGACGAAAAAACGGCCCTAGTAACGGTATTTGATGTCGACGCAGAGGGAATGGGCGCGATGATGGCTGATCCCGAATTTCAGAGAATGACAGAGACATATGTGGAAGAACATATCCCGTATTCTCTCACACCTATAGGCCCGCCCGGTTGATAGCTGATTTATTTCTACCTGCAGGTAACCATATATAGGGTTTTTACTGTTGCCGTTTAAGTATTTCATGTAACCGGAGCGGCGTTATAGGCAACTGGGTGACGGCCTCGGGATTTCCTATGGCTTGACCGACCGCCGACGCAATGGCAGCACCCGACGCATTGATTCCGCACTCGCCAGCGCCCTTCAGTCCAAGGGGGTTGGTCCCGCTGGGTGCGTCCTCAGTCACTATGGCTTCCACCTCCGGAACCTCTTGAGCCGTCGGCCAGAGATAGTCGGCAAATGTCGCAGAAATCGGTTGCCCCTCTTCAGTGTAGAGAAACTCTTCATACAGAGCACCACCGATACCCTGGGCCATACCGCCTGAGATCTGGCCCTCAACAAGCATTGGATTAACCGACCGACCGATGTCGTAGGCGACGACTATACGTTCAATGTCGACACCTGCCGTTTTTGGATCGACGCTGACAATGGCGAGATGAATTCCGTAGGGATAGGTCATATGGGTCGCCTCAAATGTAGCTGCTGCTGTAACCACGTCACCACCGTATTCGTCAAGATACACCGCGGCAGCATCGCTAACATGAATCGAGGGGCCTTTGCTGCCTTCCGGCCCGGCGATGACAGAGGAGGTAATCGATAGCGTACCGACAGGCATCTGCAGTCGTTCGGCAGCGGTTTCGACAAGACGTTGCCTTAACTGGCCAGCCGCATCCGCGGTTGCAGACCCGGTCATTACAGTAACCCGGGATGCAAAAGCTCCCATGCCCCTTTCAATTCGGTCGGTCTGACCGTGAGTAACGCGAATGGTCTGATAATCGACACCCACGGTGTCCGCACAAATCTGGGCTATCACCGTCTCTACACCCTGCCCGATTGATGCAACACCGGTCACTACCTCTATTGCGCCATCCCGTGTCATTTCGATTCGAACATCGTCATAGGGCCCGAGGCCACTTTTTTCGACAAAATAGCCAATCCCAATCCCAACCATCTCCCCTTTCGCTCGCCGTGCCTCCAGTTGTTTTACGATATCCTCATAACCGATCTGGTCTAACAGCTTGTCGAGAAGCAGTGCATAGTCACCCGAGTCGTATACTAGTGGCGTTCCGTGATTAACAATTCCCCGACTGTAGGGCATCAGGTCCTTGGGTATTAAATTGCGTCGACGAAGTTCGATCGGGTCGATGCCCATCCGGTGGGCGATCAGATCGACCAGCCGTTCTCGGGCGAAGGTGGATTCGTACCGGCCAGGTGAGCGGTAGGTACCGCAGGGGGTTTTGTTCGTCAGTCTTACCCTACCCTGCGTCCGGTATGACGGCACGAGATAGGGACCAGGCAACATCGCCGCCGACAGATCGGTCACGGTTGCACCATGTGTACGAATATACGCACCCTGACTGGTAAAAAACTCATTTTCTATGCCAAGTATAAAGCCGTTGTCATCCACTGCAGCACGCAGCCGGAAAACCTGTTCACGAGAGTGGTTGGCCGCCATCAGATTTTCCAACCTGTCTTCAATCCATTTAACGGACCGCTTGAGGTTCAGCGCAGCATAGGCACACAGAACGTCTTCAGGATACAACTCACCGCGAACGCCAAAACCACCGCCGACATGCCCTTCGAACAGGTGGATACGGTCCAGGCTCAGACCAAGCATTTCCGCAATTGCCACTCGGTTAAAATGCGGTACCTTCGCAGCGCCATAAAATTCCAACCGATCGAGCTCGACATTGTAATGGACGTTGGCACCGCGTGTCTCAAGCGCATTACCTGTGTGACGACCGACCTTAAATTCAAATTCAAATACATGTGATGCGTTAGCAAATGTTGCGTCTAGATCGCCGTAACTCTTTTCAACAACCGCCGGCTCAGTACTAATTTCCGGTGCAAATTCGCCGGGCGGAGCTGTCGCATCCAAAATTGGGGGCAATGGTTCAATATCAGCGGATACCAACTCCGCAGCATCTTCGGCAAGGTATGGGTCGTCTGCGATAACTACGGCAATAGGGTCACCGACATAGCGCACTTTGTCCTGCGCCAAAACATGCTGACGGCAAAGAGGCATGTCCTGAATTTTATTCAAACGAAAATCAATGGGTGGCAGATTGGAAATTTCCAACCCGGTCCAAACCGCTCTAACACCCTCAACGGCACAGGCATCACTTGTATCGATCTTGCCCAGTATGCCGTGTGCAATCGGTGAGCGGACCACTCGCATATAAAGTTGATCGGCAAATGTATAATCTGCAGCAAAACGGCCTTCACCAAGCAGAAGTTCGCGGTCTTCAAGTCTTTTGAGACGCTGGCCAATCACACCCATGCCGGTTCTCCATCCAAGACGGACCGCACGGCCTTAAGAATGTTTTGATAGCCCGTACAACGGCACAAGTTCGACGCAACAACTTCACGTAGTTCGTCATCTGTAACAGCTTCAGCGCGCTCCAAAAGCCAGGTCGCCAGCATAAGCATACCCGGCGTGCAAAACCCACATTGCAATGCGTGATGGTCATGGAATGCCTGTTGCAAGGCGTTAAGCCTGCCTTCAGTCGCAAGACCTTCAACCGTTCGGACTTTTGTTCCGTTGACCTGGACTGCAAACATGAGACACGAACGCACCGGCACATCATCGACCAGCACGGTACATGCACCACATACCCCGTGCTCACAGCCGATATGGGTGCCTGTCAATCCACATTGAGCACGTATGGTATCAACGAGCGTGTGGCGCGCTTCGACTTCAACCTCGAAATCGGCACCATTGACGTTCAGCAGTACACTGTATTTAGCCGGTGTCATGTCAGGATTTCCGTTCATATAGAGACATCGCGTCCATTAACGCCCGCGGGACAAGTGCCCTCACAAGATCGCAGCGATAGGGCCCTGTCGCTTGAGGGTCCTCGATCGGATCGGCGATAGCGGCCGCGGCTTCCCCTGCCCGGTCAAATACAGACGGGCCCGGTGCATGACCTAAAAGCACTGCCTCCGCTGCAGAGGAGCGAAAGGGAATTACAGCCGCCCCACCAATACCTATGCGTGCGTCGTCAATCGTTCCATCACTAATTTTTATGCACACTATCGCCATTGCCAGTGCAAAATCTCCCGCCCGTCGGCTAAATTCACGAAAACCGCAATACCAGTCCCTCCCCAACAATGGTATGCGAATTTCCCGGACAACCTCGTCCGCCGCGAGCGTTGTTGTCAAAGCTGACACAAAAAATTCATGCACCCCGATCTGCCGCACACCCGTTGGTCCCTCCGCCACAATTGTGGCATCCATCGTTAGACTGAGCGCGCACCATTCTGATGCAGGATCAGCATGAGCGAGACTTCCGGCATATGTTCCCCGCATCCGAATCGGCGCATGTGCAATGTGACGACTTATTTGTGGCATCAGCCATCCGAGCGGCCCACCGCAGTGCGCAGTTTCAAATTGCACGTGCCGTGACAGTGCTCCGATCCGCAACTCGTTTTTCTTGACAGCTACATACCCTGAATTTGCGATTGTATTGAGGTCGATCAGGACGCTGGGCCGGGCAAGCCGAAAATTCATCGCCGGTACCAGGGTCTGGCCACCTGCCAATACTTTTGCATCCCCGCCATGATCACTAAGGAGGTTGGCGGCCTCCGACCAAGAGGAGGCTTGTAAATATTGGAATGGTGCAGGTTTCACAGTGGGTTACTTATGGTTATTTGTAGAGAGACCAAACTAGGAATACATTCCGTTTATTACAAGAAGGAGCCTCCACTGTGAAAATTATAGATCTTTCCCACATGATGAACCTGCATACCCCCGGGTGGGTCGGGTATGCCGGCAACAAAATGTATTATGCCCAAAACCTTCAGACTGGGGGCATTGTAGCCCAGCGGGTGGACACCGCAATGCATGTTGGGACCCACCTGGATGGAGCGATGCACGCGTCTGACGTCAAGGGCGATATGGCATCCTATTCTCTGGATTATCTGGTTGGGCCAGGGGCGGTAGTCGATATTTCCGACAGTATTGACGATTGGGGTTTGATTACTCCGGAAATGATGGAAGCGGCACCGGTAGATATTAACGAAGGCGACATCCTCATTATCCATACAGGCTTCCATCGATACTACGAAGGACGTCCGCAGCAGGACCTAGAACGGTATTTTTGCCTGCATCCCGGAGGAGGGCGTGAATTACTGAACTGGATGTACGAAAAAAAAATCAAATGGTTTGGTATCGACTGTGGATCCGGCGATCACGCAATGAACACGTCCATACGAAAAATGCGACCTGACCTGCGAGTCCGTTTTGAAACGGAAATTGGTATGACCTGTGAGGAATATTTCGGCGAATACGAATACACCCACGCGCTCTCGGGAAGAAAAGCAAAATCTGACATCTTCATGTTCCATAGCGAGGCATTTAATGAGGGTCTTATTCACGCGGAAAATGTCGGCGGAGATATTGAACTCGCGCTCAATCAACGTTTTATCATAGGGGCCTTTCCTTGGCGGTTTGAGGGACTTGAGGCATGTCCGTGCCGTATAATCTGCTTCTCCGACGCTGGGGAATCTGTAGAGACGATTGGCGCGGTCGCGAAAGCACTGACCAGCCCCTAAACAAGCCATGCGGTGTGGATCGGATCGCCAGTTCTGGATGGACTTGAAAAACCCGTACAGCGTGAAAGGTTTATTCGCTATACGGGTCGAGGTTCTGGTTCGACGGCGATCGAAATCCCATATCACGCGCCCAACATAGCAACGACCCTGAAAATACCTGGAGGACTATACCTTGGACCTAATTATCCGAAACGCGAGACTGCTCGATCGCGACGAAAGGTGGGATATCGGGATTGATGCCGGTCGCATCAAAGCACTGGAGACCAGCATTACCGAGGAAGGCGAGAAAGAAATCGACGCGGAGGGCGCTCTCGCGGCACCGACCTACATCAACGGCCATGTCCATCATGACAAGAGTAATCTTGGCGATGTCATGCGGCCCAACAAGACCAACAGTTTCCAAGAATGTCTCGAGATAACTTGGGAACACAAACGCACCTATACAATCGATGATATTGTAGAACGTGCGAGCCGTGCCATAGAGGAAGGAATTCTCAATGGCACTACTGTCTTCCGGGTGTTTGCGGATGTCGACACCATTGGCGGCATGACACCACTCAAAGGAATTATCGCCCTACGCGAAAAATGGGCCGACATCGTCGACATCGAGGTCGTGGATTTTCCACAGGAAGCAATCATTCGTGACCCCGGGACAAAGGACCTTATGCGCGAAGGCATGAAAATTGGAGCGGATGTCGTGGGCGGCCTACCCTGGCATGAACACCTGGATGAAGACGCGCGTTCCCACATCGATTTCTGTTTCGATCTGGCGTTGGAGTACGACAAGGACATTCATATGCTGGTCGACGACACTGACAATCCAAACAGCAGATCCCTTGAATATCTAGCTGCCAAAACCATCCGGGAAGAATATCAGGGGCGGGTTTCCGCCAGTCATTGCGGAGCGCTCGCAGCATATGATGAGGTACATGCCCGGAAAGTAATCGCGCTAGTCGCCGAGGCTGGCGTGTCAATTTCGACCAACCCGCACATAAGCCTTGTCGCTCAGGGAAGATACGACACCGATAACATGCGTCGTGGTGTTACCCGTGCCAAAGATCTTTGGCAGGCGGGTGCCAACGTGTTCTCGGCGCAGGATGATGTCAACGACCCATATTACCCATTTGGACGGAATGACCAGCAGGAAGTTGCATCCTTCGTCTGCCATGCATGCCACATGACCTACCCAAATGAAATTCGCGCTGTATTCGATTTCATAACCCAAAACGCAGCGAAGGCCCTTCGCCTCGATGGCTACGGACTGGCGGTGGGCAATAATGCCGACCTGAATATACTGTGTGCCCCGAGTGTGCAGCATGTTCTGAGATTGCAGCAACCACCAAAATACGTAATCAAGTCAGGCAAAATACTCGCGAGCAACAAGCTCAGCCGGGAATTCTTTGCTAAATAACCGAGCGGTTCCGATCAGCTGTGTGGCAGTGAAGACGGGACATCGGATATCAAGAGGTCCTGCAAACCCTGGTGGCTCAAAACGCTACTCAACGTTAGGACGGGATTGCACACCCCATGGGAGCGCGGTGTGAAAGCAGGTGTGATGTGTTTTTTTGAACGGTAGAGGATCGTGTTCGTTCCGGTTAAGCTGACCAGGTTGAGTCGGCCCCATGATGAAATAACGACGGATTTATGAAAAAAACGGGGCAGACACGTCGTAAATGCAAACCTGGAGATGGGAGAAAAACCCAGATGGATATGGACACCCCTTACGCGCTTCCGAATACACTTGCCCCGCTCGTATCCGCCGAATGGCCAAAATTTTCCGAAACTGAAATGGGTCGGCGACGCTCTGCAATAGAATACCTGATGGTGGAACAGGGCATCCGTTACCTGCTTCTCTACGGGTTCTATTGGAATGGGCCAGCAGTTCCATGGTTAACCCATTGGCCAACCTCCGCAGAAGCCGCAGTCGTTGTAACTCCAGACGAAGAAAACACACTGTATGTTCAGTTTCACAATCATGTGCCTCAGGCCATGGAGGGCGCAACTGATTGCAAGGTGAAATGGGGTGGGCCAGACACGATACACACGGTCATCGAAGACTTTCGAAACCGTGGTGCTGACGAGAAAGCCAAGGTAGGTGTAATCGGTCCCCTCGGAATGGCCGGCTGCGCCCGCCTTCGGGGTGCATTTGCTGATGTGGTCGATTTGAATAGGAACTTTACCCGGCTGCGACTCATCAAATCCCCGGAAGAAGTCGACTGGATGCGGATCGGTGCATGGTATTCTGATCGTGCAGTGCAGGCCGTCGCAGACAACCTTTTGCCCGGCATTACTGAGCGAGATCTTGGTGATCTCTGTCAAAGGGCGTGGGTTCCTCTCGGAGGGGAAACGGTGATTCATTTTTTTGGATCCACCCCAATGGACGCCCCAGACTGCAAGGTGCCTCGCCAACTTCCCTCCACTCGCCCCATTGCCAGGGGTGATGCGGTTTTCTGTGAAATTTCGGGTGCATTCCGGGGATACTCTGGCCAGGTGTTAAGAAGTTTTTCAGTACAGACCCAGCCGACCCCGCTCTATCGGGATCTCCACGCAGTGGCGGACGCCGTCTATGACTCAATTTTTAAAATTCTCAAACCGGGTGTGACCGCGAAAGAAATTGTTGCGGCATCAGCGATGATAGAGGAATCGGGTTTTACAACCTGCGACGATCTGGTGCATGGATATGGTGGCGGGTATTTTCCTCCTATTGTCGGCTCAACCAGCCGGCCGGCCGGCCCAATCCCCGACATGGAATTGCAAGAAGGGATGATGCTCGTTATTCAACCAAACGTCACCGACCTAGCTGGCAAGGCCGGTGTGCAAACCGGAGAATGCGTTGTGATAACCCGAGAGGGATGCGAAAGCATCCACAACTTTCCTAGGGGGCTTCGCCAAATTGGTTGAGGTGTATGAGACAATCCCCGGTCACTGTAACGCTTGCAGGCATTATGACTCCGAGCCGTTCGGCGAGGTTAATTATGGTCAGTGTAGATATTTTCCGCCATTGAATTTCAAAAAACATGAGGACGGGCTGCCGCGGGGGGTGTGGCCCATAGTTGGTTATGACGATTTCTGCGGCAAATACGAGGCGAAATAATGGACCTGTGTATTAGGAAGTTTTAAATTTTCAACGCATTGATAGAAACTTTTTTCACACCTGCGTTCCTGAGACGCACCGGCTGAGGCTTTAGGTTCCTACCCCGGAAAAGTCACCCTTTGGCATCATTGATTTGCTGCCTTCGGCCATGGGACAGTACGCCTGACCGTCCGCCGTTGCCAGCCCCAGACTGAAGCCACCATATTTGTTAACCCACAATTCAATAATGCCAATTGGGCCAGGGACGCCGTGCCATACACGCTCCATACCAAGCTGTGCAAGCCCTTCTTTAGCCTGATCTTTAGGAAAACACTGTGGCACTGGGTGGCCAAAGGCTGGAACCACGCCGAAGAACGCAAGAAAAAGCATGATGCGAATAATCATGTCACTCCAGTGTGTGCTCATTAACAATACAGCAACGGTAACAAAAAGCAGGCGCTGCCATTGCACCGTATCCAAATGTCAGAGGCATTCCAAGTCCAAGGGCCACCCCTTATCGGTTTTTTGCAAGTTCAGTTACATCTCGGGCTATTTGCTCTAGTGTAGATCCGCGTATGTAAATACAGAGGACGCTGCCATGCTTGATCATGATATGAAAATGCTTGTTTCAGGCACAATGTTATGTTTCGCCGCGACGGTTAACGATGACGGCACTCCAAACCTATCACCCAAGAGCTCGCTCCGGGTACATGATGACACTCATCTCCTGTTTGCCAATATGGCATCGCCCCAAACCATAGAAAACTTAAAGCGGAACTCCGCGATCGAAATCAACTGTGTGGATATATTTTCGCGCCGGGGATACCGGTTTTCTGGGAAAGCAACAGTTCATTCTGGTAATGATCCTATTTATACCAATCTTAAAGCAGACATTGCCGCCGAACACGGGGAGGCCATCCCGGTGCATGACGCGGTTCTCATAGAAGTAATTGACACCCTGCCCGTGGTCTCCCCAGCCTACACGTTTATCGAAGGTGTAACGGAGGAGGTTCTGCGGAATGCCTATCTTGCAAAATACGACGTCGAGCAGGTTTCCAAACCAGAATGATCCTAGTAGTTAGCGATTTAAAGGTTTTTCAACCGTCTCTTACGCACACGGTCAGGTTATTTGTTTCCCTGCAACATTGGAACAACCGTGTTGGGTGGTTCAGGGCAATTTTTCGAATTGCATCAGATGAATTGCATCAGATATTGGGAAGCGTAAAGTCCAAGCAGACCAAATGCCCGACTGCGAACGCCGGAGGGCGATCGCATTTTAGCCGGAACCGAACATGATTATTTGCATAATTGAATTTGAGAACAAACCCGGAATGGAAAAAGCACAGCAGAAATGGCTGGCCGACCTGATGCCTCGCGTAGAAACATTTCCCGGGTTCCAGGGCAAGGAGAGTTATGCACACATATCCGGGGACGGTCGGGTGAATACAATTTCTTACTGGGAGGATGAGGCAGCTCTCCTTGCCTGGACCCGTGATCCACGCCACCGCGAGGCAATGGCCGAGGGAAAAGAACACATTTTCTCCCGCTATAGCATAAAAATCTGCTCTGAATTACGCAGATACGAACATATAGCAGACCAGACTTCCCACGAAAGCTAACGATCGGGTATCCAAGTAAATTTCAGCACGTTTAAATCTTTCGTTGCCATTTTTTTAGTCCACCGAAGCGACAACTTTTGGAGCGTCCGAGGTTCCAGACGCACTTGCGTTTGCGCATTTCAATTGACCTGGCTTGCGATAACCTGGACGCGGGCAGATACCGGAGTTACCTCACCCATAGATAATCAGCGGGATCCAGTTTTTCCCTTGGATTGCAACTGTCTGAGTGCATAGATATTTTCAATTGTAGAAATGCCCAGTTCAGTTTCGCGACTACGATAGCGAGGGACCCTCCTCATCCGTAAAACCGGATTTACGGTTAACCTTGTTAGGATATAGACAAGGTAAAGTCCTCCCTGAAAAACAGGCCTGAATAATGTGGCTGCCAAGTGTAGCGCGGACGCCCAAAGGATTTGGATGTATCCTGCTATTCTCACGATCTCGACTCCTTATGTTTTATGGCCGCGTTGCCTAAAATCAGCGTGCACCGAAACATCACTTCTGGTCGGTCTTTAGAGAAAAACCCTTCGTCTCCCTAAATTCGAATGAAACATGGAAATTGACAAAGGGCCGTGGCTTATAATCAAGCAAATTCCATCTGGCAAGGATTCTTTTCCCAACCCCTGGTATGGGAAAGCCGCCATTCGCTAAAATCTTTTTGACCGACACATCGTCAAGGTGATTGAAGTTTTTCGGCTGCAAAACCGATTATCGAATCAGCGGCTCGGGACGCACTGATAGATACATTAAAGACTTTGCCGTTTTTTACAAAAATTACTAATTATTATAGTGATACACTTTTTTGTTAATAAATAAGATTAGCATATAAAACGCGCTACAGTCTCGTCCATAGTTCTGGGGCCCACCTTGTTCCATGCATCCTATCAATAAAGTTTAACCTTTGCCTCAAACTTGGATTTTCTTTCACATCAATTGGTGAATAATCAATTCAGTTTGGCGTTTCACCTTCACAACCAACTAGGTAACGATCAATATTCGGTTGCGTTAGACTTCAGGGTGTCTCCTTGTTAATTAGCGGAATGGGGTGAACACCCTCTGCAATAGACATCAAGTAGCTGCTCTTGGGCAGGCAAATCAGATATGAAACTTATTTTTGAAGGCCAGTTCACCCATTTAGCGGCTGCATTTCTATTATTAACCATCGTTTATGCGCTTAGTGAAATGCCGGGCTTCAGGGAAGGAATATTCTTGGACGTTTCGACGTTAAATTTAGCGATTTTGGCGGTCACAGTAACAATCGTTCACCAAATTTATGTCTGGTTATGTTGGCGGATGGAATTACACCGACGGCTCCTGACCCGCCTTCTAGGCAACAAGGCATTTAATGTTTATGCCGTCGGGTTTGTATTCCTGATCGTCTGCCGACCAATCCTGATTTTTGCACTAGGCTGGTCAAACAGGGAGACGCTGGTAATAAATGTATGGCTTGGATACGGAATTTGTGCCTTTCTCTTCATCCCAACGGCCTACCTAATGTTTTCAATCAAACACTATTTCACATTTCGCCGTGCATTTGGCATCGATCATTTTGACCCGAATGCTAGCAACATTGCCTTTGTACGACAGGGAATATTCCGGTGGTCACCCAACGCCATGTATGTGTTCGGTTTTATGGGTCTCTGGATACCTGCCTTTCTGTTCCAGTCAGTAACGGCTTTAATCGTCGCGGCTTTCAGCCACGTCTATATTTGGGTGCATTATTATGCTACCGAAAAGCCTGATATGGTGAGAATTTACGGCTAGGGATTTATATCCCATTTTCTATAAAACCGGAATTGCTACCACGGGCTGCATGCCATCGCGTAGGCCGCATGGCGATGTGATTGGTATTCCGATAAATTTCCCGACCGGGAACAATAGACTTCTTCGGTCCCCACACCACGCACTCAAAAGGCGGAGATAGGGTTTGTTATTATGAATCAAAATCCGTTACCGACACCAGACAGCTTCGTAGCAACGGACGGTGTCTATAAATCCGCCTGCCGGATGTGTCACGGAGGCTGTGGCGCGTTACTTCACGTTGAAGATCAGAAACTTACCAAAATCGAGGGTGATCCTGAAAATCCTATGAATTTGGGTAAACTATGTCCGCTCGGCGCCGCAAGTCTGGAACAGGTATACAACCCGCGCCGCCTCAAGTACCCAATGCGACGCTCTGGAAAGCGAGGCGAAGGCAAATGGGAACGGATTTCATGGAACGAAGCCTATGATGAAATCGCGAACAAAATAAGAGAAGCCGCGGCTCGTTTCGGCTCGGAATCGATTTGGGTAGGGACTGGCACCGGACGACATCACTTCGGCTTTGTTTCACGGTTTGCCAACGCTATCGGCACTCCAAATTGGTGTGAACCCGGTACAGCGCAATGCTTCCGTCCGCGCGTTCACGGTAGCATCATCACCATGGGCCAATTGCCGATTTGCACCTACACCAACGATGTTATGCCCGAGCTGATCATGTTCTGGGGTCACAATCCACTTTATTCCGGACCTGATGGCGAATTGGGGTTTGGAGTGCGGCAGGCCCTGGCGCGCCAGCCAAAGACAATCGTTGTTGACCCGCGGGAAACACTGCTCGCCAAGCGCGCCGACATATGGCTCCAACTGCGCCCTGGAACCGACGATGCCCTCGCACTCGCCATGCTCAACGTGATCATCGCAGAAAATTTCGAAGATAGAGACTTTGTTGAAAAATGGACTTATGGTTTCGAGAGTCTTGCGGAACGCGTCAGCAACCATACACCCGAATGGGCAGAGCCCATTACCTGGGTGCCTGCTAAAGAGATCCGCAAAGCAGCGCACCTGTTTGCGGAGGTAAAACCCTCGATGCTGGAGTGGGGGTGCGCTATGGAGCACACGCCCAACTGCTTTCAGACAATCCGGGCGCTTCTTTGCCTGCCTTCTATTACCGGCAATATAGACCAGCCAGGTAGCTGGGCCTTTGGTATGATGGGTGTTTCGCCACTCCCGCAGCTGTTCGATAAAATACCAGAAGAAAAACAGAAAAAGCGTTTGGGTTATGATCAGTTCAAGGTCTTGAGTGCCGAGGGAGCCCAGCTACCGTCGGCACATGTCCCAACAATATTCAATGCCATTCGCACCGGAGAACCATATCCCGTGCGCACAGGACTGATCTTTGGCAATAACGCACTGTCGACATATGGCGACGTCAAGACAGTGTATGAGACCCTTACGGCGCTCGACTATCTAATGGTTGCTGAACTCTACATGACCCCGACGGCAGAGCTCGCCGATCTGGTTTTACCAGTTTCAAGCTGGGTGGAGGTAGATGCATTGCCTGCCGTCCCGTTCTACGGGCAAAATATTATTTTAGCGCAGCAGAAAGTCGTGCAAGTCGGTGAGTGCGTGCAGGACGAAGTCATCATGACGGAAATCTGTCGTCGGTTGGGAACCACCCCTGGGCAGGAGGCTCCGCAGGAAATATACGACGCCATGCTTACGCCTAAAACTGGTCTAACCTTCGAAAAACTCAAACAACTGGGATTCACACAGCCTGAATTTCGATATCGAAAATATGAAACAGATGGCTTTGCAACACCGACTGGAAAGATCGAGCTTTATTCTACGCGGATGGAGGAAATGGGCTACGACCCCCTTCCCTACTTTGAGGAACCTCCTGAAAGTCCGTATTCCACCCCCGACCTGGCGGAAGATTTTCCTTATATTTTGATTACGGGAGCGCGAATACCAATGTTTTTTCAGTCGGAGTACAGGCAAATGCCCACTCTCAGGCGTGGACGGCCGGAACCCCAATGCGAAATACATCCGAAGACGGCAGATACCCTTGGCGTATCGGAAGGTGACTGGGTTTCTATCGAAACCAAACGGGGCCGATGCCGACAGAAGGTCAGACTGTTCGATGGCATAGACCCCAGGGTAATACATGCGCAACACGGGTGGTGGTTTCCCGAGGAGGATGACGGGCCAGACCACGGCATATGGAGGTCTAACGCCAACACCTTGACCAGCATGGACCCACCCTACTGCCCATCAATGGGAACATACCAATTGCGCGCACTTTTGTGCCGCGTGCTCAAAGCGGAAGAGGCCGATTCTCCATGGCGCCCCCCAATACCCGCTACCTACCGCACAAACGTGGCAGAGGTACAGGATTGGAATCTTTCGGAGATCGCGGTATTTCAAAACAAACGAACCCGCAACTAAAGATGATGGTTGGTTTTCCAGAGAGAGGTGTGAGGTTATTGCGTGATGTGTTGAAAACAGAACTGCAACAGGGTCCGAGGGACGTCGCAAGCGCTTCATGAATGTGAGATGCTTGGAAATCCCCTGCACGTCGACCGCACAACACGGGTACTTGATATACGGATTCGGTAAGTTTGGATGTTGGACCAACTAAATCTACGCTAGACAAACGCTAGGAGGGTAAAATCCATGACTGTCAGTTTATATCATTTCTGGAGCTCAGTCTGTTCGGTCAGACCTCGCATGGCGCTAGAAGAAAAAGGCGTCGAGTGGGAAAGCTGTTATATTGATCTTTTTAACTTTGACCAGATGACCCCGGAGTACCTCTTGATCAATCCGGACGGCGTAGTACCAACCCTGGTGCATAACGATGAAGTCATTTGCGAATCCATGGTTATTATCGACTACATCGACGACGCATTCGAAGGTCCCTCTCTTAAGCCGGACGAACCAATACAGATAGCCCGCATGCGTGAATTCATGACACTTTGCGAAAACAAGTTTCCAGCTATCGTGTTGCCTACTTACGTCAAATACATTCTGCCCAAACTGTTGAACCGCTGGGGTAAAGACGAGCTTCAGAAGCAGGCTGTCCGACGGCCGACGGAGTTCATGCGCAAGGTGCACGGCGATGGCGTTAACGGGGAAATCCACAGTCCTGATATCGAGAAATGCCACGCAGACATCCAGATTGTTCTTGATCGCATGGAAACAATGCTGTCGGCGGGGCCATGGCTCGCCGGTGACAGGCTTTCCCTCGCCGAAATAACCGTTGCCCCTTACATGTTCCGTCTTCTGGCACTAGGACTGGACGATTGGTGGTCATCCGATTTACGACCTGGCGTCGCCGAGTGGTATGCACGGGTCTCAGCACTTCCCTCCTACAGAACTGCTGTAAGCTGGCCGGACGAGACGGGTGAGGGCTACGAAGAAGTTGGCCTGAGTACCAGTCGCTGAACAACGTGGGTGTGCATTTATGAGGCCTGACGCATAAACCCGACAGTCAGATCACGCTATTCCGCAGCTATTATGCGTCTGTGACATCAAGGTCCCGAAGCTGGGGCGCAACTTCTTTCATAAAACGTGTCATCGAATTTGTACGCTTTTCGCGGGTAGCCCAGTCCTTTCCAGTCACAATCAGAAAAGTACCAAATCCACCGGATACGCGGTGAAATTCGCGAATTTGAGCAGCAACATCGTCCGGATCACCCAGCAGATAAAAACCGGCCTCCACCAGCGCTTCTATCGCATTCTCATCGTTGGGAATTTCGACATCGAACATATTTTTTAACACGGCAAGAAACCCGCGTTCGGCCTGCACGCTGGTTTCAAATGTCACCGCGGTACGAAGGTCTTCCAACGCTTCTTCATGAGAATCCGCCACATAGACGACACGCGAAGCCGTGATGTTTCTCCGGGCGTTGGTAATGCCAGCCGCCTTGGCGTAACTCACGTAACGATCCGCCTTTGGACGCAGCCGATCGGCTTTTTCGATATGTGCGGAGAGCAATATGTAGCCACGTTCGGCGGACATTTTGATAAACGTTTCAGTATCGGTAGCCGTCGCCATGGGCATATGAGGCGTCGATAACGGTTTCGGTAACGCGACGACATCCTTACCCTTCCAATGCGAACCATCCCAATCAAAAACTTCGTCGCTGGTCCAGCATTTCATAACAAACTCCAGTGATTCCGCGAGACGGGCATGGCGATCGGGGAAGGTCAAGCCTCGCTCTTCTGAAAATAACGGAGACGGAAAGCCGGATCCAAAGCCAAAGATGAAGCGTCCCGCCCCGACAAGGTGCTCTATCACGGCGGCCTGAATGGCCACGTCAAGCGGGTGGTGAAGATGAAGCAATTTTACGGCAGCACCCATCCGAATTTGTTTGGTTAGGCCCGCCGCCTTACACATGAGAAGTTCGGGCGCAGGAATGGTGTCAACGCGACCGACATAGGGCGGCTCTCCGTGGTGCTCGCTAATGTAGGCATCCCGAAATCCCAACTTGTCAGCCAAAATTATCTCCTGAAGGTCCTCCTCATAAGTTTCAGCCGCGGTGGAGTGGGGCCGAAACCCATTCGAAAAAATGCCAAATTCCATACAGTGTGCTCCAGAAGATTGATATTCAGTCTATCAGGATTGGCGGAGCAGACTTGGTGCCAGTCAATCAAGTTAGATTTAGAGGTCGGAAGCACAATTATGTACCCCAAATTTTTATAAATACAACCGCCAGTTCTTTGAAGGTTTCACCAGGAAAATTGCCCATAGAATGCAAACTGTTAATGTTCACTAACAGGCCATACCCTGAGCCTGCCCGGAGGAATACTCCAAGATGATTGCATCTTTTTCGCTCGCGGTGTACGAGGCACCCTTTATATCAACAAACGAAGATAATCATGAGTGACGATACCAAACCTGCGTCCGCGGACGCCAGTACACCCAGTCCGTCGACTGATAAAAGCTCCAAATCCACTTCGAAGGATTCCAGTTCATCCGCAGCACCGCCAAACAGCGATGCGGGCAAATCGGCGCGTGAATCCGTGGGCGGTGCAGCAGTTGCCCATTACGGGTTTTTCAGCAACATCAAGACCCCGGAATACAAGTCCGGATGGGATGATATCTGGGGGAACCCAAATAAAAAACCCAACGCTGGAAAATCAGCTACAAGAAAAGCATCTAGGACAAAGTCAACCCGGGGCAAAAAAGATTCCTTAACAATCGCTCTAGATTTTCAGGACCTTCCGGATGAGGTTCGGGTCGGCCTCGAAAAGGCGGCACGCGCGAAGTGCAAAGGCAAGCGAATAAATTACGACAATCGCAAAAAGACTGGCGCCATCTCGTGGAGAATAGATTGCAATGTCAAACGGTGACCGTGCCCGTCTAGCGAATGAGTGGAGGCCGGATCATTATTGGCATCACGGCATAATTCTTTAATGTTGCAGTTCGTATCATGAAGCCAATCATCTATCCCCAAGCATACGCCTGAAAGCCAGATTCGACCGAAGATGGACTTAAGAGCCACAAAACGAGGTATTTCAAAATTTGCGACCACACCCTTCCAAATACTCGCCTCCCAAATCTCCAGCGCTGTCGCCCATGCGTTACCCGGTTGTGTTCTTACTCTGAAAAATTGAAAATTATATAAAAACATGCCATTTCTAAACATTCCGTTTGTAACAGGGAGCGCTCTTAGGCACCGAGACAACCCAGAGTAAAAACAATTGAAACCCAAACACTTGCTGGATTTAACCACAGAAAGAGCGTAGAAACGCCTACACATTGTAAAGTACGCGATGTGAAATCAAGATTGACCTCTTAAAGGGTTAGCCATTAAGTGTTTCCTGTTTATGTTACGGTCAACCTAGATGAGTATTACGAAGCGGTGTTTTTTCTAACAAAATAGAGAGCTTAAAAATGGCGACAGGTACTGTTAAATGGTTCAACCCAACCAAGGGTTTTGGTTTTATTGAACAAGACGACAATTCGAAAGACGCATTCGTGCACATAAGTGCTGTGGAAAGATCTGGCCTTGCAGGTCTGAACGAGGGACAAAAAGTGGAGTTTGAGCTTGTTCCCGGTCGGGACGGCAAAATGGCGGCTGAAAACATTTCTGTTATCGGTTAGTTCAAATACGGGGTGCGTTTGCCATGCACCGTTCCTCAATATCCACATTGAAGGAGGGATCGGATTGGGCAGAAAACCTAACTACAGATTTGAACGACACGAAAGAGAGCGTCTAAAAGCCGAAAAAAAAGCCAAGCGGGCAGCGGCTAAAGCTGAACGCAAGGCCGGGGGTTCTGACGAAGAGAGTAATTCCGAATTACCCATGCCAGACGATAACGGCAACTCGGCAGCAGAGGCGCCAGAATAGTGTAACTCCGTGTTTGTAAAACCTAGAGTTGGCTAAATCCGTCTATTTACGGAGATTAGCCAAGTCTGTTCGGAGTCAAGAAAATTGATGGTGCCTAGCGGCGTCAGCGTCTGCGGTTGTGTGTTCGCTGTTTGTGTGCCTACCGAGCGCACAGAAATCTAAACCGAACGGCTTCAGATATTTTTAAATCCCTAATTTCGGTTTTGGATATGGCTCAAGCATGGCTGACGCAAGTGTATCCAAACCAATTTCCAAAATTTCTGGGGTGACGGGAGATCGTAGAAATCCCCGTCACTGCCCCCTTGCCAAGCGACACATCACGAGGCAGGGTCCGTAGCGTGTGAGATTTAGCAGAGTGCAAGGAGCGGAGTGCGATGTCTGAGAATTCCGTGAACAAACCCGTCCGAGAAACTAGCTCCAAACCCCAGCGTCGCAAGGTTTATGTCTCACACCCGGGCAGTGGCCTCGCGCGCTCGAATTTTCCGCTCGAATGCCACATCGAGGGAGATCAGATCGTCCGTTCGCTGCCTTTTTACATCCCGCAAGACGTCCGACTTTACGAAATAGAAACCACGTCACGGGGCAACTTTTCGCGTCCCCGAAAAGAAGTACAAATGCCACTGGCCCTAGCCGCCAAACAGCGTGTTCATTCGGATACGCGGGTTAAATACCCTCTACTTCGGGATGGCTGGGACCCCGACAGGCCTAATGGAGCTGGGCGAGGCACTGACAGTTTTTCGCCTATCAGCTGGGATAGGGCGCTTGATATAATCGTTAGTCAGATAGAAAACATCCGCGCCAAATACGGATCCATGGAACCGGTCCTGGTGCAGGCTGACGGCCATGGGCAGAGTGGGTATCTCCAATCGCTACATTTCTGGGGCCATTATCTATTTGATATGATCCGCGAACATAAGGGGTGGGGCTGGTGGACCCAGCAGGTCCGAAATCCTGATAGCTGGGAGGGCTACTACTGGGGTGCCAAACATGTCTGGGGTTTTGATGAGACCCTCGGCGAGCCATATCAGGATGCTGTGTGGGACGATGTCCTGGAACATGCGGAGATGGTAATTTTCTCGGGCAACGATCCAGAGGCTACCGGCTTTGGGATGTCTGGCTCAATTGCGCTTGAAATGCCCAAGTGGCTCAAGCGGGCCGGCATCAAGATTGTTGCCATCGCACCAGATCTGAATCATGCGGCAGCTGTCCACGCTGACACGTGGATCCCAATTAAACCAAACTCTGATGCAGCGCTCTATCTGGCGATAGCACATGTCTGGATCTCGGAAGGTACATACGACAAGAGTTATGTTGACACTCATACCGTTGGCTTTGATGCATTAAAATCGCATGTTCTCGGCGAAGATGACGGGATTGAAAAATCACCAAGCTGGGCCGAGCAAATTACGGGTGTGCCAGTTCGGACTATTAGAGCCCTGGCCCGAGAATGGGCAACAAAGAAGACCACCTTATCCGTTTATTTTGGTGGGCCTAAAATTCGGGGAACCCTATCCCATCTAATGGCCAGAATGGAGGCCTACGTGCTGGCGATGCAGGGAATTGGAAAACCTGGTCGGCAGTTTCTTCGCACCGGGGCGCCATCATTTTATAAAAAATCCCTGGCACAGGTGCCACGATATCCCGATGTGGACATGAAAGGTCTCGCCTTCAGTCCGATGATTGAATATGCCATTGGACACGGACCAAAGTCACCGGTCTTCATTCCCCGTACTCTGGCTGCAGAAGCCATTCAGCAAAAATCCATACGTTGGAAAAGCACCACCGCAGCACTTGCTAAAACTGAAGACCAGTTTGCGAGTTATCATTATCCGCCAAACGATGATCATCCCGGCATACGGATGGTCTGGAATGAGAATGGTAGCCAGCCCGGAAGTTGGGGCCACGGCTGGAACTGGCTCGAAGCACTGCGCAGTGAGCAGCTTGACTTTGTCGTTGGCATCCACCCTTGGCTGGAAAATGATCTGCTCTATTCTGATTTGATACTGCCGGCACAAACAAATTATGAGCACGAAGATCTGGTAGTGGTGCAGCGGAGCGACGTGCTTGCGCTATTCTACCAGGAAGCTGCAGTGTCCCCGGTCGGGGATTCCAAAAGCGATTATGAAATACACCGTATGATAGGGTTGAGGTTGGGACTGGATGAGGTGTTTCCACCCAGTGGGGACTGGCTCAAAAACTCCTACGAAGACACGCTTGCGGCTACAAAACACAGTTTGTCGTGGGAGGATTTCAAACAGAAAAAATATTTCATTTACGACTGCCCAACATGGGATGAATGGGTGGATATAAAAAAGGAACATGGCTATGGCGCCCACAACGGTGGGCTGCATTGGTTTGCAGAAAAGAGTGAAGGATTACAGACACCAAGTGGGAAGATTGAGTTCGTCTCAGAACGGATTGCAAACCTCGACCCTGACAACACCGAACGACCACCACTGGCCAAATGGATTTCGCACAGTGAATTGGCAAATTCACCCAAGGCCGAACGTTACCCGCTGTCGGTAATGTCGAACCATCCGAAATATCGGTTTCACGTGCAAGGCGATGATATCGAATGGATACGGGAACTTGGCAAGGTCCGGGGCGCTGACGGCTATCCCTATGAACCATGTTGGATCCATCCA
>JAYZQT010000095.1:0-39241 GCA_036136335.1 Pseudomonadota bacterium
CTGGGGTGTCTGCGGTTTCGGCGGTTTCGGCGGTTTCGGCGGTTTCGGCGGTTTCGGCGGTTTCGGCGGTTTCGGCGGTTTCGGCGGTTTCGGCGGTTTCGGCGGTTTCGGCGGTTTCGGCGACCTCTACTTCGTTCTCCTCACCAGTTTTCGACGTTCTGTCCAAGGTAGATTCCTCCGACATTGCTGTGGTCTCTGCATCAATCGACGAAGCTTCTTCGACATCACCCTCAAGCCCTCCATTCAAGACGATGCTTTCTTCCGTTGACGAGGCATCAACAGCATTGTCTTTCGATTTTCCAACCGCGGGAACAACTTCAGCAGGGGCCTCTTCCGACTCGCCTATATCCTTACCACCCGAGATTGCCTCCTGCTGCAACCCATCGAGAACAGCCCCTGATACTAAATCACAATAAAGCGCGATTGAACGTATTGCATCATCATTACCCGGGATTGGATAGGTTATATTCTGCGGACTAGAATTAGAATCAATGACGCCCACTACTGGAATTCCCAATTTTGCCGCTTCAGCTACTGCTAATTCCTCCTTATTCGTGTCGATCACAAATAACATATCAGGAAGACCACCCATATCCTTTATCCCGCCTAGCGAGCGATCAAGCTTGTCGCGTTCGCGGGTAAGGTTCAATAATTCCTTTTTTGTGAATCCCTCGGAGGTATCTCCAGAACCGAGCATTTCATCGAGTTCATGCAGCCGTTTAATCGAAGCGGTAATAGTCTTCCAGTTGGTTAGCATTCCACCTAGCCAACGGTGGTTGACAAAATACTGACCACAACGCCCGGCCGCCTCCGAAACCACCTCACTCGCCTGACGCTTGGTGCCCACAAAAAGAATCCGTCCGCCCCGAGCGGTAACCTCTCGGACAGCTGCTAACCCCGCATTAAGCATTGGGACGGTTTGTTGCAAGTCAATGATATGCACATTATTACGAACACCAAAAAGGAATGGTTCCATCTTTGGGTTCCAGCGTCGCGTATTATGTCCGAAATGGACCCCCGCTTCCAAAAGCTGACGCATCGAGAATTCTGGCATTGCCATATTCCGTATCCTTCTCCGGTTTGACCTCCGCGGGGACAGCCTGTGATTGAAGGGACATCGCCCTTTCAGGACACCGGATCGAGCATACGACTAATGACGCCGCCGCCCGCAAGCCCGCGTGTGGATTTAGAGCCGGCTTGATACGCTTAAAGGGGAAAATTCGCAAGGAATTTGTTATACCTAAACTGGCTATATATCCAAAACAGCCGACACCCCTCGCAAACCTCCCACAGCCGCTCGTATGTCACCAGTCATGAGTACTCTGGCAGGAAGCTCAACCTCCACTTGCCGCTCGTCACCAATTTCAAGGATCAAAGCAAGCTTGCAATTGCCGTTTTCGGTAGAGCCGAGGACCTGTCTCACACCACGAATTGCCCCTGTATCACAAATCACGAGTTTGATCTCGCATGCGGCACCTGTAATCGCCTCATCAAGAGACCAAACATTGTTTGCGGACAGCCGCGCACCGTCACCGTCTGCACGGATGTCTACGTCTATCAACACGCGCTCTCCAGGTTCCAACAAATCACGCGATGCTGTCAAAACTTCCGAAAACACTACGACCTCATAAACGCCCGAAGTATCTGACAACTGTAGGAATGAAAACCTATTACCCTTTGCAGATGTACGTTCCTGTCGGCTAATCACCACGCCTGCAACTTTTGCAGTAATGCCAGCCATCCCGACACTAATCTGTCCCGCAGGAACCACTCGAAGACGTTCAAACTGAGTCGTATAGGTGTCTAATGGGTGCGCAGAGAGGAATGAGCCGACGGCTTCAAACTCATGGGACAATCGGTCCATTAACGGCCAATCTGGGGTATCTGGCAGACGAATTCGAACAAATTCATCTTCTGTATCCGCATTACCAAAGAGGTTTTCCTGACCGCTCGATCGTTCCTGAGCATGCTGATTGGCAAAACGAACAACGCCCTCTGCTCCCTCATACAAACGCTTGCGATTTGCATCGAGCTCATCGAACGCGCCAGCACGAAAAAGGTTCTCTAACTGTCTCTTGTTGGCACCCGAATTTCCCAACCGACCCGCAAAATTAACAAGATTATTATAACGACCCCGGTCTCGTCGCTCCGCCACTATGTCATGCATAGCTTGACGGCCGACGTTCCGAATTGCCGCCAGTGCATACCGGACACCAAACGCTGTTGCATCGTTAACTATCTCCTCCACAGTGAAGGTGACATCGGAGTAGTTTATATCAGGCGGTAACAGCGGGATCTGCAAACGCTCCAGTTCCTGCCGAAAAACGTTCAGCTTATCAGTATTACCCAGCTCTAGGGTCATCGACGCGGCAAAAAATTCAACCGGATAATTAGCCTTTAGCCAAGCTGTCTGATAGGCAACGAGCCCATAGGCTGCCGCATGCGACTTGTTGAAACCGTATCCCGCAAACTTATTAACCTGCTCAAAGATCCGAGCAGCCTGGGCTCTGTCTACGCCACGTTCTTCCGCACCATCGAGGAATGTCTCCCGTTGTGCGGCCATCTCAGATTTAATTTTTTTTCCCATCGCTCGACGCAGGAGGTCGGCAGCACCCAGTGAGTAGCCCGACAAAACCTGTGCAATTTTCATCACCTGCTCCTGGTAAATCATCACTCCGAATGTTTCTTCCAGAATTGGTTCCAAATCCGGATGCAGGTAATCCGGCTCCTCCTCACCGTGTTTGCAAGCAATATAACGCGGAATATTATCCATCGGACCGGGACGGTACAAAGCAACAAGTGCGATTATGTCCTCAAACATATCCGGGCGCATGTTTCTCAAAACATCGCGCATGCCAGAACTTTCAAGTTGAAACACCCCAATTGTGTCTCCTCGGGAAAGCATGTCGAACGTCTTTTTGTCCGATAAAGGCAGATTTAAAAGATCTGGCGGATCCTCACGTTGAGCGATTAACTTAATAGCGCGCTCCAAAACCGTAAGTGTCTTTAGTCCCAGAAAATCAAATTTAACAAGCCCCGCAGCTTCGGTATATTTCATAGAGAACTGTGTCGCAGGCATGTCCGACCGTGGATCCTTGTACAGCGGAATTAGTTCAGTTAACGGTCGGTCAGCAATGATTATCCCAGCGGCGTGAGTAGAAGCATGGCGGTATAGCCCCTCCAACTTGAGAGAATTATTTATTAGCTGCCCTACCGTCTCGTCGTCCCGTTTCAGCTTTTGGAGTAGCGGCTCACTGTCTATTGCCTCTTGCAACGTGAGAGGATGCGCAGGATTGAAAGGTACCAACTTCGTGATTTTATCGACCTGGCCATAAGGCATGCCCAAAACGCGGCCCACGTCCCGCAATACAGCTCGCGTCTGCAGTTTTCCAAATGTGATTATCTGGGCAACCCTGTCTTCCCCATATTTTTCTTGAACATAGCGAATTACCTCATCGCGTCGGTCTTGGCAAAAATCAATATCAAAGTCTGGCATTGAAACACGCTCAGGGTTGAGGAAACGTTCGAAAAGCAAACCAAACTTTAGGGGATCCAGATCTGTTATGGTTAACGCCCAAGCCACGACAGATCCAGCACCAGAACCCCGACCGGGACCGACAGGTATTCCCTTTTGCTTTGCCCACTGAATAAAGTCAGCAACGATAAGAAAATACCCTGGAAACCCCATCTGTATGATGACTTGAAGCTCGAATTCCAGCCGTTCTAAATAAGGTTTTGCTACTTCACTACGATCAGCATCGCACATGTCCAGAGGTAGTACGTGTTTTTGAAGACGGTTTTGCAGTCCCTCCCGAGATTGAATACATAAGGCTTCTTCCTCGTTTGCAGCTCCTTTTATTTTAAATGCTGGGAGGATCGGCGAACGCTCACTAGGCATGTACGCACATCTTTTGGCTATAGTAACCGTATTAGCGATTGCTTCCGGCAAATCAGCGAATAGCTCGCTCATAGCGCTGACAGACTTAAAGTGGTGGTGTTCGGATAACCGTCTACGATCGCGTTCCGATACATAACGTCCACCCGCAATGCAGAGGAGTGCATCGTGGGCCTCGTACATTTCTGGCGTAGAAAAATAGACATCATTGGTCGCGACCAGGGGAATATCATGATCATAAGCGAGTTTTAGCAGGCCCGGTTCGATTACCCCTTCACCTGGCAGTCCGTGCCGCTGTATTTCTAAATAAAGCCGATTATTGAAAATCTCTGCTAGATGAGTGCACATTTCCTTTGCAAACGGAGCCTGCCCTTCAGCCAGCAAACGTCCCACCGGACCCTCCGGTCCACCGGACAGGCAAATCAATCCGTCAGAGTGTCGTCCGATTTGTTCAATAGTGGTATGCGTATCCTCATGCTCTGTCGTTAGAAAGGCATTAGAGGTAATGTTCATCAAGTTTTGGTAACCGGTTTCATTCTGAACCAGCAGAATCAACCGGTCGTGATTGGTATCCGAAATGTTATCGCCAGCCGGGCGCACCCGATCACCTTCTCTTGCGACATCGACCTGGCATCCTATTATCGGCTGAATTCCGGCGTTAGCCGCTGCCATAGAAAATTCCAATGCGCCAAATAAGTTATTTGTGTCGGTTACGGCTACAGCCGGCATGGAGTTTGTGCGACAAAGCTCAACTAATCCGTCAATTTTTATCGCACCTTCGGAAAGAGAATAAGCGGTATGTACCCGCAAATGGATAAATCCAGGGTCTTTCATCAGGTTATGATACCGTTTTTCCTATCGCGCATACCCCCTGGATTAGGAATCGGTTGTGGATATTTTACATCTCAGATGTCAAAATACCTTTTTTTAGCGTAATTTTCCGATCCATTCTCTCTGCCAAATCGGCATTATGAGTAGCAACTAGAACCGCTACGCCAGTTTCTCTAGCCAGGCCGATCAAAATTTCAAACACCCTGGTTGATGTCTCGTGATCTAGATTCCCAGTGGGTTCATCAGCAATTACGATTTTCGGTTTATTCGCCAGAGCTCGGGCAATCGCCACGCGCTGTTGTTCGCCCCCCGACAGCTTTCCTGGGCGATGTAGAGCCCGGTTGGAAAGACCAACCATATCAAGAAGTTCCAAACCTCTTTTCTGCGCCAAGTGTCTTGGGATCGCGTCGATTACCTGCGGGATGAAAACATTCTCTAGCGCTGAGAACTCTGGAAGCAGATGGTGGTGCTGGTAAACAAAACCAATCCCAATGCGCCTGAGCGATGTCCGTCGATCATCTGAAAGGTTAGTACAGTTTTCTCCCGCGATAAGGACCTCACCTGCATCCGGGCGTTCCAGTAACCCAGCAATGTGGAGAAGTGTGGATTTTCCAGTACCTGATGGCGCAACCAATGCAACAATTTCACCCGACGAAATTTCGACAGTCGCTCCGCGCAAGACCTCTAAACTTTCTCCCCCCAGTCGAAATGTCCGAAATATTCCATTAAGCGCCAGTGCTATTTCATTCATATCTCAGTGCCACCACAGGATCGAGCCTTGCCGCCCGCCAGGCCGGATAAATAGCCGCAAGCAAAGACAAACCCAGAGACATCGCCACAACGCTCACCACGTCACCCGTTTCGATAACCGACGGGAGCTGAGATAGAAAGTAAATTTCGGCTGCAAATAATTCGGTCCCTGTCAGGCCTTCAAGCCACTGACGAATCGTTTCAATATTTCCCGCGAACGCAACCCCTAATAGGAATCCGAGCGTGGTTCCGATAACCCCCACGGATGCTCCTGCAAGCAAAAATACGCGCATAACCATCCCTCTGGTTGCACCCATCGTACGCAGAATTGCGATATCTCGGCCCTTGTCCTTCACCAACATGATCATCCCGGCGATGATGTTAAACGCAGCAACCAGAACGATCAGCGTCAAGATCACGAACATTACGTTCCGTTCAACCTTAATTGCGTTGAAAAAGCTAGCGTTTGCCTGTTGCCAATCAATAATCCGCAGTGGCCGCTGTACCTTTTCAAGAATTTTAGTGCGGACATGAAGTATTTTTCGCGGACTATTCAGAAAGACCTCTATATTAGTAACCGCATCTTTCGACCTAAAATAAACCTGCGCAGCTTCCAAAGGCATGAATACAAATCCGGAATCGTACTCAAACATTCCCACTTCGAAAATAGCAGCGATTTTAAAACGCTTGCTCCGGGGCACCGACCCAAATGCCGTTACATTCGTTTGAGGTGAAACTAAACGGATGGTGTCACCAGGTCCGAGACCAAATTTAAGCGCGAGACGTTGGCCGATTATAACGCTGCTTTTGCCTTTGAATTTTGCCAGTGTGCCGGAACGGATATTTTTCGCGATTATTGACCTATCCCTTATATCGCTGGGACTAACACCTCTCACGACCGCACCGGCCGCGACATTATTAGCACTGACCAAAACCTGCCCTTCTACTGTTGGTATCACTCGTTCTACGCCACCAATCTTGGAAATTTTGTTTCCAAGGTATTTAAAATCCCTTAATGGCTTGTTGTTAACCTCATAAACTCCCATGTGGCCGTTAAGGCCCAGGATCCGTTCCATTAGTTCAGCCCTGAACCCGTTCATTACTGACATGACGATGATAAGAGTTGCAACGCCGAGCGCTATTCCGGCAAGCGAAAATCCCGCAATGACCGAAACAAACCCCTCTTCGCGCCGAGAGCGTAAGTAACGTGTTGCCACCATCCATTCAAAACGGATGGACATCAGGGAAGCAACCGTGCGAGTACCGATTCCTCCGAAAGCTCTTCACGCTCTCCACTCACTCTGTTTTTCAGTTCTATCACCCCATTTCTGATACCTCGAGGCCCAACAATGATCTGCCACGGAATGCCTATCAAATCCATATCGGCAAATTTCGCTCCAGCGCGCTCGACTCGATCGTCATAAACCGGCTCCAAACCGGCGGTTTCCAGTTTATAGTACAAATTAAGAAAGGCTCTATAGCAAGCTTCATCGCCAGATTTAAGGTTTATAAACCCAGCATTGAATGGCGCAACCGACTCCGGCCATACGATTCCGGCTTCATCGTGAAAGGCTTCAATCAGACCACCTACAAGTCTGGAAACACCAATACCATAGGATCCCATTTCAGGAAACACGCTTTCTCCATCAGGACCAGTTACGACGGCATTCATAGCCTCGGAATATTTAGTACCAAAATAAAAGATATGCCCAACCTCAATACCCCTAGCATGCACAAGTGCGTCACCAAGTTTACCCGCTTCCACTGCGTCGTGTTTTTCATCCGTTGCTGCGTAAAGATCTGTCCATCGGGCGACAACCGGCTGCAGGTCGGCGTTGTAATCCACGGCTTCACTAAGTACATCAAAACTGAGTAGATCCCTGTGACAAAAAACTTCGCTTTCTCCGGTATCCGCAAGGATGACAAACTCGTGGCTCAGGTCCCCGCCAATGGGTCCGGTATCAGCGGCCATTGGAATGGCCTTAAGTCCCATTCGCGCAAACGTCCGCAAATAGGCAACGAACATCTTGTTGTATGCAATCCGCGCCGCTTCAAATGTAAAATCGAACGAGTACGCATCCTTCATAAGAAACTCACGACCCCGCATAACTCCGAAACGCGGTCGTACTTCATCTCGAAATTTCCATTGAATGTGATAAAGGAGTTTCGGTAGGTCCTTGTAGCTTCGGACATGGGCGCGAACGATTTCGGTAATCATTTCCTCATTGGTTGGCCCATAAAGCATCTGTCGGTCATGCCTGTCCCGGATGCGAAGCATCTCGGATCCATAGTCGTCATATCGTCCGCTTTCCTCCCACAGCTCCGCAGGCTGTATAGTAGGCATCAACATTTCCTGACATCCTGCTGCATCCTGCTCTTCACGAACAATTTTTTCCACCTTCCGCAAAACCCGAAGACCTAACGGCAGCCAGGAATAAATACCTGCGCTTGACTGCCTGATCATGCCGGCCCGCAACATCAACCGGTGTGACACTATCTGTGCTTCGGATGGGTTTTCCCTCAACGTCGGGAGAAAGATTTTCGACATCCACATTGTTTATTGCGCCTTCCCCAAGTGCTCGGCGAACATAGGGAAAGCCTTAAAATCCCGCAATGAAAAGTCATCAACAGACCATTTGCCGCTCAATCTTGTAGACAGAATCTTTCCCTCGCTATCGTAAAACTTTTTCAAATTTTGAAGGCCCCCACCTAAACCCCACCTAGTATTCTTTCTTCAGGCCGCTAGCCTGAAAGCGCCTGACAAAAATCTTGATAACGGCCGAAAACACTCGAGTTGTAGCTGGTGTGGTATAGAACCCAGTCTAGGTAGGTTTTATACCTCCCCCCAGATAGCCTCTGCAGCCGACACTACAAGGTCAAGTTTTCTGCGTTGGTCATCATAAGTAATGTTGTTACCGTGATCGGTGGATGCGAATCCGCACTGGGGGGCAATACCCAACTGATCAATGTCTACGTATTTGGAAGCCTCCTCAAATTTGGTCTTTAAAAAATCCAATGGTTCTAGGTCGGGCGTCTTCGTTGTTATAAAACCAGGCAACACGCGCTGTTTACCTTTCTGCAGAAATCCTAGTGGCTCAAGCCCTCCCGCACGATCCGTATCGTATTCCATAAAAAAAATGTCGACCCCCGTCTTGTTGAATATGGCGTCCGCCGCTGGATCGTAGGCACCCTCGGCGGCATAGGTTGATCTAAAGTTACCACGGCACACGTGCATGCCGATCGTCATATCTGCGGGCCGGTCTTTGATTGCTTCACGCATCATGAGCGCATAACGATTGATTAAATCATCGGGGTCTTGACCCTCGGCCTGTTTGGCTGCCCGGTGCTTCGGATCACAAAGATAGGCAAAAAAGATATCGTCCATCTGTAGGTAGCGGCACCCGGCATCATAAAAGGTACTGACAGCTTTCCCATATGCCGCGGCGATATCTCCCAATAACATATCAACGTCTTTATACTCCGCCGGGAAAATATCGTCTGGCGCCGTCCGGAAATGACAGCAGCTTGGCCCAGGTATGGATATTTTAGGTATCACCTTGGTGTTTGCCGCCGCGAATTTAAAATGATTGATCATCGGATGATCCGCGGGAAAATCGAGCTTGCCCCTGATCGTGGGATAAAGAGGCGGTAAACGTGTCCCAGCAAATTGTATTCCCTCGCCCCGGGTTTCCATTTCAAAGCCCGTCAGCATGCCCATAAAATCGTAATGCCAGAAATACCTTCGATATTCACCGTCTGTAATCACCGGCAAACCGATGTCTTCCTGCATGCGAATTGCCTGAACAATCGCCTCGTCTTCTATGGAAGCAAGCTTATCCGCACCAATCTTTTTGTTGTTACCGTAATATTCCTTCCGGGCTTGGACTACACTTGGTGGACGTAACAGACTACCGACATGGTCAGCCCGGACCATCGGAGCTAGCGTGTTATTCATATTTTACTCCAATTTAACCTGCGTTGGCATCTGCCTATCTATAACGGAAAAAGGGCGGCAACGGGCATCGCCCAAGCCACCCCTCCGTTTCAGTCGTTATTTCGGGATGGCACCACCAACACCCTTGACATAAAAATTCATGCCAGCCAGCAGCCCGTCACTGGCATTCTGACCAGGTTTCACACGGACCTTCCCCGACTGGTCAATTATGGGCCCTGCAAACGGATGAATGGACCCATTCATTATTCCTATGCGGGTCGTCTCAGCAAGGCCAATAACATCATTAGGAATGGCATTATTATACTTTGCCATCTTAACCATTCCCTCCTTAAACCCGTGCCAGGTGTCGACGGACTTCCAGCTACCATCAAGAACGGCCTTTGTCCGGGCCACGTAGTAGGGAGCCCAATTGTCTATAATGGCAGTCAGATGTGCTTTCTTGCCGAACCTCGTCTGGTCGGAGGCCTGGCCAACCGCCCAGACTCCGCGTTTTTGAGCAACCTGAACCGGGGCTGAACTGTCTGTATGCTGCATGATAACGTCGGCACCCTGATCTATGAGGGTTTTTGCTGCATCCGCTTCCTTGCCTGGATCAAACCATGTTGAAACCCATACAACTTTGATTTTTATCTTTGGATTAACGGACCTAGCAGCGAGATAGGTCGCATTTATGCCCCGGATCACTTCCGGTATGGGAAAAGACGCGACATAGCCAATAACGTTTGTCTTGGTCATGTTGCCCACAATCTTGCCCACGACGTAACGCCCTTCATAAAACCGGGCTGAATATGTGGAAAGGTTACCTGAACGCTTGTACCCGGTCGCATGTTCAAACTTTACCTTGGGAAACCGCTTTGCGGCTTTAAGCGTTGGGTTCATATACCCAAATGACGTCGTAAATATCAATCCATGGCCAGAAGAAGCAAGCTTGGAAATAACCCGAAGCGCATCAGCACTCTCCGGTACCTTTTCAACATATGTGGTCTTGACCTTTGAGCCTAGTGCTTTTGCAACCGCGAGCCGGCCCTGATCATGCTCGTAGGTCCATCCCATATCACCGACCGGCCCAATATAGACGAAGCCGACCTTAAGCTGCGCCTGAACCGCAGACGTGGTACCAGCCGTGAGTAAAGCTGCAGCTGCCACTGCGCCCAATGTTATTTTCCAATTCATGTTTGCCTCCATTTCCAAAAGCCTTTTACAAGTTTTATCTACCCCGAAGCATGAAAGTTCTTTCCGAGACATGCCGGCGCGTTAAGTTTAGCTCTTGCATTGTCCCGAGAAATCAGCACGAGAACGAAAATCGTCACGAGATAAGGTAGCATCGATAGGAACTGCGCGGAAACCTCTACACCCATTCCCTGTGCATAAAGTTGAATAATTGTGATTCCACCAAACAGGTATGCGCCAAAGAACACCCTCCAGGGTTTCCAGGACCCGAACACAACCAACGCTAGCGCAATCCATCCGCGACCAGCGGTCATGTTCTCCACCCACAACGGCGTGTAAGCAACAGACAGGTAGGCACCACCCACACCCGCCATAGCACCCCCAAATAAAATCGCTCCCATACGGATAATGCGAACCGAATAACCGATGGAATGCGCAGCATCGTGGTTTTCTCCCACAGCACGGACAAGCAAACCTACGCGCGTCCCATTCAGAAACCAGGCGACCATTAAAACGGCCACAATAGAGAAATAGACCAGCCCATCATGGCCAAACAGCAGTGGCCCGATTACGGGAATATCCGAAATTCCCTGAATTTCGAGCCGGGGTAGACCAGCAAATGTCTTGCCAACGTAGGAATAACCTACCAACGCACTCAGTCCGAGGCCGAATATGGTTAACGCAAGGCCCGTTGCGACCTGGTTTGACTGTAGATAGATCGTCAAAACACCAAAAATAAAAGCCAGTATTAAACCAGCGGCCGCGCCGGCTATCACGGCTAAGATTCCACTTTCTGTGGAGACCGCCGTCGCAAACGCAGCGATAGCCCCCATAATCATCATGCCCTCAACACCAAGGTTGAGAACACCCGCTTTCTCGACAACAGCTTCTCCGACTGACGCAAATACCAGAGGCGTCGCCGCCGTTATTATCGTCAAAATTGCTGGTACCAGCCAGTCAATACTCATTGACCTGCCTCCGCCTTTACTTTCGATCCCCCAAAATGAAGTCGATATTTTATAAGGACATCGCAGGCGAGCAGAAAAAACAGAAGCATACCTTGGAACACACCGGTCACCGCGTTTGGCAAATTCATATTGATTTGGGCAGAATCCCCGCCAAGGTAGGTCAGCGCCATCAGCAGTCCGGCGAAAAATACGCCGACGGGATGTAAACGTCCCAGAAACGCTACAATAATCGCTGTAAATCCGTAACCAGGCGACATTGAGGGAACTATCTGGCCTATAGCTCCCGAGAGTTCGACGATACCAGCGAGCCCAGCGCAACCACCCGAAATAAGAAGTGTCAGCCAGACAAGCCGTTTGTTTCCGTAGCCGGCAAATTTGGCCGCTCTTGGTGCTCTACCTATAACTTTGATTTGGAATCCTATGATATGTCGCGTAATCAAGATCCAGCCCAACGCGACAACTAGAATGGCTAACAGCCAACCGACGTTCAATCGGGTTTCGTCGATAAGGATTGGCAAAAGCGCTGAATCGTGAAAAAGCCTCGACTCAGGGAAATTCTGCCCGTCAGGATCTTTCCATGGACCGTGAACAAGATAGCTCAATACCAGTAGCCCAACATAGGTTAGCATAAGACTTGTCAGGATTTCGTTGGCATTAAACCGTGTCTTCAGCCACGCTGGTATTGCCGCCCAGGCCATTCCGCCCGCGATACCACAGATGAGCATCGCCGGTAACAGAAACACGCTTGTTTGGTCGTAAAATGCCAGCCCCAAACCCCCGCCAGCGAGCGCACCTATGATAAGCTGTCCCTCCGCACCAATGTTCCAAACATCTGCCTGAAACCCAAACGAAAGACCAACGCCTATCAGGATCAAAGGCGTCGCCTTCACGCAAAGTTCTGCGAGCCCATCAAGGGTCGAAATTGGTTCTATAAAAAACGTGACAATAGCTTCTACAGGATTAACCCCAAGCATACCGAACATCATCATTGCGGTAAGAATTGTTAGAGCGACCGCTATCAAGGGTGATGCATATACCATCGTCCGTGAGGTTTCCGGCCGCTGCTCGAACCTAACCAGCATTTGAAACCCCACGTGTCGTCTCTATGCCGGACATCAGCATTCCAACCTCCGGCACGGTGACAGATTCCACCAGTTTCGGCTCAGAAACACGACCTTGGCATATTACGGCTATACGGTCTGATATCTCGAATAATTCCTCCAGGTCTTGCGAAATAATAAGAACGGCGGCCCCGACAGCTGCCAGATCAATAAGCGCCTGGCGGATAGCGGCCGTGGACCCGGCATCAACACCCCAAGTAGGTTGCAATGCTATGATTACTCGAGGTTCCTGAATGATTTCCCGACCGATTATAAACTTTTGAAGGTTTCCACCGGACAGGCTGTTGGCAGCATTTGTGGCTCCTGGGGTCCTAACGTGAAACGCGGATATGATTTTTTCAGCAAATTCAGTGGCAACACCTACTTTTATAAATCCATTATTCAAAAGGTTCATCTGGTAGGCACCAGACAGAAGCCCATTCTCCCACAGGGACATGTCAGGTACGGCGCCATGACCAAGTCTCTCCTCGGGCACAAACCCCATGCCCGCCCCTCTTCTTTGAATTGGGTTCAAATCCCCGATTGCAATCTCATCTACACATACGGCACTTGCCTCCTCGACAAGGACTTCTCCAGACAGGACTTCCATCAACTCGCGCTGCCCATTCCCTGCTATACCTGCAACACCCATAATTTCTCCTGCGCAGATCTGAAGATTAATATCTTTGAGATCGGTACCATGTTGGTGAATGGATGCTACACTGAGGTGCGAAATTTTTACCCTGACATTGCTTTTTTCAATATCTTGCGCCCGCTCAGGGAGGATGAGATTTTTACCCATCATCAATTCCGCCATGGAACGGGCGGTCTCGTTCTGCGGCGTACATTCCGCAACAACCTTACCCCCCCTCATAATGGTTGCGGTGTGGCATAGTTCCTTAATTTCCTGCAATTTGTGGGAAATATAGAGAATGGATACGCCCTCACTCGATAAACGCCGCAGGGTCTTGAAAAGTTGCTCTATCTCTTGGGGAGTTAATACCGAAGTTGGTTCGTCCATAATCAGCAACCGGGGGTTCTGAAGCAGACATCTGACCACCTCAATCCGCTGTCGTTCGCCTACTGAAAGTGTATGAACATGTCGATCCGGATCTATCAACAGGCCATATTGCTCGGAAACGTCTCGAATTCGCGTAGCTAGGTCTGCCCTAGCAGCCTCTGCTGCAATCCCCAATGCAATATTTTCTTCGACAGTCATCCCGTCGAATAAAGAAAAATGTTGAAATACCATACCGATGCCCCGTTTGCGGGCTGCACTGGGATTGGGGATCTGTATTTCATTTCCTTCCCACAGCAAGTGTCCGGCATCAGCCTTCTGAACACCATATATAAATTTTACGAGAGTGGATTTCCCCGCACCATTTTCTCCAAGCAGCGCGTGGATTTCCCCTGACATGACCCTCAGGCTAACATTGTTATTTGCCATCACACCCGGATAGGATTTGGTGATCCCCTTAAGCTCCAAGCGCGGCGTCTTCTCACTCATCTAATGCTCTTTTCCGCCTGTTAAGAGGCCAAGTCGATTGGGGAATCGCATTGGACGATGTTGATGGACGAAAAACTCTAGCCTCTCATGGTCAGGGTGCAATACGAAGGGTCAATCACAATGTTGCTTCCTAAGGCCGAAAACTCAACGCACCACTGTCAATCAAAAAATAAATTAATACGGTCGCCATCACGGCGAATGCGGTCGACAACAAAACCTTGAGGAAAAGCCTCGGTTTCATGGGAGCGCTTTCGACGTTACCTTTTTCAGTTTGTGCTCCGGCCTCGTGATAAGAGCGTGCGCCAATTGGTAGCGATATAAAGAACATCAGCCACCAGACAACAATGAAAACCAGGGCTGTGGAGAACCAGGTCATGGCATCAGACCCTCACCACGTGAACATTTGTTACAGGGCGCTTCCCGGTCCTTTTGCGAAGGACCTTTCTGAGAGCCATCCGCGCTGCCTCGGATACAAGGTCGTTATCTCGACGTTCACCGGACGGAAGACCGTTGACAGCATCCACGATGGCTTCGACCGCACTGTACCAGCTTTCCTCTTCTTCGTCTGGGTCGAGAACTCCTTCTACTGTTAGTTGCGGATCACTAGTAAGTTTGCCCTTAGAATCGATTACAACAGTCGCGCTGGCAGCACCGTTTATAAGCAGTTTGTTACGTTGCCTGAAGACCGGACTATCGACTGGGATAAGCCGTTTTCCCTCAACACCGAGACGGCCGGTTTCAACATGATCGACAACCTCTGCGCCTTCAGCCGAAAACCTTATAACGTCCCCATTTTCAACAATTATTGCCTGCGGTATCTGGCCTTTTCTAGCCAGACGGCAATGTTCTTTTAAGTGTCTCAATTCCCCGTGAATGGGTATAAGCGTTTTAGGGCGGATCCACTGATACATCTTCATTAGTTCTTCCCGCCCTGGATGACCTGAAACATGAACAAAATCATCATCTTCCGTCAGAACGTCAACTCCCAACCTTGAAAGCTGATTCTTAACCCCACCGATTGCCAGTTCGTTACCGGGAATTTCCCGCGAAGAAAAAATAACCGTGTCTCCCGCATCAAGCGATACCCCAGAGTGACTGCCAGCAGCAATCCGGGCCAATGCAGACCGGGGTTCCCCCTGACTGCCGGTTACGCCCATCAATAGTTTTCCCGGTGGGATTAAACCTATTTCAGATTCCGAAACAAATGGCACTATATCTTCGAGATACCCGCACTCCCGGCTAATATCGACTATTCTCCATAGCGAGCGACCAACTAATGCCGGATGGCGACCAGTCTCTATTGCCGCTCTGTTAATTGTTGCAACCCGGGCAACATTGCTTGCAAAGCTCGCAACCGCCACTCGGCCAGTGCAATTAGAAATGATGTTAACAAGGCTTTTACGCAGTTTCGACTCCGAGCCAGCTTTTCCTTCAACAAACACATTCGTAGAATCGCAAACCAGTGCCAGAACCCCTTCGTCACCTACCCGACGCAGCGCACTCTCATCGGTTTGCCGACCAACCAGTGGCATGGGGTCGATCTTCCAGTCAGTAGCGTGAACAACCGTGCCCGCGCCAGAACGAATAACGAGAATGTTTGCCTCCGGAATGGAATGAGCCGCCGGAATAAGGTCGACCTTAAACGGATCAATATTGGCCCCCCCCGAAACCGGTATTTCAGTCAAATCCACCTCATCCAGCATACCAGCCTCAGCCAGCTTTCGCCGAAGGAGGCCGCAAGCAAAGGGCGTGGCATATACGGGGCATCCAATTTTTTTCCAGAGATAAGGTATGGCGCCAAGATGATCTTCGTGAGCATGGGTAATTACCAGTCCGGAAACCTGGTTTCGCCGTTTGACAATAAAGGCGGGATCTGGGGTCAAGACCTCTACACCAGGGAGGGTTCCATCACCGAAGGAAATTCCCATATCGATCATCAGCCAGCGATTCTTATACCCGTAAAGGCTCATGTTCATCCCGATTTCGCCTGCGCCGCCCAAAGGCACAAACGTCAGATCGTCAGCGTTCATCTTTGGTTCCGTTCGTGAACGCTGACCAGACCCCTGAGCGTCAGATCGGCATCAACTTTTTCGATTGTTTCTGTTGCTGTCTGGAAAAGTGAAGCGAGACCACCGGTTGCCACAACAGAGAGACTTCCGCCAAATTCCTGCCTGATACGTTCAACCAGGCCCTCAATTAGCCCCACATAGCCCCAGTAAATTCCTGACTGCATCGCAGTAGCGGTCCGTGTTCCAATTACCGAAGGTGGTGGCTCAACCGACACGCGCGGCAACATCGCGGCAGCCTCGTGAAGAGCTTCGATAGAAAGGTTTATTCCAGGTGCTATCACACCGCCGACATAACTACCCATCTGATTAATGACATCGAATGTTGTTGCAGTTCCAAAGTCCAGAATGATAAGGGGTCCACCATAGGTCTCATAGCCAGCAACAGCATTCACCAGACGATCGGCCCCTACTGATTCAGGAGAATCAACTAACGCCTCTATGCCCAGGTCAACGTCTGCGTCCCCCACCACCAGGGGTTCCACCTTGAAGTAGTCGCGGCATAACCCCTTTAGACCAAACAGCGTATCCGGAACAACCGTTGCAATTATAGCGGAATCGATATCCTCCGAACGAAGCGTCGCATACCCCATCAATTGAAGTAACCACACCCCGTATTCATCAGAGGTTCTCCGAAAATCACTGGCGCGCCGCCACACGCCGCATTGTTTCTCCCCGTCATAAAGTGCAAACACTATGTTAGTATTGCCGGAATCAATGGTAAGTAGCATTCGTTCAGCCCAGTTCCGGTAACATGACGTCTCCGGCTGCGATAAAATGGCACAGGCCCTCTGCGGTTTCGACGACAAGTGCGCCCTCGTCATCGACGCCCAAAAAGCGACCGTCGATCCGACCGTTGCCCATGGATACGCCGATTGTATCGCCGATCAGATGCGCCGATGCAAGCCACACGTCACGCAGTGGAACGAACCCATCGGCTACCCAACGTCTGAACCATTCATCAAAATTAATACACAAAGAAACCGCGACATTATCCGGAGTAAATTCGGCCTCTGATTCAGCCTTGAGATTGGTTGATTGAACTCGCAGCACGTCTTCAGGGGGTGAAATCAACAGATTAATTCCCATTCCAACCGCATATCGGTGACCGTCACCAGTCTCAACGAGGGACCCGGATATTTTCTTTCCGCTTGCAAGAACATCGTTTGGCCATTTGAGTGAAAAGGGTACACATGGAGCCAAACTAGACAAAGTGTCGAATATCGCCAGGCCAGCCACAAATGCTAGCTGGCCAGGCAACCGATGGCCGGGCACGGCCACACAAATGGTCATGTGAAGATTACCAACCGCAGAATACCAATTCCGCCCTCGCCGCCCACGACCATCAGTCTGGGTGTCGGCAATATAAATCGACCCGGCTGTTGTACCTGAGCGCAGAGCCTCGGCGTTCGTGCTATCTAACGAAGAAAATCTGCGCAGGGTATAGCCTTCGGGGTAAATTAAAGAGCTTGCGGCACAGGACACGGTTTAGCTATCGACCAGAGAACAGGGAGGAGGCGGCCAGTGTAGCCTCGTTTACTATCGGTGACGGAACAATGAAGAAAAGGAGTGTAAACAGGCCAGCGATGGTCATGATTATGCCCACCTCCCTACCTGCAGTTTTATCGAATGCTTCAGCGGGTTCGTCGAAATACATAATCTTGACGATCCGAAGGTAGTAGTATGCACCGATAACACTCGTTAATACGCCAACAATCGCAAGGATATATAAGCCCTCGTTTACCGCGGCAAGAAATACATAAAGTTTTCCAAAAAACCCGGCCAGTGGCGGTATTCCAGCCATGGAAAACATGAAAATTGCCATTGCTCCGGCCATAAGTGGCTGATTTCGTGCCAGTCCCGCAAGCTCATCAATATTTTCTGTTAGCAAACCCTGACGCCGCATCGAGAGAACACAACAGAAGGCACCTGCGTTCATTGCCAGATAAACCGCCATGTAAACACCAATGGCAGTAACACCCTCCTTTGAACCTGCCGCCAATCCAACGAGCGCATACCCAACATGACCTATGGAACTATATGCAAGCAGCCGCTTGATATTGTTTTGCCAAATCGCTGCGAAAGCACCCAAAAGCATTGAGGCGATCGAAATAAACACCACTATCTGCTGCCATTGGTCGTAAAGTTCCCCGAAAGGTCCCACCATGGTCCGAACCAGCAACGCAATGGCCGCAATTTTAGGTGCCACGGCAAAGAAAGCGGTGATAGGCGTTGGTGCGCCTTCATAAACGTCAGGTGTCCACATATGAAATGGCACGGCCGAAACCTTGAATGCCAAGCCCGCGAGGAGAAAAACCAGTCCGACAATCACCCCTATACCCGGGTCAGAATCGGGCCCTATAAACAGCCGAGATAGCGCGTCAAAACGGGTAGTACCCGCGAAACCATATATCATCGACGCACCATAAAGAAGCATTCCCGAAGAGAGCGCACCAAGTACGAAATATTTTAGGCCAGCTTCAGCAGATTTTATTGAATCACGCCGAAAGGCGGCAATTACATATAAGGCCAGGCTTTGTAGCTCAAGTCCCACGTATAGAGAAATTAGATCGTTCGCCGAAACCATCAACAGCATGCCGAGTGAAGCAAAAAGGATTAAAATTGGAAACTCGGGACGTTGCATATCCTCCCGTTCGTTGTAATTGACCGACATCAGGATCGCGAGAGCGGAACCCAGAAGAACAAGCCACTTCATGAACCGCGAAAACTGATCAACAATGAACTGCCCGCCGAATGCGGTTTGTGTGCTGTCCGACACTGTCGACATCACCACTCCAGTTATCAAAAGGGACACAACTGCCAACCAAGACACAACACCCACAGACCGGTCACCCCTGAAAACACCAAACATGAGGAGTGCCATAGCCAGAACAGCAAGAACAAGTTCGGGTAGTACGGGATAAATATCCCCAGTTGTCACAACAGGGTCCATATCGCCCTACCTTCCTGCCAGATTAATGGACTGAAGGGCATTCATGGAAATTTTGTGTTGTTCGATAAGATTAGAAACCGAAGCATCCGTCACCTCTAGGAAAGGCGCCGGCCAGACACCCATCCAGATGGTCACAATGATCAGCGGTACAAAAATTGCCGCCTCCCGAGGGCTAAGATCAAGAATGGTTTTTAGGTCTTCTTTTTCAAGTTTGCCAAAAATTACACGTCGATAAAGGTACAGCATGTACGCGGCACCCAAAACAATCCCCGTAGTAGCCAATACCGCAACCAAGGTATTCGTTTTAAATGCACCCACGAGTACGAGAAATTCCCCGACAAAACCACTGGTTCCGGGTAGCCCGACAGAAGCCAGCATAAATACCATGAACACCACCGCGTATTTTGGCATTCTTTCTACCAAACCACCGTAACGGGCGATTTCGCGGCTATGCACACGATCATAAATCACGCCTACACACAGAAAGAGCGCACCGGAAACAAATCCATGGCTAATCATCTGGACAATGGCGCCCTGCATTCCCTGATAGTTCAATGTAAAAATTCCAATGGTCACAAATCCCATATGGGCTACCGATGAGTAGGCTATAAGCTTTTTCATATCTTCCTGAGCCAGTGCTACCAGGGAAGTGTAAATGATGGCTACAATTGAAAGGGCGTATATTAGGGGTGCAAAATATTCCGTGGCATAGGGCAAAATCGGTACAGAAAACCGGAGAAAACCGTATGCACCCATCTTCAGCAATACCCCCGCAAGAATTACTGAACCTGCCGTAGGCGCCTCCACATGAGCATCCGGTAACCAGGTATGGACCGGCCACATTGGGACCTTGACGGCAAAGCTCGCAAAAAATGCAAGCCATAACCAGAGCTGAGTACGAGGGTCAAGAAATGCACCCAGCAGTGTGGGAATATCAGTGGTTTCGGTCTCAAGGTAGATTACCAGAATGGCAATCAACATCAGAACGGAACCCGTCAGTGTATAGAGAAAAAATTTGAATGCCGCGTAAACCCGACGACCACCGCCCCATATCCCGATGATCAGGAACATTGGTATGAGTACTGCTTCAAAGAAGATATAGAAAAGAATAAAGTCCAGTGTGCAAAACATTCCTATCATCAGGGTTTCAAGGACCAGAAACGCAACCATGTATTCCTTGACGCGGTGCTGAATAGTCTCCCAGCTGGACAGGATACAGAGGGGGGTCAGAAACGTTGAAAGCAGGACAAAAAATACTGAAATTCCATCGACGCCCATGTGATATACGATTCCAAAAGACGGAACCCAGTCAGCCTTCTCTACAAACTGAAAGTCCGCTGTCGTCGTATCAAAACCGACCCACAGAAAGATCGAAACGATGAATGTCGCTAGTGATGTCCAAAGTGCCGTTGCACGTGCGTTACGAGCCACCGTTGCTTCTTCACCGCGGATCACCATTATGGAGAGAGCACCAAGGGTTGGGAGAAACGTGGTAAGAGAAAGGAGTGGAAAATCAAACATTACCTATGCCGCCCGAGAAAACAGATACCAGGTAACGATACCCGCGACGCCGATCAGCATTGCAAAGGCATAATGATAAACGTAACCCGATTGCAGCCCTGCCACCCATCGGGCCAGGTGTTTCGTGGCTCGGGCAACACCATCCGGACCAAGGCCGTCGATCACGGCGCCATCGCCGTCCTTCCATAGATTGCGGCCAAGCCGATGGGCCGGACGCACGAAAAGAAAATCGAATAGCTCATCAAAATACCACTTGTTCAACAGAAACCTGTAGGTACCATGAAATTGTGTCGCGATTTTAGCGGGAAGGCCTTTATTGAGGGTATACAAGTAATAGGCAGCGGCAATACCTATAAGGGCTACCGCAATGGGTAACACCTTGACCCATGTTGCAACGTGATGCGCGGCATCAATCGGGTCAGTGCCGGGAAGAACAAAAATCGAATTACCCCAGAATTCCTGCAGGCTTTCTCCAACGAAATACTCATAACCGAGATAGCCGGAAAAAAGTGCACCAGCCGCCAGCACCAGCAGGGGAATGATCATCGTCAGAGGTGATTCATGAACATGTGCGAGCGTTGTTTCGTCCGCACGGCTCTCGCCATGAAATGTCATTATGATTAAACGCCAGGAATAAAAGGCTGTGAGTACCGCAGCGACAATGCCGAGCCAAAATGCGTAGTAGCCGACGCTGCTATGCGCGCCGTAGGCCGCCTCAAGAATGATGTCCTTTGAATAGAACCCAGCAAAGAACGGTACACCTGCAAGGGCCAAGCTGCCAATCCACATGAGACCATAGGTTACGGGGATCATTTTCCAGAGCCCACCCATCTTGCGCATGTCCTGTTCTGATGACATGGCATGTATTACCGATCCCGCACCCAGGAACAGTAACGCCTTGAAAAAGGCGTGTGTCATCAGGTGAAATATTCCCGCGGAATATGCAGACACGCCACACGCAAAGAACATGTATCCAAGCTGACTGCAGGTTGAATAGGCTATGACACGCTTAATATCGTTTTGACATAATCCCACGGTTGCCGCAAATAATGCCGTCGTCGCTCCGACTATAGTCACCATGATCAGGGCATCGGGGGCATACTCAAATATGGGCGAGAGACGCGCCACCATGAAAACTCCGGCAGTTACCATTGTTGCTGCGTGAATTAATGCCGATACCGGCGTCGGACCCTCCATCGCATCAGGGAGCCAAGTATGAAGGCCAAGCTGTGCGGACTTGCCCATAGCACCAATGAACAGAAGTATGCATAGCGTAGTCATTGCGTGAGCTTCATAACCAAGGAATTGGATTGTCGTGTCGGCTTTGGTCGCCGCAGCTGCAAATATTGTCGTCAAGTCAATGGAATCAAACAGCAGAAACACACCCATTATACCCAGCGCAAACCCAAAATCCCCAACGCGATTTACGACGAACGCCTTAATCGCCGCCGCGTTGGCTGCGGGCTTTTCATACCAGAAACCGATCAACAGGTATGAGCAAAGGCCGACGCCTTCCCAGCCGAAAAACATCTGCAGAAGATTGTCTGCCGACACCAGCATGAGCATGAAAAACGTGAACAGACTCAGATATGCCATGAAACGGGGAATATGTGGGTCGTGGCTCATATAACCGACCGAGTACACATGAACCATTGAAGATACGAGGGTCACAACGAAAACCATTACCGCCGTGAGTGTATCGAACCGAAGCGCCCAGGCTACTTCAAACGCTTCTGAATTTATCCACGAAAAAAGGTTAATTACTAGCGGTTCGCCGCCCAATGCTACCTGTACAAAAACCACAAACCCGAAAGCCGCCGACAGTAACATGCAGCCGCAGGTAACAATCTGAGCGCCCGTATCTTTAAGCCACCGTCCGAAAAAGCCGGCAAGAACTGCCCCAATGAGCGGAAGGAAAATGGCGAGCACATACATCCGCCCTAACCCTTCATTAGATTAATGTCTTCCACCGCAATCGATCCACGGTTTCGGAAATATACGACGATAACAGCCAACCCGATCGCCGCCTCTGCAGCAGCTATGGCGAGCACAAGAAGCGCAAATACCTGTCCCGCCAGATCATTTAGATACACAGAAAACGCCACGAGGTTGATATTCACCGCAAGCAATATGAGTTCAACCGACATCAGTATAATGATGACGTTTTTCCGATTTAAAAAGATCCCGAACACACCCAGCGTAAAAAGTACGGCTGCAACAGTCAGATAATGAGCAAGACCGATTTCCATTTCAATCAGACCCCACTCCCGGGTTCAACCTGACGAACCTCCACGGACTCCTCACGTGTTCTTCCTACCTGTAGAGAAATCCGTTGTCGTCTGACGCCATCGCGAGAACGAAGAGTCAACACGATTGCCCCGATCATCGCGACTAGAAGGATCAAGCCCGCGACCTGAAAATGATAGACATAGTCAGTATAGAAGACCTGCCCAATAGCGTGTGTATTGCTCGTCTCCATAATAGGCGGCGTCGGTGCCACCACCCGATCTCCGGAATCAGGAGCAATAACCCAGCTACCTACTATAAAAACCAGCTCGGCTAGCAAAACCAGTCCTATCAAAGCACCGATCGGGAGGTACTGAAGAAAACCCTGACGTAGTTCGACGAAATTTATATTGAGCATCATTACGACGAACAGAAACAGAACAGCAACGGCACCCACGTATACAATTACAAGTATCATCGCAATAAACTCGGCACCCAGAAGGACGAAAAGACCCGCCGCGTTAAAAAACGCGAGAATGAGAAACAAAACAGAATGCACCGGATTGCGCGCTGAAATTACCATCACCCCGGCAGCAATTGTGACTGCAGAGAATGCGTAAAATGATATAGCCTGAAGGATCATTTAACCACTCTACCGATAGGGTGCGTCAGCTGACAGACGCTGCGCCAATTGACCCTCCCATCTGTCACCATTGTCGAGTAGCTTTTCCTTGTTATACATCAGTTCCTCGCGCGTCTCGGTCGCAAATTCAAAATTGGGTCCCTCAACAATTGCATCAACCGGACAAGCCTCTTCGCAGAACCCGCAATAGATACATTTCGTCATGTCGATATCATAGCGTGTGGTTCGTCGACTGCCATCCGCACGGGGTTCAGCTTCGATGGTGATTGCCTGCGCCGGACAGATCGCTTCGCAAAGCTTGCAGGCAATACACCTCTCCTCGCCATTTGGATATCGTCGCAGAGCGTGTTCCCCCCGAAAACGAGGGCTTAACGGTCCTTTTTCGAACGGGTAATTAATCGTCACTTTAGGCTTGAACATATACTTGAGTGTCAGCGCCATTCCCGAAATCAGTTCGGACAGGAGAAGCGCGCGGGTATGTTTTCGAATGAATGACATTGCCAACTTCCGTTATTGTCCCGTCGAATTCGGTAACCAATCAAATACTATCAATGCCCCTGCCGTGACCACTACCCACAGTAGTGAAAATGGAAGAAAAACCTTCCAACCCAGCCTCATCAGCTGGTCATACCGATACCGTGGGAAAGTCGCCCGAACCCAGAGAAATACAAATAGACATAACGCTATTTTGCCCCCAAACCAGATGATGCCCGGTATCCAAGTAAAAGGCTCTATGTCAAACGGCGGCAACCAACCACCCAAAAACAAAATAACTGTCATTCCGCTCATCAGGATCATGTTTGCGTATTCGCCAAGAAAAAACAGGGCAAACGTCATCGCGGAATATTCTACGTTGTAGCCAGCAACAAGTTCTGCTTCGGCTTCAGGCAAATCAAATGGGTGACGATTTGTTTCAGCAAGCGCAGAAATAAAGAAAATCACAAACATGGGTAAAAGGGGTAACCCATACCATGACCAGAATCCGTCGCCCTGTTGCGCCATTACAATGTCGGTCAAATTGAGAGATCCGACGCAAATCAGAACAGTAATTATCACGAAGCCGATCGCTACTTCGTATGACACCATCTGCGCCGCCGACCGCAATGCACCAAGAAAAGCGTATTTCGAATTGCTCGCCCAGCCGGCCATAATTATCCCGTAGACCCCGAGGGAAGAAATTGCAAACAGATAGAGAACCCCAACATTAATGTCAGCGAGCACCCAGCCTGCATCAAAGGGAATTACCGCCCAGGCTACCAGTGCGAGAACAAACGTGAGCATGGGGGCGAGAACAAACACCACTCGGTTTGCACCGGACGGTATCACGGTTTCCTTGACCAGAAGCTTAAGTCCGTCTGCGATCGGTTGAAACAGCCCGAAGGGACCCACCACATTTGGGCCCTTCCTAAGCTGCATCGATGCGATAACCTTGCGTTCGGCGAGCGTCAAATAGGCGACGGCGCCCGTAATCGGTAAAACAATAAGAAGAATTTGACCAACAATAATTAACCCGGGCCAGATATATCCCTCCCAAACCTCAACCATCAATGCCGGTCTTTCCATTGCCGTCAAAAGTCTCGCTGCAGGCTGCCATTGTTTTAGACGCGCGGCTTATAGGGTCTGTCATATAAAAATTTGTTATCGGATTAACGAAAGGCGCGGAGCCTACATCACCACCGGACCCAAATGGTGCCCATGGAGCAGGATCAACGACGTCTCTTGATTCCAGCACGGGAGCCACTTCCACCATCCGCCGCCGGACCTGGGCAAGATTATCATAAGGGAGTGTTTTTCCAACCACATCCGATAACGCGCGTATGATAGCCCAGTCTTCTCGCGCCTCACCCGGCGGGTGGATAGCCCGCTGACCACGTTGCACTCGGCCTTCCGTATTTACGTAAGTCCCATTTTTTTCCGTATATGCGGCCCCGGGCAAAATGACGTCGGCCGCCTGAGCACCGGCATCACCGTGATGACCCTGATAAATTACGAAGGAATTTGCGAGTTTTACGACATCAATTTCATCGGCGCCCAGGAGGAAGACAATTTCGATTTCACCGTTTTGAGCGCCATTTAGAATGCCCGCCACATCCAAGCCTCCATCACCAGGAACCAGACCGAGATCAAGACCACCTACGCGAGCGGCGGCATTGTGTAGAACATTAAATCCGTTCCATCCTTTCTGCACCATACCGTTTGCATCGGCGATCTCCCGGGCCAACATAAGAATTGCTTCACCATCAATCCGTGAAATAGCACCCTGCCCCAATATCAGCATGGGCCTCTCCGCTTCTTTTAGGACATCAATGAAAGGATGGGTTCCATCTGCTATTTCAGACAGTGTTTTGGGCCCAAGGCCAAGGTGCTGATAGGGGTATGTAAGGTCCAGCATCTCGCCGATTACCCCCACTTTAAAGCCGCCCGCTATAGAACGTTTCCGAAGGCGAGCGTTAATTATTGGTGCTTCGATGCGAGGGTTCGTACCAACAATGAGGCATGCATCGGCGGCTTCTATGCCAGCTATCGTGGTATTGAAAACATATCCGGCGCGAGCATTAACATCTAGTTTTGCACCATCCTGTCGGCAATCTATATTACTAGTTCCCAGAGCAGCCATCAAATCCTTCAGCGCCGTCATCGCCTCAGCATCGCACATATCACCCACAATCGCTGCTATCTTCGAGGCCTCTGTTCCACGTATTTTACTGCCTATCAACTCAAAGGCATCGTTCCATGAAGCCGATGTCAGCTTATCCCCAGATTTTACATATGGCCTGTCCAGCCGCTGACGAATCAATCCGTCACAGGCGTAGCGGGTTTTATCGGAAATCCATTCTTCATTAATTTCTTCATTTAAAGCAGGAAGAACCCGAAGAACCGAGCTACCACGCGTGTCTACCCGGATATGACTACCCACGGCATCCATGACATCGATAGATTCAGTTTTGGTCAACTCCCAGGGGCGCGCTTCGAATGCGTAGGGTTTAGACGTCAATGCGCCCACAGGGCAAAGATCAATTATATTCGCCGACAATTCGGAAACAATCGCCTTTTCGACGTATGTACCCACTTCCATCCCTTCCCCACGACCAGTGGCACCAAGCACCTCAACCCCGGCGACTTCGGTGGAAAACCTGATGCATCGGGTACAATGAATACAACGTGTCATGTGGGTTTCTATCAATGGTCCAAGATTTTTATCGGTTACAGCCCGTTTATTCTCTTGGAACCGGGAACGATCATAGCCGTAAGCCATGGCCTGATCCTGAAGATCACATTCACCACCCTGATCACATATAGGGCAATCCAGAGGATGATTGATCAAAAGGAACTCCATGACACCGTTACGCGCCTTCTTCACCGTTTCGGTATTGGTCCGGATGACCATTCCTTCACCTACTGGCATGGCACAGGAGGCTATGGGTTTAGGAGCCCGCTCCAGCTCAACAAGGCACATACGACAATTGCCCGCGATCGAAAGGCGTTCGTGATAGCAAAAACGCGGTATCTCAGCACCGGCCATTTCGCAAGCCTGAAGAACGGTTATACCGTCCCCCACCACAAGCTCAGTACCATCAATTGTGAGTTTTGCCATGGCCTAAGCTATTCTCTGCAGACCGCCATTGGCGGCCTCGGCAATGCGGCCTTCAATTTCTTCACGGAAATGGCGAACCAATCCCTGAACCGGCCACGCGGCGGCGTCGCCCAACGCGCAAATGGTATGACCCTCAATTTCGTAGGAGACATCAAGGAGCAAATCTATTTCATCGGGTTGGGCATCGCCTTTCACAAGCCGCTCCATCACCCTCCACATCCAGCCAGTACCCTCACGACAGGGCGTGCATTGTCCGCAGCTTTCATGCTTATAGAACTTGGAAAGCCGCGCGATCGCCGCAATAACGTCGGTAGATTGATCCATAACAATTACAGCCGCGGTCCCGAGTCCCGATTTAACCTCACGTAAAGCGTCAAAATCCATCAAAACGGTATCACAGATTGATTTCGGTAGAAGGGGCACAGATGCGCCGCCAGGAATGACTGCCTTCAGATTTTTCCACCCACCTCGCACTCCTCCCGCGTGCCTTTCAATAAGATCCTTTAGCGGGATACTCATCTCCTCTTCGACATTACACGGATTATTCACATGACCAGAAATACAGAAAACCTTTGTGCCGGTGTTGTTCTCCCGGCCAAACCCGGAAAACCAAGAGGCCCCACGCCGGCAGATAGTAGGCGCTACAGCAATTGTTTCCACGTTGTTTATTGTAGTAGGGCATCCATATAGGCCGGTGTTTGCTGGAAACGGTGGCTTAATGCGTGGTTGCCCTTTTTTGCCCTCCAGACTTTCCAACAATGCCGTTTCCTCACCACAAATATAAGCTCCGGCACCACGATGCACGTATATGTCGAAATCAAAACCCGAGCCGCACGCATTCTTGCCGATTAAACCGGCTTCGTAGGCTTGCCCCACCGCCGCTTCAAGAACTGCTGACTCGTTAAAAAATTCTCCCCGGACATAAATGTAGGCCGCCTCCGCACCCATGGCAAAACCAGCAACAAGACACCCTTCGACCAGTTTGTGAGGATCGTGCCTGAGTATGTCACGGTCCTTGCAGGTTCCCGGTTCCGACTCATCTGCATTCACAACCAGATAAGCAGGCCGCCCCGTATTTTCTTTTGGCATAAAGGACCACTTCAAACCAGCCGGGAAACCGGCGCCTCCGCGACCACGCAGACCGGAGGCCTTGACCTCATCGATAATCCAGTCTCGACCTTTCGCGAGTATTGCCGAAGTATTATCCCAATCGCCTCGCATTTTAGCCGTATCCAACCCCCAATCCTCCATGCCATAGAGGTTGGTGAATATGCGATCTTTATCACTCAACATACCGCTTACTCTCCTCGCCCGGTCAGTGTTGTCAGACCTGCTGCCGGCGCGGAAGTTTGGCGCTTCGTCATCGTTCCCGCCTCAGGCCGTTTCCCTCTACGGAATGACTTGATAAGCGCTCTAACACCTTCCGGATCTATATCTTCATAATAATCATCGTCGATCCAGACAACTGGCGCATTTACGCATGCACCAAGACATTCAAATTCGCCGAAAGAAAATATTCCATCTTTCGACATCTCGCCAATCTTACAGTCAAGTTCGTCTTGGCATGCGTCCACAATTTCCGTACTGCCACGCAACCAACAGGGTGTCGTTGTGCACACTCGCAGTTCATGTTTCCCGCGCGGTGAGTCGTGAAACATTTCATAAAATGAAACGACTTCGTAAACCCTTATCGGCGCCATTTCGAGCAAGTCCGCAACATGTTCCATTGCCGCACGTGGCAGCCAACCTCCACATTGCCGCTGCGCAATATCAAGAAGTGGCAGAACTGCGCTCGCCTGACGACCCGGTGGATACTTGTTCAAGTGCAATTCAACAGAACGTTTGTTTTCGAGGCTGAATTCAAACCTCTCAGCCTGTTCACTCAACGGTCTATCTCCCCAAAAACGATGTCCATCGAACCGACTATAGCGACCATGTCTGCCAGCATATGACCCTTTGAGAGGAATTCTGTTGCCTGGAGAAACGCAAACCCTGGCGCTCTAATTTTACATCGGTAGGGCTTGTTACTTCCGTCTGCAACCAAATATACGCCAAATTCGCCCTTGGGTGCTTCCACCGCCGTATAGGTTTCTCCCTCCGGCACGTGATACCCCTCCGTATAAAGTTTAAAATGGTGTATCAGTGCTTCCATCGATTGCTTCATTTTGTCGCGTGGAGGAGGTGAAACCTTGTGATTCTGACTTCTGACTGGTCCGGCGGGCATGGCCTCGACACATTGTTTTATAATGCGAAGGCTTTGCCTCATTTCCTCAACGCGCACCAGATAGCGGTCAAAACAATCGCCATTCTTGCCCACCGGTACGTCGAAATCCATTCGCTCATATACATCGTAAGGCGCAGCCTTACGGAGGTCCCATGGAACGCCGCTGCCTCGAAGCATAGGCCCCGAAAATCCCCAATCCAACGCGTCGTCTTTTGTTACAATACCAACATCAACAGTGCGTTGCCGGAATATACGGTTCTCTGTCAGGAGATTTTCGATATCATCAATTATGGCTGGGAAGGAATCGCAAAACTCCGCAATATCCCCAAGCAGGCCAGCTGGCAGGTCACGATGCACGCCACCAGGCCTAAAGTAAGCAGAATGAAGCCTCGCACCTGAGACCCGTTCGTAAAATTCCATAAGTTTTTCACGCTCTTCAAATCCCCAGAGCAGCGGCGTCATGGCCCCGACGTCCAGGGCGAAGGCGCTTATGTTCAGAATATGATTCAGAATGCGGGTAATTTCGCTAAACATCACACGAACAAACTGACCTCTAATTGGCACATCTACTGCAGCCAGCTTTTCAACCGCCAGTGCAAACGCATGCTCCTGACACATCGGCGAAACATAATCCAATCGGTCGAAATACGGGACAGCCTGCAGATAGGTCTTGTGTTCAATAAGTTTTTCTGTCCCGCGGTGCAGCAATCCAATGTGTGGATCGCACCGTTCAACGATTTCTCCATCCATTTCTACCACAAGGCGCAACACGCCATGAGCCGCGGGATGCTGCGGTCCAAAATTCATCGTCAGATTCTTGATCTCGGTTTCCGCCATTAGTCGGGATCTTTCGAAGAAATGTCATCCGCCTTTTCATCGCCCGGAAGAATATATTCCGCGCCCTCCCAGGGACTCATGAAATCGAAATTACGAAAATCCTGAGTAAGAGAGACTTTATCGTAGACGACCCGTTTCTGTTCTTCGTCATAACGCACCTCTACGTAGCCCGTAAGCGGGAAATCCTTGCGGAGTGGGTGACCCTCAAACCCGTAATCTGTCAACAGTCTACGGAGATCTGGATGATCGGCGAAAAAAACACCAAACATGTCCCAAACCTCCCGCTCAAACCAACCCGCGCTGCTAAAAAGAGGCACCATTGAAGGAACAGGCGTTTCTTCATCCGTCGCCGTTTTAATTCTAATTCTTTGATTGTGGGAAAGACTGAGTAGATTATAAACAATCTCGAAACGTTCCTCACGAGCGGGAAAATCGTTTGCCGTCAAATCCACAAGAACCTTGAACAGGCAGTTTGAATCATCCCGTAACTTTCTCATCAGGTCCAGTATCTCATGTCGCGGAGCTGTAACCACCAACTCGCCATGGGAAATTTCGAATGACAGTCCTTTATCGGCGGATTCGCCGACAATATGTTTACCAAGATCGTTTAAGGCATCGTCCATACTGTAATCGTTTCCGCCGCTTTATCGCGCGATGGTGCTGGTGCGGCGTATTTTCTTCTGCAATTGAAGAATGCCGTAAAGAAGCGCTTCCGCCGTAGGCGGGCACCCGGGAACGTAAACATCTACGGGAACGATCCGGTCGCAGCCGCGGACTACCGAATACGAATAATGGTAATAACCCCCGCCGTTTGCACAACTTCCCATCGAGATTACCCAACGGGGCTCTGCCATTTGATCATAAACCTTACGCAATGCAGGTGCCATTTTATTAGTAAGGGTTCCAGCAACAATCATCACATCAGATTGGCGGGGGCTAGGTCTAAAAACTACGCCAAACCGGTCCAAGTCATAACGGCTCGCGGCGGTGTGCATCATTTCGACAGCACAACAGGCCAGACCAAAGGTCATCGGCCAGAGTGAACCGGACTGCGCCCACGAAATCAGTTTATCCATCTGGGCAATAACAAATCCCTTGTCACCTAACTCCTCCGTAACGCTCGTCAGGATGACATCTTGTTTTTTGCCCGGCTTTAAATCCTCTACTCCCATTCGAGTGCGCCTTTCTTCCATTCATAAATAAACCCGATGGTCAGAATTCCAAGAAAAGCCATCATTGAACAAAAACCGAAGATGCCAATCTCGGACAGGGACACCGCCCACGGGAAAAGAAAAGCAATTTCGAGATCAAAAATGATAAACAGAATAGCGACCAGATAGAAACGCACGTCAAACTGGCCCCGGGCGTCGTCAAACGGATCAAAACCGCATTCATACGCGGAAATTTTTTCTGGGTCGGGGCGTTGCCGTGCCACGATATAAGATGCGGCAAGCGCGGCAAGCGCCATACCTGTTGCCAGCCCGATAAATATCAGAATTGGGAGGTATTCACGCAACATGTCTTGCATAGAAAAAGCTCCACACGACGCCCATGGCCAGACAACGCCGAACAATCCGCTAAGAAACGCCTGCCTTCAAAATTTTGATAGAGGGCAGCCCTACCCGCATAAACAAAATCAACGCAACTTTATAGGGTTAATAGTCCTTGAATTCAAAGTTTTTGGATCAAAATTCGAGACTTTCCTGAAAGTTGGGAAGCTTGACGTATATTTTACATTAGGGCGTGGGCCGCCGGATGTTTTCTCCCTACCCCTCGCGTCGAATCTTCTGACTAGCTAGTGCGACTGTCAATTAGTTCCAAGAGTTTCGGAGGCGACATTGGCAGGGACTGCGGGCGAACACCAATTGCGTCACCAATAGCATTACCAACAGCCGCCATCGTGGGCACGACGGGCACCTCACCGACCCCGCGAAGCCCGAAAGGATGACGCGGATTGGGTACTTCAACAATAACCGTATCGATCATCGGTACATCTGACGTCACCGGCATTCGATAATCAAGAAAGCTGGCGTTTTGTAAACACCCGTCATCTCCGTAAACGTATTCTTCATTTAACGCCCAGCCAATTCCCTGGACAGCGCCCCCCTGAAACTGTCCCTCTACTTGAAGTGGATGAATGGCCTTTCCGGCGTCCTCCACAACGGTGTAACGGGTCACGTCCGTTCGTCCGGTTTCCTCGTCGACCTTGACATCCACTATGTGGAGCCCAAATCCAGGACCGGCACCAGTAACATTCATGGATGCACTAGCAGTAATTGCACCATGAGACATTGTTGTCTGTTTGGTGATGTCTGCGATGGAAAGAGGTTCAAAGTTTCCAACATTAGCGCCGGCTGGTCTGCATTCTCCATTCTCGTAGATAACGGCATCTTCAGGCACATCCCAGATTTCCGCAGCACGTTTAACAAATTCGTTAATGCACTTCCGTGCGTTGTCAACAACGGTCATTCCGACAGAGAACGTCGTACGGCTGCCAGCGGTAACACGGTTAAAGCCGAGCGAATTGGTGTCGGCCATGTTAATCCGAACCTTATCAACGTCGATTCCCAATTCTTCCGCTGCCATCATCGCAATCGAAATTCTGGAACCAGCAACATCAGCTGTACCGGTAATCACAGTGACAGAGCCATCGGGCGCAATGTTCATGGCAGTTGATGTCTCACCGCCCCGGTTAAACCAGAACCCGGCTCCAACACCTCGACCTTCGCCGTCACGTACTGGGGAATTGTAGTGTTCTGAAGCCTTCGCGGCCTCCAGCGTTTCTTTAAAACCGATAGGGCCGAATGTTTCTCCGTAAATCGTCGTATAGCCCTCTCCCGCAGCGTTCTTTAGACGCACATCGAGGGGATCCATGCCAATTTTTTGCGCTAACTCATCTATAATGCCTTCAACACCGAAGACAATTTGGGGAACGCATGGCGCACGGAAAGCATTTACCTTTGGGCGATTTGACACAACCTCAAAGGATTCAATATAGATATTTTCCAATGCGTATCGAGTGAACATCGCATTTGGTCCGTTAAAATACATAGACCCCGTAAACACCCCGGTCTGGAAGATTAACTCAGCCTTTGCAGCTGTTATTTTTCCGTCTTTACTGATGCCCATCTTCAAGTTGTAACTGGTTCCTGAAACTGGCCCGGTGGCTCTGAATACCTCACTGCGAGTTAAGGCCATTTTGACCGGGCGAGACGCTTTTTTTGATAACAGAACGGCGATGGGCTCCTGATAAAATCCGGTTTTTCCACCGAATCCACCACCCAATTCCGACATTTTCACATTTATTTTGGAAGATTCCATTTTTAAAATTGCTGACAACCGATCCCGATACACATATGGCCCCTGTGTACAACACCACAGATCCACCTGCCCATCTTCAGAATATTCTGCAACGCATCCCTGCGGTTCAATATAGCCCTGATGCATCGGTTTGGAGTCAAACTCGCGCTCAACAATGAAATCTGCGTCGGCAAATCCCTTGTCAATATCACCCATCTGGCTAACCAAACGTTCGGTAACATTCGTCGGTTTATCACTGGGTTGGTCTAAACCCTTCGTCCGAATGTAATCATGAAGAATTGGTGCATCCGGCTTCATCGCTTCTACCGGATCGATTACGTGAGGCAACACGGAATAATCTACTTCTATAAGTCTGAGGGCCTCCTTGGCTATCAAATCCGTTGTTGCAGCAACCGCCGCTACCGGGTGACCGTCGAATAAGGCCTTTTCCCGCGCCATGGCAGTACGCGTAAGATCTCCCGCAACACTGCCCGGTTCAATATCAGGAAAGTCATCACGCGTTACCACCGCCTTAACACCAGGTAATGCCTCCGCCTTGCCGGTGTCTATCCCATTTATTATTGCATGCGGATGGGGACTCCGGAGTGTTCGGCCATAAAGCATGCCAGGCAGGAAATAATCAGATCCAAATTTGGCTCGCCCAGTAACCTTGTCCAGCCCATCGTGCTTGATCGGATTGGAGCCGACTACTTTGAGTTCACGTTTCGCATCAAACTTTGAATCTTCGAGAATGGTTGCCATGTTAAACTCCTCGCATTTCTTCCGCTGCGGCCATGACCGAGCGAACAATTTTGTCATAACCGGTGCAACGACATAGGTTTCCCGCCAACCAGAAACGCGTTTCCGTTTCTGTGGGATTTGGATTGCGCTCAAGCAGTGCCTTGGCTGCGATCAGGATCCCGGGTGTGCAGATGCCACACTGAAGCCCGTTTAGTTCTAGGAAGTTGCGTTGCAGGGGATGCAGTTTATCACCATCCGCCATCCCCTCAATGGTCTTCACTGACTTTCCATCCGTTTCCGCGGCCAGTACCAAGCATGAACAGACAAGCTCGTCATCCAGTATTACACTGCAGGCACCGCAATCACCCGTAGAACAACCCTCTTTCGTCCCCGTCAATTCCAGTTCATTTCGCAGAGCATCAACAAGCGTTTGCCCCGAGTCGGCGAGATACTCGAATTCGTCGCCGTTCACGGTCGTAGTTACATGAACTTTCTTTACCATTAATTTGCCTGTGCCCTTTCCACCGCCTTGAGCGCTGCGCGGCGCGCAATCACACCCGCTGTTTTTATTCGATATTCTCTTGTTCCCCGTTTATCAGAGATCGGATCGCAAGCCGCACGTACAGCGTCAACCATTCCCTCCAGCGCATTATCATCAACGGGAGTATTGATCAACGCCGCAGCTGCATCCTCTACCAACAACGGGCGCGGCGCGACAGCGCCTATGGCTACACGAGCTGCCGTACATTTACCGCTTGAATCCAGTGTTAGGCAAACACCCACTCCAACAACCGCAATATCCATTTCCGTTCGCGGCGTCAGGCGGAGGTAGCAGTCCCCAGAGCGTGGCGGTTGTTTCGGAAAAGTGAACGAGATAATGAATTCTCCAGATGCCAGGGATGTCTGACCAGGGCCCGTCACGATGTTTTCAACGGGCTCCTTGCGCGTGCCATTCAGGCCCTGAATATTGGCGATTGCGCCCGCTGCAATTATCGCAGGTACACTATCTGCCGCGGGAGACGCATTACAAAGATTGCCGCCGATACTTGCTCTGCCCTTAACCTGGACCGAACCGATTAGCGCGACGCCATCGCAGACACCCGGCCATGCGGTCTTGAATTTTGCATTATCAATGACATGCATGCCAGATACCGCAGCGCCAACCGTCCATACGCCATCCGTCTCTGACATTGCACGAACATCAGGGATGTTTTTGATATCGACCAGCACTTCCGGTTTGATTGCTTCAGCGTGCAGCAACACCAGAACGTCCGTACCACCCGCCAGAACCCTTGCGCCTCCATTCTTTCCGCTCAGCAGGGCGACCGCCGCGTCCAGAGATTCTGGTGCCTCATATCGCATGTTGGTCATCTTCAAAACTCTCCCCTCTAAACCGTCGTCGCGACGGGTGTTGAAATTTTAACGGACTTTACCGGATTTTACCGTGTGGAGTCACGCAGGGAGCCAATAGAATCCCAATTCGAGGTAACTTGCCAAAAACCACCTGGGTATAGAACCCCTTTAATTAAGTTTAAAAGTTTATCATTGGGCCCAGATCAATTGTATATGAGGCCTACCCGGAAAGAGTTTGTATTAGGGTAATTATTTCCGTGACGGTTTGGCCCAGATATTCCGTGCATGCATCAATGCCACCTGGCGATCGTGTACTTCGACGCGATACTCATCATGTCCCATCGGAGGCCGGTCCTGACAAAGGTTTTTCGGGTAAATCGGATCGGAATATATAAGCTGACAAATCTCTGTCCTAATGTCTTTCATCCAGTTTGTAACTGTTGCCTCCGATCTGTGGAAGCGCAGTGCTTCAATATCTACCACAGCGCTGACGAAGGAAGGTGCCGCCCCTGACGGCTGTTTTCCTATGATTCGGCCACGATAGTCAACAATCATGGATTGCCCGCCACCCGCATCAATAGGATTTTCGGAATTGGCGTGGAGGTAGTACGGCCCAAGGCCAGGCGCTAATACGTAAACGTTGTTATCCAGCGCCCGGGCGCGATTCTGTATTTCCGCAAAATCATGAGTAGTCATTGGATGGGGCAAAGGGCCTCGGTAAAGAATTTCCGCCCCGTTCATCGCCAGCGCCCGGGCGTGTTCCGGATACGAGCCGTCATTGGCAATCAGGACACCAATACGCCCAATTTCTGTATTGGCGACGGGCCAGAAAGCATCCAGAGAGTTCCCGTAACGGTCAATCCACCAGTCATAAATATCATGCGGTGAAACTGAATGTTCTGATGAATAGAGCGGTGCTATTTTATAGGCTTTAAGAATGATCTCTCCCGCCGGATCTATAACAAACCCAACATTGAAATACCGATCAGGTATTTCCTCATGACGGGCGCGTGCCTGAGCAGCAATGAATACCCCAAACTCGCGCGCGTATTTCCCCAACGTATCGGTTTCCGGACCAGGAATGTCTATGCAGCAGGTGCGGGCATAGTCCTCATGTGCAAGATCAAAGATTTCATCGTTAAAGCCCTGCAGAGCTCCCTCCGGGATAGCCACCAGTTTGACTGGCAGGTCAAGTCCTGTGAGCCAGCACCCCGCTGCCATCACTTCGTGCAGGTGCTCGAGGTTTAAACCAATCTCCTCACGACGTGATATACCCCGGAAACTGGGGATAAGGCCTATCGCGTTGTATGGTTCAATCATCACTTTGACCTTTCTCGGTAGATACTGATTAATTTGTAAAGTACTGACCGTCGCAATTCCCTAAACAAGGATCAAACTCCCATTTACGCCTGACAGCCGCAAATCCGTTCCGGGACCTTTATTTCATGCGATGGAAGAAATACGAAAAGAAGACTATTTCTGTTGACCTACCATTTGATCACTCCCCGAAAAACACTGCGAAACCCGGGAGTCCAGCCTGAGACAAATGTTCTTCAAAAAAATTGGCGGGAGTGACGAGACTTGAACTCGCGGCCTCTGGCGTGACAGGCCAGCGCTCTAACCAACTGAGCTACACCCCCGCGGCACCTAATCCATTGATCAAGTTATGTTTTTCGGAATGCCAAAAAAAGCCTTCGTGACTTTTTTTCAACACATTTTCCCATTGTTTACCATAGTTTCCCGTATTGTCACACTCCAAAAGTCGCGAAACAAGTCGTGAATTTGGCTTCCAGGCAAGGAATTCGGCGCCTTCTCCAAGTTCGTTAAATGTCTGCGTCCTCGCGGCAGAACCGTCGGATCTATTAAAAATATGCCAGAGGAAATCCGTCAGATATATTGTCACCTTGATTATGTTATCCGCGGAGTACAGCCTAGCCGTTGAGTTCCGCGATCCTCTTTTGGACAGCCGTTAGAAACTTGTCCGCCTTTCCCGGTATATCCTAAGGACTTTATCCACATACCTATGCTTGTCTAGCGACCCGTCCATCCGATAACGCTATGGCCTCTATCTCTATTAGTCGTGATGGATCACCCAACGCGCTGACCTCGACCAGAGTGTCAGCCGGATAGGGCGGATTAAACCATTTTTTTCTTAACTCTATAATTTTAGGTCGGTGTTGCTTCATATTGGTCAGATAAATAGTCACCTTGATTATTTTATCCAGGGAAGATCCGGCGTTTTGCAGACTCCGTTCAAGATTTTCGAAAGTGACATTTGCCTGTACGTCAAAACCTCCCTTAATCGGTATGCCTGCCTCATCAATCGCAACATGACCCGAAAGAAATATCAGGTCACCGACCTTAAAACCGGCACTTATGCAATATTGGTCAAAAGGGTTTGGTTTTAGTTCTATGGAGTATGCCGTGGTTGGCATTAGGCACCTCATCAGGTTGGTTCAGTCCTTGTCGGACGGGTTTTGGTTCAAGTCGCGCAAATTAAATGTATCAGAGATGGATTAAATTTTTCGGCGTTCAGGGATTTAGAGGCTAGCCGTTATGCTCCGCGATCCTCTTATGTACAGCTATTAGAAACTTGTCCGCCTGTCCCGGTATATTCTGAGGGGTGCCAAAGCGGTTCCTGTTAAGCTGCTGCGCCTCAACCATTGGAATATCTTCTGTTCTCACGACACTTTCTTGCTCGCGCCGCATGTCTTCATCTGTTGGATAGCCGCTCTCCAAATTGAAATCCCGCGTGAACCCCAGAAAATAATGGCTGGTTGTCTCAGTCTCAGGCGTCATCATGTGATCATGGTTGAACGTGATCCTGTTTTCCTCATTTGCCATTGTCAATTCAATCATGACCGTGTTCGGCGGTTCCCACCGCTGTCGGGTGGTCCGGGTAATATTTTTTGTAAACCCCCCCCATGCTGCGGCCATAGGCCCTAGCGCGACATCGTGCAAAATACGAACACTTGTAACGCAAGTGTTATCAGTCGTTACTTCCATTTCCTGTTTCACGTTATCGGTTTTACCTTTTCGGCCAGCCTGGGAACCGAAACTGTTAGCATGGAGAAAATCCGCGTGGGATACGTCGAGCAAGTTGTCCGCCATAAGCTGGTAATTGGCCTCACTATAAAACCGACTTAAAATTGTGGAATGATCATCGGATACTAACCAGGGCATATCCGGGATAGACCGTTTATCAGCTCTATCGGCTTCTCCAATCCATAGCCACATCAATCCCCATTTTTCGACGATGGGATAGCTTTTCACCACGGCGTGAGGTGAAACGCTGTCCTGGTGGGGCACATGCGTGCATCGCCCGTCTGCATTCATCATCCATCCATGATACTGGCACATGATTTCTTCACCGACCACGCGACCCATGGAAAGGGGTGCCTGACGATGGGGACACCGATCTTCAAGCGCCACGTATTGGCCAGATTCCAGGGTCCGGAACAAAACAATTGGTTCGTTGCAGATTATTCGCGAAATTGGCTTGGTGGAAAGCTCTACCGCTCGAGCAGCGCAGTACCAAATTTCCGTGGGAAAAATCATTATATCCAGCATAATATGGACAATAGAAAACTAACAAAACTACAAACT